>JADGEO010000024.1 GCA_016744335.1 Anaerolineales bacterium
CGGCTACGCTAAAGTTGCCGAAGACAAAAATGCTTTCCTCTTTATCATTAACGCTACTCGCATGGAACAAATCTCTGAGTTTTTCATTTTTCACATGACCCCGCACATGACCTCCAGTACTGTCAAATATGACCTAATCCTGTTATATTGAGCAGGTTCTTAATCCCTAAAACCTCGAGGTCACATGGAAGACACAATTCAAGATTCCCAACTCCCAGAAAACTGGGCATTTCGCTTTTTCACCATTTGGAGCGGACAAGCTGTCTCGCTCTTTGGTAGTTCGCTCGTGCAATTTGCGCTGGTTTGGTATCTCACCAGAGAAAGTGGCTCTGCCACTATTTTGGCAACTGCCACTCTTTTCGCCATGCTCCCTCAAATCGTATTGGGACCTTTCGCGGGCGCGCTGGTCGATAGGCTCAATCGGCGTATCATCATCATGGTTGCCGATGGCGTAATTATGCTCGCCACGCTGGGATTGGTTTTCCTCTTCGCCAATGGCAATATAGAACTTTGGCATATCTACGCGATGATGTTCTTGCGCGGTTTGGGCGGCGCGTTCCACTGGCCAGCCATGCAAGCATCCACTTCGCTGATGGTTCCTAAAAAACATTTAGCGCGCATCGCAGGAATGAATCAAACCTTACAAGGAGCGATTAACATTGTCGCTCCACCAACAGGTGCTGTTCTGATTGAGGTTATCTCCACTCAAAACGTCCTGCTCATTGATGTTGGCACGGCACTTGTGGCTATTTTGCCGCTTTTCTTCATCCCCATTCCTCAACCTATTCGTGAGAATGGACAGAAAGCCAGTGAAACTCGTTTTTGGCAAGACCTGAAAGAGGGATTTACCTACGTCGCCGCGTGGCCCGGCTTGCTCAGCATCCTCATCATGATAGCGATGATCAACTTCCTGCTCTCACCAACCAGCGCTCTCATGCCCTTGCTGGTGACCAAGCATTTCGGTGGTGGCGCACTCCAATTCGGCTTGATGGATTCTTTCTGGGGCGGCGGCGTAATTTTGGGCGGCGTACTCCTCAGCGTTTGGGGTGGATTCAAGCGTAAGATTATCACCTCGATGATGGGCATAATTGGAATTGGTGTCGGTATTATGCTGGTCGGATTCGCACCCGCTTCTGCCTTTAATCTGGCTTTGGGTGGCATGTTTATCGCCGGGATTATGGTTGCTTTTGCGAATGGTCCTATGATGGCGATTATCCAATCTTCTGTGCGCCCCGATATGCAGGGACGTGTCATGTCGCTTGTTGGTAGTGCGGCGATGGCAATGTCTCCGCTGGGCTTGATAATTGCAGGTCCCATCTCTGATTGGCTTGGCATCCGCACCTGGTATTGGGTTGGTGGTGGGTTGACACTCCTGATGGGCATCACCGCTTTCTTTATCCCCGCTATTATGAATGTAGAGAATAATCGCAAGGAGGAGTAAGCCTGTCTCCGCACAAGAGTTGACCAATGCCTCCCAAGCTAAAATTACGCGTGAAAGGGAGCTTTATCTGTCTGAAAAGGGAGTTGCTGGCTTGGCTATTTTGGACGGCGGCTCAGAAGAAGGGCTTTAAGATAAAAATTCCTATCGTTAACATTAGACCTTTTGTAAAAGTGCTCTTGGCGGTGTCCCCGCCGCCGAGGACGGCGGCTAGAGCAATTTAAAAGCCCTTGTGCGGAATTTTGAATCCGCACAAGGGCTTTTTTGTTTCTTGGACAAAATATTTCTAAATTCTACTCAAATACAAATTCCCCATCACGCATAATTTCTACGCCATCAAGGGCAATGGTGCAATCTGTGGGGATAACATCAACGTGCGTAGATGCTGACCAATCTGCACCGGTAGCGCGCCCACCTGGGTCTCCAAATGCGATATGGATGCCGGGGATTTTTTCGTCCTGTAGCAGTACGCCGCTCAATTTCGTCAGCGCGGTATTTGTCCCGATGGCAAATTCCCCCACGCGCGCCCCGTTTTCATTCGAGTTGAGATAAGCCCAGACTTCTTTTTCAATTTCTTTATTATCACAGCTTATTTTTTTCACCCATCCATCTTTAACTTCAAAAGTAACAGGCGTGTCTAATACGCCATATTTGGGGGAGAAATAATCGCCGAGAATATCGGCAACGATGATGCCATTTATATTTTGGGGGCAAGTAAAGACTTCACCTTCGGGCAAGTTGCCCCAATCGCCGGGGCTGTGATAGAGACCGTGGCAAGGAACCCATTTTAGTTTTGGGGAGAATTGAGCAGTCACATTGCTCCCCTTTAGAGATGTGAAGGTGATAGTTTGGGCTTTTTTGACCATTTCGTAAACGCGCATGGTCAAATCGTGGATTTTATTATAGTCTGCGCGCATCCCTTCGCGCATAAGTTGAGGGGTAATTGAAACCAAGTGCCCGTGTCTATATTTCATCCCCTTCTTGAACATTTGCATGGTGATTTGCATTCGAAATGCGAGCTCGCCTTTTTGTGCATCGGCGGCAAAGAGTGTGACAGTTGGGTCAAACTTAAAGAGAGCGTCCATAAATCCTATAGGCATTTCGAGCAATGGGCGGGCGTGAAAATCTTCTAGTTTAATGAGTTTTACTTTTGCGCCAGTGGCTAGAGATTCTTCCTTGAGGGCTTGACCGATTAGGTGAGTTTTTTCATCGGTAATAATATAAACGCGATCTTTGGCGTTGATATTCATGCAGGTTTGGGTGGCAATTTGTGCGCCTTCGCGCAGTGCTAAATCAATGAGCATAATACCTCTCTTTATCTTTTCGGATGAAGAAGAATTGTACACCGAAAGAGCTTTTGTTGTCTTGCGATTTCTGTGCAATTAAAAGAAAATCCGCTAATCTGCGAAAAGCAGATTAGCGGATTAAAATTAGATTATCTGTTTTTACTCAACTACAATTTTTCCATCTTTGTAGAAAAGATCGCCGTCTACCAAAATCTCGGCATTGTGCATGTCGCAGAGCATATCCCAGTGTAGACCTGATTCGTTTTTGCCGCCACCTTCGGGGAAACCTGCGCCAACTGCAAGGTGAATGGTGCCGCCAATTTTCTCATCGAAGAGCATATTTTTTGTGAAGCGTTTAATGCCGTAATTTGTACCAATGCCCAACTCACCAAGGAAACGAGAGCCTTCATCGGTATCGAGTAGGGCGGTTAATAAATCTTGGTTTTTACCCGCTTTTTCTTTTACAACTTTACCCTTTTCAAACCACAATTCAATATCATGAATCTCTTGCCCGCCATGAATTGCTGGGTATTTGAAACGCACCCATCCCTCAGCAGAATCTTCGATTGGGCTAGTGAAAACCTCACCAGATGGGAAATTATGCGTTCCCGCCGATTCGATAAAGGTACGCTCGTCAATAGATAGAGTCATATCTATATTATCGCCTTTTAGCACTACTTCTTTGCGCCCTTTCATCCATTCAATTAGCTTGGCCTGTCGCTTAGCTTCCCCTTCCCAAAATGCGGTTGGGCTATCCTCATTGAGCATTCCTGCGCCATAGACAAACTCAGTATAATCGGCAAGGCTCATATTGGCTTCTTGCGCCATCGCATTTGTGGGATAAACCGTCATGCACCACTTCAAATCTCCAGTTGCCGAGCGTTGCATCATAATTTTGCTCATTGCAGCATTTGCGCGCCCAACTTGCGCCATTTTTTTCGGGTCTACGCCACTCATGGCGCGCGTATTGCTATCGGCTTGAATGCGTAAAAAGCAGTCGAAAGTCTCTAGCATCATTTTTTGCACGGGGGCAATATATTCAAGTTGTTCATCTGATGCGGTTTTGAAGAAAACTTCACGCAAGCCATCTACTTGGTTAAGCGTCATTATATGTGCCCCAGCTTTTATGGCTTCTTTATAAACAGCTATCGTTAATTCATCTGCCTGTGGGGTGGTTTGGATGAGCATTTGCTCGCCGGGTTGAACCTTGAGCGAATAGTTGACGAGCACTTTAGCTAATTTAGTAATACGGGGATCAGTCATTTTTTTTCCTTTTCTATGAGAGGTGTGTAGATATAATTATACGATATTTTGGATGGATGAAGCACACGCTTCGCGTGTGAATTTGGGCTTGCTTTCGTTTAATGAGCGGATGTGTGGAGATGGGCTACACAAGAACCCGTTCCCTTAAACAATACCTTTGCCAAATTCAGAGGTTAGTTTTGCAAGCCCTCTGAGAAAATATTTTCATCAACAAAAAAGCAAGATAAATAAAATAGGGTACGCATTTTGCGAAGAAGATTTTATTTGTTGACGAGTACATAGCCCCAACGGGGCTTTCGCTTTGAGCCTGCCCCGTTTACGGGCAGGCGGTCTAAATTCATTGCACCCGCCTGTGGATAAATCCACAGGCTCAAAGCTAAAGGACGGTAAACCGCCCTGCAAAATAGCGAAGGTATTGCTAATGGAGCGGGTTCTAAAGTTGGGGGGAAAGAAGTGTTGAACAAGGGCACTCAAGTTGAGTTTACGCGTGTTGCGGCACCTCATCCAATTTATGCTTCGGTTAGCGCCTCTTCTTTTTTGCCGAATTGCTCGCTTCCTAAAATCCATAGGGCACCGAGGCCGAGTAAGATGATAATAATCTTGATAAACCAGCCCACAACGGGGATAGAAATGATTAGCGAGAGAAGTGTTACGCCAACGAGAAGGGGATAAACTTTGTGATTGACCCACTCAGGTTTGACGCGTGCAAGGATGAGGTTGCCACCTAAAACGCTGACAATGATTTTTGTAAGATAGGCGACAATGATGACAAAGGCGAGGGTGAACGAGATGGATAAAAGGATGCCGACAACGATAATTATGAAACTTAGGCTTCCTAGCGTGAGTGCGCCAAAAATTGTTGCGCCAATGATGGTTGCAAGGGCGATGAAGAATAATGCTGAGAAGAAAGCTAAATAGGAGAGTATGCCCCATCCGAAGCTGGGCAAGGGGTTTGTTTGAAGCCGATGCCCTGCGCCAAGTAGAAGATTGGGGAAAAACTGCATGAAGAGTAAGCCAACGATAAAGAGGGTAATAACGGTGCGAACCCAGCTTAGTGCCCAAAAACCAGCTACTTCTGTGGGGGTGGGGGGCGTGGGGGCTTCAAACTCTTCGTAGGCAGGTTCAATACGGAGGGTTTCGCCAGCGACTACACCTGTGGGGAAGGTCATTTTATTATAAGCGGTATAGCTTAAATCACCGCCAATGGAGGCATTTTCATCTATGGTCATACCAGGGCTTACTTGAGGAATGCCAAAAGTTGGAGGAGGCCCGTAGTTCATTGGGGGCATATTTTTGCTATTTTCATTCGATTCTACTTGGGCATTAACATTGCCAGTTACATCACCATTGAGTTCAAACGCGCCTGCGCCTACGGCTATGTCTCCATCTACATTGCCTGAGACGAGTACTTGCGCCGCGCCTACAACTATGTCGCCAGCGACAAAACTGCCCTTTTTTGTTTCAAGACTTGCTCCGCCAAATAGGAGGTCGTCTCCAATTTGGGCTTCTTTGCTAAGTTTAAGTGCGCTGGCACCTGCGCGAAGGTCGTCTTTAACTGTGCCAGTGATAAGTATAGACTGAGCAAAGGCAACTAGATCGCCTTCTATTGTGCCGTTAATTTCAATGGTTTGTGCGCCGGTATATATATCACCTTCAACTGTGCCGTTGACAGTCACTGTTTGGGCACCTGCGTATAAATCGCCTTTGAGGGTGCCATCTATAACGATACTTTCTGCGCCTATATAGAGGGTTTCTTCGATAACTTCTCCTTCTTCGAGGATATAGTTAGTCTCATCTATGCTCTCAAATGCTGAGGCAGAAGGGATTATGGCTAGCGCGAGCAAAAGGAAGATGGTAAGTGTGCTAAAAATTTTTGTTTTGGTGGACATTTTTTCTCCTGAAAAAGGGTTGATTCGATATGCTCATCTTACTAAATTCAGGGTCATATTCGATAGTGCTGGAGGTCATATTTAGGGTCATATATCTAGCTACCCAAGACTTAAGGGGCAATTTATGAAACTGTCAGATGATATATTGTTCTAAAAACAGACCCCGTTCCTTTTAGGGGAACGGGGTTTGTTTTGCATATATTATTCGCCAATTATTTTTATTAGAACGCGTTTTCTTCGCCTGCCATCGAACTCACCGTAGAAGATTTGCTCCCATGTGCCGAAGTCGAGGCGTCCATTTGTAATGGCGACTACGACCTCTCGCCCCATCACTTGGCGTTTCATGTGTGCATCGGCATTGTCTTCGCCTGTGTCGTTGTGCCTGTATTGCTCTATGGGTGCATGAGGTGCGAGTTCTTCGAGCCATTTTTCATAATCTTGATGAAGCCCGTATTCATGATCGTTTATGAAGACGGATGCGGTGATGTGCATAGCATTTACGAGCACGAATCCCTCTTGAATTTCGCTTTCTTGTAGGGCTTCGTTAACTTGGGGCGTGATATTGATGAAAGCACGGCGTTTAGGCGTTTGGAACCAGAGTTCTTTTCGGTAAGATTTCATTTTTTCTCTTTTCTACTTGGTTTTAACCACTTGTATTGAAGTAATTATATACAGCTTGTGTTAACTCCACAAAAAGCGGGTTTACATCTCCCCAAATTGCCTGTATGGGATGGTAGGTGTAGATAGCGATAGAAAAATCGCCCCCAGGTGTATAGGCGATGCCCACATCGCTTATATCGTGTACAACACCGTAGCGATCGGGGATAAACCCGTGTTTGTGCGCAAATTTTGTTCCGTCTGGAAGACCAGCTTGGATGAGAGAGCCAAATTTATCTAGCTCCATAAACTCGACCATTTCTAAGCACTGCTCTTGGGTGAGTTCGTTTGGAAATACGGCGCGTAATGTGCCGCCGCCACTTTCTGAGCATTGATAGATATCGGTGAGCAACATACCTATATCAGAGGATGTTGTTTGGTTATAGTCATCGGGGTTGGTGATAATTTCTGTGCGTTGGTTGGCTGGAGTTTCGTAGCGTTTCAAAAGAGGGCAAGGCGAGGCGGGGCTACAGAAAAATCCTGCCATAAAGGTGTTTTCTAAGCCGAGGGCGTGCATATCATCACTGACGATGAGCGGACCTGTATCGTAGTCTATTTCTTCCATCAGGTTATCTGCCGCGGCGTTATCTGACTGGCTAAAAACATCTTCCATATAGCCAGTGGTTTCTTCATCTGGGGTGCCTACGTGGATGAAGTTTGAAATCATGATAGGGATTTTAATGGTGCTAGAGGCAGTTATGGCTACATCTGTGGGGTTTACGGAAAGATCTTCATTGTCATTTAGCGAAAAGTGAATTTCTTGCGCGTTTTGTAAATCGGCAAGATAGAAGTTGATGACGCCATCGAACTCAGAAAGTTCAACAATTTGTTTGAGCAAAATTTCGAGATTTTCCATTGTGGGGCGTTCTGCTTCTGTTTGTTGATATGAGAGAGTCACAACGCGATTTGTTGGGGAGTGAAGGGCATCTTCTACGAGTATGGTGGCGCGGCTTATATTTAGTTCTTGCCCCGTTTGCCCACTTTCAAAGTTCACACTGCCTGCAATGGGTTGAGCCGCGGATGCGGGTTGGTCATAGCGTGCGGCAACTTCTGTTTCGAGATAGAAAGCAAGTTGTTCACTATCAAACGATGCTCGGAGGGGAATCTCACCCGCGGGGCGCGCTCGGTTCCACAGACTGTCCCAGAATCCACCCCAAAATGAAGATGTCGTCCGCTCTAAATCTGCCGCGGCAAGCATACTATCCATATCCACACCAAAGCCAATTTGTGTGGGGTCAATATGAATAATTTCTCCTGCATACTGAATTTCAACAGGTTGGGTGTAAACTTGAAGTACGCGTTCAGATGCTTCTTGCGCATCAACGCCACCGACTGCGATGCCGCCTATGGTCATGCCTGATGGGTAGTTGCTACGCTCACGGCTATACTTGACAAGTTGATATAGGGTCAACGCAACTGCGGCGACTACAAAGATGAGCGATATAATGCGTAAAAAGATAAAAGATGTGTTGCGGGTTTTCACAGAACCTCTACTATAGAATTTAAATGAAAATTAGTGATATATGACACTCGCAGAGTATAACACGCTCCATTATGATATGGCAGATATTTTATTTCTAACCAAAGGAGAAAAAATGTTACGTTCTTTTCTAATTTATTTGTCGCAAGCAGGTTGGGCGCAACGCATGGTTACGGGTTGGTCTTTTGCATGGAGTGTTGCTTCTCGTTTTGTGGCAGGGGAAACGAATGAAGAAGCATTGGCTGTTGTAAAAACTCTAAATGCAAAAGGCATTAATGCCACACTTGACCAACTTGGCGAGCACACTTCAATGGCAGAAGAAGCGATTAATTCTACAGAGCAAATTTTGGGGATTTTGGATGCAATAGAAGAAGCCAATGTGCGTGCTGGCGTTTCGATCAAACTTACCCAAATTGGTATGGGGCTAAACGCGACAGTTTGCCGGCAAAATCTACGCCGTATTTTAGAGCGAGCTAAAGAATATGGCAATTTTGTGCGCATCGATATTGAAGATACGCCCTATACTGACATCACTATTGACGCATATAATGAAATGCTCAAGGTTGGCCTTACCCCTGAAACGGTGGGTATGGCTGTGCAATCTTATCTTTACCGTGCCGAAGAAGATACCAAGAAAATGCTCAAAGATGGCACACGTTTTCGTTTAATTAAGGGGGCTTATAAAGAGCCACCCGAGTTGGCTTTCCCTAAAAAGGAAGATGTAGATGCCAATTTTGATCTTCTAACCAAAATTCTCATGGATAGCACTTTAGAGAATAATTTTGCCAAAGTCAGCAAAGATGGACGTACTCCGCCCATTCCCGCCATTGGCACGCAAGACGATAAACGCATTGATTTTGCCAAGCAATATGCAAAGAAAATTGGTTTGGGCAAAGAGTTTTTTGAGTTTCAAATGCTCTATGGCATTCGCCGAGATTTGCAAAATCAGCTTGTAGAAGAGGGCTATCAGGTTCGTGTTTATGTTCCTTTTGGCACGCAATGGTATCCTTATTTTATGCGCCGTCTCGCAGAACGCCCCGCAAATTTGTGGTTCTTTATTTCTAATTTCTTTAAGAAATAATTGTGCAATCGAGGTAAACTTAGTGCGGAGAATTTTCTCCGCACTTTTAATTTAATCTTAGTAAAACGCCACATGGAATCATACCCTCCTCTAGCTCTAATCACCGGCTCTGCCCATCGTCTTGGGTTTCTCTTTGCGCGCACCCTTGCCGAGCAGGGATACGCCATCTTGCTTCATTACAATCATTCGCGGGATGATGCAGAATCTGCCGCGCAGAAATTAAGATTATTGGATGTCCCTGTCTTTTTAGCTCAAGCAGATTTAACCGATACGAACGCGATCTCAAACTTGCTTCGCGTTGTGGATACTTTATCTCACCCCCTGCGCGTACTCGTTAACTCTGCCGCCATTATGCAATTTGCCGATGCTCGTACATTATCTGCATCTAATTGGGACACGACCATGAATCTCAATCTCCGTGCCCCTTTTCTCCTTGCGCAAGGAGCTGCTTCTCGTATGAAAAAAGAGGGCAGTGGGCTAATCGTGAATATCACGGATGTAGCCGCGCAAAAAATATGGTCAAAATTTCCCGATTATACGGTCAGTAAAGCTGGTTTAGAATCGCTGACCAAAATTCTCGCTCGTACCTTTGCCCCCGATGTACGGGTTAATGCCATTGCCCCGGGACTTGTTCTTCCTGCCGATGATTTCCCTGCAGAAGAATGGGTGAGACTCATAAATCGTCTCCCTATTCCTCGTCCCGCCAATGAAGATGAGATTGCCTCTGCACTCGAATTTCTGCTAAAAAATGAATATATTACCGGGCAGACAATCACCGTTGATGGTGGCTATTCCTTGCTGTGACCAGTGGCCAGTATTTAGTTTTCGGTGAGCGGTTATCAGCCTTCTTTCAAAATTGGTTGAGTAGGCGATGCTTTTGCCGTATCGAAACCAATAGTTGTAGAAAGCAGTGTGGTTTCGATACGCTCTTCACTTCGCTTCGAGCTACTCAACCACCTTAGGGAAAATAGTATCTGTAGTTATATTAGGAAAGCTTATGTCAAAATCCCCAACATTCCTCGCTAAACGCCTCCGTGCCGAAGGTGAAAAAATGACCGCCTACTTCACGGATTTATCAGAAGACGACTGGACGTGCGTTATCTACGCTGAAGAAGGCAACTGGACAATTCATAGTATTCTGCTTCATCTTGTAACTGCTGAGCAGGCATTTTATAAACTCTTTGTGAGCGTCCTTGAAGGCGGCAAAGGCGCAACTGAAGATTTTGACCTAGATCGCTACAACGCCCGCCAGCAGGAAAAATTCAAAGACCTTACTCCAGAAGTGCTTCTAGAACAATATCAAGAAATACGAGTAAAGATGGCAAATTGGGTTGAGGCTTTGACCGAAGAAGACTTGAAAATCGAAGCCCGTCATCCACATCCTCAACTTGGTGTGATCACAGTGGAAGAAATGGTCAAGATGGTCTATACCCATAACCAGATGCACTATAGAGATATAAAAAAGAACAGAAATTAACTCCACAATCTCACACAAAGCGGCAGAGACGCAAAGTTTCAAAAACTTTTCTTAGCGTCTTAGCGACTTTGCGTGAAACCAAATACTGATGACTGAAAAAAAAACACTAAAATCCATCATCCCCTTCACCAATCCTCTCCTCCTTGCTCTTGCCGCATTGAGCTACACCCTCGGCACGGGAATCGCCCGCTACCTCGGACGTGCCGATTCACCTCTCAGCTTTTGGCTAGGCTTTGGCTGGATTTTGCTCCTCATCCTCGCTATGAATTTGCTCACGGTTTATTTTCGTCCGCATAATGAGCCAATTCTGCCCGAAGAAACTCTCAAAGAACGCAATTGGGTGCGCGCCGCACTCTTTCAAATCTCGATGGCGTTGCTTGGCGGCGTTGCGCTCTTTACCATTGCACTTTTTCAGAGCGGAATCAATCTCATCTCCCTTATTTTTGCCACAATAATTTTTCTTCTCGCACTCCTCTATGCCCTTCCGCCTGTGCGCCTCATAACCAGCGGTTTTGGCGAATTTACTCTCGCTATTCTTATCGCCCTCCTCATCCCTGCCTTTTCCTTGAGCCTACAGATGGGAGAAGTCCATCGGCTACTTGGTGCAGTTGCCTTTCCACTTACAGCCCTTGCGCTTGCCGTTTTTCTTGCGCTTAATTTCCCTGCCTATAAAGACGATCTCAAATATGAGCGTGGCACTCTTCTTCTTCGCATTAGCTGGGAGCGCGCCGTGCCCCTGCATCACATTTTCATTTTTACCGCCTACCTTCTCTTCTCTGCTATGCCCCTTTTCGGGCTTCCTCGCGCACTGTTTCTGCCCGTTTTTTATGTTGCCCCTCTTGTCCTTTTCCAAATCTATTGGATGCAAAAAATAGCAGAAGGTGCCTCCCCAAATTGGAAATTTCTCGAAATTTTAGCCTATAGCGTGATAGGATTAACCCTCTACATCCTCACCATTACCTTCTGGATGCGCTAACCTTCAATCTTTTAACATTCAAACCTTCAAACGGAAAAATATGCCTGAATTTCTCACTCTCCTCCCGCCAAAAGAATCACTGGATAAACTTCTACGGAACCTTCCTGACCCTAAACTTGCCACCGAAACGGTCAACACCGATTCGGCATTAGGCAGAATCACCGCAACCGACCTCCGTGCCCCGCACGCTTTACCCGAATTCCCCCGCTCCACGGTGGACGGATTTGCCGTCAAAGTTCGCGATACCTATGGCGCATCTGATTCTTTGCCCGCTTACCTAAATCTTATTGGCGAGTGCCCCATGGGGGCAACGCCCGACCTTGAAATCACGCCTACAACAACTGCCATTATCCACACGGGCGGGATGTTGCCCAAAGGCGCAGATGCGGTCGTTATGCTCGAATATACGCAAACTCTGAGTAAGGGCGGACGGCCGTCCGCCCCTACAGATGAAATCGAAATTTTCCGCGCAGTCGCAGATGGGGAGAACGTAATCCGAATCGGCGAGGACGTTGCTAAGGATGCCCTCATCAAGCCCAAGGGGAGTCCAATCCGTCCCGCTGAAGTGGGGGGATTAATGGCACTTGGCTTCACTCAAGTCGAGGTCGTGCAGTGTCCGAAAATCGGAGTTATATCCAGTGGCGATGAAGTGGTCGAGCCAGAAAAACGTCCACAGCCGGGGCAAGTCCGAGACATCAATTCCTATACTTTAGCAACTTTGGTGGAAAAATATGGGGGCGAGCCTGTGGTCTACGGCATTGTCGCCGACAGTATGGATGCAATGAAAGTTGCCATTTCACGAGCTTTGGATGAGTGTGAAATGGTACTCATCACCGCTGGGTCATCCGCCAGCGCACGAGACATGACCGCCGCCGCGATAGACGAATTGGGCGATCCGGGCGTGCTGGTGCATGGCGTGAACACTCGCCCCGGGAAGCCGACCATTTTGGGCGTTTGCGATGGAAAAGCCGTGATCGGGTTGCCTGGAAACCCCGTTAGTGCGTTGGTGAACGGATACGTTTTTGTTGCTCCCCTTGTGCGACGATTATTGGGGCAAAGCGCAGAAGAATTACGCCCCAGCGTTTCTGCGAAGCTGACAGTGAACATCTCCTCACAGGCTGGGCGCGAGGATTGGATACCGATTAGACTAACCGCCAAGAACGCAGAGAAAAGCTATTTGGCTAATCCTATTTTCGGGAAATCTAATTTAATTTTTACGCTTGTTGGGGCTGATGGCTTGTTGAAAATCTCATCTGATGCAACAGGTTTGAGCGCGGGGGAGATGGTTGAGGTAATTTTGATATGATAATTTTATTTTTCGACCTCCAGCCCCTTTCCCTGCGGCGGAGATGGGGAGCAGATTTCCTGCTTCCGTTTTTTGGGGAAGGATGACTTGTGCGAAAAAAAAGCCACCTATTTCCTAATCCTTGATTCCCTAATCCCTAATCCCTACTCTCTAATTACCTAATCCCTAAAAAACATGCCCCTATACCTTCACGACATCCCCCTCGACAAAGCCAAAGCCGCCCTTAAAGAAGCCCTGAAAAATGCCGATTTATGGCGCGTGCTGGCAACTGAATTCATTCCCCTCGATGAAAATGCGCTCGGGCGTGTTCTTTCTGAGCCAATTTGGGCGAAGGTCTCCTCGCCGCATTATCATGCCTCCGCTATGGACGGATTTGCTGTCCGCGCAAAAGATACGGCGGGTGCAACGCTGACCGCACCGCTCACGCTCCAAATTGGAGAGCAGGCGCAATATGTTGATACTGGCGATCCACTCCCCGAAGAATTCAATGCGGTCATCATGATCGAAGAGACCGAAGCCCTCGATGCCGATGGTGAAATCACCCCCGCCATTCGTGAGCCGAAAGAAATTCGCATCCGTGCCGCGGTTGCACCGTGGAAACACGTCCGCCCGCTGGGTGAAGATATTGTTGCCACGCAACTCGTCTTGCCCGCTGGGCATATTCTTCGCCCCGCCGATTTGGGCGCGATTGCGGCTTCAGGGCATATCGAAATCCCCGTTTCTCGCAAGCCCCGTGTGGCTATTTTGCCCACTGGCACAGAGCTGGTCGAAATTGGCTCCGAACTCAAGCGCGGTGATATTCTCGAATATAACTCGCTCGTTTTAGCGGCGCAAATCAAAAAATGGGGCGGCGTGGCAACTCGTTTCTCCATCACGGTTGACGATTTTGAACTCATTTCACAGCGTGTAGCCGAAGCCGCTCAAAACCACGATCTGATTTTGCTCAACGCCGGTTCTTCGGCTGGTGCGGAGGATTTTTCGTCCAGCGTAGTTGAGAAACTCGGCACGCTCCTTGTGCACGGCATCGCTGTTCGCCCTGGCCATCCCGTAATCATCGGGATGTTGCCCAAATTACCAAATGGAGAATCCCTGATCCCGATTATTGGGATGCCGGGATACCCTGTCTCTGCCGCGTTGACGGGGGAGATTTTCGTAGAAGAATTAATGGCAAGATGGACGGGGCGCGCGCGTTTTGAACTTGATACCATTAAAGCGACTCTGACGCGGAAAACAACATCTCCCGCTGGAGACGATGACTACATCCGCATGGCTGTTGGGCGCGTGGGTGAGCGGATGCTTGCCGCACCGCTTTCACGTGGGGCTGGCGTTATCTCGTCTCTCGTTCGTGCAGATGGACTCGCCGTTATGCCGCGTGGCACACAAGGCGCAGAAGCGGGGGATGAAGTAGATATTCATCTTTATAGAACTCGTGCTGAACTTGAGAAGACCATCTTTTGTATCGGCTCGCATGATATGACGCTCGATTTAATAGCGCAATTTCTCTCAGAGAAAGATAGACGCTTAATTTCATCGAATGTTGGTTCGTTGGGGGGGCTTGTAGCTCTCAAGCGCGGAGAAGCGCATTTGGCTGGCTCTCACTTGCTTGACCCAGAGACAGGAATTTATAACGACAGCTATATCGCTAAGTATTTAGCGAATCAACGCGTCCGACAGGTGCTTTTGGTTAATCGGGAGCAGGGCTTGCTCACGTTACGCGGGAATCCGAAAAATGTTAAAGGTCTGGAAGATGTTGCTAGTTCGGGCATCCAGTTTGTTAACCGTCAACGCGGTGCGGGGACGCGCGTCCTTCTGGATTATCATTTGAACTTAAAGGGGATAGCCACTAAGCAAGTTCTCGGTTATAGTAATGAAGAATATACGCATTTGGGTGTGGCGGCGGCTGTCGCTTCGGGGCGCGTCGATTGCGGTTTGGGAATTTCGGCGGCGGCGCAGGCTCTAGATTTAGATTTTTTGCCGCTTTTTCATGAGCGTTATGAACTAATTATCCCCGAAATTTATTTTGAGAGTGAACTTTTAGCCCCGCTTTTTGAAGTGATAGAAAGCAAAGTTTTTAGAGATACGGTTTCAGAGATGCCCGGCTATGAATTTGGAGAAAAATAATGAGTGAAGCCATTGTAATTGATGATAATCGTAATACTGCAGATGCTTTGGTAGAGATGCTGAAGCTGTTGGGGGTTGATGCTCGCTCCGCATATGGCTCAAGCTCTGCTATGGCTTTGTTGGCAGAGCACACGCCGCCTTTGATTTTGCTCGATGTAAATATGCCTGGCGTAGATGGTTTGGAGATTTTAGCTTATTTACGCCGTGAGCCGCGCTTGATGAAGGTGCCAGTTCTTATTATCACATCAGACGATCAGCCAGAAACTAAAAAGCGAGCGATGGAGGGTGGTGCTCAAGCGATGATTATTAAGCCTATATCCTTAATTCAATTAGAGAGCGCATTGAAGAAGGCGGGGGCGCTGTAGGGTGCTATTGTGCATAAAACAGACTCTATTGGAAATAAAAACCTTATTCCCGATAGAGTCTAATAAAACCTAAGGGTTTTTAGGGGATGCTTACAGGGGCGTTATGCTAAAGATTAAAATAGTATTAGAATTTGTGTAAACGCTTGACTTTATGTCCCTAATTTTGTATAGTGGTACAGTCGTTTAAATGGCACCGATGCTTTTGGGCTTCTGTGCCTTTTATTTTGTGTGTTACTTCTTTTATATTGTGTTTTTACCTAGAAAAGAAAGTAACATTTTTGTAAGTTCTGCATCTAATATATAGTTGTATTTCTGTATAAAAAAGAGTATGCTGAGTTAGAAGAAACTATAAATAGAAAAAGGTGTTTCTAAAATTTATGACTGAGAAAATTTTAATTGAAGTAGAAGAAAAAGCCTCTCCTGGTATTATCAAGTTGCTTGCGCTGGGTCGGAAAAAGAAATTTGTCACCTTTGACGATATTTTGAATATCTTTCCTAACGCCGAGCAAGATGTTGCTCAACTTGAGGAGGCTTTTGCCGCGCTATTAAGTGCTGGCATCCCCTTTATTGAAGATGCTACCTTGCCTGGTCCCTCTGATGAGGAACTGGATAAATCATCAGATGAAGAAAATAAAGAAAAAATCGACCAGAATGTCTCTGAAGATTATTTGGCAAATATAGATACAAAAGATACGATTGGCTTATATCTCAAAGAAGTAAGTCGTGTTCCGCTTTTAACCGCGGAAGAAGAAGTTGAATTAGCCCAGCGAATTGAGCGTGGGCGTATGGCGCGAGAAGAGTTAGCGGTAGGGCGCGTCAGCCTCACTCGGCGCACCGAATTGCGCCGCCTTATTGAAGATGGCTGGGCGGCACGCGAGCATCTGATTACCGCAAACTCTCGTTTAGTAATTTCTGTTGCCAAAAAGTATATGGGACGCGGTGTCCCTTTTCTTGATTTAATTCAAGAGGGCAATATAGGCTTAATCCGTGCTACCAAAAAATTTGATTATAGGCGTGGTCACAAATTTAGCACCTATGCAACTTGGTGGATTCGTCAAGCAGTAACGCGGGCTATCGCCGACCAAGGGCGCACAATTCGCGTTCCCGTTCACATGGGCGACCAAATTAATAAACTGCTCCGAATTCAGCATCAGCTCACCCAAAAATTGGGACGCGCCCCAGTCGTTGATGAATTAGCCGAAGCCTTAGAAGTTCCGCCGAAGAAAGTGGAACACATGATTAAGGTTGCACGGCGTCCGCTTTCGCTGGAACTGCCTACAGATAATGAAGAAGATTCTGTCTTGGGCGATTTCATCGAAGACCAAGATTCCCCACCGCCTGACGATACCGCAACGCATCACCTTTTGCAGGATCATCTTGTAGAAGTCATGGGCAATTTACCCCCTCGCGAAGTGCGTATTTTGCAATTGCGCTACGGCATTTTAGATGGGCAAGCCTATACTCTCGAAGAAGTTGGGCGCAAAATGGGCGTGACGCGTGAGCGTGTTCGCCAAATTGAAGCGCAGGCTTTGAGCCGATTGCGGCATCCCACCGTGCGGCGTAAATTACGCGATTATTTGGGAGAATAACTAGAAAACACCAAAATCCTCGCTTTATAAGCGGGGATTTTATTCTTAAGCTAGAAAAGGAGACTCCATGACCAATTTACTTTACCAAACGGATAGTTATCTTAAAGAATTTGATGCGGAAATCCTCCGCGTGGATTCTGAACCCCGAACTTTGGTGCTAGACCAAACAGCTTTCTACCCTGGCGGTGGGGGACAACCCTACGATTTGGGCTTGGTGCGCGTTGGTGGAACAGAATACCCAGTAATAAAAACTAAAAAGCGCGGCGCAGATGTGCTCCACTTTATCGGCGGGGATGCAGAGTTGCCCAAAGTTGGCGCAAGCGTGCATGGCGAAATTGACTGGGACCGCCGCTATAAACTTATGCGCACGCACACAGCTATGCATATCCTTTGTGGTGTTGTTTTTCGAGATTATGGTGCCAGCGTGACCGGTGGGAATATGGATATGCTTAAGGGGCGCATGGATTTCGAGTTTGAAACCATGCGTAAAGAATTGGTCGCGGAGATAGAAGAGAATATCAATATTGAGGCGAAAAAAGAGTATGATGTAAAAGTGGCCATCTTGCCACGTGAAGAGGCTTTTCAGATTCCTGATTTGATTCGGACGAAGATTAATCTACTCCCTAAAGGAATTGATGAAATTCGTACCATCGAAATTGTTGGTTTGGACCTTCAAGCGGATGGGGGCACCCATGTTAAGAATACATCAGAAGTTGGCGAAATGCGTGTAACCAATTATAAATCGAAAGGGAAAATTAATAAGCGAATTTATGTGGAGTTGCTTCGATAGGTTTTTTGTACAACTAAACCCTTGCGCTAGCCGCAAGGCGGTGGAATCGCAGTAGGAGGTCGAATGATGAAGTATCGAGAATTGGGTTCTACGGGGATTAGAGTCTCTTCGCTTTGCTTGGGGACAATGCAGTTCGGTTGGACAGTAGATAAAGAGCAGTCTTTCAAAGTTTTATCTGCGGCTTATGAGGCGGGAATTAACTTTTTTGACACCGCAGATATTTACTCCCGCTGGGTAGAGGGGAATTCAGGCGGTGTTTCAGAGGAGATAATTGGTCACTGGTGGAAGCAAGCCCAAATCCCGCGTGAATCGCTTGTGATTGCGACTAAAGTGCGCGGAATAATGGGAAATCCGCCTACAGAGGGGCTGTCGAGAAAACGAATCCTAAAAATGGTAGATGATTCTTTAGCACGCTTGCAAATTGATTATATTGATTTATATCAAGCACATTGGGCAGACGAAAAGGTCGAAATTGAAGAAACTTTGCGCGCTTTTGATGATTTGATTAAGGCAGGGAAGGTGCGTGCGATTGGTTGTTCAAATTATTCAGCTTTGCAATTAACAGAGGCTTTGGATGTCTCCGAGAAGTTCGGCTTGGCGCGTTATGAGACACTTCAACCGCATTATAATTTGGTCCATCGTGGTGAATACGAGCATGAATTAGCAGAGATTTGCCGAGAGAAAAAGATAGGTGTAATTCCTTATAGTCCACTTGCGGCTGGTTTTTTAACGGGAAAGTATAGCCGAGACTTCAAGGCAAATTCAGTGCGCTCAGAGAGTGTGGCGGCGTATTATAATGAGAAGAATTGGCGTTTATTAGATGAGATGGGCAAAATTGCAACTGCGCACAATGCAACCGTAACACAGGTTGCGTTAGCTTGGCATTTGGCAGATGAGAGCATTAGCTCTCCGATAATTGGTGCAAACTCAGTTGCTCAACTTGAAGATAGTTTGATGGCGGTTGAGTTGGTTTTGTGCGAGGAGGAAAAGAATACGCTCGACAGATTTTCTGCATGGTAGATAGATATAAAAATGTAATGTTGGGCGAAATATTTCAAGATATACTCGGAAGGTAATGATTGGAGATATAAATGACTGCAAAAATAATCCTTAATCCATACTCTGCGCGTTGGCGTGCGCAAGAGCGTTTTCCTGAAGCTAGTTCTGCATTAAAAAATGCTGGGGTGGCGTTTGAAGTCGTACGTTCTGAAAAAGCAAATGACTGTGTTGATTTAGCTGAGCAGGCTGTAAAAGATGGCTTTTCTCCAATTATTGCCGCGGGGGGCGATGGAACAATTGGCGAAGTTGTGAATGGGATTGCGAAAGCAACGCCTAAAGGAGAAGATTTTTCAACTTTTGGCATTCTTCCTTTAGGCACAGCAAATGACTTGGTGCATAATTTAGGCTTACCTTTAGAATTAGGTGAGATGGCAAAAGTTATCGCCAGTGGTAAGACGCGTAAAATGGATTTGGGCGCAGTAAATGGACGCTATTTTGCAAATAACACTGCGTTGGGTTTAGAGCCTTTAGTCACGGTTATTCAGGAAGGCATTGGGTGGTTAAAGGGAGTGCCGCGTTATTTATATGCCGCTTTATCTGCTATACAGCAGGGTCCAAGTTGGCACGCTGAAATCAAATGGGATGAAGGTGAATATACCGGCGATGTTTCTCTAATTTCAGTTGGAAATGGAGCAGTTACAGGCGGGCTTTTTTATATGACGCCTCATGCCAATCTTTTTGATGGGAAATTAACTTTTTCTTTTGGCTATCGTGAATCTCGCTTGGGACTGTTGGCGACACTTCCTAAGCTAATGGATTCGGACGGGAAAGTTTTTGAAGAAAAAGAGTGGCTGTATGAAATTAATACAAAAAAACTTTCAGTGAAACTGATCGAAAGTTCGCCCGCTCATACAGATGGGGAGATTTTTAGCCATGAACTTTATGAAGCCAATTATGAGATTTTCCCCGCTTGTTTACCTGTTTTGGTGGGGGAATGAGGCACAAAGGACGATTCTTTTAAGTGGACGGAATAAAAATGCTGTCCACTTTTTCTTTTAAGCACTTTTCACCTTTTTGTTCTATAATTACGTTTATGCGCATCCCCTTTACTATGGAATAATTACTTGAAAAGAATACGCTCTTATCTCATTCTCTCTATAGCTCTTGTCCTCCTTATTGGCGTTCTCCTTGCGGGGAACTACGCCCTCAGCCCGCGTCTTCCCGATGGAGAAGATTTCCTCGTTCGGTGGATGGGGGCGCGTGCATTTCTCTTTGACCAAGAAAACCCCTATATCGAAGAATCTGCTATCGAAGTTCAGAAAGAAATTTATGGGCATCCGGCTGAGAAAGACGAATACCCCTACAGATTAGATACACCTTTTTATATACTCGTTTTTTATTTTCCCTTTGCTTTCATTGAAAACTTCGCCCTCGCTCGCTCACTCTGGATGAGCTTTGCTGAAATTGCCCTTTTTGGTGTGGGGTTTTTGAGTATTCATTTGGCAAAATGGAAAATTTCTCGGTTAAATCTAGCACTTTTTTTTATTGCACTTTTTCTTAGTTTTTATGGATTTTATCCTCTCCTTATTGCTAGTGGTGTAATTTTCAAAGCTCTTTTTCTTCTTTTAGCACTATTTGCTCTTCAAGAAAAATGGGATGAAGCACTCGCGGTTCTGCTTGTTTTTGGCATAACCTATTTAGAGAGTGGGGGCTTAGTATTTATCTTGATTTTTTTCACCCTCATCACCTCTCGCCAATGGCGTGTTTTTTCTTTAATGGGTATGAGTATCATTGCCCTTGTAGGATTTTCGCTCATTATTTACCCCAATTGGCTCCTTCCTTTTGCAGGTGCTGTTCTTGCCAACCTGCGCGCTACACAGGGAATATTTTTTAGCGAAACCCTTCAAATTTGGCTTCCAGACAGAGGTGATTTGATAGCCCAAATAATTAAATGGGTGGCTATATTAATACTTATTTTAGAGTGGTTTAACGTTCGCGGGCGTTCGGGACAACATCTTTTTTGGGTGGCAGGGCTTAGCCTCGCTATTACGCCTTTTCTTGGGCTTCACATTACCCCAGATATTTATCCGTTTTTTTTCTTTCCTCTTGCCTTAGTTTTCAAAACGGCGCAAGATCGCTGGGGGGGCAAAAAATGGAGCATATCACTTGCGCTAATTCTACTGACCACCTCGTGGGTGATTTATTTACGAGTCGCTCATGCTCCCGAAATTCTGCCTTACCTTCTTCCCCTTTTGCTCATTTTTGCCCTCTACTGGATACGCTGGTGGATTATCCGCCCGCCGCGCATGTGGGCAGATAAGGTGATGAAAAAATAGTTTGGGGATATGGGATGGGGGCAAGCGTACTTGTTTTGGCTGGAGTGCTGAAGCCCCAAGCATTTGTATGGCGTAAACCGTATGTTCGTTTAGGCTAGAAAAAAGCTCGTTCTTTACACTTAAGTTTGGGTCACGCGCGTCTCAGATTTCCTTATCGCTAAGAAAACTCTCCCTATTGACAGAAATAGAACAATTGTTCTATAATGTGCTTGTCTATCCATTTGGCATAAGGAGATTGAAATGAAAAAGAACTTTAAACTTTTTGGAGGGTACACCTTAGAGCGTGGTGCAGCATGGGGGCTTATGATTATCGGTGCGTTACTTGCATTTGAGATTTTCAACTTTAGCTCAACAGCTTTCGCACTAGAAGATATGCTTGGTGATTTACGCTTTTTAGGCATTCGCTGGGCAACAATTTTGGCAATTGCCTTTTGTGGCATAGATTTTGCTGGTGTTGCCCGTCTCTTTACCCCAGAACAGGGGGCTGACGAACCAGCAGAAGTCTGGTATCTTTTTGGGGCGTGGATTTTAGCCGCATTGATGAATGCCATGCTTACGTGGTGGGGCGTTTCTATGGCTATCGCTCAGAACGGGAGCGTGGGTAGTGCGGTTGTTAGCTCTGAAACAATGACGAAAGTAGTCCCTATTTTTGTTGCGGTTATGGTTTGGCTAATCCGTGTTCTAATTATTGGCACCTTTTCTCTTGCAGGGGATCGTTTATTTAGCCAAGATACACAAAAAAGAACATACGCAAAGAGCAAAAGAACAGCTCCTAAGCGTAGTCCTTACAAAAAGCCAACCAGCCGCCCGCCTACGTCTAAGCCGCTTCATTCACCAGCAAGTTTTAGTGCAGATCCGACCTACCATAATCTTTCTGCTTCGGGTGCACGCACCAAGCAAGGAGATGAGCGCAGGTTTTAGTTGAGAGAGTCTTTGTTGGAGATAGGTGAGAAGAATCCGCACCCTTGAAAGGAATGGGTTCTTCTCAATGCTATTATTTATTTTTGATAGAGTCTATGATGTGAAATATATGTACGATGATGAGTATTATGAGGAATACGATGATTTTGTTGAGGAGGGCTTCGAGGGGGAGTATGTAGAAGAGGACGAATACTATTATCCTGAATATGACTACGATGAAGAAGTAGATGAAGTTGGACCAGAGGAGTACGACTATGATTATGACTCCCCCTCACTTTCTCCTATCTCTTTGCTTCCGATACTTTTAGTTTTTACGGTTGGTATTTTCTTTCTTTTTTCGTTAAGCAACTCAAAGGAATCTGCTAGTGCGGGCGGTGAGACAGATTCTGATAGTGGACGCTATGCTTTGCACCCTGGCATTTCTCCATTATTTACGCCCGAAGTCCATTATTGGGGAGATAAAATTATGGTCTGGGCATCTGAAGCGAGTTTAGACCCAAATCTCATAGCGACTGTGATGCAAATAGAATCGTGTGGAGACCCGCGTGCTACCTCTAGTGCAGGTGCGATGGGGCTTTTTCAGGTGATGCCTTTTCATTTTAAGAGCGGGGAAAATCCTTATCTCCCTGATACGAATGCTTTACGCGGGCTTGGTTATCTTAACCAATCATTAAAAGCGGCTAATGGGAATGAACGCCTTGCTTTGGCAGGCTATAACGGTGGGATTAGCGTTATTGCTAAAAGTGAGTATTATTGGGCAAATGAGACCCAACGCTATGCCTATTGGGGAGGTGGTATTTACACAGATGCGTTGCAGGGAGCCTCACAAAGCGCGCGCTTAGATGAATGGCTGGCGCATGGTGGAACTAGTTTATGTGCGCAAGCGCGGAGCAACCAGTGAGCTTGGTTTACTGATTTGCTGTTCTACTGGTTTACTGGGTAATGGTAAACTTTGACTGATATGAAAAGGGGAGATGTCCGAAGGACAGAGGGAGCAAGCGTCAGGAAATTTTAGCCGCTACCGTTTCTTGAGCCACTGATTTATTAGCCCACAATCGCAGGCAATAAAATCTCAAAAAACGTCCCCTCTCCTTCTTCGCTTTCAACAGTAATTTCCCCTTCGTGATTTCTTACAATCCAATAAGCTATAGAAAGTCCTAGCCCAAAACCCGCAGATTTTGAACGTGTGCGTGATTTTTCGGCACGATAAAAACGCTCGAAGATATGTGATAAGTCTTCGGCTGGAATTCCTGGTCCTGTATCGCTAATGGTGAGACGTGCTTTTTTGCCGACTTTGGATAATCCCAGCGTAATTTCGCCACCTTCTGGCGTATATTGAATGGCGTTTGAGACTAAATTAAGCAAAACTTGTTTTAGTTTATCTCTATCACCCAAAACTTGGATTTGGTCAATTTCTTCTAATTTCAGGCTCACTTTATCGCCCGCCAAAACGTGCATCTCTTGTAGCACTTCAAAGACAAGGCTGTCTAATTCTAATGGGTCTTTTTGAAGGGGGAGTTTTCCTGTTTCGGCTTGAGCGAGTAATAATAAATCGCCTACGAGACGGGTTAAGCGGTTGGTTTCCTCATCAATGCTCAGTAGCGTTTCTTTGTCAACTGTATTCATGCGGCGCATTAACCCCAGATTGCCTTTGATAACAGTCAAGGGTGTGCGGAGTTCGTGGCTCACATCGGCTAAAAAGCGTTGCTGGGAGGTGAAGATTCTTTCTAGCCTTTCAAGTGTTTTGTTGAAGGTTAATACAAGTTGACCTACTTCATCGTTTGGTAAATTGTTGTAGGGAATGCGCCGCGAGAGGTCATCGGCTCGGTTAATTTGCTCGGCTGTTTCTACTACGCTATCGAGGGGGGCAAGAGAACGTTCGATGGTTAGCCAGGAGCCTAATGTAGCGACTATGATGGCAAAAAGTGCCGTCATTACGAGAATATAGAGTAAATCTTGTTTTAGCACATCTATTAGTGTTAAACTGGTGGCTACTTGCATTGTTCCCGCCGCACGCCCGCCCACAGCAAGAGGTAAGCTCAATACACGCATGTTTACGGCGTGGTAGTCTACATTTTCATAGTTTGAGCTGGTCGCCATTAATCCGTTGATGTCTAGCGCATCCGAAAACTCGTCCTTGTCAAGCGAGGAAGAAATGAGCCTGCCTTCTTTGTCCCAAACTTGTATGTGAACGTTGCGTGCTATATTAAGCGGGGGGAGGTGCAGAACCGTTAGTTCGCCCACAGAATCGACACGCGCCACTGCCAAAATTTCTTTTGCAGTGGTGTCGAGTAGGTCGTCAATTTGCCCGATGAGGGTGACATTAACAAGGGCATAAATTGCCACACCAAAGAGAAGAAAAACGCCTCCTAAAAGTGTGGAGTAGAGTAGAGTAAGCCTAGCGCGTAGCATGGTTATCTACCACGAAGTGCACAAAGGAGCACAAAGAAAAAAGTTTTTTCTTTGTGTTTCCTTGTGCCTTTGTGGTGAAAAAATTAGGGGGTCTCTCGCAAAACGTAGCCAACACCGCGCACTGTTTGAATTAAGCGCACTTCGCCCCCATCTTCTAGTTTTTGGCGTAAGTAGCGGATATACACCTCAAGCACATTGCTCTGACCACCAAAATCATAGCCCCAAACGCGATCAAAAATCATCTCGCGGGTTAAAACTTGGCGCGGATGGCGCATAAAAAGGTCTAATAACTCATATTCTTTGGCGGTTAGCGTGATAAGCCGTTCTTCGCGTGAAGCTTGCCGTGAGCCAGTATCTAGCTTTAGGTCAGAAAACTCCATAATGGGAATACGTTTAGTCTGCGTGCGCCGCAAGAGAGCACGAATTCGCGCTAAAAGCTCATCGAGATTAAAAGGTTTTACCAAATAATCATCTGCGCCTGCGTCTAAACCTTGAATACGATCTTGTACCGTATCTTTTGCGGTTAGCATTAAAATTGGCACTTCGCTGCCTGTGCGTAAGCGGTGGCAAACTTCCAAGCCGTCCATGCCAGGCAACATCCAATCTAATACCACCAAATCGGGGTGATTGTCTCGTGCCACCATCAGCCCACTGCGTCCATCAGTGGCCGTATCTACGAGATAGCCTTCGTACGCCAGCCCACGGCGCAACATTTTCAAAATTGCGGGGTCATCTTCAATTATTAAAATTCTTTCGCTCATAATATCTCCGGTACGGTATAACTTTTTGAACACGGATTTCACGGATCACACGGAGTTGTATTCTGATTTTATGGTGAAAACAAAAAAGTTTTTTCCGTAAAATCTGTATTCTCCGTGTTCAGAAAAACAAATCCAACAAAACTATACCATCTTTTGGTAAAATCTAGGTATGCAAAGCAAATATATTTTTGATTTTCTCATTGCCTTAATTGGGATGATTATACTCGCTCCCCTCTTACTTTTCATCTCTTTTTTTGTGTTAATTTTTCATGGGATGCCGATTCTTTTTAAACAAGAGAGACCGGGCTATAAAGGCGAGCCTTTTTTCATCTATAAATTTAGGACGATGAATAACCGCCACGCGCGTGATGGACACTTGCTCGCAGACGGTGAACGGATTACGCGCTTTGGGCGTTTTCTGCGCACCACCAGCTTAGACGAGTTGCCCGAACTCCTCAACATTTTACGCGGTGATATGAGCTTGGTGGGACCTCGCCCGCTTCTTATGCAATATCTTCCCCTTTATAACGAAGAACAAATGCGCAGGCATGATATGCGCCCCGGCATCACGGGCTGGGCACAAATTAACGGGCGTAATAATATCTCATGGGAAGAGAAATTTGATTTGGATTTATGGTATATAGATAATTGGTCTTTTTGGCTTGATATAAAAATACTTTGGTTAACTTTTGCAAAAGTATTCAAGCGCGAAGATATTAGTATGGATGGGGAAGCGACTACGACTTTTTTTGAGGGGAATGGGTGAGGGGAAAATTAAAAGTTCATTAAGCAGACCCAAGTTCAAAACATATATGCTGAGGCTGTCGAAGCACGCGTGCCCCGCTCCTTCCAAATAAAAAAAGGGCGACTGCATTAACGCAGTCGCCCTTTCTGATTCCAGTTTCCTGTTTCCTTGATTTACTAATTCCTAAACCTTGCTCGAAGTCACAAAAACCATTGTCTTGCGCTTTGTCTCATTATATAAGAAAGAGCGGATGACGTTCATGACACGTTTGGGGTTGTCTATGCCGCCTTCAATGATGTCTATTACTTTTTTCTGAACGAGGGGGATTAGCTCATCGGCTTCTTCGGGGGTGACGAAACCGCGGGTGATGATTTCGGGGTCGTGCATGAGCTTGCCTGTGAATTTATCTATATTAAGGTCAATTAAGAAGATGCCGCCTTGCGAGAGACGTTCGCGTTCTTGCATAACTTTATGATCGGTATTGCCTATGCTATCTCCATCTACAAAGACGTAGCCACCGGGGAGACGTTCGCCGAGGGAGATTTTGCTGTTTTCAAGTTCGATGACCTGACCATTTTCTGCAATGAAAATACTATCGGGGTCTATGCCCATTCCTTCTGCCATCATGGCGTGGCGGTGGAGCATGTGTAGTTCGCCGTGCATAGGGACAAAGTTTTTCGGTTTTACTAGGCTGAGGAGCAATTTCATCTCTTCTTGGCTGGCGTGACCAGAAACGTGAATGGGAAGGATAGTATCGTCTATTACGGTTGCGCCACGGCGGAGCAAAGAGTTGATGGTTTTATTCACCGATTCTTCGTTGCCGGGGATAGGGTGTGATGAAAGCACAATGGTATCGTTATCTTTCAAGCCAAAATGCCGATTTGTGCCAGTGGCTAAGCGTCCCATAATAGACGATGGCTCGCCTTGAGAACCGGTGCCCATGAGCACCACATCTTTGCCCTTCATGCCTAATGCTTGATCTAGGCTGACCAAGGTGTTCGTTGGCACTTCGAGATAGCCCAATTTAATCGCCAATTTTGAGTTATCTACCATGCTCATGCCTACAAAAGCGATTTTACGACCGTGTTTTACCGCGGCATCGACCACTTGTTGCATACGGGAAATTTGTGAAGCAAAAGATGCCACAATAATACGCGCCGGCGCATTCTCAAAAACGGTATCAAAGGCAGGGTCAATCACTCTTTCAGACGGTGTCCAGCCCGGGCGGGTGGCGTTGGTAGAATCTGCCAAAAGCAAATCTACGCCACGTTCGGAGAAGGATGCCAGCTTCGCGTAGTCGGTTTGCCAGCCATCTACAGGGGTGTGGTCAAATTTATAATCGCTCATGTGCACAACTAAACCAGCAGGTGAAGTGATACCCAAACCGACAGCGTCAGGAATAGAATGGCAAACGTGGAAAAATTCCACTTTAAAGGGACCGATATTGACTGTATCACCCGCCTGCACCACATTAAAATTGCCTTGCCCCGCCATTTTATTGCGTTTCATTTTTACTTCTGCCAACCCCATTGTTAAGGTCGTGCCGTAAACAGGGGCGTTAACTTCTTGCAAAAGATGCGAAATTGCACCAACATGGTCTTCGTGACCATGTGTAATCACAATGCCGCGTACCGCATCTCTTTTTGCGGCTATATAATCGGTAAAATCGGGGATTATATAATCAATCCCTAGCATATCATTTTCGGGGAACATAATGCCAATATCTACAATGAGAACATTCTCACCGTATTCATACGCCATCATATTTTTCCCTACTTCCCCTAAGCCACCAAGTGGCACAATCTTCAATTTTTTACTCATATTTCCTCTTTAAATAGTTATAGAACCGCCTTGTGCGGTTTAGATTAAAAAAATAGCCCAAAGGAATCTTTCTCCCGAGGGCTTCTTGCAGAACTTTGGTTGTTCTTATTCAAAAACTGTCTACTGACAGTGAAAGTTATATCCATGTTTAACGTTTGGCAGTATAGCAGGGAGGGGGTGATTTGTCAAAAGAGAATTCGTACCCCAAGACTTATCTTGGAAGATGATAGCTACACGACACGCGTAAATTTAGGCTTGCTTGCCCCCCCCAAGCATTTTCTAGGCTCGCTTATCTACGGAAAACTCTGCTCCAACCACTCCATCGGATTCACCTGCGCGCCATTAACCCACACTTCCCAATGTAAGTGTGCGCCTGTTACACGCCCCGTTGCGCCAACCAAGCCAATTACCTCGCCAGCCACAACCTCATCGCCGACCTCAACATAAGTTTCCGATTGATGCCAATATCCTGTGAAAATGCCCCTACCATGATCGATAATTGTCGCGTTGCCGCGAATTGTTGTACTTTGAGCAAAGACGACTACGCCATTCGCTGAGGCGTCTATTTCTAGCCCTGTTCCACCACAAAAATCTAAGCCGCTGTGAAAGCCCTCATAATTTTTATCGGTGCTTCCATCATTTGCTCTATAAGAACGCCGATTGCCATAGTAGGAGGTAAAGCAATCTTCATATACAGAAGGGTTAGTAAAGACACCGCTCCACAATTGTTCTGGGCTTGCTTGAGAAACAACAGCCATTAGCTCGCTTTCTTCTTTTTCTCTAGTGGCGAGGTCAAGTGTTTCTGGGGGGACGAGCAAGATTTCATCGTTATATCCCCCTGAATTAATGAGCACCATTTGCTCATAGGATTCTATGTGGCCATCGGGATAAGTGGCTTCTAATTTGAGCGGATATGCGCCAGGCTCTGCCATAGCGTGGACGCCTTGCAGTGCCACGAAATTGTTTTCTTGATCAGAAAAGAATTCTAGCTGATATTCTTTATTTGAAAAAAGTGAGCCGTTTAGCCTAACATTATCAGCGATTTCTACACTAATTTTTGCTGTGCCTCCCTGATAAAAGGGTAGAGTTTCTACCTTTACAGAGAGAAATGCCGGCGGAAGTCCATTTACACTACTGGCTTCATTTTCATTTCTTGCAGGTGCGTATAAAACTTCCCCAGGGAGGGCAGAGGAGGTATTGCTTAGGGTATTGATTTCTGTGAGTGTCCAAATATCGCTATCTTCACGGATTGCCTCTTCGAGCAAGGTTTCACCCTCCTTGAGCGAGACGCGTGCCGAAAGCGAAGATGCTTCTTCATCTACAGGAACAATCAATTTAACCCCTGCGTATAACTCGGTTGGGCTAAGAAGTCGGTTTAGTCTGCGTAAAATCTCTTGAGGCATTTGTGTGCGCCGCCTGAGAGAGCGTAAATTATCCCCATAAGGCACAGTTTCTGTTCTTAGGACACCACTTACCCCTTCAAGACCAGGAATAATAACCTCTTGCCCTACAACGAGGTTGTTATCTACAAGCTCGTTTATTGCAATCAGGTCATCAAGGTCAACATTAAATCGTGAGGCAATATCCCATAAGGTATCACCAGATTGAACGATATAAACGGGGTTTCCTTCCCCTTCTTGGGCATAAACAGGATTTGTTGCCAGAAGAAAAGAAAAGATGAGCAGGAAAGAGAATAGAAAACCGAAAGGTTTTATTTGTGCACGTTTTTTGCGCGGCGATTTTGAAAGCATAGGCTTTGATTTACCTATAGTGCGATTGAGATCTTTCGGGTTTTCCCGTTTTTTTGTTTCACTTTTCACGAGTCTACACATCTTCAAATTGAACCTTATCTCCGATTTCAAACTCCGCTAATCTATCGGGATGAATTTCTAAAATATATTGTGCGGGTTCTTTGGGGGCATAAGATAAATGCCAGCTTTTTGCCAAAACTTTATCGACTACTTTCATGGATGAGTTGATCCAAATAACGGCTAAATCATAGCTAACACCGAGCATGTGAATCGCCGCGTCTAACCGGGAATCTGTTTTTTGAACAAGAAGCAAGCCTGATGCAGGTGCGATTTCGGAGGTGAACGTTAACCCGCGCAAACGATAAAAAAAGGTATCACAGTATTTAATTTGCAATAGCGTTTGAGACGCGGCATCCAAATTGCGAATATGAATATTTCGAGGCATAGGCATTAAAAAAGGGCGACTTTTGCCGCCCTGCCGATTGAGTCTGACGGTTTTAGAGAGCTGTTAATTCTAAGCCTAGCACTTTTTGAACGCTGGCTAAGAGGTCTTTGGGGCTAAATGGTTTAGAAATATAATCATCTACTTTAGCGATGTGTAAGCCAAGCACCTTATCTACATTTTGGGCTTTTGCGGTGATGATAATGATGGGAATTTTCTTTGTTTTTTCGTCTGCTTTTATTTGCTGGTATACTTCCCAACCGTCTATATCAGGCATCATTAAATCGAGCAAAACTAGGTCTGGCGGATTTTCGTTGACCATTTCTAGCCCTTCTCTACCACCATCTGCCCCTCGCACATCGAAGCCATGCCGATTGAGAATAATACGAATCAAATCAATCATTTCTGGTTCGTCTTCAATACATAGAATGTTTTTTATTTCATTAGTCATAAGTTCTTTCCCTTAAAATATAAATTAAGTTTACCATAGAAGAGGATATAAGATGAAGATAATTACATGGAATGTTAATGGGCTAAGAGCCGCCCTAAAAAAAGGTGTTTTACCTTGGATTATTGAACAATCGCCCGATGCGATGTGCCTACAAGAAACACGGGTTTTACCTGAGCAATTGCCAGAAGAACAACGGGAAGTGGATGGGTATAAGGTTATTTGGAACCCAGCCGAGAAAAAAGGATATAGTGGCACCTCTACTTGGATTAAGCGGGACGCGCTTGAAGTAAACTTGGGAATCGGTAGTGAGCGTTTCGATGTAGAGGGGCGTGTGCTTCGGACACGTCACCCCAATTTTTATCTTTATAATATCTACTTCCCCAATGGGCAACGCGGACATGAGCGCGTGCAATACAAACTCGATTTTTATGAACTTTTATTAGAGCAAGTTAATGCGCTTCATTTAGCAGGAGAATCTGTTATTATTACGGGCGATTTTAATACAGCGCATAATGAAATAGATTTGAAAAATCACAAAACAAATCACAAAACATCTGGTTTTTTGCCCGAAGAGCGTGCAATGGTCGATAAGTTTATGGCGCACGGCTTAGTAGACCCTTTTAGACATCTTTACCCTGAAAAAGAGCAATATTCTTGGTGGTCATATCGTGGTGCGGCGCGTTCTCGAAATGTTGGCTGGCGGATTGATTATTTTCTGATCTCCGAAAATCTGCTACCCCGCGTAGAAGATGTGATTATCCACGATGATGTGCTTGGCTCAGACCATTGCCCCACTGAGTTGAGGCTAAAAGAGTAACAAGGGTTGCAAAGGTGTTAGTCATCAGACCAAGCAACTACCAGATTAATAGTTAGAGTATTATATGAATTCTGATACTGAGAAATTAAAATGATAGAAAATGGGTATAATTTACCCTCATAATTTAGGAGGATTCTGTGGAATCAAAACGTAATCAATCATATATTGTTTACGTCATGTTTTTCATTGCCATTATTGCAATGATTTATATGAACGTACAACAAGAAACAAACGTAGTTGAGCCGCTCACGATTAGTGAAGTGGCTCACGATGTGCAAGAAGAAAAGGTTAGCCGTATCCTTATCGGAAAAGATGATAAGGTTGTTGTCATTTACGGCAATGGTGACGATGCTGTAGAGCGCGTTTCCCATAAAGAACCAACAACCACCCTTGTGGAGCAGTTGATTAATTTGGGCGTTTCTCAAGAGGCCTTGGCTTCTGATAGTATAAAAATAGAAGCGCGTCCGCTAACGACATGGGAGCTTGTTCTTTCTAATCTCTTTGTTATTTTGCCCGTTGTTTTCATGGCGGGGATATTGTTCTTTATTTTCCGGCAGGCACAAGGCAGTAATAATCAGGCAATGTCTTTTGGCAAATCTAAAGCGCGTATGTTTACGGGCGAAAATCCCACCGTCACCTTTGAAGATGTGGCAGGAGCAGACGAAGCCAAAGAAGAATTGAGTGAAGTTGTAGACTTCTTGAAAGAGCCTGAGAAATACATTCAGCTTGGGGCACGTATTCCTAAGGGCGTTTTGCTTGTTGGTGCACCAGGCACAGGCAAAACACTTCTTGCAAAAGCAGTTTCAGGTGAAGCGGGTGTTCCCTTCTTCTCTATTTCTGGTTCTGAATTTGTAGAAATGTTTGTTGGCGTTGGTGCAAGCCGTGTTCGTGACCTTTTTGAACAAGCGAAGAAACATAACCCCTGTATCATTTTTATCGATGAAATTGATGCAGTTGGTCGTCAGCGTGGTGCAGGTTTGGGAGGGTCACATGATGAACGTGAACAAACCCTTAATCAAATGCTTGTAGAAATGGATGGCTTTGATACCGAAACAAACGTGATTATGATCGCGGCAACCAACCGCCCCGATATTCTTGACCCTGCCTTATTACGCCCTGGTCGTTTTGACCGTCGCGTCATGATGGATCGTCCCGACAAAAAGGGACGCGAAGCAATCTTAAAGGTACATTCAAAAGGAAAGCCTCTTGCGCCCGATGTAGATTTATCTTCTCTCGCTGGTGGCACTCCTGGATTTGTGGGCGCAGACCTTGAGAACCTAATTAACGAAGGTGCACTTCTCGCCGCACGTCGTAACAAAAAGGTAATTGAGCAAGAAGATTTAGAAGAAGCTATAGAGCGCGTTGTAATGGGACCAGAGCGCAAATCTCGCTTAATTTCAGCTGAAGAAAAACGCATCATTGCTTATCATGAAGCAGGGCATGCAGTCGTCGGTAACGCAATCGCCGAAGCAGACCCTGTTCAAAAAGTGACCATTATTGGGCGTGGGCAAGCTGGTGGCGTGACTTGGTTCCGTCCCGAAGAAGATCGTATGTTGCAATCTCGCAAGAAAATGATGGCAACCCTAGCTTATGCTCTTGGTGGACGTATCGCAGAAGAAGAAGTATTTGACGATATTACCTCTGGTGCATCTAGCGACATTTCGCAAGTTACGCAAATGGCGCGAAGTATGGTCACGCAATTGGGTATGAGCGATGAGCTTGGCTTGATGACTTATGGTAAAAAAGAAGAGTTAGTTTTCTTGGGGCGTGAGATTTCAGAACAGCGTGATTATTCTGAAGAAGTTGCCCAGAAAATCGATATCGAAGTTCGCAAGTTAGTAGACACTGCCTACAAAACGGCTAAAAGTATATTGAAAAAACATCGTAAAGAATTAAATGCGGTCGCAGAAGCACTCATAGAGAAAGAAAATCTTACTCGTGAAGAGTTCGAAGCGATTTTCCCGCCACCCTTCGGCAAGAAAAGCGGCACCCCGCAAATTCAGTAGATTAGAGATTCGTAAACTGGTAAGACTAGTAGACCAGTAAATCAATCAGACAAGAACAAAAAAAGGAGACTTTCACCATGAAAGTCTCCTTTTTGATTCTACTAGTTTCTAGTCTATTGATTCTTGATTTGCCAGCTTACTGTTCTTTTGCTTCTTTATGCTCTTTTACTAATTCGCGTCGTAAAATCTTGCCAACGGTTGTCTTTGGTAATTCATCACGGAATTCAACGAGGGCGGGCACCTTATATTTTGTTAGTTTTTCTTTTGCAAAATCTCTAATTTCTTCTTTTGTAAGGGTTTCGCCAGGTTTTACAACTATCCAAGCTTTTACTGTCTCACCGCGGTAGGGGTCAGGTACACCAGCTACGCCAACTTCTAAAACTTTAGGGTGATCAGAAATTGCTTCTTCTACTTCGCGGGGCCAAACTTGGAAACCACCGGGCTTAATCATTTCTTTTTTGCGGTCAACAATATAGAAATATCCTTCCTCATCTATACGGGCAATATCTCCAGTATAAAGCCATTTCTCACCATGCCAATCGCGTAAAGAATTTGCTGTTTCGGTGGGCATATTATGATAACCGTGCATAACTTGCGGACCTCGCAAGATAATCTCGCCAATTTCGCCCTGTGCCATTTCAGTTTCGCCATCATCAAGATCGATAATGCGGCAGTCAACATCAGACAAAGGCATACCAATGGAACCGATTTTGTTTTCACCTAACATGGGGTTACAGTGTGTTGCAGTAGGCGCCTCAGAGAGACCATAGCCCTCAAAGACTTTTCCGCCAGTCAATTCTTCAAACTTATCTTTCGTCTCTCGCATCAAGGCCGCAGAACCTGAAATACAGGCTTTAATCGAAGATAAATCATATTTCCCAGAAAGAACATCTTCATGATTATTGATTGCGTTATAAAGTGTTGGCACAGCGGGGAAAATAGTTGCTTTATACTTACTGATATTGTCTAAAACATCTTTCAAATCACGTGGATTTGGCACCATGACCAAGCTGGAGCCAGTTGCCAAACCAAAATTCATGCCAGCAACCATCCCGTAAACATGGAAAAGCGGAATCGCCATCAAGACAACTTCGCCTTTTTCATCTATATTTGCCATCCAGTTTTTAATTTGCAAAGAGTTTGCTACGATATTGCGGTGCAAAGCCACAGCCGCTTTAGGCACTCCCGTTGTTCCGCCACTATATTGGAAGAGACAAGGGTCATTGGGACCAATATCCAATTTGGGGCGGTCAGCAGGCGTATATTTGTCGAGCAAATCTTTCATCCAAAGATCGCTTTCGGGCAAGCCGCCTTCAATGCGATGCCCACCTTTTTTCTCTACAGCCAAAGTAAAGAGTAAGCGAGTTAGCGTAGGAAGGGACTCTTTCAGGTTGGTTACGACTACAGTTTTTATCTTCGTGTTGGGTTGTGCTTCTTTTACAGTCTTATAAAAATTGCTCATGACCAACATCACTTCAATGTCAGCATCATTAGCCTGGTGTGCAATCTCAGTGGGTGTATAAAGCGGATTTGAAGCCACCACAACGCCGCCCGCCTTCAAAACACCATAATAAGCCATCACAAATTGGGGCGTATTGGGCATAAAAATACCCACGCGGTCACCTTTTTTTACGCCTAAACCGGCTAAAGCACCTGCGAGGGTATCTGTAAGGTCATCCATTTCTTTATAAGAAATCGTAGCCCCTTTAAAAATGGTACAGGTTTTATCGGGATTTTCTGCCGCTTCCTCTTCCAAAAAATGGAATAAAGGTTTTTGCGGATAATCTATGTGCGTAGGCACACCATCGTCATAATTTTCGATCCAAAGTCCTTCCATTTAATACACTCCTTTTCTAAGGCGAATTTAAAAACATACTCTCATTATACTGGATAAAACAGTATTGCTTTCATATTTAGGTTACCAATCTGAAATCTTTTTTTTTCTTGCCTCGATTTAGCCGCCCTTTTTCTCCGCGGTGTTTTTTAACCAATGTGCAATTTCTTTTTCTATTTGGATGTAGACCTGCGGATCGCGCGCGTCAAACCACTTAATCCCATCGTCATCATCTTTGAACCAATTGGCTTGCTTTCGCACAAATTTCCTCGTACTGCGCCGCATCAACATTTTTGCTTCTTCAATATCCATTTCTCCGCGTAAAACGGATATTGCCTCGCGGTACCCCAAAGCCGACATGCTCGGCAAATCAGCAGAATATCCTGCATCTAGCATATTTTGCACCTCATCCAGCAAGCCTGCTTCAAACATCTGCTCAATACGCAAATCTACACGCTCGTATAATGCTGGTCTTTCGCGTCTCAAGCCGATAGTAAGTAGATTATAAGGTGATTCCCCGCGTTGTTTGCGTTGAGATGAAAATCTTTCCCCCGTTGTCAAAATCACCTCCAAAGCTCGCACCACGCGGCGCACATTTCTATAATCAATTTTTTCTCCAGCAACAGGGTCAAGCATCGTTAGTTTTGCGTGTAGCCACGATTTGCCTTTTTCCTCCTCTAGCTTTTCCAGCGCACCGCGTAAACGTAAATCAGCCTTTACTTCTGGGGGCAACCAGCCTTCGGTAACGGCACGATAAAACTGACCTGTTCCACCCACTAAAAAGGGGAGCTTGCCGCGCGCCCTAATGTCGGCAATTGCTTTTTGCGCGGCTTTTTGAAATTTAGCCAAAGACCAAACCTCATCAGGATCCGTCACATCAATCAAGTGATGCGGCACCCGCGCCATTTCTTCTACAGAAGGCTTTGCTGTGCCTATATCCATGCCGCGATAAAATAGCCGCGAATCGGAGGAGATAATTTCGCCATTAAATCGCTCTGCAAGTTGCAAAGAGAGTTCTGTTTTGCCAACCGCGGTGGGACCGATAATGGCGATGAGGGGGAGTTTTAAGTTTTGTTTTTTCAATTTTTAATTCCTGTGTTACCGAACTTGCCACTTGCAACTTTAAACTTGTTATTTTCAGTTTATAATACCATTATCTATTCTTCATTTACAAAAAGGGTTTATTATGAAAGATTGGAAAGAAATTCTTAACACTTTAGCTGGCAAATTAACAGCAGGACTTGCCTTTGCTATTATTCTTGTCTTTTTGATTTCTTTATATGGAGAAGAAATTCCCGCTCATTACGAGAGTTTTATTTATATTATTATAGGGGTGAGCTATTTGGGTTATTTTCTTCTTGAAATTTTTCGGGTGCAACAGAAAAGTAGCTCAAAGAAGGAAAATATAATCGAAATAGAGGGGGATGTAGAGAAATCAATTATTTCTACGGGAAAAAATAACGCTGTTAATTACAGAGATAATTCAGTAGAAATAGCAGGGAATCTTGAAAAAGGGGTATTGGCTACCGGAGATAATTTGCAAATCAACTATTTTGATAAATATCATTCGCAAGTGAGCAAAAAAGAGTTGCATAAGCAAATAGATAAATATCTAGCATGGGCAGAAGAGTATTTTGGTTCAATTACTTTACGAGGTATTGAAAAAGGCGGTAAACCCGCTGTTGTTTTACCTCTTGAAGATGTTTATGTTTCCTTAAGGGCTGAATATAACGCAGAGAAAAATGAAGAAAATTCATTCAAAATGCAAAGAGAAGAAAAAGGTAAAGAAGAAGTTTCCTTAGATGAAGTTTTATCTTTATCCTCACGCTTAATTATCACAGGTGGACCAGGAAGCGGAAAAACTACTGTTCTACAACATATTGCTTGGTCTTTGGCACGCACTTTTTTGAAAAAGGACGAGAAAATTGCCAAAGAAAAATTAGGATTAAATCCGCCCATCCCCTTACCGATTTATGCCCCACTTAGTCTATATGCTAGTTATCTTCGTGATTTGCCAAATGGTGAGAGAAGAAAGAAAACAATTGTCGCTTTTTTAGCGGAGCATTTATTACAAAGCCAAACGGGACTTAATATTGACGCTAAATTTATAGATAATCTTTTGGATGAAGGCGAACATGTCTTGCTTCTTTTAGATGGCTTAGATGAGATTCCAGATGAAGATGAACGCGGCGAAATTAGACAAGATATTGAGCAATTAGCCGCCGGGAAAGAAAAACTGCGCATTGTGGTCACAAGCCGAACAACAGCTTATCAGGGGCAATCGGTGTTGGGACGCGGATTTCAGCATCTTAGTGTTTTGCCTATAGATGAAAAGCAAATTGCCTCTATGATTGAGCAAGCCTATAAGGCAATTTTTCCAAATTCTTTGCCAAAAGCAAAAAAGAAAGCAAGCGAATTGATTAAGGGTATAAAAAAATTAGAAGCAGATCGGCGTGAGCGTCTGGCTGATGAGGCTCAAACCTTGGTTTCCTCTCCTCTGATGGTGCGTATGTTTTTAATTGTCCATTTCAACAATAGAAATTTACCCGAACAACGCGCCGATTTATATGAGAAAGCTATTGAAGCGATGTTAAGTTCTGATTACACTTTAGACGAAGATGTAAGCCGAGATATTAGAAATAGAATTGGGGTTAAATTATCTCGTGAAATGCTGGCTTTGTTGGCTTTTAGAATGCACCAACGCGGTCAAGAGCAGGGACGTGAAATAGAAGAAGATGCTCTTAAGAAAATTCTTAATAATGAGCCTAGTTACGCGCCTTTTGTGAGGCAGTTATTAAGCCAAACGCGCCAACGTGGCACTTTGCTTGAAGAAAGAGATGGAGAATATAGATTTATTCACCTTTCTTTTCAAGAATTTTTGGTAGGACGTTATTTGGTAGAAGAATGGGTAGATACAGAGAGAATTGCAAAATTCCTTGAAGATGGTCCCGTTCACGAATCGTGGTGGCGTGAACCTATTTTGCTCATGCTTGGGTATTTAGATATAGAAAAAAGGAAGCAATCTCGAAAAATGCTTCATCGCTTGGGCGGTTTAGACGAAAATGGACTTGAGCAAAAAAAGTCTTTATCCCTTGAGCGTCAATTAGAAGCCTTTGAGTTAACGATTAATGCTCATTTAGAATTTCAGCATCGTGCAGAAGATATAAGTGAAAAACTAAAAAATACAGGCTTATTTTTCTTCCAAAAAGAGACTCAAACCCGCGCTAATTTTGCTCCTGATATTTTAGCCTCTACTGCGAATGCACTCGATTCCCTAGGCTACAGACCTAAAACCCAATATCAATTTATTCATATTCCCATGTCTTCCTCCCCTTCCTCTGCTTTAGTCGCTGTGCCTGGCGGCGGGTTTTATATGGGCAAATATCTTGTTACCAACGAAGAATATGCTCGTTTCCTCAATGCCGATGATTTTGCAGAAGAAAAATTTTGGGTCAATTTTCCCAAATTTCCTGAGCCAAAAGAAGGCGTTATTGAAGAAATTGGTGTTTGGAAAGAGGAAGGTTATGAGTGGCTAAAAAATAATTTGAATGAGTATAAAAAAGTATTGCCACGTTACTGGGACGACCTCCGCTTTGGCATTAACCGCCCTAGCGCGCCCGTAAATGGGATTTCATGGTACGAAGCAAATGCTTATTGCAAATGGCTTTTAACGTATTGGGAAGCATTGCCAGAAGCTGAGGCAAACCCTGATCTAAAACCGCGTTTAATTCGTTTGCCCATAGAAAATGAATGGGTTTTTGCGGCGGGTGGTGAAGAAAATAGGCGTTATGCTTGGGGTGTTTTGGAAGATGGTTTATTAGAAGAGAAAGAAGAAGTTACGCGTTATGCTAACACCCGTGAAAGTGGTCTTAACCGCACTACGCCTGTTTGGATGTACTCTGCTGGAGAAAGCTTGCCTTATCATTTAATGGATATGAGCGGTAATCTTTGGGAGTGGCAGGCAAATCCTTATGCGGATAGTTATCGCAGTCGCGTTTTGCGCGGCGGTTCTTTCTTCAATGATCTGGACGGCGCGCGTTGCGCCTACCGCCTCAACTTCACTCCCGATGGTCATAACTACGGCATCGGGCTTCGTATTTGCGTCTCTCCCGTCTCCTAATCTCTGTTCTCTGAAACTCTGAACTCTGTATCTCTGATTCTTTGCAGTGGTAGGTTGCTTATATTTTTTGTTTCCGCCGAAGGCGGTCGATTTTTTTTGGTTCTAATTCAGGAAAACTTATAAGATTTTATACCCCTCCTTACGCTCTAGCCGCTGTCCTCGGCGGCGGCTTATACCTAAAATGACCTTCCCTTCCATTCACGATTCAACCCATCTCTATTTTGTCACAGCCTCCCTCATTGGCTGGAAACACCTTCTTTCAAAACCCGCATATAGGCAAATTATTTTAGATTCCCTCGTTTGGCTACGCAAAGAAAAGAGAATGTTCCTCTACGCATTCGTGATTATGCCTTCTCATCTCCACCTTATCCTCAAACCAATAGACAGAGAAATTGGGGATTTATTGCAAACTTTTGGCTCTTATACCGCTCATGCAATTTTGAAGGAGTTGCGAAAAGAGAAAAAAACAGAACTACTTAAGTTCTTCCACGAAAACAGGCGCGATTCGCGGCATAAGCATAGTCTTTGGCAAGATATTCAGGCGAAAAATATCTTTACACAAAAGGTCTTGATGCAGAAGATTGAGTATATTCATCAAAACCCCCTTGTAGCTGGTTTGGGTGGTGCTAGGGATGATTATTTATATTCAAGTGCCTGTTTTTACGATAAGGATGTGATGCCAATAATTGAAATTGATGATATACGCGATTTTTTAGGTATATGAGGGATATTTGTAAATCCCGCCGCCGAGGACGGCGGCTAGAGCGGGGGAGAGAGTGTCTGTCTTACGATAAGGATGTGATGCCAATAATTGAAATTGATGATATACGCGATTTTTTAGGTATATGAGGGATATTTGCAAATCCCGCCGCTGAGGACAGCGGCTAGAGCAGGGGAGAGAGTGGGGGTGAGACAGCGTGTTCTTTGAAAACTTGCCACTTGCTAACCTTCAAACCTTCAAACCTTAAATTCACAAAATATCCTCAAAGTGAGTAATCTTCGGCTCTGCTCCTGCTGGCTTACCAATCACCGAGACAGCATCAATGCGCCAAGAATCAATCTCGTGCTCTTCTGCATAATGCCCTGCCGATGCGAGCATGTGATCTTCTTTTTCGGGCGTAATCGCTTCTTCAGGATAACCGTAGCGGGTTGAAGTTCGCGTTTTGACCTCGACGAAGATGGTGACCCCGTTCAGGCGCAGGATTAAGTCAATTTCCCCGTAGGGCGTGCGGATATTCCTATCTACAAAGTTATAGCCTTTTTTTTGCAAATAGTCTGCGGCAATACTCTCTCCCCAGTATCCGATTTTTTGATTATGCGTTTTCACGACAAAATACGTTCAACAATTTTACGTAAGGCTGATTCGGGTTCATCATCATGCGGGCGGGTGGCTTTGCTAATATTTTTATATAGGGTGGTCATCATTTCTGTCGTGCGTTGGATGGAGTAAAGGGCAGAGGTTTCACGGGCGTTTCTGCCCATTTTTTCGCGGAGTTCTTTGTCTACGCAAAGGCGTGTCAGTTTTGCTGTGAAGGCGGGTAAATTCTCTTTGCTTAAGAAACCTGTCTTTTCATTTTCAACCGTATCACCAACGCCGGGGGAGTAGATTCCCATAACGGGCAAATTTGCACCCATGGCTTCAATAACTGAAAGCGGATGCACCTCAGAGATAGACGCGGTCACAAAGGCATCGCACATGCGGAGATAACCAGGCATTTTATCGTAATCTATGCGCCCAATGATATGAATGTTTTGGCTATTTTCTAGTTCTTTAATTTCATCTTTGACTTTTTCTGTGCTAGGACCGCCCCCGAGTAAAAGAAGGTGCACATTTTCTAAGGCTTCGGCTACGCCATTAAAGGCGGCTAATAAAAAGGATAGATTTTTTTCAGGTGCCAGCCGCCCCGCGTAAATGAGGAGAATATCATCATCGCTAAAGCCAAAATCTGCGCGTGAGAGTGCCTCTGCTTGCCGAAAACGTGTGATCTCTACACCATTGGGAACAACCTCAACGTGAGATTCTACATCTAATTTGCGTAGTATTTTCTCCATCCCCGGCGATGGAGAGATAACCATATCTACCGCATCGCAATAGCTGGGCATATAAGCTTTAAGGAGGCTATCGCTAATTATTTCAGGTAATAGCGGCATATATGCCTGTGCATATAAATCGTAGCGGGTATGATTCGTGAAAATAACAGGGATTTTATGAGGAAGACAGTAGCGTAAAGCTAATAACCCGCTTAAAAGGGGATGATGAACGTGAACAATATCCATTGTCTGAAGCAATTTCTTCGCTTCTCGGCTGTAGCGCAGACTCATATAAAAGCCAGTATCTATGAAAGCTTTCCCTGGTGAGCGAATGATGCGAGTTTCATCATCTTCATAATCTAAGTTGCCAAAAGTAAAAATATAAACTTCATGACCAGCTTTTTCGAGATAACGCTTATTCAAGGCTATATAATTAGTAATTCCGCTGATATAGGGTTTATAGGTGTCAGCCATCATTCCAATGCGCATATATTTATCCTCTGATTTATTTTGAATATCTTCATTGATTGTACAGCAAGAAATGGTAAAATCGCAAGCATGAAAAAAACAAGTACCATTATTCTGCGTGATAAGAAATATGATGTCAAAGCTGGCTCCACCATTCGAGCCGCGCTCCTAAAGTTAGAAATTCTCCCCGAATCGGTAATTTGTATTCGAGACGGAGAACTGCTAACTGAAGATAATATGCTCAAGGAAGGTGAAACGATTAAGCTCGTTTCTGTCATCTCTGGTGGATAGCCAGTGATCATCCGACCATCAGATTACTAGACGAATAGACCAACTATGAAATGTAAAAAATGTGGCGGTAAAGCCGTTATCAATATGCCTCAGCATAATATGGGGCTTTGCAAAGATGATTTTTTGCAATGGCTCCCTGAGCAGATGCAGAAGCATATAAAAAAACAGAAAATGTTCACCCCCGAAGAGAAGATTTTAGTCGCTGTTTCGGGCGGTAAAGATTCGCTTGCTCTTTGGGATATGCTCAATATCCTTGGGTATCAGGCAGATGGATTATATATCGCCCTCGGCATTGATGAGGGGATTAGCTACTCATCTGAATCTCAACGCCTAACGGAGAAGTTCGCAAACGCGCGTGGCTTGAACTTGCATGTCGTTAATATGACAGCCGATTACGGGATAGATCTTCCCACCCTCGCTAAAGAAACGCGGCGTGGACGTGACAAGCCCTGCTCCTCTTGTGGCCTCGTTAAACGCCATGAGATGAATCGGATTGCGCGTGATTTTGGCTATGATGTGCTCGCTACGGGGCATAATCTTGATGACGAAGCCGCCACGCTCTTCTCGAACACCCTCCAATGGAATGGTGATTATTTAATTCGTCAGCATCCCGTTTTGGCAGAAAGAGATGGTTTAGCGCGCAAGGTAAAGCCATTATTTCGTTTTTATGAGAAAGAGATGGCGGCGTATACCCTTTTGCGAGGCATTGAATATATTTACGATGAATGTCCTTTTGCAGAAGGTTCTACTTCAACGCAATATAAAGAATTGCTCAATCAATTAGAACATGAGCACCCTGGGACAAAGATACATTTCTTTACCAAATTTCTCTCTGCTAAAAAGAAGGGGCTTTTTGCAGAGCCAACAACCAAAATTGTGCCAGAATTACATATTTGCCCAAAATGTGGGCAACCGACATCGGCGCATGAGATTTGTACCTTTTGTAGGATGATGGATCGGGTAAACCAGTAAAACGTAACGCGAGGTTTATCTCGCCCTTTGTAGTAAGGGCTTATGGAGATTGAATAATTGAATCGGTAATACCCCCTTCCTAGCCTTCCCCCGAAGGGGGAAGGGACAATTCATCCTCCTTTTGGGGAGATTTTAAAAGGGGCTTGTATTACGATTTGTTTTCTTAACTTTCTTTAGCCCTTACTTCTCGAAAAAAGGATAATAGCGAAAGAGATTAGGACAAGGGGATGTTAATTTAGGGCAACCAAGCCTAAATCACGTTCGCTGTGCGGCTCTTCATCCAAATAAAAAATCCCTCCGAGAAAAATATCATCTCGAAGGGATTTTTAATATTTATTATTTCCTGAACTACGCTGTTTCTAAATACCGCTTCACTTCCCAATCTGAGACATGCAAGCGGTGTTCTTCAATCTCAGCCCATTTGGCACGGGCGAAAGCCTCGTAAGCGGGTTTGCCCAGTGCGTCTTTGATGACGGTGTTGTTTTCCAGCTCGCGCATGGCTTCGGCGAGAGAGCCGGGCAGAGAATCAATGCCTTTCTCCGCTCGTTCTTTTTCTGTGAGATGATAGATATTGACGTTGTTCATGGGAGCGGTAATTTCTAGTTCGTTATCAATGCCATCGAGGGCGGCACCAAGCATGGCGGCTAATGCCAAATATGGGTTCGATGAGGGGTCAGGGAAGCGCAGTTCGGCACGTACGGCTTTTTCGCGTCCTTCAATATGGCGCGGAATACGGATAAGCGCAGAGCGATTGGTTTGTGCCCAACCGATGTAAACGGGGGCTTCGTAGCCTGGCACTAAGCGTTTATAAGAGTTGATGGTTGGGGCAACCACAGCGGTGAGGGCGCGGGCGTGTTTTAACTGCCCAGCCATGAAGTTGTAAGCTAATTTTGAAAGTTTGAACTCATCACTATCATCAAAAAAGAGATTTTCACCATTTTCATCAAAAAGTGATTGGTGGCAGTGCATGCCTGAGCCATTTTCGCCAAAAATTGGTTTTGGCATAAAGGAAGCGACCAGGCCGTTTTGGGCGGCAATTGCCTTCACGGTGTATTTTAGAGTCAAGATATTATCGGCAATGCGCAGGGCATCATCGTAACGAAAATCAATTTCATGTTGTCCCAACGCTACTTCATGATGCCCCACTTCTATATCTAAGCCCATTTCATCGAGGGCTTCCATTAGCTCGGTGCGCACGCGCACGGCTTCATCGTTGGCAGAAAAATCGAAATATCCGCCTACATCATGCGGCACGGGGTGAACGCCTTCGCCATTGCCTCGTTTGAAAAGGAAAAACTCAGGCTCTGCGCCGATATTCAGCGTCCAGCCACGCTCGGCAATTTTTGCTAACATGCGTTTGAGCGTGCCGCGTGGGTCGCCTTCAAAAGGCTCGCCATCGGGGGTATAAACATCGCAAAAAACACGCGCTCGGCGGCGTTCTTCGGGAGACCATGGCAAGACTGCATAAGTTTCTTTATCTACAATTAGGCGCATATCGCTTTCCTGAATGCGACCAAACCCCGCCACTGATGAGCCGTCAAACCATACGCCGTCTTCGGCGGCATCGGCAAAATTGTGCACTGGCATATCTACCGATTTTACCGTACCAGCGACATCGGTAAATTGCAAAGAAATAAATTTGACATTATCTTTTTCAATACGTTCGAGCAATTCTTTTGTTTCCATTTTTTTCTCCTAAAATAGTTGGATAGATCTTCCAAAAGCGTACGATTTTTAGCACGCAAATAATGGTAAATTAATTGGATGAGACGACTTACTCCGCTTCATGCGTGGATTTAGGCTTGTGTGGCTTCGATTTTCTTTTTCCTGTCGTAATCAAAATTACTGCCCCAAGAATAATTGTCGCGGCAAGAATAGTTCTGCTATTAAGCGTTTCGTGGGCAAATATAGCCCCTAGAAAAAGGGCAACAATGGGGTTCACAAAAGCGTAAGTTGAGACCAATGAGATCGGTGCGTTTTTGAGCAAATAAGCGTATGATACAAAACCGCCTAATGAGCCGACAACAGCAAGATAGAGTAAGCCTATCCACGACCGATTGGCAACTGCGCTGAACTCAAAGCCTGCCCACTCGCTACGCAAGAGACTCACGATGAGCATACCGATTCCACCAACTAGCATCTCTGCGCTGGTTGCCATTAATGATGATTCAGGTAAATCTGCGCTTTTGCTATAAACCGAGCCTAGTGACCAAATTAGTGCCCCAATGGGGAGTGCGATTAATCCTAGCGGGTGTAGGGCACCGATTTCACTGCTCAATTCACCAGGACCAATCATGAGTGCAACACCGCTAAAACCAAGTGCCAGCCCAAAAATTGTTCTGGGTTTTGGTTTTTCACCACCATGCCGAAAAGATTCAATCAGTACCATCCAAATCGGCACTGTGCTAATTAGCAATGCCGCTACGCTAGAAGGGACAAACTGCTCAGACCATGAGACCAATCCGTACCCGCCAACGAGCAGGAGCAAGCCGATGATGCCGGCATCGCGCCATTGTTTACGCGTGGGGTTTGCGTCACCTTTAGCGAGTCGCCAGCTATAGAGCACTGCTCCTGCGCTGAGAAAGCGTATTGCCCCCGCAATAAAGGGGGGAATGGTCTCCACGGTATATAAAATAGCGAGATAGGTTGAGCCCCAAATGATATAAACAGCGATGAGGGCGATCCAGATGCGAGTGTTTTTGTTTAATGTTGTCATTTTATGTTCCTGCTTGTGCCATCTCGTAACCAAGAATGGCTTTTTTGCGTTCACTACCAAAGGCATATTTACCAAATTCTCCCGTTGCACGGATAACGCGATGACAAGGAATTAAAAAGGGCACGGGATTTTTTCCGATGGCTGTCCCGACTGAGCGGGTGGCTTTGGGTGAGTCTATTGCTGTGGCGATGTCGTTATAGGCAATCAAGTCTCCAGCGGGGATTCGCAGGAGAGCCTCCCAGACTTGAATCTGAAAGTTGGTGCCTCGCAAGTGAAGGGTTAAGGGTGTTTCGCTCTTCTTCGGCGTGAAGATTTCCTCGATAAGACTCTGTGTGTGGGCAAAATCTTCTGTGAGGGTGGCATCTTCCAAATCTGATTTTAAAGAATGCAGGGCATTTTTTGTGTCAAAGGAACGTTTGCAAATACCACGCTCGGTGGTGGCGATAAACGCCTGCCCGAAAGGGGTGGGATGAGTGCCATAGCGGATTTTCAGCCCCGCGCCTTTGCGCTTGAGATCGCCAGGCGTGAGGGCTTCGGTGTGGACGAGAAGGTCGTGTAGCCGTCCTGTACTGGAAAGCCCTGTTTTATGGGTGGCATCAAGCAGATTGCTTTTGGCGAGAATGCGCTTGGCGTTTTCTTTGGTGAGAAATTGCAAAAAACGCTTAGGACTGATACCAACCCAGCGCGTAAAAAGCCGCTGGAAATGATATTCACTCAGATTGACACTTTTGGCAATTTCTTTGAGCGTAGGTTGCTCGCGCTGATTCTCTTCGAGGTAGTGAATGGCTTTCTCGATGAGGGTGTAATCTTCTGCGCTTTCTTGTAGATTTAGCTTTTTCATGCTTTCTCCTTGGGGAAATTATTTCTCCAAGTATATGTTTTTGGGCTAAAAATGCGACCCGTTTCTTGCGGAGTTTTAAAGAAAAAAGGTATGCCTGTATGGGCATACCTTAAATTAACAGTCTTTGTTAAAAAGCAGCCCTTCCAAATATACGAACAGGTATAACTATCCTGTACCACCGCGTTTTCCTTGTGGCGCACGTTGCCGCATGCTTTTCAGAAAACACTTTCTTTGGAAGGGAGAAGGGAGCTTGTGATAAAGCTCAAAGGCATCCGCTGATCTATCCGATTTTCTTGTGTTCATAAAATATGAGCACAATTAGCGCGTCCCTCGCGGGACGGAACCTTCACCTCGTAATCCTGTGGTTGTTGAGCTTGTCGAAATACAGGATCCAGCCGCTGGTTCTCCGTTATTTAGTTATTCATCCCCGCAAAGGATAACCCCGCCAATGCCGTGTGCTGCTATGTTTTGAACCTGCTTTCACAGGATGTCCCTAACGTAGAACTTCCGCCTTGGCTCTAGCCTATCGCGTAATCTCTACGAAATTGAGACCTTTTATTAAGTGTTGGTACAAAACTTTTTTGCAACATCACCTGCTTAGCAGGGTTAACATCAATATACCATAAACTTATTTTGTTGGGTAGGGAATTATTAAAGTGAAATATGATGAATGAAGGATATATTGATGCGCATGAAAATTAATTAAAATAGCTTATGAATTCATTCATAAGCAGAGACTTCAGCTCTGTTTTAATTGGCTTTGTTGATATAGCACGGTGCATTTACGTCTGTGCGTGTCTAAACAAAAAGGCACTCTCTGGGGAAGAGTGCCTTTTTGTTTAAATCACGTTTTGCGAATTATGCAATACTCTCAAATCTCGCCGTAAAGTGTTTCAAAAACTGCGGGGCGTAGGTAAACCTATAGCCTTTAATCTCATCTGTACGCGCCACAATCTTTTCTACTGTCTCCACAATATAATCGAGATGCGATTGTGTATAAGTGCGGCGCGGAATAGCCAAGCGCACTAATTCCAAATCGGGATAAACCATTTCGCCCGTGTCGGGGTCTTCGTAAGAGAACATCACTGAGCCAAGCTCCACGCCGCGGATACCACCTTCGCGGTAAAGTTCTACAACTAAGGCTTGATCTGGGAATTCGGCATGTGGGATATGGGGCAATAATGCACCAGCATCCAAATAGACCGCGTGTCCGCCCGCAGGTTGGATGACGGGAACGCCAATTTCGAGCAACTTTTCGTTCAAATAAGCCGTTTGTCCCAAACGTGAGCGTAAATAATCTTCTTCTAAGCCCTCGTACAAACCAACTGCCATCGCGTCTAAATCGCGTCCTGCTAAACCGCCATAAGTGGGGAAGCCTTCGCGCATAATTAACTCGTTTTGCGCCTGAACAAAAAGATTATTATCTCTCATGCAGAGCAAACCACCGATATTAACAATCGCATCTTTTTTAGCAGACATGGTCATTCCATCTGCTAATGAGAATAATTCTTGGGTAATTTCTGTGGGCGTTTTGTCGGCGTAGCCTTCTTCACGCATTTTGACAAAATAAGCATTTTCGGCATAGCGCGCCGCATCTATAAAGAAGGGGATTTCATAAGACTTGTAGATTTTGGCTACAGCGCGTATATTTTCCATTGAAACGGGTTGGCCGCCGCCAGCGTTATTTGTTACGGTCATCATCCCAAAGGGGATGTTTTCTGCGCCGACTTCTTCGATGAAGGCTTTGAGTTTCTCAAGATCCATATTTCCTTTAAAGGGGTGCAGATTTTCAGGGTCATAGGCTTCATCAATGACTAAATTTGTTGGTCTGCCGCCTCGTGAGCGGATATTGGCATCGGTGGTATCGAAGTGCATATTATTGGGGACGTAATTCCCTTCTTTGACCAGTAGCGTGCTCAAAATTCCCTCAGCGGCGCGTCCTTGGTGGGTGGGTAACCAATGCTCAAAGCCGAAAATCTCGTCTACTGCCTCAGCAAGCCTAAAGTAAGAGCGTGCGCCCGCGTAGCTTTCATCTCCCAACATCATTGCCGCCCACTGATGTTTGCTCATCGCACCTGTCCCCGAATCTGTCAACATATCTATAAAAACATCTTCGGCTTTTAGGGCAAATACGTTATATCCTGCCTCTTCTAATGCCTTTTCACGGGCTTCTTTATCAATCAATTTAACGGGTTCAACCATCTTGATTCTGTAGGGTTCTGGGGGGTGTTGTGTCATTTTATTCTCCTTAAATGTGTATTCTCCCCTCATTGGGGGGAGATGCCGAAAGAGCAGAAGGGGGCTAGAAACAAAAAAATGCCAAGGAAAGCATATAGCTTCTACCTTGACAACTGGGTGTGCCCCTGGGCAATATATAAATGTACCTGAATTCTAACACAAAAAATCCTGTATAATGAGGGTATGAAAAAAATACGTTTAGTTCTCGCTTTGCTTATTTTGGCACTTTCGCTCGCCATGCTTTTATGGGCGTTTTTACCGCCCATTATTGAAAGCTACACGCTCCCCCTTCCGCCCGAGAACACAGAATTACCCACCTCGTTCATTTGGAGCGTGATATGAGAAAATCCCTTCACCATCGCAACAAAGGCTTTATCCTATATGCTCTTTTATTGGGATTTGGTCTTTTAGTGCTGCCTTCGGCTTGTGGTACTGATTCAGAAGCATCTCAGCCATCTCCAACAGAGTCCGCACCGATGCCGACCCCGACCTTAGACTTGAGTGGGGGGGGGAGTCAGTCTCCTGCCCCTAGCATCGAATACCGCCAACTTACATTAGAATTCCCGCCAAAAATTCGCGCAGGTGACGCAGATTTGATCCGCCTTACGCTAGAAGTAGATGAGCATGGCAATCTTACGCCTACCGCTGAGATAGATGGGCATGAAGTAACCGGTGAAACGATTGAAGTAGAAGATTTATACGAAACACACTATATTATCGCCGAATCTCGTTTAGATATGGCGGGCGTGCAAGTTGTGCCACCAGGCTTAATCAGCGAACCGCTTTTACCCGAAGAGTCTGTTACATTTTATTGGAGTATCAGCACACCCGATGCGGGTAATTATCTTGGCACAGTTTGGTTTTATTTGCGCTATATCCCCAAAGATGGTGGGGCAGAATCGCGGAGGGCAGTTTCCGCTCAACGCATAGAGATTGTATCTACAAAATTTTTTGATGTTTTATCGGCAGATGCCGCAAAAAAAATAGGCGCAATCGGCTCCTTTTTGGGCGCAGTTTTGGGTTTTCCTTTTGTAGATGATATTTTGAAGTTTTTCTGGGGCAAGGTTAAGGGGTGATTTAGAGTTTAGGAATCGTAATTAAATAACTTGTACCCTTCGTCAAGCTCAGGTTTAAAACTAGACGATAGCGGTGATTGAGTAGGGTGACAGCACTACCGTCATCCGTATCGAAATCAAAGCGGGTTACCAAAAGGTGCTTTTTCTCATAATTCCGCTTTGGTTTCGATACACTACGACACGATGACGCTGTGTCTCCGTTACTCAACCGCCGCCAGGCTTCTAAAACAGGCTAGTCACAGACCGTAATTCACGATAAAATCTCTCTACCGAATTCAACTATAGGAACTAATGGATCGCGAGCAACTAAATCTTTGGTGGTTGGCGCTCCCTGAGTTCCGGGAGGCTCTACTATGTTCAACCCTAAAGGGACGGAATCCCCAAAGGAATTGGCGCGGCGTCTGTCGCTTCCATTTCTTGACACCCCATATTTGCTCACTCGTGCGCTAACGCATACATCCTATATGAATGAACATAGCGATGTCCTGGATGATAATGAACGGCTCGAGTTTTTAGGCGATGCTGTTTTAGATTTTGTCGTTGGGGCGTGGCTTTTTGATCATTTCCCTGAAATGCGTGAAGGGGAATTAACCAAAGCGCGCTCCGCTTTAGTAAGAACAGAAGCTCTCGCAAAATTTGCTCGCCATGTTGATCTTGGGCGCGCTATGCGCCTTGGCAAAGGCGAAAAACGCGCTGGTGGTTCAAAGCGAGATGCCCTTCTCTGCGGCACCTTTGAAGCCCTTATTGGGGCGATTTACCAAAAAGAAAATCTTGTTGCGGTGAAGGAATTCTTCTTTCCTATGCTAGACACCTTTGGCGATGAGATTGTTAATGGAACGCCCCTAAGCGATAAGAAAAGTATTCTTCAAGAATGGACACAAGCTCATAAGATGGGAATCCCGCATTATGAGACGGTTGCCGAGCGCGGTCCTGACCATGCTAAGATTTTTGATGTTGAGGTTCATCTCAACGGGAAAGTTTACGGCAAGGGGAGCGGTCAAAGCAAAAGAGTTGCTACCCAATTCGCCGCAGAAGAAACTTTAAAAATGCTCGGGGTGGAGTAGTATTCAGGAGCGTATTACGCAAAACGTACTCGTGATTTTGCATAATAGACCTTTTGCAAAAGTCTGTTTTCTCTACGCCCCTGCGGCGGCTAGAGCACGTCTAATACGTTTTGAGAGATGTTTTATCCTACACAATCATTTTTCAACCTTTCAACTTTTCAACCTTCAACCTTAAACCTTAAACTAAGCCCATGCCCCTAAGACTAAAAGTACTCGATTTACAAGGATACAAAACCTTCGCCACGAAAACAAATTTTGAATTCGCCGAAGGGATTACTGCCATCGTTGGGCCCAACGGCTCAGGAAAATCAAATATCGCAGACGCACTGCGTTGGGTTTTGGGAGAACAATCCCACAGCCTGATGCGCGCCAAGAAGACCGAAGATATGATTTTTTCTGGCTCTGAACAACGTGCCCGCTCTGGGATGGCAAGCGCGACTATTACCTTTGATAATGCCGATAATTGGCTTCCCGTTGACTTTAGCGAAGTTGCTTTAGAGAGACGTGCCTATAGAGATAGCGGAAATGAATATCGGCTAAATAGCCAACGTGTTCGTCTCATGGATGTGAATGAACTCCTTGCCCAGTCTGGGTTGAGTGAGCGCACTTATACCATTCTTGGGCAGGGACTTGTAGACGCATCCCTTGCGCTAAAAGCGGATGATCGTAGACGACTCTTTGAAGAAGCGGCAGGAATTGGTCTCTATCGTGGTAGGCGTGATGACGCTCTTCGCCGTCTCGAAAAAGCTGAGCGCAATCTCGAACGCGTTTTAGACGTGATGACCGAATTAACTCCCCTCATTCGCAGGTTGGGCAGGCAGGCAAAAAAGGCGAGCGAATATACACAGGTACAAGCTGATCTCCAAGTTTTATTGCGAGATTGGTATGGATATCACTGGAAACGTGCCCAAAAAGATTTAAAAGAAGCGCGCATCGTTTTTCGTCAGCAAGATTCTAAATTGCGCGAAACGCATAGCTCTCATGAAGAACAGTTTAACGAATTTACTGCCTTCCGAAAAAGAATTCAAGAATTGCGCGCTGAGCTTAGTGTGTGGCATCGCGAGTCATCCAAATTGCATAATCAGCGTGAGACAAGCAGTCGAGAATTAGCTGTTTTAGATGAACGCCGCCGCTCCTTAGAGACCAGTCAGCAGAGCGTTTTGGTGGAGCGAGAGCGCAGTCAAGATGATTTGCGTATAGCCAAAGAGCGATTGAGTACAGCAGAAAAAGAACACCTTCGACTAAAAAACGAAGATGAAGAAGCCCGTGCTGAAATTATATCAGCAGAAAAGGCACTCTCGAGTCGCCGTGCCGAGCGGGCGGAAGCTGAAAAAGAATTTCGTGATGCCCAGCAAAAAATTAACCAATTAAGCGGAAAAGGTGCCCAGTTAGAAGCACATCTCGACAGCCTTGAAAAGCGCATCGCCGCACAACAAGAAAAAATTGCCGCAAATGAAGATGCGGTTAAAGAAGCCAAAGAAAAATCTGCTCAGGTTGAAAAAGAAGCCGAGGGGGCAAAGAAAGCGCATATCAAAGCAGAAGAGACGCACGAAAAAGCAAAATCTGCTTTTTTGGTGCAAGAAGAAAAAGTGGCTCAACTAGAGAAAAAATTGCGAGATTTGCGCCAAAAAGAATCTCAGCGAGATACCACAAAAACAAAACTTGAAACTCAATTAGAAGTGCTTGAGCAGGCTGAAAAATCTTTTTCAGGCTATGCAGATGGCGCACGTTTTCTGCTCGAAGCAGCGCGCAAATCTCAGCTTAAAGAGTCACGGGGTGCGCTTAGTGCGGCTCTTGATGTTCCCGCCGAAATCGAATCCGCTATTGCCGCCGCGCTGGGTGAATATGTTGATGCCATTTTGCTTGAGAGTGGCGAAGATGCCGAAGATGCCTTGCGCCTGCTCGAAAATGGTAAGGCTGGGCGGGCGGCAATTTTGCCCCTCGCATGGCTCGCTAACGCCAAGCCCCTCAACGCCCCCAAAGATGCCAATTGTCTTGGTATTGCATCACAGATGGTCATTGCGCCCAAAGGCTTACAGAAAGCTGTTGACCTTTTGCTCGGGCAAACCCTCATTGTTAAAGATCGTGAGAGTGCGCGGCGTTTATTGGATGGATTGGATGGGCGCGCGCGTGCTGTTACCCTGCGTGGGGAGGTTTTCCGAGCAGATGGTTTGATTTTGGCTGGAGGTGCGAATCGCGCGGGGACTTTGGGCAGGTCGCGCCAACGCCGAGAGTTGGGTGCGTCTCTGAGCGATATTTCGGCGCGCTTGGCAGAGTTGGGCAAGGAAATTTCTGGTGTTTCATCCGAACTAGATATCGCGAAACGTGAAGCCACAACGATGCAGGTGGCGATGCGTACAGCGCGCGCAGAGCTAGAAAATGCACGCAAAGCTGAACAGAAAATCTCGCTTGAAGCCGAATCCAGCCGCCGTAGGGCTGAGTGGCAGACCAATCAACGTGACCAACTTCAGGTTGAGTTCGAGCGTGCGGAAGCGGATAGAAAAGAAACTGTTCGAGCACGCGCAGAAGCTGAAGAGCAAGAAAAAAGCCTCAAGGTGCGCATCCGCACTTTATCCACAAAATTAGCAGAGCTTTCTTTAGAAGAACTTCAAAATAAAGTGACTTATTGGCGAACCCGAGTGGCGGTTTCAGAGCGTTCCTTGCGCGATGCGAAGGCGAGATTTGCTGAACGTGGGCAGGCTGTAGCACGCTTGAATGCGAGTAAAGAAAATTTGGAAAAGCGAAAATTAACAACTGAAACTGCTTTGCAAAAACTGGATACAGAAAAAGGAATTTCTCGTGAAAATGAGAGTGAGTTGAATAAAAAACTGACCCTTTTGCAAGAGAAAATTGCGCCTGCCGAAAAGGAATTGACGGGTGCGGTAAGACAGGAAGAAAAACAACGCACAGAAGAAAGTGATGCGACGCGCTTGATGACCAGCGTTGAGCGTTTGCACGGGCAAATGCAATTAGATGTGACTCGCCGTGAAGAAATTTTGGAGCGTTTGCGCCAACAGATCGAAGATGATTTTGGTTTGGTGAGTTTTTCTTACGAAGAAGGTGAAACGGGAAATGTGCCCCTGCCTTTTGATGGGATGGTAGAGCAATTATCGGAGATCGAGGAGATTGCCCCCAATTTAGAACAGGAAGTGAAGCAACAGCGTAACCGTTTACGGCGCATGGGTCCTGTGAATCCCGAAGCACAAAAAGAGTTCGAGAAAGAAAGCGAACGCCATCAATTTATGGAACAGCAAATCGCCGATTTGAATAAAGCCAAAGCAGATTTGCATGAGGTGATTCGTGAATTAGATGATTTGACAGAACAGGCTTTTGTGAAAACTTTTAAGGTTGTGGCGGTGGAGTTTACGAAAATCTTCATTCGCCTATTTGGCGGTGGTTCAGCAAAATTGAGTTTGACCGATCCCGATAATTTGGTGGAAACTGGCATTGAAATTGAAGCTCGTTTACCAGGAAGACGTGAGCAGAGTTTGGGCTTGCTCTCTGGTGGCGAACGCAGTTTAACGGCAATAGCCCTTGTGTTTGCGCTACTGCGCGTTTCCCCAACCCCCGTTTGTGTGATGGATGAAGTGGACGCGATGCTGGATGAAGCAAATGTAGGGCGTTTTAGAGATATGCTGGTGGAATTGAGCAAAGATGTGCAGTTTATCGTGATTACGCATAACCGTAACACTGTTCAAGCCGCTGATGTGATTTATGGCGTAACGATGGGACGCGACTCAACCAGCCAGATTATTAGTTTGAAGTTGGATGAAGTAAGTGATGAGATGTTGGGGGCGCGGTGATGTTCGATTATATAGATACTTGGTTCCTTGATGATCTCAAAGTGATTTGATGGGAAAATAATTTAAGCATCATCGGGAATTTTTCCTAAAAAAAGAGTTGCGTGTCTTTGTCATTAATAATAAAAGTCCCCGTTTTCTTTATAAAAGAAACGGGGACTTTTGTTTTACTGAACTAAAAAATGGTGTTTATTGTGCGCCACCAAACATTTCAGTTAGGGTTTCTTGTAGACCTGGGTCTGTAGGTACGTTTGCTTGCCAAATCTCATCGTAAATTACGATGTCGTAACCTTCTTTGGTTTCAGTTAGCCATTCTTGAAAGAGAATGTCTTTTTCATATTGAAGGAGACTTTCATCAAGCGGGCGTTCTTCTCGTCCTAATAATTGGATGATATGGAAGCCAAATTGTGTTTCAATGGGTTCACTAATATCGCCAACTTCTTCAAGAGCAAAAGCGGCTTCTTCGAACTCAGATACCATTTGACCAGCTCCAAACCAACCTAAATCGCCTTGGTTAGTTTCTGCGCTTGGGTCGATAGACATCTCTACGGCAAGCTCTCCAAAATCTTCGCCAGCTTCGAGACGCTCAAGAACAACTTCCGCGGTAACGATATCGGGAACGAGTATATGGCGTGCCCAAATTGATTCACCTGTAGTTTCTACATCAGCCGTGACTATTTCATAAAGAGCTTCATAATAAAGCTGTGCTTCAAAAAGGAAACGGAAATCTTCTTCTGTCATGCCGGTGTCGGTGTAAAGAGCCAACATTTCATCGTAAGCATCTGCATAGCCTTCGGCAGTATATGGGGTGGCTGTCAGCGTTGGGATGGGCGGAACTGTGGGAATTGCATCGCTGTCTTCCTCCTCTTCTGTTGGAACGGGCGTGAGAGTTGGGGCTTCAGTGGGCACTGGAGTTAAGGTAACAAGTTCCATTTGCTCTTCTGTCAAAGTTGGGTATTCATTCGCAACACCAGATTCTGTAATGGATGCTGGGGTAGGTGTCCCATCAGGAAAATAACCCAAAAAGGCTTCTAGCTCTTCTTCTACATCTTCCTCAGAAATGGTAATACCTTGTTTCGGCCCTTCTTGCACATATACCAACTCATTAATCATTGTGTCAAGAACACTTTCACCAATTTGCGTGGGTTGGCTCAAGCGCGTTTCTATAGGCTCAATTTGCTGGGCAACATCCATACCAAATTGCTCTCCCATTTGAGCATATTGAATATATTGGTTAATAAGACTTGTGCGCTCAAGGCGAACGCGGGCTTGAAATTGTGTGACCGAGATTTTTTCGTCATTAACAGTAGCTACAGCTTCTCGCCCTTGAATAAAGTTTTCGTAAGCATAACCATAGCCAAGCAAAAGAACAACAATTATTACAATGCCTATGGCTATATTGCGGATGAGTTTTGCTTGTTTTTCTTCACGCTCTTTGCGCGCAACAAATTTGTTTTTAGTCATAATTTCTCTTTTTAAAAATATATGGGGCATGGCGTTTGTCCATGCCCCATTTTACTAACGAGGGTTAACGACCTGCTTCCCAGTATTCACCTGTATAGGGCAGTAGGGCTATATGGCGTGCTCGTTTGATTTCTTTGGCAACTGAGCGTTGGTGACGAGCGCAAGTGCCTGTTTGACGGCGAGGACGGATTTTACCTTCCTCGGTGATAAGACGGCGCAATAAATCTGTGTTTTTATAATCAAGATCGACATTTTTATCGGTGCAAAACTGACAGACTTTAGGGCGCGAATAAAAGCGAGAACGTTTCTGAAAAGAACGTTTTTTAAATGCTGACATTACTAACTCCAAATAAAACTAATTTAGAATGGAAATTCATCTTCATCTATATCGGGTGGTGCATCTTCAACAGAGCTATCCTCTTCTTGGGTTTTGGTTCGGCGATCGCCGAGCATAGTCATTTCGTTAGCAATTAGCTCAACGGTACTATGCTTTAGACCTTCTTTATCTTCCCATTGTCGAGTTTTAAGTCTGCCTTCAATATAAACTTGCTGACCTTTTTTAAGGTACTCATTACAAATTTCGGCAAGCTTACCCCAAGCAACAACTTTAAACCACTCTGTTTCAGAGCGGTGGTCTCCATTAGGACTTTTCCAAGAACGGCTTACAGCAACAGAAAAAGTAGTCACAGGACGACTAGAGGGTGTAAAGCGCATTTCAGGGTCTCGCCCCAAATTCCCAATAATCATCACTTTATTTAAGCCTCGGCTCATTTATGAAACTCCTCTTCTGTAGAAGAAACCCAATATATTAATCGACGAGAACAAACATGTGGCGCATAAGCGGTTCAAGGAAACGCAGTTTGCGGTCTAATTCTGTTATTTCACTGGGAAGCATACTCGCATGGATCAAAACATACTGACCCTCAAGTTGCTTGCGAATCATATAAGCCATCTTGCGACGACCCCAAAGATCCACTTTTTCAACCTTGCCATCTGACTCGCTAATCCAGCTTTTAATTTTATCAAGTGCTTCATTAAAAGCAGTCTCATCCAAATCAGGATGGATAATACAAGTTAATTCATAGTTACGCATGTGGGGAAACCTCCTTTCCCTGGGATAAGCTCCCGATCAACGCCGTCAGCGAGTTGGGAGCGGAAAGAAGTATATCGCTCGGGATATACTTTTAAATTGAACGGCGCATATTTTAGCACAAAATGATTGTTTTGGGAGGGGTAATTTTTTGGAATGTTAGCGTTAAGTAGTAATGTCCTGTTTCCCATAAGTTAAAATGTCCCCTTTTAGAAAAAGGAGATATGGAGAAT
>JADGEO010000025.1:0-33547 GCA_016744335.1 Anaerolineales bacterium
GGTTTTTGCTGGGGGTATTTTTTCTTTTTTTTCTAATCCTCAACCATCAGCTCTAAAATACTCTCCCTCTACGAGACAATAACCACACCCCAAAGAAGAATATCTCCTTTTTCTTTTTGCGAACCACCAGATAATAAAAACGGTAAATGCCCATCGGGCATTGGGAGGATTTAGACCGATTTAGAGCAGGCGTTTCTTTACCTCACTCATAGCGAAAAAAGAATTGCAATCTCAGCTACGGTTGCAATTATCCACAAAGTAGTCACAATCATCGAAAGGGTGTAGTTTATTTTCACCTTCATTGTAACTGTAACATAGGTAAAAATCAGCCAGAAAAAGCTATAGCCTACAGCAAATGCGGCTTGCTCATTGCCCATATTTCTAAAAAGACCGATACTGAAAATAAGCAAACCAATTACGGCTGTAACCATAAACATTTTCAAAAACAATTTGGGCATAGTGTGTGGTTCGTACACGGAGACCTCCTAAAGTCTTGTTGAATTATTTGCTCAAGAAGCATAGGTTTTAATACTCTATCGGGCATTGGGAGGATTCAGACGTATATCACAATTCTACTTACTCATAAATATACCGATTAGCAGTACTGGAACACCAAACAGGATTGAGCATACGCCAAGTAGTGCTGATTCTCCAAGAACCAATACGCCAACGCCGCTAAAAACGGCACCAACTGCTATAAATATAAAACTGAAAAAATCTACCGTAGGGTCACTTTTTTTCTTACCGTGTGTCATGATTTACTCCTTTTGTAAAACATCAATCTTTCTTCTGCTAACTTGTCGGCTCGTTCATTGCCTTCTACGCCTGTATGTCCTCTCACCCATCGAAAGGTTACTTTACGCTTTCTGACCTCGGATAAAAACATCTTCCACAAGTCAGCATTAAGTCGCTCTCTCTCTTTGACCGAATCGTACCAATCATTTCGTTCCCAATATACACCCATCCTTTATTGAATGAGTTCACGACATATTGGCTATCGCTAACAATTTCGACAGCTGAGTTTTCAGTTTTAATACCCTATCGGGCATTGGGAGGATTCAGACTCACTGCTAGACACTCTTCCAAGAACACTTTCTGAAGTTTTAATACCCTATCGGGCATTGGGAGGATTCAGACACACTGGGTTTGTCTCAAAAAAGGAATTGTACAATAGTTTTAATACCCTATCGGGCATTGGGAGGATTCAGACAAAATACAGGCTTTTTTCAAGGCATGAAAAACGCATTAGGTTTTAATACCCTATCGGGCATTGGGAGGATTCAGACGTAGAATATAATAACCAGGTCATCCCCTTCGTTGATGGGTTTTAATACCCTATCGGGCATTGGGAGGATTCAGACAAAAGATAGTCAGGCAGGGTTGGCGACCATTCGATTCAGTTTTAATACCCTATCGGGCATTGGGAGGATTCAGACCTTGGGCTGGTTTGACGTACATTCCCGCAGATGTATGTTTTAATACCCTATCGGGCATTGGGAGGATTCAGACGTCAAAATTGGTACGGCGATATTGCTAAGACGATATGGTTTTAATACCCTATCGGGCATTGGGAGGATTCAGACGGTGGTAGTGTTCCGCAGCAATGCCCCGTAACAGAATAAGTTTTAATACCCTATCGGGCATTGGGAGGATTCAGACCCACGATGACTACAACGAAGTAGTTGTGTATGATGCAGAGTTTTAATACCCTATCGGGCATTGGGAGGATTCAGACGTAGTGGTCTTCCAAGTCCATATACTCAAAACCCAGATACGTTTTAATACCCTATCGGGCATTGGGAGGATTCAGACGCATGAGCAGGCGAGCCATAACAAAACGAGTAAAATTCTGTTTTAATACCCTATCGGGCATTGGGAGGATTCAGACCCACGCAATCAATTAACGGAGGCAATGCCTAATGGCAGGTTTTAATACCCTATCGGGCATTGGGAGGATTCAGACACAATAAGGGGTTTTGCGGTGCGAGAAACATCTAAAAGTTTTAATACCCTATCGGGCATTGGGAGGATTCAGACCCGCCCCAACCATTGTATAGGCGTTCCCATCACGGTTTTAATACCCTATCGGGCATTGGGAGGATTCAGACGCACTTATGACAGGACTTCTAACTGTATCTCAAATGGGTTTTAATACCCTATCGGGCATTGGGAGGATTCAGACGAAAAATCAGGGATTGAAATGACGCGTGGCGAATTGGTTTTAATACCCTATCGGGCATTGGGAGGATTCAGACAGAGCGAAGCTGAAAGAAAAGAGCGCATTGCTATTTTGTTTTAATACCCTATCGGGCATTGGGAGGATTCAGACGGAGATCATGAGTGTTGTAAAGACAGACCATGTGAATGGGTTTTAATACCCTATCGGGCATTGGGAGGATTCAGACCAAAAACTGACCGCCCTAACGGAGGATGCTATACTATGTTTTAATACCCTATCGGGCATTGGGAGGATTCAGACTGATGCAGGGTATCGCATGAGTGTGCAAGAGTGGGTTTTAATACCCTATCGGGCATTGGGAGGATTCAGACATACGAATGCGATTGCGCATGGCAGGAAACACCTGCCTTAGTTTTAATACCCTATCGGGCATTGGGAGGATTCAGACAGACGTCACCCATCGTTAGCGACGCACAAAGAATCGGTTTTAATACCCTATCGGGCATTGGGAGGATTCAGACACTTCAATAGGAGTATGCACCCGCAACGTGTCGCCAAGTTTTAATACCCTATCGGGCATTGGGAGGATTCAGACCAAAATCATAAACGGCGGTATGCAGATTGCGCAACAGGGTTTTAATACCCTATCGGGCATTGGGAGGATTCAGACTAAGCACAGAAGTGAAGCCACGAAATGTTCTTACCCCGTAAGTTTTAATACCCTATCGGGCATTGGGAGGATTCAGACGGCGTTAGAACACGCCAATGAAATTATGGCTGTAGGTTTTAATACCCTATCGGGCATTGGGAGGATTCAGACTAATGCTTTTCGCCGCCGTGTCTTATACTGGCACGGGTAACAGGGTTTTAATACCCTATCGGGCATTGGGAGGATTCAGACAAAAGAATCCCCGTCCTTTAAAACTGCGTACAATGTTTTAATACCCTATCGGGCATTGGGAGGATTCAGACATATAGTCTTCGGATTTATAATAGGTTTACCCGCATTGTTTTAATACCCTATCGGGCATTGGGAGGATTCAGACCCTTCTTTAGGGTTATTTTTGATATTTTTTTCTAAAAACTCTTCAAAAAGAAGTCCTGAATCAAAAGTTGCATAGAAAAACGAGGCTTTTTAAGCCTTTTTTCTGCGTCCCCCCTCCCCTATTAGAACTAAAACATCGCTCTTTTAGTTAGGGGGTACGCAACTTTTATCTGAATTTAAACTATTTTATCATACGATAGTGACATTAGGCGCAGGGGTTAATACCCCTTTACCGGCAATTTTCACCTTTGCCTTACAAGTGGCACATAAAAAATAAAAACGGATACTATCCTCTTCGTTCTTAACAATGCCAAGAAGAGTTTTCTCTAATTTTTTTATCTCTTTTTCGCTTAGGTAGACCTCAAAAACACTATATTGCACACGCTCTCCAACTGCTTCTAGATGCCGTGCTATCTTTGACCTACGCTTATTATTGACTACATCGTAAACAATTAAATAAAAATTGCGCATATTATAGAAGGTATTTGCGTATAGCATAAGAGAATAAAGGAAATACGCAACACGCAATATATTGCTACTTCCTAGCAAGTCAATGTAAAAAACAACCCCAATACTTTGAGCAATTCCAAATTACCTCTACTTTAACGAAAACCCATGCCCTTATATACAGGCTCAAAAGTTCTTACAGCACTGGCAATCTGTCGCGCTTGCTCTACCAAAGATTGTCGCAACGAAAGTTTTGTTTGCGTAATGGGGTGGGTAAATTTTCTACTCATTCTTTCTTCATAAGCCTTAAGAAAAATTCTCTTTCCCTTATCAGAAAATAATACAGGTCTAGATGGGGCACCTTGCTCAAAATCGTTCGGGGTAATTATGCCAGAGTTACAAACCCATAAAGCCAAGCCATCTATAACAGGGCGAAACTCCTCTACCAAATCTAAACCGAGGGCGGGTCTTTTGTAGGCGATTTCATGTAAAAACCCGGCGTAAGGGTCTAAACCAACACTACGCACCGCACCATCTGCGGCATTAGAAATGAGGGTATACCCAAAAGAAAGAAAAACATTTACCGGATCTTTAGGAGGGCGGCGATTACGATTATTAAAATGCCATTCTGCGCCAAAAAGTTCTCTAAGCCCTCTAAAATATGCCGCTGAGGTACTTCCTTCTATCCCTAAAACAGAAGATAAAGTAGTTTTACGCGCCAAATTAGACAAACCATCATTAATCCCTTCGATGCTCTTAATAATTTCTTGCTCCTTTTTTTCTTTATTATGACGTTGCAATAAAGCGCGTTGATGCCTCATTTTGGCACGCACAAAATTCTTTGCCATTTGCAACTTAAAATCAAAATCATCTAAAGAGCGATATTGATTTTTACGTAAAGGCACATGCGGTGTCAACCCGCTACTTAAACGTCCTTTATAGGAACCGCCCTTACGCAAAAAAACGACATCAATGCCTCGATAAAGTAAAGTTCCTATAAGAGGTGTGGTTAAACCCACATTGCCATATAAGATAATTTCAGAAATATGCCCCAATGGCGTAGAAGCTAAAATCTCATCGTTTTTTTCAACGAGAACTCGCTTGTTTTTTAAACGAAGTTTTGCGTTTTGATGAATAACATAAAAAGGATACATAATTTTCAATAGTTTAAAATGAAGATAAGGGCTTAGGAAGATATTTAAATCGCCAAATTTGAATAAGATACAGCTTATATGAAATAGATTTTTGTATCTTTTTTAGTATTTTCTTTCTAAGAAAACACTAAAAAAAATTATAGTAACAACTTTAGTCGTTATTCTCTAGGCAAGAGCGACTAAAGTCGCTACTACGAGGTGTTCTTCTTGAAAAAAAATGTCAAATTCACATAAAGCGTAAGATATGCTTCAAATGTATAAGTTACTCAATTCTCCTTCCTAAGCGAAGAAGGTAGGCATAATGACAAAATAACGAAATCAAGCCCAAAACACGCGCGTCGCAAAGTTAAGTGAGAAAAACGCGGCGAGCTTGCCCCATCCCTAAATTAATCCCGCTCCCTATGCCCGAAAAAATAGCGTAATCTGCCAAAAGAGCAATAATACTCATCCAATAAGGATCGTAATGGATAGCGGTATAGCTCACTTTGCCCACACTCCCTACGCGCAACGCGCCCGCCTTAGCATGAACAACGCGGCTAGAAATATTAAAACGGCTCACAGCCAAACATTCATCTGCATAACGGCGCACCTCCTCAGGAAAAGTAATCGGTGCAAAAGCGTTCCACCTATTAAGCAAACTGCCAAAAACCTGCGAAGCCAAAGGCAAAGGCTGGTGCATCCCCTTCGATTTAAAGGTAGTCGGGCTGGCAAGCTCTAATCCAATTTTTCTTGGCGCCTTCTTTTTTGCCGATAAATAAGGGGCAGAAATCGCCTCGTAGGTGCTTGTTTTTGCCCAATCGAAATGCAAATAAGGGGGGCTTTGGGCTTTTTTTGCAAAACCACTTTGCACAACTTCAAAACTTCTATGGTCTAGTTCTATTTTTGCGCCCTTTGCCAACGCGCCCTCTTTTAGGCGCATTAGCACTTCTGAAATCTCATCGTTTAAAGAAGCAATTCTAAAAGAATAATCTTTATGCTCATCTAGCCCGTATTTTTCAGAATAACCGAATAAAGATGAGACAGTAAAGGGACGGAGGGAGGAGGACGCGTGCAATTTTTGCGCCAATGAGGCATCTTCGGCTCTGATAGCCCCTAAAAAGCAGGCGTGAACCGCTCTTGCCCACCACTTGGGAGGCGTTGATTGCACATCATCTTGAGGAAGGGCTTTTATTTCTACTATAAGGGAGCGTAAATTCATTTTATTTCCCTTCAGCACGCTCTTTTCGGGCTTCGTTGCGCGTTTTTTGCAAATTGAGCACCTCTGCCACCTCATAACGCGGCGGCAGGCTGTCTTTAACCGGTCGTAAGCGAATAACGGGAGCAAAATACCCCATCCGCCCGTGTAATTCGGCTAAAAGAAGCGCGGCAACAAAATTATAAGCGGGTAAATTAAGCAAAATCTCTTCATTTTGCCATTCCGCAGGCGTAAGGGCGATATTTGCCATCAGGCTTTGCAATTGCGGCAAAAAAGGTGCATCATTATCAAACTGCGTAAAGATACGCTCGACACTAGCAATTTTTTTCTGCGTTAAAGCCTCTACCTGAGCAATCTGCGCCTCGGTGAAGGGGTGGGAGAAGTTGAGGAGGATCATTGTTTTTTTCCTAAATTATGCTTTCTGTATAATCGTGGCTACCGAAATGTTGCAAATGTAATTTTTCACCTTTGTAGTTACAAATTACTCTATTTCCCCTATCAATACGAAAATGCCCAATATGCTTTTTGCTAGAATAATTATCATACTTAAGCCCTCCGTCTCGTTTTAGTGCGGTAATATCTCCATTTTTGTCTATTAAAATGGCACTTGCCCTAGCAACAGTTTCTTGCATTTTCACGCGTAATTCATTTGTTTTCTCAAAATCTTTCTTGAAGCTTTGTTCATAAATGATATGAGGAAATTCAACCAGTTCTTTTGAGAAAATATCCCTTTTCACGCGATACCACGCCAATTGTCCCCATTCCGAAAGGGAGACATTATTCTCTTCATCTATATCTAGCAAAGCATCACCTATACTTAATTCTTTGTGCGAAAAAATCACCCCTTCGTCAAGCAAAGCCAATTTTGTAGCATTTTTGTAAAGTTTTTTCTCATCTATTTTTATCGGCAGTTTTGGAATGGTAAGCAATTCAGAACTACGTTCAAAAATATAAACCAACCTGTCTGCATAAAACATGCCGATTATATTCAAATATCCCTGCAAACTTTTAAATCCACCGGTGAGATTGAAGATGATTTCATAACCTTTTTCTTTAAAATCTGGAATCGTTTTATCAAACTCTTTGAGCAAGTTTTTAATACCCCTCGAAAAAGAGGCTAAACTTGCAGTATTCAATCCTTCTACGGGAATAGAGATTATATTGGGGCTGTGCCATTCTTCTCTTAAAAATTTTTCGAGAATCTCAGCCGATTTCTCTCCTAAAGCTGTGTCCGTTTTAAGTAAAATATGAAACGTCTCCGTATTATGGGCATCATTTTCATACAGAGCATACAAGCTATTCAACTCTGCGCTCAGTTTACGGCGTTCGCTCACGCTACCATGTTGTAATTTTTTAGTGGCACGTTGAACAAGGTCGTCTACTTTTACTTGTATCTCTTGTGGTAATTGTAACGCGTTACTATATTCAGAGAGACTATTTCTCAACTCATCATCTTCTTTTTCAAGGCTGTTGTGCAAAAGGCTAATGCCAACGGGTGAAAGAATAAGTTTTTTTTTCATTTCCATTTTTTCTCTTTATATCTTTGTTTTTCTGATTTTTGTAGTGCAACGCATCTTCTCAGATGCAATGCACTACCCTTCTACAAGGTATTTACCATAAAGGCAATTCATTCAAAGTCACGATATATTTTTTGATATTCTTAATCAAGTTTTTCGGTTCTCCAGCGTCTTTTCTCATCCCTGCATGATCTATATCATTACGAGCATTGAATAATGATAACCAGAGGCTAAGAATATCCTCTAATTGTGGAATATCTCCCAAAAAAACAGATGAAAATTCTTTATCTTCTTTTTCTCGGTATTTATACGCCTCTGCGTTTACCACGTGTTCTACCCTTTGTCTCTCGCTTAAATCAGTAATGGTGTAAATTTTCAAATGCACCATCACCCAACTTACCAACCATTCACGCGCTAAAGAGACCGCTTGCACCCAATGCTCACGCTCAAGATACCAGCTAATCATCTCACGCTCCACGCGCAGAGTTTCGCCGATATTTTCCTCTGCCAGTGGTTCTTTTTGTGCTAGAGGGCGATAAGATTGAGCAATATCATCTAAAAGTAAGCGAAATGGCAACGCGGCAGGGGCTAAATCTAACGCCTTTTGTGCCTCCTCCACTCGCGCGGGCAAAGTTGCGATCTGTTCCATTGCCTGATGCGGGCGAATTAAGCGAAGTGATTGAGAAATACCAGTCAAGGCTCCTGCTAAGTTGTTCAGCTTAGACAATTCTCCGAGATTCTTTTGCCCTTTTTGACTAAGATCACGTCCTAAGTTGTTTCTTTCTTCTTCTAACAACTCAGCTAGATAACGCGCATCCCCGGTGCGGTCAAAACGATTCGCGGCTGAAGCCCAATCTAATAAAGCCAGCATCGGGCTAAGATCAAAAATAGGCGCGCGGTTTTCATCATCTCGCGCATCAAATGCACCGTAAAAGAGACCGCGCAATGTAATGCCCAACCCTGCCTTCAAATAAGCCGCCACTAAAATACTAAGTAGAGGAAAACTGCGTAACCCGTGCGTTATATCAAAAGCAATCTCGCTATTATTTTGTGCCTGTTCGGTAATAGCCGAGAAAATCTGCCATAACTCATCCTCGTTCCGCCCAATGGGAATACTTACCTCCTCAACAGGAATACCGGCAGGTAATTCTGTGCGAAAAGCCGCAAAACTATTATCTCTCGCTCCCTCGGTAAGAAAAACCGTCACAGAATCGGGTTTAAAAAAATGGCAAGAGGCAATCGGCGCAAAACTCGCAGTATGCGTCTCCTCTCCCCAACGGTAGGTTGTCTTATAATACTTTCCCGCTCCCAAAAAAGTGAATAGCTTCATTTTATTTTCTCCACGATATAATAATCAATCCGAAATTTCATAAGAAAATTGTTTTACCCAAACCGATTCATCTCCGTTTTCTAAGGTAATAACGGCATAATGTACAGGTTTTTTCTTTCCTGGAAGTGTATAACCATTAGGAATGATTTGATCTTTATCAATTGGGTAGCGTTCATTCGGATCATCAATACTTCTTACGTAATCCTTCCCTCCCAATACTCTTCCCTCGCGCCAATCCCAATCCTTAGACGGGATAAGCACGGGAATAGGCTCTTTTTCTTTTTCAAGATATGGGAAGTCATCGCTTTCTTCATATCCATCCAACAAAATTCTTCCGTAACCGCTCGAAGTCTTTGCGCCAATGCCCAATTGCCAAAGTGCATGAGCCAAAATTTCATAAGCGGCAGTTACCCATTCTTCGGGTCCATCCAACACGATGAGGTATTTACCAGTTGCCGAAAGGAAGGGAATGGGCGTAGGGCTGTCCCAATCGGCTGGCGGGTCATCTTCCCCGCCATAGTATTTGGGGTGATGAACGGTGATAATATCCTCCCAAAGAGCCTGCTTATCATATCCGCTATCGGGGATATAAAGGGCATCATAAAAATCCACACATCCGCTTTTTTCGGTTGAGCCGAAAAGTTCTTTGTAGGCTTCATTATCTTTTCCCCAATCCTCTTCCAAATAATTACGAGCATAATGCGCGGCGAGTCCCTTTAAGGCACTACCGGGGATATAAGGCACGCCGTAAGTATGGTTGAGGGTGATGGAGGTTTCTAAAACGCTCTCTGCACCTAGCCCAACCGCCATGCGTCCTTTTACCTTCGCACCTTTTGGGGGAACGCTACATTTTTTCTCTAGTATTTCTTCCCAACGCTTATAAAATCTCTCGTATGCTTCCGGTTGGGCAATTTGGGATACAACTTCAGCAACCAAATTCTTCTTTGAAGTATTGTCTTTATGCTTGGCGATATATTTATCCAGCCGGAGAGAGGCGTTACTGGTAACGTGTACTTTTTCGTCAATTCGTCTTCCTTTTATTTCCTTCATGACGAACTCCCATCATCATCTGTACTCTCAACATTCAAAACAGATTGAGCATATCGCTTAAACCATTCCAGTGCCGTTAAACTTTTTTTCGTTAGGTAAATATAGTCTTGCAGTTTGCTTTCGCGGCTTTTTTCGAGCAAGTTATCTGCATTTTTCTCGCCGATAACTTCCGCTAAGTCCTCTAATAGAGCATCCATCGCACTTTTATCGCGACTTTTCACAAAAGCCAGAGCCTGAGCCAATCCTGCGGTATGCACCAAGACAGGCAATTTCAATGCCATGCCACCGTACTCATCAAGGGCTGTTTTATTCTCACTGTTTTCTTTTTGATACCTTTTCACCGCTTCATACACATTAGACGCGTATTTTTGACGAATAGTATTCATGATTATGCCTCCTCATTGAGCAAGCGCATTTGGCATAAGCCGCGTCCCACCGTGGCACTGCCACCAATTTGCAGAGGTTTTTCAATAACCCGATTAATTGTGGCGAAAATTTCTTCTGTGGGGAATTCTCGCTTCACTGCTGAAAGGAGTCCATATAAGACGCTTTCTACGGGAAGCGATTCTTCGTACCATAAGGCTCCATTTTTAACAACTTTGGTTTCATCATCAAGTGCGATGCGAGCCACAACTTCGGTGCCTGTTGAGAGTAAGAAGCCCATCACGTCATCCGAAAGGATGCACAGACGTTGTATTAAAGCTTTTTGCCAGTATTCGTCATTGGGAAAAAGAGCTTCACCCAAAACTTGCGCCCATTTGGTTGTGTCTTCATCTTCTTGGGCGAGAAAATCCAAGTCTTCTAAAATAACCCGATTGTCATCGGTTGTGATGACACATTTTTTTTTGGAAACAAAGCATTTCTCTTCGTTTTGCAGTGCAGGGACAGAAACTTTAAAGTTGTTCCCTAGGATAATATCCAAATCGCGTTGGAAGCGATGCAAAAGTAGAGGGGAAGTTGCCCAAGCAAAGGTGCCGCGTAAGCTACGCACGGGGAAAAGTAGGGTGCGTGCATCGCTGAAATTAACCGCCCCGGCAACAGATTCGCTTTTATCCGCCTCTGTTCCAAAAATCTTGTCTCGTTTTTCTGTGGTTACAGAGCGCAAAACGCCTTTGATAGAAGATCCGGGGATATAGGGGATCCCGGTTACTTTTTCACGGGCAATGGGCATATCAATCATCCCTACGCCGCGGCCTGTTCCGGCATGAAGGGGGGATAAAGCATGTAGTAAAAAGAGTTTCGTATTCACTGTTTTTTCTCCTAATTTATAGCGTATCTAAAAAGGCTTTTAGAATATCGGTTTCACCATTTAAGATGGGGATTTTCTTCGATTGTTGAGGGCTTATCGTAGAAATAACTTTTTCGTTGAGATATTTTTTGTCGTTTACTAAGCGTAAATCATCAAATTTTGGCACATCAAGAATGAGCGCAATCCCTACGGCTCCATCTGAACACGCTACGGGGCGCAAGATAAGCGGGCTAGCTAAACGCTCATATTTTTCGCCTTGTAAAGTTGTCTCAAAAGGATCGTCTTTATCCTTGAAGTGAAAAATAATTGGTAAACCAAATTGGGCGCGAGGAAATTCCTTGTATGTGCTTTGAGACAAAGCCGAACGTTTTTTGTATCTCCCCGTAATGTGGCGTACCGCATCCGGTTCCGGCCAATAGCTGGGACCAGAAGTCCCTTTCCGGCGGTATTGTCGAAAGTTCTTGAGTTTCTTTACTAATACTCTCCAAGCATCGTCCACATTATCTTCATTCAAAAAAACAATCTTTGAAAGATCGGATGACAGAAATGGAATTTCATCCTTCCGAAAATCGTTCATAGAGCCAAGACGCTTTTTCACAGTGGAAATAAGTTCTTGCCTTGTATATTTTGAAGTAGAGTGTCCGTTGATCTTTTCAAGGCATAATGCCCCAAATCCGCGCCGCGTGCGCGCCCCAATGCCTCCAAAAGTTTCCCACGCCCAGAGAGCGGCTTCTAACTCTTGGGCTATATTTGATTTTTTACCTTCCGGCATTTCAGCTTCTTGAGGATAGCTAAAGGCGATAGAGAAGGTAACACCTTCTTTAAGCAAATCGCCTTCCGGCTTATTATCATCTCCGCGTAAAGGGAAAGCCACATAACTATAAGGGGATTTCGGGTCGCTAATATGCACGTTCTCGCCATTTCGGGTCTTTATTTTGCTTATTTTTTGTGTAGCATAGGCTTCTGATACAAAAACGTGTACTTTTGATTGCCCGGCTTTACCATCTCCCGCCGCTGAGCCAAAAATGGCTTCTTCATACTGTCGCATTTCGGCTAAATTTTTATATGCCCCTCCACGCGTGGCGCGCCACCAAAAGCGCAAATGCCCGCGTATTTCGGTAGCACGAATCACGGTGATGGGGTCTGCTTTTTCAGGCTCAACGCCGCCACCGTAAAGCGGGGTAATAAGGCGATATGACCGCGTTTCCGTAATAATTTTTTTTCTTTGTTGCGGTGTCACTTTAGGGAGTGTTGCAGTAGTCTTTAACCTACTCATAATTCACCTCCAATTTTCCTAATTCACCATCCCAACTGCCTAAAATGGCTAACCCGAATCCGTCCAGTCGATTTTGTTCTCCATCGCTGATATTTTGGAGCCAAAGCTCATCAAGGAGTTTTTGCGGGTCACCATTTATTTGCAAGAAGTAGACGCTTCCGGCGGGAACCAGCTTGCGGGTCGGTTTGGGGCGGTACTTTTTATAGTCCCAGCCTGAAACGACCTGATGCCGAGACAATGCCGCTCCGACAATCTCCACACCGTATTTTTTTTGCAAAAAATCGGGCAAATATCCTTGTTTGAAATATGCCGGTGTGAGCAAAATCAGCCGACAGGTTTTTGTTTGCATGATTTTTTCTTTTAATTCTACAGGGCAATTGGGGAAGTCTTGTGCGGATTTCTTCCATTTGGCAACGCGCCTTTCTCCGCCGAGAAAGAACATGCCTTCTTGGATATTGCTATCGCTTTTTAGAGCCAAAGCCAATTTTTTACTTTTACTCAACTGTGGAAAATCCTCCGTCTCCTCAGTTTCACGGTGCACAAATTCCAAGCCACTGGTTTGAAAAAGCGCACCATCAACACCGGTGTTGGTTTTTTCGTCTATGCGGACGTGCATACGGCTTTCAAGAGAAGGTCCCTGGTGACCAAGTTCTTTTAGGGAAATTTCGCCGTTATTTGGTTCAATTAGCCATTCTTCATAAAAATCTTTCCGCCAATAACGCGGTGCTAAACGATGCGGCTTCCCTTTCTTTGCTTTGCTCGGAGCGACGATATGAAGTCCTTCAAGATCGGTTGCTACCGTCTCATCAAGTTCTATCGGGTTGAGATAGATGCGGTGTGCTTTTTGGGGATCATTTTCGCTTTTTAGTAACAAGGCATCGGCTGGAGCGGGGAAAAGGATCTCGCTGATTTCTTCTTTTTCGTCCAATTCAACCAAAAGGGGACCGCGCAAAGATTCGCTTAAGAGCTTTTGGATAAGCGCATCGCTCTTGAAGTCAGCTTGCCCCGCGCCCGAGGTGCGCGCCGCACCGGCAAGCGTGGAGGGGAATGGATAGGGGAGGGATTTGGCGCGTGCGCCGCTATCGGCGTTAAAAGGTCTTCCATCCCGAAAGATGAGCGGGTCGCGCGGAATAACAGTCCAAAGGGTCATGAGTTTTTCTCCTGTTTTGTGCTTTTTCCTTTTGCCATATTGAGGGCGGATGCAAATAAGGAGGCGATAATCATTTCTTTTGCTAAAAGGTTTAGAGGGTGTTCTTGCTTTATCCATTCTTTAAATTGCTCAAGAATTTTTTCGTCTATCTTTTCTCTGCTACCTGATTCGTGCTTGCGTTTGATAATGCGGATTGCCTCTGCTTCTAAAGCCTCCATGTCTATTTCTTTCAAGTCCAAATATAGTTTCTGTAATTCATAAGCCGTTCCCTTGCTGATTGCTTTACTGCGATGAAAATCAATCAGCGTTTTAAAGCGTGCCTGTAATTCACCCATTTTGCCGCGAATTTCTCTATCTTCACCGCTTCGTTTACTGGCAAGAATGAGCAAACCGTTTTTATTCGGCACTTCTTTCGCTTTCCTTTCGGCACTGCGCGAGAGTTCCATCACATCCGAGAGGGGAGTGAGATGGTGGGCGATGAGAAGAGCGGCAGAAAGGGTAGTTTTTTCTCCATCTTTCGTTTCAAAATCGCTCATTGCATTTTGGTAGGCTGTATCAAGTGCAGAGATACAATCCAGCGTGGTATGGAGTGGCAAATAAGCAAGAATATCGTCTCCGCCCGCATAAATAACGTCTCCATCATAATTTTTGACGATTTCAGGCACCCCTTTAGCAAAGTCACTCAATTTTTTCGAAAGTTTTTGGTGATTTCCTATGCTTTTTTGATTATCAATTACTTTGCCCATATTATCGCCATCCGCACGCAAGAGTGCGTAATAGGGAGAGGGGCGTTCTTTGATGCCATAACCTTGATATATTTTTTCAATTTTCCCTTTTACCTCTTCTTGCTTTTCGCTGTCGGGAATAAAATCACTCACACGACTTGCGTAGAAGAGAGAACCGTCGTCTTTTGGAATATCGCCTCCAATAAAATCCTCGTAAGCATCCCCCATTTCTTTTAGCATTTTTTTAGGTACGTTGTCTCCAAGCGTTCTCACGAGCATATCCCGAAAAGGAAGGGAAGCATAATGGGATGTACTATGAAATTTAGGAATTAAACTTTTTTCAGAAGGCTTCCCTAACCTTTTCATTAAATCCACGCCAGATAATCTTTCACCGTGTCGCGCCCCATATTTTCTATATAAGACCTTTGATTTACTTTCAATTTCCTTTTTGTCAGCGTTGACTTGAGGATATTTTTCCGCCGGAATTACCGATTCTCTTTTACCGTCTAGGGATGATTTAGCGTGATGGTTTCCTTCTTTTTGCACAAAATTACGCGTAGCTTTACGGGCAGAGAGCAACGCCTCGGCTTTGGCGCGAGTGCGATGGTAGTCATTCTCATCTTTTAGGGGAACGGCACTCCAATAGAACTCGAGTAAGTCGTCTACTTGTTCTTTCGCAAGAGTTTTGCTATCCAGTTCTCCGTGAATATGGGAAAAAGCCTCGTCTCGCAACGCGACAAGTCGATTTTTCGCCGCTTCATGCGCTTTTTCACCAACTTCTTCGGGATGCTCACATTCTAGAAGAGCTAAAACTTTGTTTGAGAGACTTGGTTTACTACCGATATTAATATCGGTTTCTTTAGACGGGAAGATAAGATTTTCTTTTCCCAAAGAGCGCGCTACCGCTTTAGATAACTCGCTCAACATCCACGAGCCGTACCACAAATCGCGGCTACGCCGAGCAGTGGCAATAAAATCTTGCACAGGTCCAACAGAGCAAATAAATAGATATTTCATATACGCCTCCATATACAATACGGGATAAACTCACATTATTTCTATACCAAATTCTGTAAAACTCATTCGCACAATCCTCAGCACAAGAAAGATATTCATATAAGGTAGAATGCCTTGTTTTTGTTCGGCGGTTTCGTTAGTTTTCTTTTTCGCTTCTTTATTCTACGTTCGCCTCCTTTTCTAAACATCCTTAGCCCCTCTATATTTTTTCATAAGAACTTCTGATAGTATTCTGTTTTTTTTGTGCTAGACTGTAAAATAAGTTGAAGTATTTTCCTGAAAAATATACTCTGGAGACATGAACATATCCCGCCCTCTGGCGATAATGATGACGCAAGCCATAAAAAAATAAATAAAAAAGGTTGTATTCTATCTACGCCAAAAAAGGCGTGAACTTTCGGCGCAAAAAATGTATATCTGTTTTTTCATCCAGCCACAGTTCTTTGCAGGTGCGGATGATTTTTGTTTTATGGCTATCTAATGTGGAAGGAGAGATATTGAGCTTTTCCGCGGCTTCTTGGCGCGAGGCAGTTTCGGTGATGGCGCGCAATGCGTCCTTTTGGCGGAGGGTTAAGGAATTCCAGACTTGGGTGCAAAGATCGCGATCGTGGCTATCGAGCAAGCCAAAATCTACGCGTGCGGCGGTTTCATATCCCATCAACTTCTTCATACCCGGAAAATAATTTGTCCAAGATAAAAAAGGTATCTTAATCAGTTCTATCCCCTCGTTATGCGGTATATGTAAAAGTTTTCCCCCATTTGCCTCCTGACGAATTTGTTCGGATGTGTGTATATGCCAAATCCTATCGGCGGAGTCAAAATGTTGCATGGCTATAGAGGTTGCCAAAATTGCCATTGCCCTTCTCCCGCCACTAAGACTAAGGTGTATGCGGTAGCCTTGTTTTTTTAGTTGATAGAAAAGCTCAGAAATTGTTTGATGAAGTGCGTTTATTTCGCTGGGCGTGCGAAGAGATGCTAAATTTTGCTCATCAACACGAATTGGGACACTTCGTAGGTGACAAGATTCGCCCAAATAGCTATCCCCGCTAAATTCTTGCGCTAAAATACGAAAGGATTTTTTATATCGTGAGTTTTGGGCTAAATAAAATAACGCCACCTGATTTATTTTTTCCCCTTGGGCTTTTAAAAGGTCTAAAGTAAAGGTAACTACCTGAGGCTGACCACCTAATGTTGCCACTAAAATTGTTGGAGGGTTCATGGTTAATTTATTTCCTGCCTTAGTCATTGCGGGTCCGCCCCATAGCGGAAAATCAGTTTTATCTTTTTTGCTTTCTCAAAATTTAAGGGAGATGGGTATAGCCCATTATCTCTTACGCGCCGCACCCGATGGGGAGGGAAATTGGTTTCATGAGGGGAAGAGTAAGTGGGTTTATTCATTGCGTCAGAAGGAGAAAGGAGTTTTCTCGGCTGGTTTTATTAAACAAATTATTGCAATTATTAATGCTCGTTCTCTGCCCTTGCTGGTAGATGTAGGTGGCGCACCGCGTGGAGCACAATTCAATATCCTCAAAGCCTGTACTCATTCTATCATTTTATATAAAAACGATAAAGATTTAGCCCAATGGCGGGATTATTGTGACGATGCAAACCTGATCCCTGTAGCAGAGCTATTTTCTTTACGCGAAGGGGATGAAAAAATAAAAAAAGCGCAACCTTTCCTATCCGCATCCATAAAAAATTTAGATCGTCAAAAAGCCCAAACAGGGATAAGCTTCGGAGCGGTTTTAGAAAGGGTTTCTGGTATTTTTTATTATCGTGCAAAAGAGTTAGAAAAAGTGCATACCGCAAGCGCACCTTATACGCCACAGCAAGAAAATAATTTCGCCCAAAAAATAGGAAAAACAACCGCTAAACACCTCTGGGAAGCATCCGACTTAGCACTACTAAAAGAGATACTCCCACCCAAAGCTCCTTTTGCGCTCTATGGACGCGGTCCTGTTTGGTTAACTGGCTTTTTTTCTGCCCATAATAGCCCTGCGCCCTTTTCTGTTTTTGATATTCGCTACGGCTGGATTAATATAAACACAATAGAAGCAAAGGCAGAGGCATCTTTAAAATATAAAGCAAGCAAAAAACTGGGTGCCGATTGGATGGACTTAATCCTCCCGTCCCAAGAGGTATTACCTGAGGATATTTCCATCCCCATCTGGGAAGGGCGGAGCGGACTTGTTTTGAGCGGGATTCTCCCCAAATGGCTTTATGCGGTGCTGACGGCTTTTTATGCCCCCAAACGCGCGTGGATAGGCATCTACGAACCTAGAGAAAATCGCGTCATCGTCATCTTTAGCCGCGTCCCCTCACCAACTTTGGGAGAGAGTATTTTTCTTGATGAGGGCATTGCCACCGGCAAGGGGTAAAGATATGCTACCTCTCTTTTATGACGCCCCATCTACCCCACCAACTCCTCCGCAATCAACTCAGCTTGCTTGAGCACCGTCTCGGTCACTAGCTTCTGCATATCGGGGGGATAACCGAATTGACGTAGGGTGCGTTTTACAATTACTTTCAATTTGGCGCGCACACTTTCTTTGATTGTCCAGTCAATGGAGGTGTTCTTTCGCACGCGCTCGGTGAGAACAACTGCCAGCTCGCGTAGTTTGTCTTGCTGCATCAGGTCACGGGCACTGTCGTTGTTGGCAACGGCGGTGTAGAAGGCATACTCAAATTCGCTCAAGTCCATTGATTTGGCTTCTTCATCCATATTTTCAATGTCTTTAGCGAGTTCGATCAGCTCTTCAATAACCTGCGCCGAAGTGATGGCTTTGTTGTGATAACGCTGGAGAGATTCTTCGAGCATATCCAGCAGAGATTTACTTTGGACGAGATTCTTTTTCATCCGTGCTTTAATCTCATCATTGAGCAGCTTACGCAACACTTCCAGTGCGACGTTTTTATGCTCCATATTTTTGATTTCAAGCAGGAATTCTTCGGAGAGAATCGAAATGTCGGGTTTCTTTAGCCCGGCGGCATAGAAGATGTCAACGACCTGTTCGGAGACGAGTGCGGAGGTCATACTTCGGCGTATTCCCATTCCTGCTAACCAGATTCAGTTCCTTCGTCCCTAAATTTCACACTCAGAATTTGGGGAGCGCGAAGTAGTTGCTTTACCAGATGCTCGATAGGACAGAAGGAGCATTACACTCGCCCATCCAAACTAATCCCACATCCCAACATGATGCAACACGCCAGGTTGCCCACACTTTGGACATGCCAGCATATCTTCATCACATTCGATAATCTCCAGCTTGCGCCTGCATTCCGGACAACGTGGTCTTTTGCTGGCGGCAGGAGTTGTGACGATAATCTTGCAATGATTACAGCGAGCTAGGTCCTGGCAAGTATCTTTGCCCATCATCCCGCAGCCTGCAAACAATTCAGCCGTCATATAACCACAGGGACATTCAACCTGATAGATAGTGCCCATATATATTCTTCTACTCCCTACCCCACCTTATCCAACAAATCTTTCAAAATCTTCACTTCTTCCTCCGTCAGCGTGATACCCTTCCCCATCTTCTCATGCTCAGGAGCCCAAGTGCGGAGATCATATTTTGGCGCGTTCCCATTCCAACTGACTAGATTCAATTCCTTCGTCCACCCCTTAGCTGATGTGGATAGCACCCCTATTTTTTTGATTATCTCATAGTTGATTTTTGACATAATTTTCTCCTTTTCCAAACTCTTCCCCCCTCGGGGGAAGATGCCCGATAGGGCAAAGGGGGTGCACACTAATAACCCCATTCCACAAACCCCAGCGGAGCCTGATTGAGCTCATCCCGATGATGGCGCCACTGTGGCATGAATTGATCCATTAGCCTTCGAAATCTTTCATTATGAGATGCTTCCAGCAAGTGCACCATCTCATGGGCGAGTATATATTCAAGGCATTTTTTTGGCTTCTTGGCAAGTTCTGTGTTTAAACGGATATTTCCTTTAGCGTGATTACAACTGCCCCACCTTGTTTTCATACGCTGTACAAATAGCTGATTAACTTTCACGCCTATCATTTTTTCCCATTCGGGGATCATTGGCTTCACAGCATCACGCACAGCCTGACGATACCAGGCAGACAGAACTTCTGCACGCTTTTCGGGATTGTTCTCCGGGCGAACCGAGAGAAGAATTTCACTGTGCAGGAGTGTTACAGATGGGGGGGCGTCTACTTCATTGATCCTGAGTAAAAAACGCCGTCCCCAAAGGTAATGGCTTTCACGGTCAATATACTCGCGTTCTGTTTCGCGCTCTTGCGCCAGCAGCTTGCCTTGTTCTTTGCGGATCCAATCGAGTTTGGAGATCGCATAGACACGGATGGTATCTAGCTTCATACGCGCTGGCGCGGCGATGCGGATTCGGCCAGTGGGTGGATGAACGCTCAAGTGGATATTCTTGATATCTTTGAAAACAACATCCACAGAAACATCTCCAATACTAAGCCGCTCAGTCATTAGTATCCATTATTTGGAGCCTCAATGATCTTGAAGATACGCTCGACTTCATCAACATCCTGCAAAATATCATAAATAGATTTTTTGATAACTTGCTCACGAGCTTTGATACCACGCCAGCCATCAGGGCGATTTTTATTAACTGCGGTATCAATAGCCAAGGATAACTCTAAGGCAGGGTCTTCACTTGTAGAATACAGCCCCTTTTCATCAGTGATCACAGAGGCTGCTTCTTTCAGGTTGTTATATAAGGCAAGTTTTCCTGGATTATCCAATTGTTCAGGCGTTTCCTTTTCTCGCCCCTTCTCGACGGTAACAGCAACTTCTCCAATACGGTTAAGAAATTCTTCATACTCAATCGCTTTGGCTTTGCGGGCTGCGATGATCTCATCCAGCAAAGTGGACATCTTTTCATAAAAGGCTGGGTCATTCAGGTGTTCACGAATGATCTTGCTGCGGATATTATTCTCTATCGCTTCAGCTACAGCACTGTCATTTCCGACCAAATCGCTGAGTTTTGTATTAATCGCTTCAAGAATGCCTGTTTTCTCTATTACCTCCAGCAAGCCCATATCATCAAAGTGTGAGATCTTTCGTGGCTCGTCAGCTTCGATATAGGTGTCGATCAGGTGACGCATATCTGCCTCAAAGGGTTTCAGGTCGAGGGTCTCTCCGCTTGCATTCCGGATGATCTTGCGTAATTTTAGATAATGCTCAAGTTGCCTTTTGATGCGGGTAATCTCAGCAGGGCTGTATCCAGCCAATGCCAGTTCATCGGTGATATTTGCATAGGCACGCACAAAGGCAGCCGTTGCACGATATAGAGAGATGCGCTGGGGCTGATGGGCTTCCAGGTCTTCAGGGATTTCGGTATTCCCGCAGAAATAATGGATATGATCAAGGTCGCCACGCGGTGGCACTACCGGTTCACATAATAATGCCAGCGTTTCGATGGCATTATCAAGGCGCTCTCGGCTCTTGAGCAAACGGTTCTGCATTTGTATTTCTGAGCTTTCACCTGGGGTGCTATCATCCAGCTCGGATGTATATACAGCAATGGCACTCTCAACTTGGGGGAATAAATTCATATAGTCGACAATATAGCCAAGGTTTTTACTTTCATCATCTAGGCGATTGACGCGGCAGATTGCCTGAAATAAGCCATGATCCTGCATAGATTTATCAATATAGAGAAAGGTGCAAGGAGGGGCGTCAAAGCCAGTTAATAATTTATCCACTACGATCAGCAGGCTCATATTAGCTGGCTCTTCTGTAAAGAGCTTCTTCGCCCACTCTTCATAGCTTTCTGTTTTCGACATGCCTGCATTGGCATCTACATCTTTGAGCAATTCAGTGTAGGTGTTATAGATAAATTGCTTATCCGTTTCTGTATTGGCACCTGTTTCTTCGAGGGTAATATCGCGCGCTTGTGGGTTATAGGAAGTCACCACCGCACATTTACCGCGGAGGGGAGTCTTTAGAAAGAGGTTGTAGTATTTACTGGCTTCGTAAATACTGGAAGAGATCAGAATCGCGTTGCCCGTGCCTTCGCTAAGACGCGGACGGCGGCGGAAGTCAAGAATAATATTTTGGATCACCTTGCGCATTCTGGACTCTGAACTGCGAACCGTCTGCATCGTCCCCCATTGTTTTTTGAGTTCATCTTTTTGCCATTCGTTCAGGCCTTTGGAGACCAGCTCGAACCATTCATCGACGCTCTTCTGGGATGTCAGGTGCTGATCAATATCTCGTGCTTCATAGGCAAGGTCGAGAATTACACCATCTTCCACACCTTCGTTAAATTTATAGGTGTGGATATAGCTGTTGCTACCAAAAACTTCCAATGATGTTGCCTTATCTTTCTTCAGGAGCGGCGTGCCTGTAAAACCGATGAAGACCGCATTGGGCATGATTGCCTTCATGGCACGATGCAATTTGCCGCTCTGGGTGCGGTGGCACTCATCCACAAAGACGAAGATTTCGCCAACTGTCTGGCTGGGATTTGCTTCAATCTCTTTGATATAAGCCTCGAAATTGGCAACACCTTTTTTCCCGAACTTATGGATCAAGGAACACAGCAGGCGCGGTGTAGCTTGCCCCAATTGCCTCATCAAATCCTGGCCACTTCTCGTGCGGGAGATATTCTTTTCACCCGAATCTCTGAACACACCCTCGATTTGTTTATCCAGTTCATCACGGTCGGTGACAATCGCCACGCGGGCGTGGGGATTATTTTCAAGGATCCATTTTGCCAGAAAAACCATCACGATGCTTTTGCCGCTGCCCTGCGTATGCCAGATGATGCCGCCTTTTTTACGCAGCACATATTCCTGGGCGGCTTTGATGCCAAAATACTGATGGGGACGAGGCAATTTCTTTTTGCCATCGAACAAGACAAAATCACGCATGAGTTCGATCAAGCGTCCCTTTTCACAGATTTTGAGCAGATATTTATCCAGTTTGTAGCCGATATTCTCTTCTTCGTCTTCCTTCCAATTGAGAAAATATTTTTCTGGGGTCCCAACGGTGCCATATTTTAGTCCCTCGCTATCGTTCCCGGCGAAGATGAATTGAACGGTAGTGAAGAACCATTCGTTGAATTCTTTGCTTTGGTTAGATAGGTTCTGACGGATGCCTTTGCCGATCTCGACTCGGCTATTCTTTAGCTCCAAAACGCCGATTGCGATGCCGTTGACGTAGAGCACCACATCGGGACGGCGTTCACGGTTGCCTCGCAGGGTGACTTCTTCGGCGATGGAAAAGTCGTTCTTTTCAGGCTCATGCCAGTTGATCAGGTGAACGGTTTCAGTCACTTCCCCCGCCACAACCTTGACCGACACGCCATAGCGCAGCATATTATAGACAGCCTGATTATTGGCATAGAGACTGCGATGATTATTATCCGCTTCCCTGTGCAGCAGGTCGACGGCACGGTTGACCTGGGCTTCGCTATAGCCGCTCTTGAGTAGGTAGACTCTCAGGTGTTCTTCCCAGATATTACTATTCTCATCATCAGAGCGATCGCCCAGATAATCATAGCCCAACTCATCGCGGAATAGGGCGACTACACGGTCTTGGGTGGCACGTTCGGGTTTGTTAATAACCATAAGTTTATGCTTTTACTAATTTGAAACTAACCTGATACCGATAGAACTCAATATTTGTCGTAACTGATAATGCCCTGCGAATACGAAGGTCATCTTCATGGGCGATAATGATTCCTTTTACATTTTGGTAATCCTCGGCAAGCACATCTTTTACATAGCCCATATAACGCTGAATTTGACCAACAACCGCATCGCTGGCTCTTCCTTTTTTCAACTCAATGACCAGAAGGGTTCTCTCATCCTTGCTCACAGCTAGAATATCAAGTGGCCCTGTGTCTGTCTCATATTGCTGACCAACCATCTCACCCTCTTCCTCGTAAATATCGTAATCCTTGCTAAGCTCTGTGGCTGACCAATTCGCAATTAGAAATTCTTCCAGATGTATTTCCAGTGCAAACTCAGAAGGATTTTCAATAGTTTTATCAGTTGAAAATATTTTTGCAATTTTTTCACCACCGATCAACATTTCGATTTCTTTGTAGTGGCCAGATACACTTCTTAAGGTACCAGGGCCACCTGTTGAAGCTTTAAGATCTTCGCTCATATCATCCCGATCGATGGTCTGACTTAACCACTGAACAGGACGGCGATGGGGCAACGCTGTTTCTGGCTGGTACAAGTAATCTCCGGTGACTTCTGCAATATGGTAATGACCGTTGCCGTCTGGGCAGAGCACAATATCTCCAGTATTTACGCCTTTGCCAGCAGTCCACAGGGCTCCACAGGCCAAGCCAGCAGCTATCTTGGATTTATTGGGAAAGCTTTCCAGATACACGGGAATATAGGCTTTATTAAAATCTCGCCATTCATCGGGGAATTTGTCTTTTAAATCTTCATCGATCCTGAAATCTACCCCAACAAAATTCCCATCAAAACATTCTTGTGCATACTTGCTGCCTTTGCCTAGCATCAAACGATAATAATTCTTCATGGTGCCCTCCTTGTGCGCCACTTTGACAATATGCCATCACACCAACCTCACCTTCCCAGTCAGCAGAGCGGACATCATCCCTGCTTCCCCTCCAGTGCAGCAATCTCGGCAATGAAACGGACCATAGAATGCTATCTATCGCTAAACCCATAAATTTCAGCTACTTTGCTTACAGATATGCATTGTCCTGTTCGCTGCATAAGACCAACATCGGACGCTAATTCTGCTACCGCTCTACCAGTAAACTCTGGTTTTTCATCAGGGTTCACATACTGTGTTTCTAGAACCATTTCTGTGGCAACAAGATCTCCCGGATATAACGATAGTACAGGTACACGGATGTCGTCCCTGCGAAAATCTTGTGCCATGAGATATGTCAAATTATCCGTTGCTTTTTTGGACAGGGTATAGAGCAAGTCTCCAATGTAATTTTCTTCATCTAATTTTGTTGAAATATTGATGATTGTGCCTTGTTTTTGATGAGAGAAAAAGTATTTTGTTGCAAAATAGCTGGCCATGAAATGAGCGCGTATTGCTGCGTTAATTTTGTAATCCCATAACTCTGTAGGTTGTCTCCAGAACACCTGTTTGAACGCTTGAAAGCCTTTGCTTTCGTATCCTCCCCAAACATTATTCACCAATAATTCCAACTGCCCTTTTTCACGCTTTATTCTTTTGAACAAAGCTTCAACTTCTTCATCGTTTGTGTGGTCACACTTTACGGGAATTCCCTCTCCTCTGTTCGCATTTACGATATCTGCGACTTCTTCGATCGTCGCACCATAGTCTTCTGTTTTTGATGTTGACCTACTAGATCTGCCTGTTATGTAGACCGTCATACCATAAGCACCAAGGACACGCGCAATCCCTTTTCCCATTCCCCTGCTCGCTCCTGTAACAACAGCAACTTTTCCTCGAAGACTTTGTCCGTTCATTGATTGATCCTCCATTTTCGTATTCGTTTTTCATCAGTTAACTACAAATGTCAATATCGTGTTTTTTCAGTGTCACTCACACCAACCTCACCCGCCCCGTGAGAAGTTCTTGCATCATGCCCTGCTTCACCAACCGAGCCTTCGACAGTTTCCCCTCCAGCACAGCGACCTCCGCATCCATATCGCTCAGGATTTCGGCGATGGCGGTTTGCTCATCCTTTAAGGGTAAATAAACTTCAAAACCTGCGAAACGGGCTTTTTGGATATTGGGTAAACCAGAACCTACTCTTAAAGCCATAATGTCTTTTTCACGATGTTTAAGATATTGATATAAGTATCTTTTAAAAACCTTATTGTCAATATTTTTTAGTGTATAACAATGCCCTCCAAGCCAAAATTTCGTATCTATGAAGTTCACAAAACCGCATGAATTACCACCTTCGCTAATCGTAATCATATTTTTGTTTGTGTTCCATTCATTGGTGTAACCCGATGGTTCTCTGCCTCCATTCCAAACTGGATAAGTAGCAGAGAGAGATAACGTATCTCGATTAAGTTGTTTACCTTTTTCAATTTGAGAAATTTCAGCAAGGGGTTTTTCATTTGCAGTACCAATAAACCCAGGTAATCTTTTCTTCCCTATTAACAACTCCTGCATTGCCCCCTGCTTGACCAGCCGCTTCTTCGCGATCAACCCCTCCAACGCCTCGATCAGGGCATCCGCATCGCTCAAGGCTTCGGCGATCGCTTCTTGTTCGGCCAGGGTTGGTGGAACAGGTATTTTCCACTCATCAAAGGAGTTTGTTGTAATTGTTCCAAAGATAGTACCGTATGATAAAGCTATGATTGAGTCGACAGAGAACAACATAGAATAATAAAGGTAATTTTTATCAAAACCATCTTTTGAAAGCAACCCATAACAAGTTTGGTTGAAAGACATTTCCCTTTTTATTTGAGCCATTCTTCCAACTGTGGCGCCACGGGCGATTATTATCGTTGTTTGTTGAGGCACAATATTTGCTGGGCAAGCTTCAAGTCCAAGTTTCGTGATGTGATATGCAGTATCTTGAACATATCTGCCATCAGCATTTGAGATGTCACCAGCAGAAACCCAATCAATTTCTCCTCCCCAATACTCAGATACTGTGGTGGATGGTGTTCCTCCGCCAACAATTTCGGAAATTGAACGAATTGATTTCTCATCCCAATCTTCAGGAATCACACCAACCTCCGTTTGCTGATAGCCCGCTTTTACTCCCATGAGAAGCCCATCCTTTCCAGATGCCCCTTCACCTTCTCTTCCAGCGCCGCCACATCTTCGTTCATCTGCGGCAATGGGCTTTCATAGCGTTCAGTCAATTCCTTCACGCGTTGGGTCAGCCGTTGGCTGATGCGTTCTGTTTCGCCTTGCAGGGCATTTCCCAAAGCCGCCAGCCATTTTTCCTCCACCACCAGCCTCTTGATCTCCTCATCGCTCAATTCAGGGTAATGAGCATATACCTTCCCATCCAATTCAGCCTCAGCAGTTTTGATCTCTTTCTTCAATTTGGCTTCATCATTATTCAACGCCAACCATTTTTCTAGCGCAGTGAGTTCTTCACTACTCTCTACTCCCTGCTCTCTACTCTCTACTCGCTCCGCTCGCAACACCTTCACCCGCTTCACCATATTCCCCTTATTGACCTTCTCCAATTCGGCAAAGGCACCTTCCTCACCACCCTGCTCTTCTTCCAATTCCCCTTTACGGGCAGATGCACTTTCCAGCGCAGCCCTTAAATCGTCAATCGCGGCTGCGTCTTCCCCAAAATAAGCCTTCACAAGAAAAGGCTTCGGCAGCAAGTCACAACGCCAGCCCTTATCTTTCTCTTTCCCCTTTTTATCCTTCTCGATCACCCTATAAGTCTCCGCCTGCCAGCCATCCGCAGCGATCAAGTACAGGTCATCCTGCATGGTCTCATCCACATAATCCATCAGATGCTGGTAAATCGCATAAGCATCCACCAGCCCCTTACCGCTGTAGTGATTAAGCAGATTCTCGCTCAGGGACGCAACCAAGCTCTTTGGCTGGAACCCAGCCTCAAGTCCACGTAGGGATACGGATTTCTCATCCCGCCACAGGCCAAAATGCGCTTCCATCTCATCCATAAAAGAACAGAATTCAGGATGCGCATAGATTCGCTCTTTAATTTCGGATGAGGGAACTGAAAGCCCCACATACCCGGGACGCAACAAGCGGAACAAACTTGACCTTAGGCTGGGGAAGCGTTCCCAATACATCTCGAGGGCGTCTACATCTACCGTTGGAATCCCCCCCTGAAGATGCCCGCCAATATCCTGCAAATCTTCTGCTTCTTGCCCATCAATATAACGCGGCAAATTCAAATTGAACTCATTCCCCGCTATCTCTTCAAAAGAAACCATGCGGGCATATTTCTCGATATCCTGCCGCTGCATAAAAACATCCACCATCTTATGGATATCCTGCGCACGCAGACGGTTCTTCGGTCCATCCTTCATAAAACCGCGGCTGGCATCGATCATGAAAATGCCCTTACGAGCCTGAGCATCTTCCTTATCAATCACGATAATGCAGGCAGGGATGCCCGTCCCATAAAACAGATTCGCAGGCAAGCCAATGATGCCCTTGATATAGCCCTTCCGCACCAAATTCCGCCTGATCTCAGCCTCAGCATTGCCTCTAAAAAGTACCCCATGCGGCAAAATACAGGCTCCCTTGCCCGTGCTTTTCAGCGAACGCACGATATGCAGCAAATAAGCATAATCGCCCTGCTTGGCAGGCGGTATCCCAAAAGATGTAAAACGATCATGGGGATCATTCAACGGGTCAAGCCCCGTGCTCCAACGCTTATCAGAAAAAGGCGGGTTCGCAACCACATAATCGAAAATCTTCAGCGTGCCAGCTTCTTTATATTTCGGGTCGGTCAGCGTATTCCCCTGCGTGATCAACGCAGTCGGATAATCATGCAAATACATATTCATCCGCGCCAAACCGCTCGTGGCTGCATCCTTCTCCTGCCCGTAAAGCGTCACCGCTGTTCCCGCTTCATCGCCCACCTTCAATAATAAGGAGCCAGAGCCACAGGTCGGGTCATAAACCGTTGTGTTTGCACTCGTCTCCGCTTCACGGATGCCCAAAATCTGCGCCATCACTCGGCTTACGCCAGCAGGGGTATAAAACTGTCCCTTGCTCTTGCCGCTCTCGGTCGCAAAATGCCGCATCAAATACTCATAAGCATCGCCCAGAATATCATCCCCGCTAGCCAGATTCTTCGAGAAATCAAGTGCCTTATTCTCAAAAATGGCGACCAGATCGGTCAGACGGTCAACCATATCCTTGCCAGTACCCAGCTTGGTCGCGTCATTGAAATCAGGGAAATCCGTTCTTGAAAGCTGAGTATTCGCATTCACCAGCGGCGCAATGATCTGCTTATTGACCTGATCCCCAATATCGCTTTTCCCCTTGAGTGCCACCATATCCGCAAAGCTCGCCCCCTCCGGGATCGTGATCGGCGCATAAGGCTCCCCCGCATACTTATCACTGATGTACTTGATAAATAAAAGCACCAGTACATAATCCTTATACTGGCTGGCGTCCATCCCGCCGCGCAACACGTCGCAGCTCGCCCAAAGAGAAGAATAAAGTTCAGATTTTTTGATTGCCATAATGATTGATTGCCTTCCAATAGAGAGTTAAAATGCCCCCATACTCCACATCCGCTTGGGACATCTTTGAAAAAAACACCGCCAACTCAATTTGAGAAAGCGGCGTTAATATGCTAATATATTTTCACCACGCACCGCTTGCGTGGGTTTGCGCCGAGAGTGTCTCACCACTCTTCGGCGTTTTTTATTATTGTAAGTATAGCATAATTGCTATTTTTTCTTCTCTGGCACGTACTCTAAAATCTCGTCTACGCCCACGTCAAAAAGCTCACATAAATTCTCAAGCACTTCAAAAGAAATGCGTGATCCTTCGCCTTTTGAGAGCCTCAGGGCTGTTCGATAGGCTACATTTCCCTTGCGGAATAGATCAGTCGCATTCATATTATTTTTTTCTAAAAGTTGGGGGATTTTTATCTTAATCACAATGAGTCTCCTACATTTCGTCTTGTTTTTCTCTCAAAGAGCTAAAAAAGACCTCTTGACAAAGCGTAGATGACTGCATTAGACTACATGTTGTCAAGTGCTACCCGCTCTTGATCTTCTTTACAGTAGTAAATTGTTATAAGCAATTTACTACTGGCTTTTTAACAGGATTGCTGTTAAGAAACAATCTTACAGTGCATTCAATTGAGTGTCAATATATTCGCTTTGAGGAAGGGAACTATAGAGACCTTTCTTTTTTTGTTTAAGCGCAGAGAATCATTTTCTCCAATTTAGATCTATATTCTTTTTTGTATTTTTTGTCCATTTTTTTTGGAAAAAGACATCAAATACCAGTCGCTTCTATACAGTAAAAGGTGTCCTTTTCTACTACTAGCGTCTAACGGTTTCTAGGCTAGGATAATGCTCCAAATTTTTTCTACATAGGAGATTAAAATGAAAACACAAGAAGCAATAGACGTATTTTTAGAGGCTAAAATTGGAGAGAGCGCCCCTAAAACAATAGCATGGCACAAAGGCAACCTGCAAAGGTTCAGCTCTTTTATTGGCGAAAATCAATGCGTAGAAAGCATAGATATACGACAACTACGCCAATGGCGAGCGAGCTTAAACCAACGAAACATATCTGCCTGGACACTTCATGGTTATTTACGAACCATCAGGCATTTTTTCAATTGGTTAGAAGAGGAGGAAATGTTAGAGCAAAACCCCGCAAAACGTTTGAAGCTCTTTCGCTTGCCAAAGCCTCCTAGAAAAGGCATTCCAGACGCAGATAGAGACGCAATGCTTTCTATGAGACGAGATAACGTCCGAGATTTTGCTATTTTGATGTTTGTAGCTACCACAGGCTGTAGAATAGGTGGCGTTACGACATTAACTATTGACAATTTAGATATTGAAAACAGAACAGCTATTATTACAGAGAAAGGTCAAAAAAGCAGAACAGTGTTTTTGGGATCTAAGGCGGCAAATGCGCTACAGAGTTGGTTAGACGTACGTCCATCAACAAATGCAAGAGAGATTTTTGTACAAAAAGAAGGAAAGGGTTTAACCAGCTCTGGAATATATCAAGTATTCAAGAGAGCGGCAAAGGATGCGAGCGTAAAAAAGAATTGGAACCCACACCAATGGCGACACGCTTTTGCCCGAAATTTCTTGCGGAATGGAGGAGATATTGGGATGCTGTCTCAGATATTAGGGCACTCCAGTCTTCACGTAACGCTCATACACTATGGAAGTTTAGAAAATAAGGATTTGCAAAATGCACATCTAAAATTTGCGCCAAAGGTTGCATAGCACCACCCAAACAAATCGTCCCGTAGATTCCCAAAAACCAAGTTTCTTTGGCAAGAGAATTTACGGGACGATATTTAATTTTATCTAAATAATTTAAAGGTATAATTCAATCTGGCAGAATAATAGACTTCGAATCAGTTGGTTGGGCGTTCGAGTCGCCCCGGGTGCACAATTCTCTAACAGGTACAAAACAATGATTTTAGGACCTCTAGAGAGCTTCTTTGTGAAGCATGTGTTATTCGAGACAGAGAAAGGAACTGATTATGTCTGCCGCCCATCTCAATACCCTCCCTAGTTATATCAGTATAAATGAAGCTGGTAAGCGTCTGGGGCTTCCCCCACTCCACTTGCAAGACTTGATTCGCGTTGGTACACTGAAGGCGGCTAGAATTAAAGGCGAAACGGTTGTAGAGGAGGAAAAAGTGGATGAAATTGCTACCAAGCCCCATAAAGAAGATTTAGAAGAGTATAAGCAATTTGCTCACCTGAAAGAGACACCAATCTGGTCGAGCGAAGCCGCGCGGAAATATGGTGTATCTCAATCTACAATTAGTCGATGGGCTAGAGCAGGATATATTTCTCGCCTCGAATCTGATGGCTATCGAGTTTACCTAAACGAACAAGACGTAGCATATTGCATTGAGATATACAAGGAACGCGGCGGACAGGGAAAACGTGTTTTTAATGCAGATGGAACACCTTACAAAACCAAAGCTGAGCTTGAAGAAATCAAATAACCGTTTTTTCAACCAAAATATGTAAAAAGAAGCCGAGCAAAAACTCGGCTTCTTTTTTTTGCTAAACATAAGGTAAGTTTCTTGACTTAAACTTACCTTATGTTTATACTCTCCCCCATCACTACAAAAAACACACGCCGAGATAGCTCAAACTGGCAGAGCAATTGCCTTCCCTCCCTTCCTCAAAAGGGCGATCGATATAGGTTCAAATCCTGTTTTCGGCTTAGCTCTAGCAAGATATTGCAGATCCTACTTTTGACATAGGCAGAAGGTCTAATGGCTTTATCAGGAAAAATTGTTTCCCCTACCGATCCCCCAGTCACATCTCACGATAAAACACGGGGGCGCACCCTTCAGTGGAAATGCGTACACGATACTACAGACTCCAAAGTTTTTCTTGGCAATTTCTTTCGGACAATAGACGTTAACGAGGGCGGTTTCCCTTTTGGTACAGTTTTCGAGAATATGAAAACGGGTAAAAGGATTACGCAGAAATGAATTGTACAAGACCTGTTTTTCTTGCCACGCTTATCTCTACTCTTGGGTTTGGCATATCTCTCGCTAGTAATGTCATAGACCAAACGCTCCAGATAAAGAATTTAACCTTTCTATCGGTAGTTTTTTTAGGAGCTGCTTCTACTCTTGGTTGGATGTGGCTTTTTACAAAAACAGCAAAAGATGATGATGAAAAACATTAAATAGGGAAAAGAAAATCTATGGCTTCTGCTATATCGTCACTTCTTCGCTCTTTGGCACAAGCTCTCACTATCCTGGTTGAGTTCTTAATTATTCTCTTTCTCGGTATTCTTGTTGCCATTATTTACACCTTTCCCTGGGTATTGCGAAGTGGTGCAATCGTCATTTGGTTTTATGGCGGTTACAGGCTCGTCGTAGCCGTAGGTGAAGTCTACACGCCCTTTTCTCCTGAAATACCCGTAATGATTTTGCAGTTCTTTGTCATTGTGGTTCAGCTTGGCGCAATGCTCAGGATATGGACAATCAATCTAAGACTTTCTTGGGGCGCACTTTATTTCACAGGCGGAGTTTCGCTCTGGCTTGCATTGAAAGGGATCCCAAATGCTTTTGCCAACTGGCAACACGCAGACTTCGTATTTCGCATTCTCCCTCCTGCTCTTTGGGTGATGCTACTCACCCTTATTACGATAAGGGGAAAAAGATACAAAATGGGCAAGCGACTTAGCCCATCTCTAGTCTCCAGATTACCTGAATTTGTTGATCTGGTTATGGATAAAGCTGGCGAACTCATGCCTTCTTTACCAGCCCCAAGTATTGACGAAAATGATATAGCTGAAGAAGTCTTAAATAACAAAGAAGAATAGAGAATGGTTCCAAAAGAAGAAGATTTTGAGAAATATGCCCCCCGCTTCTTTAGTCTTTTTCTGATTGTTGCAGTATTTAGCATCTCTCTGATGATGAAGCGTGAACTTACCCCAGGATTTGAAGCAACTCAATATCTTGAAACGCAAGGATACTCATCTGTTCGGATACTCCAGCAAGCGGCGAAATATCATGGATGTCGCCCGAGCGATTCCTATCGTTTTCTTTTCAATGCCACCTCCCCACAAGGAACAGGGTCTGAAGGAGTGGTTTGCTTTACAGGAGAGTCCTGGTATGAAGAGTGAATGATGATGGTGCTGATAATGATTTACAAGAAAGTAAAAAGATAGGAGGTGCTAACTGAAAATAACCCCAAAACAAAAATGCGCTTAGGAGAGGGAACAACGAAGTCCCTCACCTAAGCAACACACTCTATGATTTTACCAATGAAAACTTCGTTATACCAGTGCATTTATGGAGAAAAAGCTATGACTACTAATCAAAACTCAAATACTACGGGCGCAGGGCTAACGCAGAGTCTACTCCCTGATTGGAATACAGACCACGGCGGATTTAATTTCGGCGACCTTCTTATCTTACTCTTTGACGGCATCCTTCTTATCTATACAGGATGGCGCAGCTTCGACCTTCTTTCCGGCACAGTTCCTGCAGGCTGGGAAGTAATGGCTTTTATCGGTTTACTCGCTCTGGATATTGGCGCGGTAATTTGGAGCTATATCTGGATTTTCAACTCTACAACCAAGTGGCAAGACCGAATCGCGATGATCTTCTTCGTGATAGATATGTCCGGTGTCGCTCTAACTTCAATTACCGATTCCTTGATGTACGGTGATGAAGAAGGCGTAATGCTTGCCATGTTGGAGCCAATGACAATGGTCATAATCCCTGTCATTATCATCGCCAATGTAATCGCTGGGATCGTCTACCACTTTACTAGCGCAGAAACTCGCGCTCGTAGAACGCAACGTCAATTAGAAGCAAAAGCGCGTGATGAAGAGCAACGTCAAAATGACGAAGAACTGCAACTTCACTATGCCCAACAATCACTTCTTCGCCGACAAGCTGAACTCCCTCGCAAAATTGCTCTGGCAAATCTCAAAATTGCCCAAGACCAGCTTGAACGAGACGCGATGCAAGCCCTCTTTGGCAATGGCGATGTTGAACGAGCAATGGGCGGCAATATCGGTACGCAACCCCAAGCATCTACAAACCTTGCCGATATACAAGCGCAACTAAAAGCACTCCAATCCTTAGGTG
>JADGEO010000025.1:33557-54416 GCA_016744335.1 Anaerolineales bacterium
CTAATGCAGGAACATCTATCCCTATTAATGATGAAGCAGAAAACCATCTTGGTGGAAAACTCAACCCTGCCAATTGGAATCTCTTTGGCAATAATGGTGCTGATCCTTCTGGCTCAACCCCTCCAGCGGATTCAGTTAAGAAGGATAAAGCTCCCCCGCCCCATTACCACCCCACTGCTGAGGAACTGGCTCAAGATGAGGGCGAGAATTTACCTGTCGAAAAAGAAAATGATGTTGAAGATGGTGGTGCTAATAGCATAAACCCTACCCCGGCGTTCTCGGCGTAAACGCAAATCCCCTCGCCTCTCCTTGGTCATTTGAAAGTGCAACCGAATTATCAGGACATCCCTTGAAAGTATCAGGGAGAGGAACTTCACGCCCAGCGCAAGAGAATGAAGCAACTAGCTTTCTAACGGGTGCGCTTGCAACGGTAGCCGAGCACTTCGGTGTAGAAATCCAGAATATCAGAAAAGAAGGGCAGCCAATGGCAATCGCCATCATCAAAAACGCCCGCTTTGGAGAAGAAAATGGCGAAACAATACTCGCTCACCATAAAGAGAGCGAAGATGAAGCCTAAGCCTCAAAAGAGGCATTATAGACTTGCGGCAAAAAGAATAGCCTTCCGACAAGCAATGCTAACAGCTTCAATCATAACCACGATCACGGCAGCTGGCTATTTTCTTGCCCTAAGCAAAAACGCTCTTCTTCTCTGGGGAATTGAGTTTTTTGTGGTGCTATTGGTTGCCTACCAAGTATCTCTAAGTCGTCTGTATAAGGATGCTAAAGATTTACTTGATGATGACGACTAAGGCAGTGTCTGCTCAAGGAGAAAAAATGACAGAATTCCCTACGCTCAAAGAATGTAAAGAATGTGGACAACCACCGACACTCACCCTCGCCAAAGGAAAAATGCCCACAAAAGTGCATTGTGAAGAATGTGATCGCCTCGCTTCATCGAGGATATCCCCCGAGCGTGCGGTGCAATTATGGAATCGGATGAATAGAGAGCGAGACTAATCGGATAGAAATGTCCGCTTCGCACACACTTCGACAGGCTCAGCATATACGATTTGGGCTGGGGTGCCGTCCCCAAGCATCTTCTTGGCGTGAGCGTTGCTACGCTATATCTGTCTCTGCTGAGAAAATGTTGACCAAGAGCACGCAAGTTCAGGTCACGCGCGGGGCGGGCTTTTCATCCATCCCCAAAGGAAGAAATCGTGAAAGCAAAAGTAATTATTTTCTTGCTGCTCATTAGCTCCATCGCTTGCTCGTCTGCCGATTATGCGGCGGCATTTCATATTGAGTACGAGAGCGATGAAATGCCTTCAACACTTTCTACTAAAAAAATTACGCCAGAAGTCCAAGTAAGAATTTCCTCCGCAACCCCCTCCCCACTCTGGCATATTTGTACAGGTGTTGAAAATGGCACGCTCCGAGTGCGCAATGCGCCTGGTCTTAGCGCAAAAGTCATATATATCCTAAGCGAAAATCAAGAAATTCGCCTACCTAGCGAAACTTCCGAAACAGAAAAAACGGAGGATGGAGCAACGTGGATAAAAATCGCCGACTCTGAAGCTTGGGTCAATGCTCGATATATCTGCAAGGACTAAATAAAGCATCAATCAGAAAAAAGGAAAAAGAATGAAAAAAACTAAAAACGTACGAACACAAGCAGGACAAGAAATATGCGTGTCCCTATCTGTAAATAAAAATGGGATAGGCTTATCAATTCAGCGCATTGGCGTTGATGCTGAGCCAAGTACGCTTGCTGTTAAGGGGACAGAATCAGGCTTTGATATCAAGAGCAAATTTTCGGAAGATGTTTCTCCTGATGAAGAAAAAGCCATTACTGATGCACTCACTGAGATATTTGAGGAATTAGGGCTTAGCACAGAGGCAATTTGATGGCGAAACCTAAAGTTATCACTTTCGCAAACCAAAAAGGCGGTGTTGGGAAAACGACATCGGCTGTGAGCACTGGACATCATCTGGCAAAAGAAGGCAAAGAAGTCCTTATTGTAGACTTTGACCCTCAGGGACAATGCTTTACCGCTTTGGGCGGCAATGCTGAAAACTGTGTTTTCAATATGCTCATTCAACAAAGTGATCCCCGTCAATGGGTTCGAGAAACGGGTAGAGAGAGTTTGCATATTATTCCGGGCAATCGCACAACTGCGACCGCACAAATAGTCATGAGCGCAGAGAACCGCCCTATTACAGCCGTCCAAGATGTGCTCAAGCCGCTCTATAAAGAATACGACTATATTATTTTTGATACTGCGCCTAGTGTTGGCGGTTTACAAGAAAGAGCTGTCTGGGCTTCTGACTTGGTAGTGCTCCCCACTGCAACTGAATATCTGTCTTCAGACGGGCTAATACAAATGATGACAACGCTTACTGGATTAGCAGAAAAAGGTTGGAAGGGGAAATTAGCAGGGATCCTCCCCACTTTTTACGACACGCAGACCAAACAGAGCCAGACCGCTATTACTCAATTGCAAGAATATTTTCCTGACTCTGTTTTGACCCCAATTCACCGTGCCACAATTTTGCGAGAATGTGCTGCAGAAGGCATGACGATTTTTGAGAAATCGCCCAAGAGCCGCGCCGCCAAAGAATATGCGGCATTAGCAGACTACCTAACCACCCTCTAGTTTTAGGAGGCATGATGACCGGACGAAACCCCTTTCTTGACGCATCGAAATCAGGACAAGCCTTAGAACCATTTCAAACAATTTCAGTCGCTCAACCGCGCGAGCGAGATCGTAGCTGGGAAAGCAAGCATAGAGCTTTCTCCTACCGAATTCCTCAACGATTAAGAGAGGAAGCGATAGAGGTTCGAGAGAGTATTTTATCTATTGCCACTTACGATGAGATGGGAAATCCACGCTTAGATCGCACCACCGTTGACGATGTGGCATCTGTTTTTATTGCTTATGCGCTTATAAAAGCAAAAGAAGAGAACCTAGCTTTTGCCCCAACTCGCCAAGGCAAGATGAAATTGGAATGGGAAGAAGCTGAACAGGGTTGGGATTCAGTGATTGAACTCAAAAAAGTAGTCAAGAAAAAGAAGCAGAAAAAGCCAAAACAAATTGTTTTATCTTATCGTTGGACGGCTGAAAATCATGCCGAGATAGAGAAGTTAGCAGGCAAAAACAAACCCATTGAGTATAGAGATGATGGTTCTATAATAAATAATCCTCATCGTTTTTCTGTTTCTCCCGGAGAGATAATTATACGGCTTTTACAGCGTGCAACAAGAAGTTACAAAGAACGAAACCTGCGCTTGACGACAAGCCCAGAAACGGTGGCGCAGAAGGTCACAGGATGGGCTTCGGGATGAGATCTCAAAAAGGAACTAGAAATGGGTTGTGGGAAATCAAACTTTTCTTAAACCAAAAAGCGGTATGTAAGCGGCATTGCTTACATACCGCTTTCTTATTGCTTACATGTCGCTTACTTATCCGCTTACATTGCCGCTTACATAGAAGTTCTAAAACGCCCTTTTTAGCCCCGCAAAAAGGCGGGTATGACAGAATACCCGCCTCTACCCTGTAGCGTTGTGCTACGGAAATTCAGCCTTTTTTATAAAAACTATTTTTGCACAAATTGGAAGATCGAATATGGACATTCAAAAAGCATGGCAGACTGTGCTTGATCAGTTAGAAATGGAAATGCCTAGAGCGTCTTTTGACACATGGGTTAGAGATACACAAGTGGTATCTTACGAAGATGGACGCCTCGCGATTGGCGTGCGTAATGCTTACGCGCGTGATTGGCTGGAAAGCCGTCTGGCAAGTACCGTTTCACGGTTGCTAATTGGCATAATGAATCGCACGGTAGATGTGGACTTTCTTCTTTCTCAGCCGGATTTAGAAAACAATGATTTTGATGGTGATAAAAGTGATACAGAAGAGCCTGAGAAAAAGCAAGAAGAAGAACCCTCTCAGAGCAATTCTCCGACAATTACAGCCATTAGTCTTGAAGACTACAAGTTGATGGATAGAGTTGTAGTCTTGCCCGGATACATGCAGAGACTGGTTCAGGATATTGGCGTAAAAGGTATCTGGCTTTACGCGGCCCAAAAGCAAGCCTTTTTCATGGCTGGCTCAGGGAAAAAGCAGGGCAATCTAACTCGTAGAGTTACAGCCAAGGACGTTGCTAAGTGGGCTATCTTTTCAGAAAGTGCCTACTGGAGAATTTTGAAAAAACATTTACCTGATATGGGTGGGTTGCTGGAGCGGGTTGGCGCAGAGAAGATTCAATCAGAGACATATCGCCGAGATGGACGTATGTTACGTAGACGGATGCCCCATCAATTTCGTCTCTATCTCACGCCAAGATTGACTCGTGCAGATGCGGCTTTTTTGTTTTTTCTCTTGAAAGATGAGAAATCTATAAGGACAGGGCTACGCCGATTGATCCGAATGTCTCGAAAAGATTTAATAAACATCCTGCCTTTGCTTGATAGCAAAGCTCTTGATGTGAGGGGTGTAGAGATAGAGAATATGAATTTTGTTTCCGATATTGTTCGTGCCTTAACTGGCGAAGAGGGGGAGTTGCTTGAAGAGTTGGAGCAACTATCCAATAAGCTGCACTTAAAGATAATTAAGCTCTGGGGAACTATGCACCTAAGCCACTATTTTCTATATCGCTTAATTCCTGAACGAGGGTTGACGGCCCATCAAGCATGGCTCTTGGCTGTGGCACGAGATCGCGCTTATATCAATTCACGCACAGGTGAAATGCGCTCAGAAATAAAATTTTCCAGTTACGAAGAGATGGCTACCCTTTGTGGAATGGCATCTTGGAAAGGTATTGCTGCTTGGCTACGTCCTTATCAGAACAAGAGAGGTGGTAATTTAGAGCCTTTTATGCAAGAGATTGATTCACCGGATGATAAATACTACGATGAAATAGGTAAAATGGAGCGGCGTTTTTGGGTGCAGCTAGACGATGAAGAATTGTCTCCTCAGGAATCAATCGACAAGTTCCTAGAGGAATCAAATGACAAGTTCCTAGAGGAATCAATCGACAAGTTCGGAGAATCAATCGACAAGTTCCCAGAGGAATCAATCGACAAGTTCGGAAATAGTGCGCATATAATAGTACTTAAAGAAAACACTATAAACACCGAAAAAAACAATCACAAGAAACCACCGACAACACGCTCTTACGCCTTAGGGCGCAAAGCGGGTGGTGGGGGGAGAATAAATTTTTCTTCTGATTGGGATATGAGTCTGCTCCTAAAACTAAACCCTGGTGAAAATCCAAATGTCCGAAAACGAATCAAGAGCACAAGTGATCCCGTCGCTTTAGTCTCATGGCTACTCTATGCCTATAGCTCAGAGGGAGAGGGGATTCGTTCTCCCTCTGTTTTCGCCTTATCTAAGCTCAAGTCTAATCCTGAAAGGTGCGCCCCTGGTATTTACAAGAGCTTGGCAAAACTTGGTCCAGATCAATTGAAGAAGAAAATTCAAATTCAGCTTTCGGAAGATTTGAATAGCGTTGAGCGATTTCTTGAGGGCAGGAGAGATATAACTGGTTGGACAAAAACCTTTGGAAGTGCAAGCGATGAAGTTATTGGCCAATTAGAAAGCCGTCTTTTTGATGGCGACAGGAGATAACGATGGACCAGACTTTGCAGATAGTATCCCCAAGAAAGGCATCACGCGGGCAGGCAGTGGCTCTAGCAAAGCAAAGGGGGCTTGCGTCAGATTCGGAGCAAAGAGACGAACTTATGCAATGGCTTGATGAGTATTTTGCAGAGCATGCAGTTGCCGATGAAAAAGGCGACGACTATAAGGACGCTTTAGTTGTTGCTGATGCTCTGTATGATCACGTTAGCGCGACTTGGTTAGCAAAGTGTTTTGAGACTCCCTTATACTCACTGCGAAAGGCTTTAGGCAAGGATGGGGTTATTGAGTGCGAGGGTGAAGGTTGTGAAGAGATTATTCCGATATTTTTGTTGCGAGTGAAAAATGGCTATGCTCCTGAAATAAAGCGTAGACACTATATAGCAAGCAATGCCTTATGCCCCAGTTGTAAAAAGATATTTGAGGAAGAACTTGCTGAAAGGAAACTGGCAAATATAGAGCAAGAAAATACTCGGCGGTTAAAAGCCCAGCAAAAACATAACGAGAATGCAAGGCGAAAAAGAATCCTTTTCTCAGATCTTCCCCGGCGAGGAAGGGGGAATTTCGAGAAATTTCTGAGCTATCCAAGCAATTTGCACCTTGCTTTAACTCGTGCTACCAATAAGGTTTTGACAACTCCTGTTCAGTTTATAACAAGGGCTCGTTTTGTGCCTGATGTATATTCAAGTTGGTTCTATTGGGCAGAGCAAGAGCGTCTTCAGGAAGCGGAGATTACCTGTGATCAGTGTCATAAGGGGGCAGATTTAGCAGTGTTTTCAAGAGATTTATTGGACGTTTATTTCAGTTTTGTTGTACAAAACGAAGACTACCAAATTATTGGAACGGACGAGATGCCTGCATTACGGTATCTCATCGCTAATGGCGAAGAAGCGTTTGCATCATCCTTGCTAAGAGAGTGGGTGAGAGGGAAGGTTTTTGGAAATCCAGATTTTTTAATCCTTTGCTTTGAGTGTTCAGGGAAGGATATTTTTCCATCAGATGACTTTTTCAAAATCTCGCAAATGGAGCAAATCGAATGAAATCTAAAAGAAAACGCGCCTATTACCAGTGCCTTACACAATATCGCGCCCGCAAGCCCGCGATTAAAACTTTTGTAGAGAATTTCGGTAAGTAGCCCGCAGAAATCTTTGTTGAGAAAAGAATTCTCTGGTTGGGACTGTCTCTGGAGAAATAGATAGTAAGTTGCTTATTTGATCACCCTTTAGATATTTAATATCTCAGAGTGAGAAAGCACAAAAAAACAGAAAATGAATCTAGCAAGAAAAATTGGGTATACCCGCTTGACTGGTAAGACATCAAAAAAGATGTAAGAATAAAGGCTGTTTGATAATTTCAATAAAAAAAATGGAGCGGGTAGCCCATGACAAATGCAACAATTCGGATAGACGGTGCGCTTGCACTGCATAGTTTGAGAGCAATAAAAGCGAATACATCAGGCTTAGAAAATGATGTCCCCCTTTTCTTCAAGATTCGGGCTGGGATTCAAGAACATCCTGTTTGGGCTTATGACCGTTTGGCAATTGTGGTCTTCTGCTATACCCACGTTGCCAGACAAAATACAGGTGACTTGTCTGGTGTGTTGGAAGTATCTCTGGACGGAGTGCTTATCAGTCAAGGCAATTGTGCCAATGTGCTTGCCAAAAGTATTCGGTGGCATACATCTTCGGCGATTCGCAGAGTAGCCGAGCAACTCATTAATAGTTTTATTTCGGGAGAAATTACGCCTGAAACGCTTGGCGTGCAAATTCAAATGTCTGAAAGAACGCCCACGAAGGATGTTTTTGCCGCTATAGACAAGGCGCGTGGAAGGAAAAGTAGGATATAAAAAAACGCCAACGGGCTACCGCCCTATGTGTGGACTATTGTCCTAGACGCTGGCTCATCCGCCTTGCGCCCCTGTCACCGTGAAGATTAGCATCTTCCCTCTGGGCGTAACCGCCTTTGTGCAGGGGGCGGCTGGGCGGAGTCGCCCGCTTCCAGCCTAAGGGCTGGGGGCAGTATCGTCAATTCTGACTGCGAGAGATGGTCGTCTCTGAACCGTAGATGCAGCAAAAGTGACCAGCTTGCCTAAATAGTCTCCCCAGGGATATAGCTCCCATTACAGGTAAATGGTCGAAAGGTCCTTCCCCATATCTGGGCATCAAAGAGAAAACGATTATGAAAAAAAAATGCCCTGATAGTTTTGTGCAAAAAATAAAAAGTAGGATGAAAGAGCAAAAGATAGGAATTCGTGAATTAGCTAGGCGGCTTGGCGTTTCTCACCCTACTGTGTCCAGTTTCGTGTCACACGGACACCAACCAAGTTTCGATACATGCTTGGCTATCGCTAAATGGCTAAAGCAATCTCAAGTTTTCACCCTGCAAGAGGTCGGGCTTCTTTCTCTGGGGCTATCAGACGAGATTACGTTTGCCGATTGGAAAGAACTTCTCAGCAATCTCTCAGAGCGAGACCGAGCCGTACTCAAAAAGACTGCTGAAAGTATGGTCGAGTTTGAAGAAGAGTAGAGGCATTATGACAAATAAACAAGAGAACTTTATTTTATGGTTAGATGATGAATTATCTTCTCGTAATTGGTCGGACTACCGTTTGGCAAAACACGCTGGAATTTCTCATTCGGTTCTCAGTAAAGCACGTTCGGGCACTCTCCCTAAATGGGACGCGTGTCTAGCAATAGCAAAGGCTCTGGGATTTAATCCCGTGCTTATTTTTGAGAAAGCTGGGCTTCTACCACCAACGCTTGAGAAAATGAGCTGGAATGATACCAAAAGAGACCGTGTTGGAAGAGCAAAGGCTTTTTCGGGGTGGCTAACAGAGCAACTAGAAGCACGAGGCTGGTCTCATTCTGAACTATCAAGGAGAAGTCGTCTTTCAGCTTCAGTGATTGACAAAGTGGTTGCGTGCAATAGTCGCCCTGGAATAAGGTTTATGGAAGGCGTGGCAGGGGCGTTTCGTATTTCTATTCACGAGGTACTTTTTCTTTGGGAGGGAGGAGAGTTTGGCGCATGGCTTACTTATGATCTAGCCAATCTGTCTAAAGGTGAACAAGCTCTCGTGTTGGACTATATAGGATTTTTGCGCTTTCGGCGCGGCAAGGAGAATAACAATCGTGAGTAATAACTTTGGGAATTTCATCCTTAAAAGGTGCTTTTTATGAAATACAAGCATGACCTATATGATTTTACTTTCCTGTTCTCAGGTAGGTCTTATCCTGTACGGGATATAGAACCAGAACTTTGCGGCTTGACGTTGAACGGACAGCTTGCTGGGATAGACGAGTATGAGGGCGAAGCTTCTCTAGCCAAATTTTCTGGTTATATTTATCTACCAGAGTGCGGTATGCCTATTCGAAATTGGCTAGATTCGATTAGTAGCGACATGGCTAAGTTTATGTGTCTTTTTAACGATAGTGGATATCCGACTGCCGAGGTGGAGATGGCTACTTTCGCAACGGATGCTGGATCGTATCTGTTTCTGACAAAATTAGTTGTTGAACCATTGAAACGCGGTAAGGGACTTGGCTTGATTGCCGCATTGGAGGCTATCAAAGTGTGGGGTAGATGTGCTGATTTCGTAGCGATAAATCCATTTCCTTTGCAATTCGCAAACGGAGGAGACAATGACTTCGCAGGTCAATTTGATGGCGTGAAATACGAGGCGGCACGGGCAAAGCTCATCGCGTATTATGGGCGGCTTGGTTTTAGCTTTATCCAGCCAAGAGGTAGTGATGGGGTGATGGTTTTGAGTCCAAAACGTAATCACCCTGGCATAGAAAGCATTGTGGAAAATAATGACTGATTATCAATTTGTCGAAAGTGAGAAAACCCATGCAGAACGCTTGGGTGGCAATCAACACCGGACGCGCCAACTTAGGCGAGCGATCCTGTACATCCTGACCGGCCACGAGCACAGTGAGTTGGCTTGGTATTTGGTGGAGATGGGGCTTGGGAAGTTGCTGAAGATGGCAGCGGTCTCTCTGGAAGATGATGGGCAACTTCTTCCTCATGGGAAACCGAGTGATAAGGAATTTTTGGTCTCGGTCTTGGGGACGAGTTTTGCCTTTGCTGATCCAACTGCTCCGCAACGTAAAAGAATGGAGATGTTGAGTAAGGGGTTGTTTCAGGGGAATGTCCCGTACCCGTATCAGGGGTATAGCGGATATATCACCTACACCTCCGGCGCAGAAGATCTGGTTACAAGCGCATTTTCCACGCTGGGAACGTACACAGACGTGGCATATAAGCTCAACCAGTCTGGGTATTTTAGCTCAACGGGGAGATCGTGGTCAAAGGATACAGCTCGCTCTTTTTGTCAAAATCCTATCCATGCGGGCTACGCAGTGGCCTACAAGGATCGCAGACACGATGGCTCGGCGGATAAGCGCGGCGGGTTGATTTTAACTCGCTTGACTGAAGGTTTCCCTGAACCGCTGGTTAGTTATGATGAGTGGCGTGCGCGTAATCCTGTGATGGGGAAGCGCGAAATCATCTTGGTTGTCCCACAAAAGTAGATGTCGTTGACAGGGTTAAGTTACACACTGCGTTATAGGCAACAAAAAAGCCGAGAAGCTGGATGAGGGGGGCATCCAACTCGCTCGACTAAAAGAATCTTAGCACAATAAAAAACCTCTTGCAAGTCGAATTTAGATTTCTTTTCAAATTGCTTTTTTGCTCTTTAGAGACTGTAGCGTGCAGGTGGGGCGGTCAGCAGAAAAGAGGAGAGAAACTTTTTCGCACGATTGTAAGCGTTCAAGAAAAGCAGTAGTGTTTCATCCGTCTTCAGTGGGGCAAATGCTGGTACTTGAGATGGATACGGATGGCTTGATAGTATAGAAAATATGTTCTAAAATATCACTAGCGACTACATGACGGAGCGGAGCGCAACGAAGCCTCCAAGTAAAAATCTATGAAAGCATTGATATTAACACCTGAAGAAGTAGCAAGTGTTCGCACCCAGATTGGCACAAATGCGAGAGCGTCTCAGCGATTCAAACGCCTTTCAGCGATTGCTTGGCGGGACGCAGCGATAGTCTCTTTGCTCTTTTCAGGATTGACCTCGAAGGAAATTTGCGAGTTACGCTTGGCAGATTTGAAGTTTAGCAAGTTGGTAGTAGCTCCTCGATGGGGCGGTCGGCGCACAGTGAACTTGGATGTAGAGACCCGCAAATATCTGGATCACTACCTCGAAGGCGTAGAGCCTGAAGAACGAGCGATGCTTTTTCTTAGTCAGCGCGGTAAAGTAATCAACGTGCGAACGGTTGAGCGGATGATCTCGAAACTTGGAGACCAGGTAGACTTATATCTCGTTCCCAGCCGCTTGACGATTAGCGCGAGTGAAGAAGAGTAAGTCCTTGTTCGGGAAGCCTTAGCAAGAGAAACCTGATAACTGAAGATTTACGTCTAAAGTCTGTAAAAACAAACCTAGCTTTCTCCGAACGAAATGCGGAGAGTGTCTCTCTTCGAGAGTACAAATAACACGAAGTACAAAAAATGAACGCAATTGGAAAAACAATAAAATTCTTGACCAAAACGGTCTTGTGGGCGATATTTCTCGCCCTAATAATCCCCGTAGGCTATTTTGCCGTGCGGATGGGGCAACCGATGGATTTGCCCGAATACAAAGGCTTGACCTACTATCAGTATGTAGAGTGGGAAAAATTTGAGCAGCACAAAAATTGGGAAGAAAATGGTGATGCGTACCGAGCGAAAAACCCTGACTCTGGCTCCAGTGAAAAAGCGTGTAATGGATCATCTTTTGCTACTGTTCACGCTGGCTTATTTTTGTCACAAGGACCAGCCCTAATCCTAGACACAGTGCTGCTTGACCGCCCCTTTGACGCTCTTCATTTCCTGCCAAATTGCTGGGCAAATTTCGAGAGAGAACACGCTGGGCAATTAGCAGCTAACCCGCACAGATACCCCACTTGCCGCATCTCCGGAGTAATCCCAGATGACTATGCTCTTTCTATTGGCATGCAATTGCCAGAAGAAGTATTTAAGTAATGACAGGAAAACTCTCTACTGATACCAACTATCCTTTATAATTATGCCAAGTTAAAAATTCATTCTCATTAGGAGGCAATGATGGCAAAGAAAAAAGACGGTGGCATAAGCTTTAACTTCAATGACAAAGTAGAAGTTAAAGGCGATATGTTTAATGGTGACAAAAATATCACTTACGAAGGCGACACTATCACCAATATCCAATCATCCGTGGAGTTTGAGCAAACCTTAGAGCTTGTACAAGAGAAGATTACTGCGCTAAAAGAAGATGCGACTCTTCTCCCCGCCCAAAAGGATGAAATTGAGATTGTCGAAGGCAAGATTATCGAGGTTCTCGAGGCAACTCAAGTAGCTGAGCCAAACGGAGAAGAAATTCGTGAAACGCTAGATGATGCCAAAAAGACGATCGATTCTATTGCCGGAGCAATCACCTCCGCGGTGGGATTAGGGGCATTATTAGGGCAATTGGCTTATATGGCAACGCAAGTTTTTGGTGGATAAATAATTTTACGCGGGGTAGATACTATGACAGACTATCAATTTGAAGATGAAGTCCATTGCGCCGATTTTATTGGGCGTGATAAAAATATAAAATACGGTTTTGACGCGCAAGAAGTTGAACAGCTTATAGAAAAAGTATTGGGATTTATGCAATTAGGGGGCGCTTTCTTGCCGCCAAAAACAAATCCTGAAGCCCTTGCTATTGAAGTAGATGGCGAAACGCTTACCTTTTCTCCTGGTTCAGCACAACATTTGGCTTCTTCTCAAAATGAGCGTGCTTATTTGCTCTCACTTACCATTAATCAGGAATACCAACGCTGGGCAACGCGTTTTGTTTCTCTCTCTGGGAAAATGGATATAAGACAAGGCATAGAAGGTCTCCCTCTTGCTTTTTCTGAGATACTCATCCCCACAGGCGATGAAGGCGGAATGCAAGCCCAACCCACGCAAAGAAAACTAGAAAGCATTGCTGAAGCCCTCCAAAGCCATAGTACTTTTGTGATTCTGGGCGACCCGGGCGCAGGGAAAACGACCACCCAACAAAAATTAGCCTTTGATGCCGCCTATGCTTTATTAAGGGGAGAAAAAGTCCGCATCCCCCTTTTTGTGCGTCTTAGCCAGCAAAAAAATCTAGACCCTTACGCCTTTCTCAAAAAAGAATGGGAGCGGAGAATAGGCTCTTCTTTTGCCGAGGCATTGGCTTCTGGACGAATTCTTATTCTTGCCGATGGGATTAACGAAATTGCGCGCGAAAAAAGGAATGAAGTTTTGAGTGCCTGGCGCATTTTTGAGCAAGAGTATCGTGGCAGAAATCAGTTAATTTTTAGCGGGCGCACGCTAGATTATGATAACCAACTCAATTTGCCGCGTGTGCAGGTTGAGCCATTAGACCGCCCAAGAATTAGCGAGTTTCTAAAAAAGCATCAGGCTGAGGGCTTAGAAGAGATGCTAGATGATACCCAAAGCCGCTTGCATGAAATGGCAAGCAATCCCCTTAATCTTTTTGTGCTGGCGATGGTCTATTTGAAAGCAGGAAAAAACCTAGCCGTATTGAAAAACAGAGGGCGTTTATTCTTTTCTTTTACACAAGAGCTTTTGCTAAATGAGCAACTGTGGCACCCAGACGAAATAAGCACAGATAACAAAGTGGCACTTTATGCCCAGCTTGCCTATGCCATGCAAAAACAGAGTGTAGGAACAACTTTTGACCTGCAAAAAGCGCAAGAAGCCTTACCCGCAACGATCACGATTATGGGAGAAGAACTGACCCTCAACAAGGCTCGTCTTTTTCATTTTGGACGTGGGGCGACCATTCTTGACCCGGTTACAAACCCCGATATTCGTTTTTATCACCATCTCTTGCAGGAATATTTTGCCGCCCGAGAACTTTTGCGCCGCTTCAACCAAGGCGAAGACCTGCGTGACTTTTGGCGTGCTCCCCGTTTCGTAGAGGAGATGCCCCCTGTAGATATAGGGGAGTGGGACCCTCTCCCTGAGCCACTCACTACCGGCTGGGAAGTGACCACCATTTTGGCAGTGGGCTTGGCACCCAACCCCCAAAAGCTGATTGAAGCTGTGCGCACAGTGAACCCAATTTTAGCGGGACGTTGCCTAGATGAAGCAGGCTTGGCAGAGCCAGAAAAACTTGCTGAGATCAAAGAGAAAACACAAGCCAATTTGCTTGCTGATCTTTATAACCCCAAAATAGACCTACGCGCCAGACTTTTAAGTGGATTAATTTTAGGGCGCATCGGCGACCCGCGTTTTCCTGTAGAAAAAGTGAATGGTATCAAAGTAATTTTACCCAAAATGGTAACTGTGCCCGCGGGCGAATACCTAATAGGAAGCCCAGAAAATGATAAAGATGCCTTTGAGAACGAAAGCCCGCCTACAAAAATCAAATTGGACAGTTTCAAAATTGGCAAGTGGTCTTTAACCAATGCCGAATATGCCTGTTTTATGGAAGCAGGCGGCTATGAAAACGAAGCCTATTGGACAACAGATTTAGCACGCCGCTGGTTGGCTGGTGAGGAAGTGACTGGTGGACAATTTGCTTCTTGGTTGAGTATTTGGAAACAACTACAAGACATGTCCGATAATTGGCGTGAACAATTTGAGCAAGCAGGAAGTGTTTCTCCAGAACAACTTGACTCTTTAGAATATGCCAAAGGGCTTACAGAAGATGAACTTAAAGAATGGCTGGGCAAGGGATTGAATGAAAAATCTCGTTCTCAACCTGCCTATTGGAATGATGCCCGTTTCAACAACCCATCCCAACCGGTGGTAGGCATCACCTGGTTTGAAGCCCAAGCCTATAGCACTTGGCTTTCGGAGTTAACAGGCACATCTTATCGCCTGCCCACAGAAGCCGAGTGGGAGGCATCGGCACGAGGGCTACCTAAGAGAAATAGAGTGAGAGTTTACCCTTGGGGCGATGATTGGGATAAAAACAAAGCCAATAGCATCGAAGGGCGTGTGCAAAAGACTTCGCCTGTAGGAGCTTATACAGCCGCTGGAAATCTGGGATCCTTTAAGACTGAAGATCAATCCGGCAATGTCTGGAACTGGACAAGTAGCCTCTATTTGCCTTATCCTTATGATGCTCAAAGTGAGATTTTTGAAGCTGAGGGCGAACGTACTCTGCGCGGCGGTTCTTGGCCCGATAGTGGGAGGAATCTGCGTGCCGCGTCCCGCGACAGTTACGTTCCCGATAACTTCAATTTCCTTATAGGGTTTCGTCTTCTCTCCCCTGGCTCTGTTGTTCTTGGTTCTGAATCCTGAGTTCTGGATTCTGTGTTCTGCTTTTCTGTTTTTCTGAGATCAACCAAAATGAAAGTCTATAAAAAGCCATCCCCCTTGAGAAAGCTCCTGTTTTTTCCTTTGGTTTTTAAACGCGAAATTTTTCTAAAATGACCTTATGAAAACTTACAAAAACCTTTACCCACAAATCACTGAGTTTGAAAATCTTTACCATTCCTTCAAGAAAGCGGCTCGCGGTAAACGCAAAAAAGGTGATGTAGCAGACTTTGAGTATAATCTTGAAGAAAATTTATTTGCGCTAGAAGAAGAATTAGAAAACGAAAGTTATTTGCCGGGCAAATACTTTAACTTTAGAATTCAAGACCCTAAACCCCGCTTAATTTCTGCCGCACCTTTTCGTGACCGCGTTGTTCATCATGCCCTCTGTAACGTGATTGAGCCAATTTGGGAAAACCGTTTCATCCACGATACCTATGCATGTCGCGTGGGGAAAGGCACTCACGCGGCACTGCGTCGTACGACAGAATTTTCACGTCGCTATCCCTATGTTTTGCAATGCGATTTGGAGCATTTTTTCCCCAGCATAGATCATGAGATACTCTATGCGCAGCTCACTCGCCTCATTGCCGACAAAAAAACGGCTAAGCTATGCAAAAAGATTCTAGATAGTGGCGCAACTATCCACAAGAGCGATTACGAGATGCGCTATTTTGCGGGTGATAATCCTTCAACAGGCTCAGGACAAGGCTTATTTGCAGTTAATCGTCCACGCGGCTTACCGATTGGCAATCTCACTAGCCAGTTTTGGGGCAATGTTTATCTCAACCCCTTAGATCAGTTTGTAAAAAGAGAGTTGAAGTGCAAAGGCTATCTTCGTTATGTGGATGACTTTTTACTTTTTGCAGACGATAAAAAAGTTTTGCATGAATGGCGCGAAGCAATTATTGCGATTTTAGCAAAGTTACGCTTAACTTTGCATGAAAAAAGAGCCGTTGTTTTTCCTGTGGAAACAGGTATTCCATTTTTAGGGTGGCGCACTTACCCCACATATCGTCTCCTTAGACGCTATAACGGGGTACGCTTCCAACGGCGTTTTGCCAAACAACGCAAGGCATTTATGCGTAGACAGTTAAGTTTTGAAAAACTGGATGCATCTGTGCAGGCTTGGATTGCTCATCTTGAGCATGGGGATACTTGGGGCTTGCGGCGTTCTCTTTTGAAACAGCATCTCTAAAACTCGAAAGCTTTCAAAAAAAGACACCTTTGAGAACCATAATTTTTATCAACTTATCTAATTTGGATCCTGAGAAAACTTTTCGGGTTTAGGATAAAAGACATGAAAGAATCGCCCATTTTTAGTAAAACCTACGATTTTTTGCTTTGGCTACTCCCGCTAACGGCAAAATTTCCTCGTCAACAGCGTTTTGTGCTGGCAAGCGTTTTACAAGAAGAGGGGATAAAATTTCAAAATTATCTCATTGAGGCAACGCATAGCAAAACGCCTTTAGATTCTTTAGAATCAGCAGATACCGAATTAGACAAATTACGCACTCATTTGCGTATGAGCCGCGATTTAGAATTAATAAAACCAGGGCAATATGAACATGCCGCCCGTATGCTGGTTGAAATCGGTAAGATATTAGGCGGTTGGCAAAGAAAAATCAAATCTAAGAGATAGCGGTTTTACCGCTTTTCTAGGGTCGGGCAGGTATGCGCGGCGGTTCTTGGAACAATAATGAAAGGAATCTGCGTGCCGCGTACCGCAACAGAAACGTACCCGATAACTTCAATAACAATATAGGGTTTCGTCTTCTCTCCATGACCATGTTTTACGACCGGTAAATCCTGTTATCTCTGCGATGCAGGACGGAGTCGAAAATAAACAGAGCCAGTACTGCCCGCTCCTGAGTTTCTTCTACGGAAGAAGCCAAATAGTTATCCTGTCTCTTCCCTCTGGTAGTTCTTTTGAGCGAAGGTTGGAAGAGGCGAGAATAATGTGATGTGCATTGTGCTAGTTCTTGGTGCATTGCACATCACGCTCTTCAATAAAATGAGGCTTTTATGTCTAAGAAAAAAGAAATCAATCTTGGTGCAACCCAAATCAACGGTGATTTATTTAGCGGCGACAAAATCACACAAATCATTCAATTGCCGCCATTTCTGCCCCCGCCAAACCTCGAAGAACTCAAAGCCAAATACCTGGCATATTTGCGCCGTGCTTATCGCGCCTTAGATTTTAAGGGCATTCCCCAATTTGAAGCCATCTCTAGTGAATTACTGCTCGAAGAAGTGTATGTGCCACTGCTTGCTCGCCCCGAACGCCCCGGCGGAGAAACCTGGGAACGCCGCTTAGCAGGCAGGTTGCTCAAAGACGAAAATTTACCCAACGAAGCGGTAGCAAGTCTCGAGAAAGGTGCGTCTCACCCTGTGCGGGTAGAGGATGCGCTGGGGGAAGAATCCCGCGTCGTTGTTTTGGGCGATCCCGGTTCTGGCAAATCTACCTTGCTTAAATATCTCACGCTACGCCTAGCAGTTGAAGAATCTGCACCGCTCCCCATCCTTCTTCCACTAAATGCTTATGCTCGTGCCCTAAATAAAAATGGTGATGGTAGCCTGCAAAGCTATCTCGCCGATTATTTTGACAAGCAAGGGGTAAAAAACCTTGCACCACTTTTCGAATCGGCTCTTTCACAAGGGCAGGCGGTCATCTTATTGGATGGCTTGGATGAGGTGCAAGAAGGGCGCGCCTATTTGGTTAATAAAGTTGAAAATTTTGCCAACGCAACAATTGAGAAAGGCAATAAATTGGTTGTGAGTAGCCGTATAGTGGGCTATCAGGATGCTCCACTAAAAAGCGAATGGCAACTCTACACTCTGCTGGATTTCAACCGTGAAGCAATTGAAGATTTTGCCACGCGCTGGTGCTGGGCATTTGAAAAAAGCGTGCTAGGCAATACCCCCGAAGCTGAAACCGCCGCCGAAAAAGAACGCCTAGCCTTACTAGAAGCCATTGATGCCAACCCAGGCGTGGGCAGGCTGGCCGCAAACCCGCTTTTGCTTACCATTTTGGCACTTATCAAACGGCAAGGTGTCTCTTTACCCAACCGCCGCGCCGAGCTTTACGAACTCTATCTCGAAACCTTAATCCGCTCTTGGAACAAAGCCCGTGCCCTAGACCAATACCCCGTAGGACCAGAACTAAACCCCAACGAAGTGCTCATGACACTGGGTCCCCTGGCACTTTGGCTACGTGAAGAAAACCCATCAGCGGGCATTGTGAGCGAAAACGCCCTTCTCGGCGAACTAACGCGCTATTATATGGGCGAAGATTGGGGCTTTAAGCGTGGTCCTGCCCGTGAAAAAGCACGCGAGTTTTTGAAGAGTGTGCGCACCTACTCTAACCTGCTTGTAGAGCGCGGTCCGCGCCAATATGGCTTTTTGCACCTCACCTTTGAAGAAATGCTCGCCGCTTATGGCATTTATCAATTAGGGCAACTCGATTTGGATGAAAGCCTAAAAGTGATCGAAAAACATCTCACCGACCCCGGCTGGCACGAGACCATTTTGCTGGCAATAGGCGTTTGGGGCTTAGCAAATAAACAACCGCGTGTGGCAGGCAAAGTTGTGCGCGCCATGCTTAAAATGACCTGTGAGGGAGAGGATGCCGCCAAAAATATCCTTTTAGCAGGAAGATGTGTAGAGGACGTGGGGGAAGAGGGATTGGGACGCGCCACCGCCAACGAAGTAATAGATGCGCTAGAAAGGATCGCCCGTGACCGAAACTTGCTACCGCTAACCCAGCGTGATGCCGGGCTTAGTCTGGGTCGGCTTTCTGCCAGCAACCACGCGTTTCTGGCACGTATTCGCCCCGATTTAGACGACTTTATCCCCATCCCTGCCGGAGAATTCCTCTATGGTGATGAGAAAAAGACAAAAAAAATAGCAGAACCCTTTGCCATTGCCAAATACCCTGTTAGCAATTTGCAATATAGTCGTTTTATTGAAGCCGAGGGCTATTCAAAGAAAGAGTTTTGGAGCAAAGCAGGCTGGTCTTGGCGTATTGGGGAATATGACACAAAGGCAACAGAAAGTTGGGTGAAAGACCGCCTTGAAGGTCGCCCTGCTGAAAAACGCCATGAACCTTTTTATTGGCATGATAGCAAATGGAATAATCCCCTTGCCCCAGTGGTGGGCGTGAGTTTCTTTGAAGCCGAAGCCTATGCCATTTGGTTGGCAGAGATCTTAGGGCGCCCCATGCGCTTACCTACAGAGCAAGAATGGGAGCGCGCCGCTCGCGGTTCAAGTGGACGGGAATACCCGTGGGGAGAAGATTTCGATTTCAACCGTGCCAACGCCGCCCCATTTTGGAAACAAGATAATGATGCGGACTGGGCTTTTGATGTAGATCATGCCTCAACAACTTTAGTTGGGCAATTTGATGGCGCAACCCCAGAAGGCATTTCTGATTTGAGCGGCAATGTTTATGAATGGACAAATTCCTGGTATGAAGAAAAACAGGTCAATCGTATCCTGCGCGGCGGTTCTTGGATCAATCTTGAAAGGCCTCTGCGTGCCGCGTCCCGCGGCAGACTCGTGCCCGATTTCTTCGATCTCAATTTTGGGTTTCGTCTTCTCTCCCCTGGCTCTGTTTCTGGCTTCTGATTTCTGGGTGCTGTGTTCTGCTTTTCTGGTTTTCTGCTTTTTAAAATCTTCGCCTTTTCTTTTGCCAAGAAAGAAAGGTGGTATTTTCCTTTCCCCGCGAAGCGGGGTCGCGTTAAAAATTTTTATCGCTCATGCCCCTCCTTCATTATGCGGACGTTAATTTTCAGAAAGGCAAAAGCGAATCTGCGCAGCAGAAAGACGGTTGTAAAATACGAAAATCTGGGAAAACTACCCAGCGAGCTAAAAGAACCTCGCACCTACCGCACTCGCTCGGACGCATTTTCAGCGATTGCTTGGCGAGACGCAGCGATAGTCTCTTTGCTCTTTTCAGGATTGACCTCGAAGGCGTAAAGCCTGAAGAACGAGCGATGCTCTTTCTTAGTCAGCGCGGTAAAGTAATCAACATGCGAACGGTTGAGCGGATGATCTCGAAACTTGGAGACCAGGTAGACTTATATCTCGTTCCCAGCCTGTCGCATCCCTTCGGTAATCCCAGACGAATACGCCATCTCGGTCGGAGCGCAACTGCCGGAACCTGACGACATAGCGCAACAATAAAACCAGAAATCAAGAGCCTCATCTTCGGGTGGGGCTTTTTTGTTTAAAGTAAAACATTCTCCGCCTAGCGACTACATGAGAGAGTGGGTTGCGGCGATTTACACTCGTTATGAGCGGGGAGCATGACGTGCTACAATTTTTCCTATCTCACCCTAATCAGCCAGACTTGACACTGGCGGCAAACTATTAAGCGGGACTAAAACGGTCACTAAAAATCGAAAATAAGAGAGGAAGATTTGCAGGAAGATTTGCAGGAGGATTTATCGGCATTCCGCAAGCTGTATCCTGCTTCAGCACAGTCAGGGGTGACGATACTTCCGGCAAAAAACTATCAAAACAGGGAAAATGTTCGCCAAAGACTCCGCAAAAAGTCGCCATTGGGCTAGATAGTTATATGCGGTCAATTTCCCCCCCCCCCATGTACTAGGTGGTAGTGTAAAGGGTCTTAAGGCGAATCCGCCCCAAGAGTGAGTAAAACTATGCGGTTTTAGACGGGGTGCATCCGCCCCAAGAGTAAAATTTGATAATTGTATACACTAGATTTTTGGACTTAAAACGCCTAAAAGATGTCTCAGCGATAGAAACTGCGCGTTCGGGATTAGAATCTGTTCTGGGATGCTAGAGCCGCTATATTTTAGATGCGGCTGTAAAGAAGTGTAGAAAAACTGGCTTGACAAAGCCCCCGAAACTCTACTAGAATAGAAAACGAATAGACGTGTCC
>JADGEO010000026.1 GCA_016744335.1 Anaerolineales bacterium
TTATTTGTTTTGATCAACTAGAGGATAACACTTGACCTACTCTTTTTATGAATTTACAGAAAATAGTTTACACTATTCTTTTAACAAGCGCTCATGGTAAGAGACGTGGCTAAGAAAGGGGATTTCTTCAGCCTTAGGAGACTGTGTTTGCTCTCCAGTGCTGAACAAGCCATTTAAATCATCTAGCAAAAGTAAAACGCGTGAACGGTTACTCCCTAACTCTTTGGGCAGAGCTTTAGGTGTGTCTAGCCAACCTGTTTTAATACGTAATACTCGCCAACCCTCCAGCATCATTATCTGTGCTAACATTCCTGCTTCACGAGTTTTCCCATAGCCTGAAGGAGCAGTGATAAGCAAATATCTTTTTCGATTCAACTTCGCTTTTAACTCTGCTTGAACATCATGCTCAGGGTCACGAGGTTGGTAAGTGACATTGTGGTCAGCTAATGGACTATCATCACCTTCTGTACCATATAATACTGGGAGCAATGTAGCGGGGTCAGCAATCACTTCAAAAACTTCTACATCAATTCGAATTCGTTGTTTCCACCAACGCTGAAAGAGCCACCCCACAGTACCTGCGATAGATGTCACTCCTAAAAAGGCGATAATATTCAAAGTTACTTCAATGGCGTCTTTATTATCTGCAAAAACATCCCACATATTATTTTCCCTTTAGAGTCTAAAACAAATTGGTGCGTCTATAGCTGATGAAAACTGTTTTTTCAACTCGTCCCATTTGATATTTTCCTGTATTTCAGTTTATTGTGGGCGTAATTATAATATATTTCATAATTTGCGTTCATCGTCTCACGCAAAGGGAGCACTCAAAGGTTGTTGGCTGATTGATAAATGCCGCTTTGGTTTCGATACGGCGATAATGCCGCCTACTCAACCGCCGCTGATATTTTCTCGTAGACCCGCGTAGTCGGCGGTTGAGTAGTCCTGAGCTTGTCGAAGGACGTATCGAAACCAGAGGTGGAGCGGTGTTTTTCAACAACCTTTGCTAACAAAGGCACAAAGTTTTTAAGCTTTTCTTTGCGCCTTCGCACCTTTGCATGAGATTCAAAACAGCCTTGCCTGCGAGATAAATCTCGCGTTAGGAATATAAGCCTTCTGCCAAAATATAAGCATTTACTTCACGGGGTAAATAATAACGTACGGGCAAGCCTTCTCGTACACGCCGCCTAATTTCTCGTGAGGCAATTTCTAGCAAGGGGGCGTTTGCAATTCTTATTTTTGCTTCTAGCCCCTCAACTTTTGCCGCGAGCGTGCCCGCGTCAACATCATCATTGGGGCGGCGCATTACGCCGATTTCATCGCAGGCGGTAATAAAAGTATCGAGATGGTGCCAAGTGTGCAGGCTTTTCAGCGAATCTCCCCCCATCAAAAATATAATTTCAGCACCCAAGTTTCTCTCACGGATGATGCGCACCGTATCCACCGAATAATGAGGTCCCGGTCGCTCGGCTTCCACAAGAGAAAGCTCAAAGTTGGGGTTATCCACTATTGCCAACTCAACCATTTTTTGACGATGCACAAGGGAAGAGATTTCGCGATCTTGTTTATGGGGCGGGTCGGGGGTCAGCATCCAAAGTAAACGATCCAAATTGAGTTGGGAGCGTACTTCGCAAGCCAGTATTAAATGCCCTAAATGGGGCGGGTCAAAGGTGCCACCAAAAATACCAATTCTTTCTTTTTTCATCTCAATAGTATACCTTTTTCTTTTTACTTTTTATTTGCGCCTTTTGTCACAAGTGATTGTGATAATGTTCACTTATAGTAAAGACGCCTACAGAGTAAAATTTTTGCGTTAGATAAAATCGTAATATAAAGGAGAAATTTATGACCGAAATTCGTATTGATGCTTTGCTCCCTGCCGAAATGGCGCGCCGCGCCGAATATATAGGCGAGCGCAAAGCCGAAGCCCCCACCTTGCAAGTTTTTGCACTTTCTTTGATGGCGGGTGCGTTTATAGCCTTTGGTGCAATTTTTGCGACAACTGTTGCTACAGGCGCATCTGGTATGTTGAGTTATGGCGTAACAAAATTGTTGGTAGGATTAGTTTTCTGTTTGGGGTTGGTGCTCGTCATTGTTGGTGGCGCTGAACTTTTTACAGGTAATAATCTAATTGTGATGGCGTGGGCAGGCAAAAAAGTGAGCACAAAAGCTCTTTTGAGAAATTGGGGCATTGTCTATGTTGGAAACTTCATCGGATCGCTCGTGATTGTGGGCTTGATTTTTGCAAGTAAGCAATATCTCGGCGCAAACGGAGAAATTGGTGCCACCGCTCTAAAAATTGCCAATGGCAAAGTTGCTTTTGGCTTTTGGCAAGCTCTTTCTTTGGGTATTCTCTGTAATATCTTAGTATGTCTCGCTGTGTGGCTCACATTTAGCGCACGCAGTACTGTAGATAAAATTGCCGCAATTATTTTCCCTATTACTGCCTTCGTTGCGGCTGGATTTGAGCACAGCGTGGCAAATATGTATTTTATTCCCATTGGCTTAGCCATCAAAAACCATGACCCTGCCTTTGCCGCCAGCACAGGTTTAGATTTATCGGGGCTAACGTGGGGCACGTTTATCGTGAATAATTTAATTCCTGTTACCATAGGGAATATTCTTGGTGGCTCAGTTTTCGTTGCCGCAATTTATTGGATGATCTTCTTGCGCCCTACGAAGGAATAGTCTTTCTCGGAAATAGGTCAGAAGAACCCGTTCCCTTGAAGGGAACGGGTTCTTCTGACCGCTGAAATTTTATTCCCGATAGAGTCTAATAAAAAACATCAAAGCTGAATAATCATATTTGAATATAGAAAAGAAAAAAGGAAAATAAAAATGAAAGCATATATTTTAATCTCAACGCGTACTGGTGAAGCCACTGCTGTTGTTCGTCAGGCAAAACGCCTTGAAGGCGTTATTGAGGCGCATATCACTTTTGGTCCTTATGATGTTGTTGCCGTTGTTGAAGCTGTTGATACTAAGGCTGTAGGGCATATTGTCCATAATGAAGTTCAGCCTATCCCTGGTATTGTTGATACCTTAACTTGCCTAGCAGTTGATTAATTTTCTCTAAAATTATGACATCGCTTACTTCACGAAGTTGTCAGAAGATTATATAATAGACTATGTAGAAATAAAGTTTTGGTGGCAAGAAGCACCCGTTCCCGCAAAGGGACTGGATGTTTCTTGCCTATTTTTATAGTCTTTTAGGAGAAAAAATGATTGAAAAATTATCACCTATCGCAGATAGGCTTTTGGCTGTAGGCTGTGTAAAATTTGGTGAGTTTACCCTTAAGTCGGGGGCAAAATCGCCTATTTATATTGATTTGCGGCGTTTAGTCGCTTTCCCTGATTTGCTTAAGGATGTGGCTGAAGCCTATGCTGAAATTTTGGCACCGCTTAAATTTGATATGCTTGCCGCGCTCCCTTATGCCGCTATGCCGATTGGCACGGCCATTTCTCTACATGGGGGCTGGAAGATGGTTTATCCCCGCAAAGAGGTGAAGGGGTATGGCACTCAAGTTGAGGTCGAGGGCGTTTTCGATGCTGACCAATATGCGGTAGTTATTGATGATTTAATCTCCTCTGGCGGAAGTAAGCTAGAAGGAATCCAAAAATTAAATGCCGTAGGATTGCAGGTTGAAGATGTTGTGGTGCTAATTGACCGTCAATCGGGTGGCGTAGATTTTATGGCAGAGCATGGCTATAGATTGCATAGCGTTTTTTCTTTGCCACAATTATTAGATTATTGGGAAGAAAAGGGTGCGGTAAACGCTGAAATGATTGCAAAAGCACGGAGATTTTTGGGATAGATTAACGCTAGTTTTAAAAGAAAAAACGCTAGGTTGAGCATTCAACCTAGCGTTTTTATTTTAATTTGTTTTGCTATTAAAGATTTATTCTTTGTCTTCGTCTCGCATGGCGGAGACAAAACGTTCAACTTCGCGACCAGCTACTTCACGGCTACCAAGCCCAAATGCAAGAGCGACTGCTACGCCGATGGCGGCTAAGGTGATGCCGAAGGCTTGATTTACAATCTCTTCTGCGATGCCTAGCTCACCTAATCCCATTGCGAGGGAGAAGATGATAATTGTAACGCGTGCCAAGTTGGCTAAAAGTTTTGCGTTGGCGGTATCTGCGGCTGAAATAGCGTTGTGTGCCACATTTGCAAAGTAGAAGCCAATGCCGATAATGACTACAGCTAGAATGACTTTCCAGAAGAATGCAATAAATAGCGCAAGAGCTTCAACTAAGAATTCTGAGCCTAAAATCTCTGCCGCAGAGGTTGCCGCAAAGAACATAATCATGATAAGGGTTAAGGTGCTAATCCATGCTGATGGGGATTTTTCACCTTTCCAGCCTATACCTAGTTTTTCGGGAAGATTATCAAAACCAACATTTGAAAGCAGGTCTTTTACTAAGTTAGCAACAACTTTGCCAATATAGTATGCCGCTATCAGCACCACTGCCGCGCCAAGAAGGGCAGGAATGATGTTGATGATGGTATTCAACATTTCAGTTGCAGGACCAGAAATAGCTTCGATTTGAAGCATATCGAGGGCAGAGACGATAACAAGCAAAAGAATAAAGATATAGGTCAAGTTGCCAAGGACTTTGCTTAGTGATTTATCGGCTTCCATGCCTGCTTTTTCACCAAAGGCATCAACACCAACAGCGGCTAAGAGATTGCTTACTACTTTACTGATAATTTTGGCACCAAACCAACCGATGAGCAAGACAACTGCCGCACCAAAGATATTGGGCAAGTAGAGCAAAATTTCTTCAAAAACGCCCTGAATGGGGTCAGCTAAGCTAGAAATTCCTAAAGTGCTTAAAACTGCGGGTAAGAAAAGCAAAAAGACAAACCAGAAAACGGCTGTAGAGAGGGCTTCACCGAGGGTGACTTTCCCTTCTTTTTCTTCTTCTTCATTATAGGCTGAGAATTTTTCGTCTAGCTTGAGTAGGTTGAGACCTTTAAGAACGATAAAGCGCAAGAGGGTGGCAATTGCCCAAGCGGCAAAAATCAACAAAAAGGCGGCACCCAAGCTAGGAAGAATATCACTTGCTAAGATATTGAGGAAACCTGCAATGGGAGCTGAGATTGCATAAAGCCCGATGCGTTCAAAGGTAGCCACAAGAACAAAGAGCATTACTACCCAAAAAACAACTTTAGCAATGATATTTTCTATTTCTACCGGAGCTTTTCCAGGTTCTGTAAGTGCCTCTGCAAAGCGGGTGTCGATATCTGTTTTTTTCAACAGTGAGCGTACAACACCGGCAATGATTTTGGCAATGATAAAGCCAAGTACAAAAATGGCAAGGGCGATAAGCAGGCTTGCGATACCGCTACCGATGGGACCGTATATAAATTCGTTAAAACCAGACATTTTTTCTCCTTAAAATTGATTGAAATGATTTGCTACGCCATGACAATGGCATAGTATTATGATAACACAAGTTTGTGCAATTTGTCACACTCTTTGAAAGTCTACAGTGAATTCGCCTCCTTTTGTGATGATTTTGTCTTGTTCCGAAGGGCAAATCCTATTAGAGGGAATATAAATACAGAAAGCATTGCCGCCCCGATCATAGCTGTTGCTATATCAGTTTTCATAAGGTCGTGCTCCACACCTAAAACGGTGATAGCAATTACAAGCGGGAGTTCTGTGGCACCAAAGAAGCCTAAAGAAAAACGTTCGTTTTTCTTTAGTTCGTCTTTATAAAAAATCAGCACAGGTAAACCTCGAACAACAAAAAAGAGAATCAAAAAGACAGGCAACATCATTAAGCTAATGGGGCTATTTAATAAAGCCTGTAAATTAAATTTGACGCCTGTCATAACAAAAAATATGGGAATTAATAAGCCGTATCCAATCCCTTCAAATTTTATATGTATGTCTTTTACTACTCTTTCGTTCGATTCCGGAACACGCTTTACAAATTGAGCAATAATCAACCCTGCCGCAAAAGCCCCAAGAAGAAACTCTAGCCCTAGCAGTTCGGTTAAAACAACGAAAGCAATTAATATGAAAAAGGTTAGGCGCATAGCAAGTTGTGCGCTAGAGTGCATGGTATGCGCAACCAGCTTCATTAAATTTTGGGGCCACCAACGGCGAGCCACAAGAAGCCCAACAACAACAAGAATAGCAAATCCGTTAAAGATTAATGCACTGCTTAATCCGCTACGCTCACCTTCCAATAATATAGCCATCATCACTATTGGTGCAAATTCACCTGCCGCACCATAAGCGACAACATGATTGCCAAACTTAGTATCTTTCTCACCCGCATCGCCTAGCATGGGGAGCAAGACACCTATAGCGGTGGTTGTCAACGCTACCCCTACATGAAGATAAGAATCAATAATTCCTATTTTTTGCAAAACAAAGCTCACTGCTAAAGCTACGATTAAGCCAAGCAACCAGCTTGAGCTTGCTAACTTAATAGGTTTTCCTTTAATCTGATCAAAATCAATTTCAAAACCTGCTAAAAAGAACAAAAAAGCAAGCCCTAATAGACTAAATGCTTCAATAACAGCCGATGTATCCGCCCATGCAAGCACCTGTGGACCAATAATAATACCTAGTGCAATCTCTATAACCACAACGGGGAGCTTTACGCGTGTTACCATATCAACGAGTATAGGGGCTAATGCCGCCGCGGTTATAACAATAAAGAAACTTTGAAGTTCACTATCCATTTTTTTGCCTTTCACATACAGAAAGTCCAGATAGATTTATAAACCTATCTGGACTTATTTTTAAGATGATTGACTATGCTTCTTTTGCGACCTTATCGGATTCAGAGACCGCGTCGCTCGTGCCCTCAACTTGCTTGCGGGTCAACCATATTGTACCCAACCCAAGCAGGGTGACAACCAACCCAACGAAAAATCCCAAATAGGGAACGGAAGCAAGTGGTACGTAAATAAGCAACCCAAGCAATAAGGGGAGTGCTTTATAGCGTAAAGACTGAGGAGCTAATTTCGAGAGAATAAACTCACCTACCCAATAAGCAACAATTGTTTTGGTCACAAAGGTAGTCACTATCAAGAAGAGTGAAAATAAGGCAATAAACAAGCCCAAAACACCCCAGAAAAATATCCATGCCAAAGAGGGAAGAGAAATGTAAATTAATGCCAACACCGCACTGCCTAAAAGAAGCACGATCAAGATAGGCATTAGATAACCATTGATGAGAACGATGGCACCATACCCCGCTGAGGGGAGGGGTTTTTCTTCAAGTTTTCGCACCCACATTTGAAACCGTGCTGGCAATAGCCATAATGAAACCAAGCCTACAATGAAGAAGGATACAAAAGCCGTTAATGCGGCAAGTCCCCACAGTGTTAAGGAGGGAGGTGTAGCAGGGGCAGGTATTCGCAATAGGGCACGCTGAGGCACACGATTTAAATTACGGGCAATACTTGCCGTAGTCGCTTGAGCAAACTCATCGGGAGAGGGGATACCTGTAATTGTTTTATTCACATTCTCTTTTAAAAGACGGAATAATTCAAAAAGTCCAACGGTGGCATTAGTATCGCGTGCTATATCGCCACGTAATCCAGCAGAGAGAGTGACGGCATTGAGGTCACGTCCAATGATGGAATCCTTTTCAAGTACAAGGCTTAAGCCAAGAAAGTAAAGGCTACGCTCAATTTCAGTTTCGCTTTTTTGGTTATAGCTTCCTGAAATGGCATAAAGATTATTGCTAATGCTACCATCTAGTTGCACTTTATCTGAAATGGCAAAAACGCTTCCATTTACATCCCCTTCGATAAGAAGGCCTTTGCCAAAAACAAAGACATCGCCATTCACGGTGCCTTCTACACGGGTGTTATCGCCTGTGAGAAAAACATCGTTGTCTATTATTTGTCCTGCTCGAACAGAATCAGTTTTTAGAATTTTTTGGGCTTGTGCGATGGTAGGGGATAATAAAATCGCCGCGATTAATATCGCGGCGATAATAAGAGGAACACGCCAAGCCTTTTTAGGAGACATTATTGTGTTATTCATAGTTTTTTTATGCAACTAACTCTTCAGTCTTTTTTAATTGGAATGAAGAGAAGATAGCGGCGATACCGCCAACGACAGAGAAAATCCCGTAAACCCAAGGCAGTGCTAATGCGGCCATATAAGGTGAGCCTAAGAGGAGGAGACCAAAAAGCAAACTGAGTGCGCCGAGAATGCCAGAAGATGCTCCACCACCTTGGAATGCGCCAATAAGACCAACGATACCAATCATGATACCGTTAATACCCATGAAGAGTACGAAGACCGTTGGGACTAGAGCTGTGCTCCAGAGAGGGTGATTTAAGATAGAAATACCAGCCATAATGCCGACAATACCAGAGAAGAGTTTCCAGCCCCACATGGAACTATCGATAAACATACCGATCAATGAAAAAAGACCGCCAATTAGCCAATAGATGCCGAGAAATTGCACAAGAACCATTGTTGTTGCCAATGGGTTTGATAGCAATAATAAGCCGATGATAAGAGCAAAAATGCCCTGCAATAAGACTGCCCACCAAGGGACTGCCCAACCTTCGTGTACTACGTTTTCTGTATTCATTTTTTTTCTCCTTATTTCTTAAAAAGATAATTGTTTTTTTACAAACTTACACATTTGTAAGGTCTAGTCGGCGAGTATACTCAATGATATGACTTTTGTCTAGTTTTCTGTGGATTAAAGTTTGAGATGGCACACTCCGTGAGATACTTTGGCGATGAGATAAATGACAAAGAAAATCTTAGCATACGAATTATTGGAAGAAAGTGTTAGTAAAAGTCATATATCCAAATGCCTTGGTATATCTTGACGAACAATTATTCGCTCGTTAGGTGATTTAGATAGATACTGTCCTCTTTGGTGGGATGTTTATTTTTTCTGCCCTTGATGCGCGAGAGCGATGTGCTCCTGTGCCCAGCACTGTATGCCAAGGCATTTTGATGGTTTTCCCGAACTTATTCAAATCACCGAAACGCTTTACGCGCATATATATTTGAGATATGCACTTCAACAACGAAAATCTTAATTCCTACAGCTGTGTCTCGCAATACGACAGATGCAAGTGTATACCCCACTGGGATGAAGTCCCCCAGAAACGCGTATCTTGCAGGATGCTAATAAATCTACCCTCGTGACTCGATTATTTGCAGGTCACTTCCGCATCTGTCTTTTCATCTTCTTTAATTCAACATATTTTCTAAATTTTCAATCTCCACTCCCACCTTCACCTTCCCAACTTTCACTGGCAAGGCAAATTTAATCACGCCCGCCGATTTCTTCTTATCTGTCTGCATCGTGCGGAGGATGTCTGGGAGGGGTAGGTGTTGGGGGATTTCGGTGGGCAAGCCCAATGCCACGAGCGCATCAGCGATGATGGTCGCTAATCCCTTTTCAGCGATGCCCATCTTTTCGGCTATTTTTGCCTCGGCGACCATCCCAATCCCGACTGCTTCGCCGTGCAAGAGTTCAAATCCGCTGACGAGTTCTACCGCATGACCGATTGTGTGTCCTAAATTTAGTGCGGCACGGATGCTTTGCTCATAGGGGTCTTCTTCAATAATTTTGATTTTGACTGCCATCCCGCGCCGCACAATTTCGGGGAGATTCCCCTCATAGTTTTTACAGAGATTGAACAATTTTGGGGCGGCGATGATGCCATGCTTCAGCACCTCTGCCACGCCTGAGCGCAACTCGCGTTTGGGGAGGCTGGTGAGGGTTTCGGGGTCAGCGAGAACGAGGCGGGGCGGGTAAAACGCGCCGACGAGATTTTTGCCTTCGGGCAAATCGAAGCCAGTTTTTCCACCCATACTGGCATCAACCATGGCGAGGAGGGATGTGGGGAGTGCAACCCAATTACAGCCGCGCATAAAGGTGGCGGCGGCGAAGCCCGCCAGATCGCTGGTCATGCCGCCGCCGAGAGAGACGATGGTGCTTTTTCGGTCTAGCCCGGCGTTGAGCGCAGCGCGCCAAAGCTGGCTGACGGTTTCTAGCGTTTTATTGGCTTCGCCCGCGGGGATGACGCTTTGCTGGGCAGAGTATCCTGTTGATTTAAGCGCGTTTAGGACGCGTTCTGCGTAAATTGGGGCAACGTTGCTATCACTGACGAGCAAGATGGGACCGCGTAAATCTCTTTCTTTGAGCATCTCGCCGATATTATCGATCCCACCTTCTTGGATGATAATATCGTAGCCAGTCCCCATACTGCGTGAGTGAAAACGCCCTAATTTGCGTTGAATATCCCAGATAATTTGGTTTTTTTCTCTTGTGGCGTTGACGCGCAAAGGGAAGGAATCGTAATGTTCTTTTCGCTTTTCTAAGAGTGCAGTTAGCTTTTCTTTTAGTTCGCCTGCCAAAAGGGGACGTTTATTTTTATCTTTTGAGAGGCGTTCTGCAAGTGTTTCTGCATCGGTTTCGAGAAAGATGATTTTTCCATCTTTTTCAGCGAGGGTGCGATTTTGCTCACGGAGAAGTGCGCCGCCACCAAGAGCTACCACATTTTCTTTGTCCCTTACGATATTTTTCAGCGCGGCAGTTTCTGCATCTCTAAATACTTTTTCGCCTTTTATCGCAATTGTATTTGTGATGCTGTCGTTCAAGTCGATTTCAATTTGGGCATCTAAATCGAGAAAATCTAAGTTGAGGGCATGAGCGAGTTCTTTGCCGAGCGTAGATTTTCCGCTGCCCGATGCGCCGTAGAGGAAGATGTGCATTGTTGCTCCTTCTTTTTTAAAACACGAAGGGCACGAAGAAACACAAAGGAAAAACCTTTTTTGTTTTTTCTTAGAGAGCCTTTGTGTTCTTTGTGTTTAAATTTTATGATAATTTATTTCCAAAAAAAATGGGGTTGATTATCCATTTTTAAATCGTCTAAATTTGCTTTTCGCAAAGTTTCAAAGCGCGGCAACATTTCTGCCAGCGAGTCGCCACCTAGCTTTGTGATGAGCGCATCTGCGAGAACGAAAGCCGTCATCGCTTCTAGCACTGGCACGGCACGCGGCACGGGGCAAAAGTCGGAGCGTTCGTAGGTTGTAAGAGTCTCTTCTCCGCTTGCCAAATCTACAGTTTTTTGTGGCGTGAGCGTGGAGGCAATCGGCTTCATTGCGGCACGAATCACAATGGGTTGCCCGTTTGAAATCCCGCCTTCGATGCCACCGGCGCGGTTGGTTGAACGTTGAAGGTTTAAGGTTGAAGATTTTAAGGTAATTGCATCGTGCGCTTCTGTCCCTGATACTTTCGAGTTTTCAAAGGCATCGCCGATTTCCACGCCCTTGATTGCCTGCACACTCATCATCGCCTGCGCCAACTTTGCTTCGAGTCGTGTGTCCCATTGGGCAAAAGACCCAAGTCCGATTGGCACATTTAAGGCGACAATCTCAATTACACCACCCAGCGTATTTTTTTCTTGGATTGTTTGCTTAATTGCCGTCCTCATCATCTCAGCGGTGTTGGCATCGGGGCAACGAAGATCATTTGTCTCTGCCGTATCAAACCTGTCTTTATACTTGCTCCCGTTAAATTGAGCATCTACCTGCCCGATACTTCTCACGTACCCACCCACCACAATCTCGAATTCTGCCAAGAGCTGTTTGCAAATTGCGCCTATTGCAACGCGCATCGTTGTCTCTCGTGCCGAGGCTCGTTCTAGCGAGGGGCGCAAATCTTTGTAGCCATATTTGACAGCCCCCGTCAAATCGGCGTGACCGGGGCGGGGGGCGGTCATTGGGTCAATTTCTTTCCCTTTCCACTGTTTATGATTGCGATTCTCTACGAGTAATGAGATGGGCATTCCGATTGTTTGCCCATCCATGATGCCGCTCAAAATTTGGATTTTATCGCGCTCGATTTTCATGCGTCCGCCCGCGCCAAAGCCTTTTTGACGGCGAGCAAGCTCAACGTCCACGCGCGATACGTCTAGTTTCAATCCAGCGGGGATTCCTTCTAATATAGCTGTCACTGCGGGACCGTGCGATTCTCCCGCTGTCATAAATTTTAGAGTCATAATTTACATCCTGTCCAAGTTTCAAAAGATAATTCTGCTTGCGCTTTTAGCATCCCGATTCCGCCACGAACTTTTAATCCCGCTTTTTCTGCATCTTGCATAAGTTGCGTTTGGGGGGGATTGTAAATGAGGTCATAAAGAAGGGCATTTGGTGGAAAAGGTAAATCTTTGGGGTAGGGTGAGCCTTGCTGATGTGAGGACATCCCGACTGGCGTGGTGTTGACGATGAGGGAGAGCGCGGGGATGAGTGGGGAGAGAGAAGTTGTGTTGAGTTCGATATTTGTGAGTTTGCTATCGCATTCGGGGATTTCGATGTTGAAATCGGCAATCAGTTCTTCGACTTGAGAGATGTCCTCGGCACGGGTTGCGAGGGTGATATCCCAGCCTGTGTTGAGCAGGGCATAAGCGATAGCTCGCGCCGCACCGCCAGCACCGAGAATGAGGGCATGAGGAGGCATAGCACAAAAACTTGGTGGGTTCAGCAAATCTTCACGGGTTTTTAGTAACTCTTGAAGGTCCTTCCAAAATCCTGGCGCATCAGTATTCTCGCCGATTAGTTCTCCTCCTTTAAATACGATGGTATTAACTGCCCCAATAGTCCGTGCGGTATCGCTCAACCCATTGAGTAGCGGAATGACATTTTGCTTATGCGGGATGGTTACGTTTAATCCGTGGATCTCTCCCGAGCGGACGCGGTTGAGCAATGTTTTGAGCGCGTTTTTATCATCGGGCAGGATGGGATAAAGCTTATATTCTCCCTTTAGCCCACATTTTGATAGAAACCCTTTATGAAGTTCAGGCGATTTGCTGTGGCTGAGGGGGTAACCGATTAAGCCGAGTTTGAAGGTTGCAGGTTTAAGGTTTATCATATTTCTAATCTCACTTTTTTACCATAAAGAGCACGAAGGCTCACGAAGGAAAAACTTTTTGCTTTCACTTTGTGTCCCTTTGTGTTCTTCGTGGTGAATTTTTTACTCTCTCAACTCATCTAAAACATCAAAATAATTTGGAAAAGTTTTCGATACACAATCAGGGTTTTCTATCTGAACGCCTTCCGCACGCAATCCGATCAATGAGAAAGCCATTGCCATTCTGTGGTCATTATAAGTTTTAATGCTAGAAGGTTGGATTTTTTCGCAGGGATAGATTTTCATCCCGTCTTCAAATTCGTCAACTTTTACGCCCAATCGTTGTAATTCCACGCAAACAGCAGATACGCGATCCGTCTCCTTTACCCGCGCCGAGGCGATGCCACGAATCTGTGTTGGGGAGGAGGCGAAGGGAGCAATCACGGCAAGAGTTTGAGCAGTGTCAGAGATGTGGCGCATGTCTACGTCTACGCCGCGGAGTGATGAGCGATGAGTGACGAGTATGGAGTTATCCCTTTCTTCGACAGTGCATCCCATTTCAGCGAGAACGTCCAGAAAATCTATATCACCTTGCACAGATTTACGAGAGATATTCTCCACGCGCACTGTCCCACCGCAGATGGCTGGCGCGGCGAAGAAATAGGATGCGGCGGAGGCGTCAGATTCAATAGAGTAATTCGTTATTGGGGAGTAAGTATTAGGCTCAATGCGGAATGATTTGTATCCATTTCGTTTTACGTCTACGCCGAAATCTCGCATGATAGAGAGGGTCATGTCGATATAAGGTTTTGAGTTGAGTTCGGTGCTGAGTTCAATTTCTACAGGATTTTTAGCATAAGGTGCAATCATTAATAGCGCAGAAAGATATTGGGATGAGATATTTCCTGCGATTTTCGTTTTACCGCCATTGAGACCAGATGAGTTAATCTGTAGAGGAGGGCAGAGTTTTGCGCGTTGCGTGTTGCGTGAAACGTGAGACGTGGCACTTGACACACTAGCACCAAATTGCGCTAACGCATTCACCAAATCACCGATGGGGCGTTCGCGCATACGCGGCTCGCCGTCGAGAATGTATTCGCCATTTCCTAAAGTTAAGAAGGCGGTCAAAAAGCGCGCGGCGGTGCCGGCGTTGCCGATGAAAAGCTCAGCATTGCTGGCTGGGATTTTCCCGCCCAAGCCGACTACAGTCATCATTTTGTTTTTTTCGTCAAGCTGAATATCAAAACCTAATTCTTTGAGCGCATTCGCAAAATAATGTGAATCATCGGAGAAAAGTGCGTTGGTTAGGGTTGTTTTTCCCTCCGCAAGCGCGGCGATGAGCAGGGCGCGGTTGGTCAGCGATTTTGATCCAGGCACGCGCACGCTGGCGTTGAGGGGATGGGTGATGGGGGTGATTGTTTTTGTCATTTTTTTGTCCACGAAGACACACGAAGAAGCACGAAGTTTTTTGTTGAAATATGGTCTATGTTATTCAGTCCACTTAAGTGGGCTTTGTAAAACTAGCACGGCGCGTTCACGCCCGTGTGGGGATGGTCAATTGTGAAATAGTTATTTAAAAAAGCGTGTGTTAGCAAGACACGACGTGCAGTGCATTTTTCAAATGCAACGCACATCTCACGCCCTCCTCATCATCTCCTCACGCTTTTCCTTACTTGCGTCTAGCAAGACCGCCAAATTCTCTTCATCGCCAGCCTTCATCAGCGTCAAAATCTTGTCGATTTCAGATTTTACATCTTCCAGCGCGGCGACCGTGTTTGATGCGTTTGTCATCACCATCGAGAGCATCATGCTGGTTGGCGTGGCAGAGAGCCGCGTTGCGCTCGAAAATCCGCCAGCCTTTAGTTTAGACAGTTTTGTCTCGGTCGCGTGCATCAATGCCACTGCTAGCAAGTGGGGCGCGTGGCTGGTTTTTGCCAACATTTGGTCATGTTTGACTGCGTCTATCCACAATGGGGTTCCGCCGATTGCCTCCACAAGTTGTGTCAGCAAAGATTTCGTCCGCACTGATGTTCGTTCGGCGGGCGTGAGTGTGTAGGTGCAGTCGTAGAGCATCTCTTTTTCGGCGTGGCAAATGCCCAATTTTTCTTTTCCGCAAATCGGATGTCCTCCAATGATGTCGAAATTAGACGGGAGGGATGCGAGCGCACGCATTATTTGAACTTTAGTAGACGTAACATCCGTGACGATGAGCTTGCTTTCCTTATGGATGCTGGGGAGCGTGGCAATAATCTCTATAGCGACAGAAACGGGCGTGGCGAGAATCAGGATATCGGTTTGGGGCAGGATTTCGCGCAAATCTGTTGACGCTACGTCCACAATTCCTTTAGCGGTAGCAAGCTGACACACGAGCGAATCGGTATCTGATCCCAGAATAGTTTTGCAATGACCGCGTAATCCCATAGCAATGGATGCGCCCATTAATCCCAATCCAATAATGGCGATGTTTTGGTCGGCTAAAAAGTCGGTTTCTTTCATATTTATACCTGTAGGGGCGCACCCTTGCGGTCGCCCATTTCGCGTCGCGGTCGCCCATTTCGCGTCGCGGTTGTCCATCGGACAAGGGCGAGCCTTGTCCCTACTGTAGCGGATTGCTCGAAATATCTTCGGCTTTTAGGGCATTGGCAATGGCGTTGACCTGACGAACGAGCGTGGTGAAACGCTTCGGCTTGAGCGATTGCGCACCATCCGAAAGGGCGTGTGATGGGTTGGGATGTACCTCTACGATAATGCCATCTGCGCCTGCGGCGATGCCAGACCGAGCGAGGGGTGCGACGTATTCCCAATGCCCAGTGCTATGGCTTGGGTCAAGAATGACGGGGAGGTGGGTGTGCGCCTGCAAAACGGGGATGGCGTTGATGTCGGTGGTGTTGCGGGTGGCTGTCTCAAAAGTGCGGATGCCGCGCTCGCAAAGAATGACATTTTGATTGCCTTGCGCGAGAATGTATTCCGCGGCCATGAGGAGGTCACTAATAGTTGCGCTCATACCCCGTTTGAGAAGGACAGTCCGTTTGCTTAAGCCCGCCGCCTTGAGTAGGGCATAATTTTGCATATTGCGTGCCCCAATTTGGAGCACTTCGGCATAATCTGCTACGAGGGGGACTAAATCTGGGGAAGTGACTTCGGTAACGATGGGTAGACCTGTAAGATCGCGGGCTTCGGCAAGGAGCTTTAAGCCTTCTTCGCCCATGCCTTGAAATGAATAAGGAGAAGTGCGAGGCTTGAAGGCTCCGCCACGCAGGGCGTGCGCGCCAGATTTTTTGACGGCTTTGGCAACTTCGAGAATTTGCTCACGGCTTTCTACGGCACAAGGTCCGCCGATGATGGTTGGTGTGCCATTCCCTACAATGTGGTCGCCGATAGGGATGAGGGTGTTCTCGGGGTAAAACTCACGCGAGGCAAGTTTGTAGGGTTTGGAAATGGGGATCACGCTGGCGACACCTGGCAAACGGATGAAGGCGGTCGCTTCTACGGGACGACCATCGCCAACAACACCGATGACGTTTCGTTCTGAGCCTTTTATGCGATGGGGGTGAAGCTCGAGGTCTTCAACACGTTGGAGGACATGGTTTAGTTCTTCTTTTGTTGCGGTGGTTTTCATTATTATCATCATAGTGGAGCTCCTTTAGATGAATGGTGAATACGGAATGGGGTAAAAAATTAATATTCGATATTTGGTATTCAGTATTTGATAATTTACACGAATTATTGAATTATAAGTTGTCGAATTGCGTTTTACTGCATTGGCACGGGAACGATATTTCTTTCCTTCAACACATCTGCAATGGCATTTACATCGTCTACCAAATTTGCAAATCGTTTTGGTTTTAGTGATTGTGCGCCATCGGAGAGGGCGTTAGCAGGGTCGGGGTGGACTTCAATGATTAATCCATCTGCGCCTGCGGCGATGCCAGAGCGAGCGAGGGAGCAGACGTAACGCCAATCACCAGTGCTATGGCTGGGGTCGAGTATGATTGGGAGATGGGTGAGTGATTTCAGAACGGGAATGGCGTTAATATCAGTCGTGTTGCGGGTGGATGTCTCAAAAGTACGGATACCGCGCTCGCATAAAATCACGTTTTGATTGCCTTTGGAAAGAATATATTCTGCTGCCATCAGAAAGTCGGTGATCGTGGCACTCATCCCGCGTTTGAGGAGAATGGTGCGATTGGTTAATCCCGCCGCTTTGAGCAAGGCATAGTTTTGCATATTTCTTGTCCCAATTTGAAGAACATCGGCATAGCTCGCGACAAGTGGAACGAGTTCTGGGGAAACAATTTCGGTTACGATGGGTAAATCTGTCAAATCACGGGCTTCGGCGAGGAGTTTTAATCCTTCTTCGCCCATGCCTTGAAATGAATATGGGGAGGTGCGGGGTTTAAATGCACCACCGCGTAAAGCGTGTGCGCCAGCAGCTTTGACCGCTTTTGCGGTTTCCATGAGTTGTTCGCGGCTTTCTACGGCGCAGGGTCCACCGATAATGATGCTGCTACCGTTGCCCACTTTATGTTCTCCGATGGGGACAAGGGAATTTTGGGGATAAAATTCACGTGAAGCTAATTTGTAAGGCTTCGAAATGGGGAGAATGTTGTCCACACCAGGCAGGCGGATGAATAAGTTTTTATCTACGGGACGACCATCGCCGACCACGCCGATGACGGTGCGTTCTGAGCCATCCGAGAGATGAGCGTCTAGGTCGAAAGATTTGACACGAGCGACCACATTTTTTACTTCTTCTTTACTTGCGCCTGAGCGCATGATAATCATCATTTTATTGCTCCTTTTTTTCTTTGAAAACGGAGTTTACGGATTGCACGGAGAAAAATATTTTCAAGTTTTTCTTCGTATAATCTGCGCTCTCCGTGTTCAGGAAGATATTTAGTTATTGACTAAATCAGGGCGCAGTTTCTTTGCGTCTCTGAGATAAACATGTTGGATTTTTTCTTGTGCTAGGTCGGTGTTCCAGTGAATAAGGACTCGAATGCACATTGGCAAACTTCCAGGCACTGGGATTTCGCGGGCACAGATCATTGGGACAAAACCCCAGCCCATTTCGCGGGTTGCTAAGGCGGGGTATGCAGAGTTCACATCTTCGGTGGTGGTGAAAAATGCGCTGGCGATATCTTCTTTTGCTAAACCTGGGTTTTTTGCGAAAATTTCATTTAATAATTTGCGCGTGGCATCTAGCACTTCTTCTTTGGTATCTGTTTTGATTGTAGTTGCGCCACGAATGCCTCTTGTTAACATAATAGCTCCTTGTAGAGATTAAACTAAAAAGAGCGAGCCGCTTGGCTCGCTCTTCTAAAAACAAACTGAATAATTACTTATCTGTCTATTTAAGCGCAACCAACGGCAACCGAGTGGAAGCCGTAATAAAAGCTACTAAAATAGAGACGAAAAGATTTATTTGCCATATTGGGCGGTATTCTAGGCTAGAGACGGGGATGTGTCAAGCACAACTTTAAATGAGCAGAGAAATGTTTACGTCACACATAGGTTGACCAGAGGCATGCAAGCCAAAATTTGCGTGCGTTTCGGTAGTTCGTTTTATAAGGTGCCAAAAATATCTTTCGCTGTATAATACCGCTATGCAAAAAAAACTTTTTTTCCTCCTTCTATTTTTACTCGTCTCCTGCACTATGCCGCAAGAAATTGCACCAACGCCTACCCCTATCTCGCCGAGTGAAATAAGGACGCTGATTCCCAGCGATACGCCCGCACCTACATTGACGATTGCGCCAACACCCACGCCAACATTAACACTCACTATCACGCCCACTTTTACGCCGACTATCACCCCAACCTACGCGGTTTTGCGTGGCGAAGTGCTAGAGCGAGCCAATTGTCGCTATGGTCCTGGTGCATCTTATCTTTATAAATATGGGCTGGTTGCGGGGAGCAATCTCGAAATTATTGGGCGGCTAGATGATGCCAATTGGGTTCAGCTCCAAGCTATTGGTGGTGATAATCCTTGCTGGGTAAAAGCCTCACTCATGGATGTCAGAGGCGATGTTTTCAGCGTTGCCCCCGTTTACCCCGATGATGCGCCGCTCCCCGTTTCGCCCTACTATGCTCCGCTCACCCTGCGTGAAGTCACCCGTGATGGTACACAAGTGACCGTCACTTGGTACGGGCAAAGCTTGAGCGCGGGCGATGAAGAATACGAAAATGCCCCGCTCTACCTTGCCGAAATTTGGGCGTGCGAAAATGACGAAATCAAATTCACGTCTTATGGTTTATGGGAAGAAAATATAACCATTACAGATGAAAGCAACTGTGACGGGCGTGCTTACGGACGTATTTATTTTTCTGAAAAGCACGGTTACGCGGGCCCTACAGAATTTGAGATGCCAGAGTAAGACTGACCCTATAAGGTTTAGCAAAGGAATATCATTAATGCCTTTTTTTCAAATAAATAAAAGTTCTTATTCTCATAAAATAGGTCGCCCCTACAGGATATTTTTATTGGGATTGACGGCTCTGCTCCTCCTCAGCGGATGTGTGTCTTCGACCGAGATTTCCTCCCCAACAATTGCCGCGTCTCAGACGCCGCCCTCCGAGACAGCGACCGCGTTTCAGCAGGATACCGCAACCCAAACATCTGCCCAACCCCCAACAGCTACGGTTGAGTCCCCAAACTATGAGCGGGTGCTCATCATCTCCATAGATGGATTACGCCCTGAGGCAATTGTGCTTACATCACTTCCTAACCTAGAAAATTTCATGGAAACAGGCACATATACACTCACAGCTGAAACAACGCTCCCTAGCTCCACCCTCCCCGCACACGCATCGATGCTAACGGGAATGTGCCCCGACAAACACGGCATAGACTGGAACGAAGATGCTGAAGAGAGCGGCTTTGCAAATTCCCCATCAATTTTTGAAATTGCCCATAATGCGGGGCTAAAAACGGTCATGATTGTCGGGAAAAAGAAGTTGAATCAAATCACTTTGCCCGAAAATATCGATATTTTCGAATTTGTTAGCGATAATGATAGCAAAGTTGCCCAAGTCGCCGCGCCGATTTTAGCAGAGGGCTTTGATTTAGCCTTCGTTCACTTTGCCAAAGTAGATCTTCTTGGGCATAGCCACGGATGGCTCTCGCCCACACAGCTTTTAGGCGCACAAAATGCCGACGATGCCATCGGCATTTTGCTCAACGCATTAGAAGAAGCTAATCTGCGAGAGGGCACATTGATTATAGCCACAGCCGACCACGGGGGCTATATAAGAGATCACGGTGGCTCATTGCCCTCAGAGCGAAAAATCCCGTGGATTGTATCTGGCGTAAGTCAAAATTCACTTGTGATTTCTCGCCCCATCAGCATCACAGACACCGCCGCCACAGCCGCCTACGCACTAGATTTACCCATCCCAGAAATTTGGGATGGAATCCCCGCTCTTGAAGTTTTTGGGCAAATCCCGCCAGAGCGGGCAGAATTTCCTTGTGAATAAAGAGTCCGAAGTCTCCTGGCTTCGAAAAACGCACTCAAAAAAACGAGCCGACTACAAAAGTCTTAGAGACTTTTGTAGTCGGCTCGTTGGGTTTTCCCTCGTAGTAGGGGCTTTAGTCCCTTTTCTGTGCACAAGCATAATCGCTGAGGCGGTTATGGCGAAGGCAAAAGCTTAGTATTCCCCTCTTTTTTCACTTGATGGTGTCCATTAAGGTTTTATCACCACATCTGTATAAGCCCCCACCCTGCGCCCACTCGCCTCCCCATTTTCTGCAATATACCCAAAAAGATAAACCCGCAAAAGGGTCGCTTCTTCCAAATCGGGCACGGCGGGGTAAAGAGAAAACTCACTACTTTCTCCGGGAGCAAGCGAGATATTATCTTTTTTACACTCGGGCGGCGTGTGAAAAACTTCTATCCACTCACCTTTTGTATAAATGAAAATTTTATTTTGATAATCAGGTCGAAAAATCATATTATTACGAGTCGCGGTAATTTTTAGCACAATAATTTCGTTTATATTTTCAGCTTTGGGCGCAAAAATAGAAAACTCTTTGTTTAACGATTCATAAGGAATTTCTAAAGAGGGATTTTCTGTCGGCATTTCGACTTGGGGAACGCAGGCAGTGAGGAGAATGAAGATGAGGAAAATAAATTTATTTTTCATAGGAGATTTTGAAGAACCCCTTCCCTCAAAGGGAATGGGTTCTTCAAAACGTTTTTCACCGACAATAGATATCTGCGATTCGCGCGTGATTTTGGCTGGGTGCTTGCTCCTCAACGCGTTGCCAAAGTGAACAAAGCATCGGGCTAAGTGCGGGGACATTGTCCAGCGCGGCTTCGGTCAACATCTCGGCATCTTCGTCACGGTTTAGGCGGGCGTAGGCTTCAATAAAGGGAAGATATTCCGCTGAATCAGCGGGAGAATATGGCATAGCAAAGGCTTTATCGCCGAGTTTAGCGACTCTTTCCCATTCATCGTTTTGACGGGCTAAATCGGCTTTTTCAAAATAATAGCACCAATTATGTTCTGGCTCTTCGCCAAAAAGCCATTCGGGGGGATTAAAATCATCGTTGCTTTTTGCAATAAATTCACGAGGGTTAGAAAGTGGTAAAGCAGGTGCAAGGGGGCGAGGCAAAGTTAGGCTTCCCATTTGCACATCATCTACACCACGCGGAGCAATAAAGACATCGGCATCATAAATGGGGTCAAGAATTCGTAAGCAAGAGGGAGGTGAGAAGTGTAAAACTAAAACTTGGTCGGTATTTCCTGTGAATGTAGCAGAAAAATGGTTTTTGAAAACAGGCTCACCAGATTTAAGGGAGGGCAAATCCCCGCCCTCGCGGGCAGAAACGTAGAAGTATTCGTAATCTAGTTCTGTATTTTTCTGGTTGGGGTTATATGCCCAATTAACGAGAAAGGCGAAGGCTTCATCGTCATTGTGCGGAAAAACGCCTTCATCTTCGGCGAGAATAAGCGTCCCTTTGGAGATATCGGGTGCGCGCCAGAAAAGTTGTTGCGCAAAGAGGCGTTGTTGCCGCCATTCTCTGCGGTAGATATCGCTATTATAAATTTGAGTGGTGATTGCCAATGAAATCAACAAGCCCGCGAGGGTGAATCGTTGCGTCTCACTTTTGACGAGAGAGAGTAGCCATGTTAGCAACATGCTTACGCCAAAGATGAAGGGGAAGGTGAAACGGTCTTCTGGGAATGTTAATTGGATAGGAAAACTTACTGCGTAAAAGGGGATGCCGGCTGAAAGCAGTAAGGCAAGGGAGAGGAAAAGCCAGTCGCCCCCTGCCCCCTTCTGTAATCTCTCCCCCCTCGGGGGGAGAATTTGTTGTGCAGAAATATATTTGAGGTAGCGGGCAAGGAGAAATGTTCCAGCCAGCAGGATGATGACGAGGAGGAGAGCCAGTTTAGGGCTAAGTCCGCTTTCGGTGCTGAAGGGCTGTACCCAAACTTTGAGCCACGCGCCCAAGCTGACCAGCGGAATTGCGTCCCAGAGCTGAGTCCAAATTCCAGAGATAGAGAAAGAGATATTACTGGAGGTATAAATGGTGTTGGTGTAGAGGAAGATACGCCAATAAAGATAGGTGATGAGTAAAATGAAATAGGGGATGTAAAGAAGGGCTGTTTTCTTGGCGCGTTCTTTGAAGTTAGGATGGATGGTTTTAAGGGCTATCCACAAGAAAAGAAAGCGGAGAAGTTCAAGGCCAAAGAGGTATTCTAGCCCAAAAAGTGAGATGGCTGAAATGATAAGTGAGGCACAGACTTTAAGCGTACGCAAGTGCGGGGAGCGAGCGGCTTGCACCATCAGCGTTAGAGAAATAAAGAAGAGGAGGAGAAGGCTCCAAAAGTACTGATAAGTGATAGCAAGGAACTGCTGTGTAAAGCCCGGATAAACTAAAAAGAAGAGTGCTGTGAGGGCGTTTTCCCATTTTTTTTCAGCCCAGAGGTTTCTTAGAAGAACCCAGAGAGAAAGAGAGACTGCCCAACGGATGAAGATTCCATAAAATTGCCAAACGGTTGGTTTTACGCCAATAAGGGGCGTGAGTAACGCCTCCCAATAGGCACGAATAGGGCGATTAACGGCAAATTGGTCGAGGAGACCTTGAAAACCGAGGTGGGCTCGTGTCCATGAAAACGCCCAGTCATCCCAATAATAGCCTTGCTGGAGGGCTAAAAGCCCGTAAGCGAGGAGGGCAACTAGGGAAAAGGTAATAGGCGTGATATGTTTTTTTAGGAGGGATTTGATGATGCTCATTTTTCTACCAGTATGGAGGTCCCATAACTAGGATGTCATAATATAAAGAATAACAGCGAGTGGGCCACCATTTTGGATTTTCATTGGGACGATCTAGCCTTGCCCAATTATCCATTTCTTCAGTGGTGATTGAAGGTGCACCAGCAAATTTTGCTTCAAGGATTTCAGAATCTACACGATCCCATTTTTGGGCAAAGTCAATATAAATTTGACGCGAGGCATAAAGAGATTTAGCGGCATGTGTTGCAGATGTGGCAATAAGCAATGCTGAAAAGATAGCAATAATAATGTTTTGATAGGGGAAATCTTTATATTGAGCAAGTAAACTTCCCAAAAGAAAACTGGCATAAAGAAAAAGAGCCACAAGCATAAAAACGCCGATAACTAAAGTGCGCGTAGGGGGGGATTTTGCATAACCATAAACGCCCGGCAAGAAAGTGCCAAATAAGAGGAGTAATCCGCCAAAATAAGAGAGGGGAATAAGCCATTTACTGTTCTTATTGGGGAGTTTGTATGCTTTACCTATCCAAATCAAGAAGAAAACCGCGCCAAGTAGGGCAAAAACTTTATCCTTATTGTGGATTAATTCATCAAGAAAACTGATATAGGAAGCTACGGAAATCGTCAATAAAGTGTGCAAATCAGGAGCAGGCGGCATCACTGAGCGCCTAATCGCGTTAGATGGTGCATAAAGAATAATGGCTAAAGAAAACAAGGTCCCTGCTATGCCCGCGAAAAGAATAACTAATTCTTTATCTTTTAATAAGTTTGCCCATTCTTTTTTATCGCCAAATAAGAGCAATAGTCTTAGAAGAACTAAATAGACGAGGAGAGAAAATTGCATTATAAGATAAGTTTCGCTAAGTCCGCCACTAAGAAAAAAAAGTCCAAAACTCAAAAAGGCAAGGAATTTTAGGGCTATTTTTTCTTTTGCTATGAGCAATAAAATTCCCCAGAATACTAGTACGACTAATGGAAAAAGATAAGAGCGCATCCCATTCCACCAGAAAAAAGATTGCTTCACATTTGGATTCAATCGCATAATTAAAAATATGCTTGTAATTGCCAAAAGAGGCGCGCGCCAATAAATCTCATTTTGAATTTTTGCATTTTTCAGCAATAAATATAGAAAAAGTATAGTAAAAAGAACCCAAATTGCTAAAATAAGCGGCGGAATCCAATGAATATGATAAGCATCGAAAAGGTTCAAAACAACCCAATCGGTGCCGTAAGCTGAATAACGTCCGTTGATTGTTCTATAAGAAAATATAATTGAACCCAAGAATCCGTCTTCTGTGGCGTGATGGGCAGAACAATAATCATCTGCAAGAAAACGCGTGAAACTCCCTAAGTAGCCATAAATAAATAAAGCCACACTGGTCGGAAACAAGATAGTAAGGTAAAAAAATATATTTTTGTTCTTTATCATTTTGCTTATTTGGATACGGGAATCAGAGGCGCACGCGACACAAACTTGAGTGCCTACCTCAACATTCTACTGGATAAAACGCGGAGGAGAACGAAGCTTGCTGTCTGCTCAGCACCTAAATTATGGGGCATTCCTTCTTCTTTTGTTAGACTCTATTGGGAATAAAACATCGATGGCTGGAAGATCCTATTCCCATCAAGGGAGTGGAGGCTTCTAGTCTGTTTCCGATAAAGTCTATTTTATTTCATAGATAATAAAGCGACCATTATTATAAATCTCATTCAAAGGAATGTCACATCTTTTAATTTCTTTGTCTTTAAGTTGCTCGCCGTCCCCTTCTTCTACACTCCTGACCATATAATCTCCGCGCTCAAGATGCTCGCATTTTTTTATAATAAGAGCATCTCGACCTGTCCGTAAACGCATTACACGAGGTTTATAAAAGGCAATAATGCTATCTGATGAAGTGTTTTGAATGATATATTTAAACATCTCTGAACTCACTTCATCATAAGGTCCTTTAGCAATTGGCTTAGAGGCAAAAACATTCTTGGCTAAGGGGATGGAGGCGGCAGTAAAAGAAAATACAATAAATAGCCAAAAAGCTGAATGTATAACTCGCCTCCAGTTTTTAGGAGAAAGATAAGAAAACACTTCTTTTGTACCCTCTATTGCAAAATAAATGAAGAGGGGAAGAATGGGAAAAAGAAAACGAATACCTTGCTGGAAGGGCCAAATAATATAAAGCCCTAAGGTGAAAACAAAATAAATAATAAAAAAAAGTTTTTCTCTATATTTTTTGATGATACCTATAAAAAAGAAAAGCGAAATAAGATAATAAATAATTAAAGCCTTAGGCGTATATTTGAAAAATGAACTACCGAGTATTGCATAATACTCGATATTTTGCCAAATAGTTATTCGAGAAATATCTTTAAAAAATAAAAGATGTGATTTCTCTCCGTTAGGTAAAAGCAGAAGGGAAATCCCCCACAAAAAGATGAAACTAAGATAGGGCATTATCCGAAAAAGCGTAATTTTTCGTGGCTTCTCTAAAAGTTCATAAGCAAAAAAGCTAAGCAAAAGGATTAAGCCGCTTGTACGAATAAAAAAAGTGAAAAATAAGATGATGCCAATGATAAAACGATGAAAAGTATATTGCCTTTTCTTACTAAAAGGGTCCATCAACAAAAGGCACAAGGTAGAGAAAAAGAGAAAAGGAATGTCTGAAAGAATATAATTTGAAAAAGAAAGTAAGAGAGGGTTAAGGGCAAAAATAGCAAGCAGTATCAAATTGTCTAGAATAGAAAGATGCCTTTCAAAAAGAAAAAAAAGTGCAATTAAGAAGAGTGCGTAAAATACAATATTCAATAACTTTATCGACAGAAGATTAATGCCAAAAAAGTGAATAAGGGGCGTAATTAATAGTGGATATCCCCATGGGTAAGCGATTGGGGCAAAGTCAATATCAGATTGCGTAATGGTAAAAGTATTATGTTTTATAAAGCTATCTACAGTACCCAAAAGGAGACTTTCGGCTTACATAATATAGGACGCAAAATCTCCTCCCCAACTATGCCCATTATTTAATTGAGAATAGCTTAATGCGGCAGAAGTAATGACAAGAATAGCTAATGCTAAGTATTGTAGTGTTTTTTTTTTCACAGAATTCTATTAGACTTTAAATTCAAGTATTGTATCAATCACTTGCTCTTGCTCGCTCATACTTAATCCAAAAGAAAATGGTAGACGCACCAACCTATCACTCACACTTTCGGTGACCGGGCAATCGCCCACCTTCCCACCGAAGTGTTTGCCCATATCCGAAAGATGGAGGGGGAGATAGTGAAAAACGCTATAGATGCCACGCTCACGCAAGTAGGTGATAAATCTTTGGCGAGCTTCTAAATTTGGAAGGAGCATATAAAACATGTGATAAGATTGCTCGGTATGTTCTGGCACAGTGGGGAGTTGGATGTTTTCTTTTTCAGCCCAATTTTTTAAAGCTATATTATAGGTTCCCCAAAGGTTCTTGCGATGATATTGTATTTTCTCGCGTTCTTCGAGCTGAGCGTAAAGCATCCCCGCTAAAATATCAGAAGGGAGGTAAGAGGAGCCAATATCTACCCAAGTATATTTGTCCACTTGTCCGCGAAAGAAGCGTGAGCGGTTAGTGCCTTTCTCACGGACGATTTCAGCGCGTTCTACAAGTTTGGGGTCATTAATTAGCAATGCCCCCCCCTCTCCGCAGGAAAAGTTTTTTGTTTCATGGAAGGATTGTGCCGCCATATTGCCAAAAGTGCCTAGATACTTGTCTTTATATTTGCCAAAAAGCCCGTGGGCATTATCTTCAAGAACTGGGATTTCATGATGCTGGGCAATAGACATAATTGCATCCATTTCACAGCCTACACCAGCGTAATGAACGGGGACAATCGCTTTGGTACGTGAGGTTATAGCGGCTTCTAGCTTGGTTTCGTCTAGGTTTAGGGTATCCTCTTGAACGTCCACAAAAACGGGATGCGCGCCGCGTAACACGAAAGCATTCACGGTTGAAACAAAGGTGAAATCAGGAATAATAACCTCATCGCCTTTTTGAATGTCTAAAAGAATTGCCATCATTTCAAGGGCGTGAGTGCAGGAGGTAGTTAGCAAAACTTTAGGAATATCTAAGCTATCTTCGAGGAGAGTGTGACATTTTTTTGTGAATGCACCATCACCAGAGAGATGTTTGTTTTCTATGGCTTGCGCCATATAGTCTAGTTCTTTGCCGACTAGAACGGGGTTGTTAAAATCTACTTTTATGGTCATAAGTTAGCTTGGATAATATAGAGAAAAATTCTTGTACAAACAAATCACTTCCGCACAACAATTGTAAAATCATACACTTCGTAATCATGTAAAAGAGCTACGTTGCGAGAGAAATTCTTTTTACAATAATCAAAAATGAAAAGTGGATCCGCATAATATAGATCATCTCTCATTCTTTCACTGTCTGAGTATTTAGTAAGAAAATTACTAGAGAAGCCTTTTTTACTCAATTTATCAAAACTATGCAAAACTTTGACGGCGTAATCTGTCCACGCTTCAAAAGATTCATTGCCGCGAAAGTTGAAGATGCCGCTCGCCACTACATAATCACAGACGGGGAGAGTCTCTTCACTTGAAGAAAAATGGCGATTTTCTTTTCCTGCATGAGCTTTTTTTGCAACGTCAATGGCACTTTCTAGCAGGTCGTAGCCATAATAAGTAAATTGAACCTCTTGCTCTGCCAAATAATCTGCTAATGCACCATAGCCACAGCCAAAATCTAAAATTGAGAACTCATTTTTTTCTTGGATCACTTTTAGTAATTGGTCAAAACGAATGTTTTGGGACACATCGGAGTTCCAATCTGAGCCGCGCGGGGAGGCACCATGTTCTTGAATACGTTTATCGAAATAACTTTTTACTTCGTCTAATACAGGGACTTTATTCATCATACTCCTAAGCCATGCGTTGAAACACATGGCTGATATGCAAAATCCGTTGAAACGGATTATCGCACTTTCTATTTTCGATGATAAATTCAAACATCGGTCAAATTATTTTTCTTGCTTAATATAATCAAGCGCATCATCGCCTTTCATCACCAAAAGGTCTAAGATGCTTACAAAAGGGTCAAAGGGTGGGTAAAGTTGGGGGTATTCGGGATAATCATAATCTATATATTCAAGTGATATATTTGTTCTCTCAAACTTATCGTCTTCTATATAATCTCGTGCGGAGGGACCACTCAGATATTCTTTTGCACCTACAGTTTGCAAAACAGAAATTAGGCGATCTGTTTTTTCACCAGAAACGCCTTTTAATTCAGATGAACGCATAAAACGAGTTTTAGTGATGCCCATTTCACGCGCCAATGCAATTGTAAAGTCGATCGTAAAATCGGCAAGATATTTGTCTTTGCGATTATAAAACTCTTCTAATAAATTCACGTATTTATTAAAATAAGGGGCATTACTATAAGCGTGTTTAATTGTTTTCAGATGCGTCTGATTCCAAGCACTATCCCAAATAATAGGAATTTCATTAATAGGAATATGCTTCGTTTGCGCCCCTTTGCTTCTAACGGGAATAGTTAGCCATTGTTTTTTATTAGGCGTTTTAATCTGATTGCGGTTACGCCAGCCGCGCTTATCGTATTGCACATCATCGTAGAAAACAAATAAATCAGCTCGCAAAATTTGGTCAAAATATCCCCGCCACGGGATATAAGAAGGTTGCAGAATAACGACTTTCATTAATTCACTCGTTCAGAAATTGTATAGGCTGGCTTGCCACCCGTGCGTTCAAAAACACGGGCTAGATATTCGCCGATAATCCCTAAAGAAAAAAGCTGTACGCCGCTAAAAATGGCAATTACAGATGCTAAAAAGGGGAAGCCCGGCAAAGAGCCAAGTGTAAAATATACCGTCAAAACATAAACGAAAATGCCAACCCCAAAAAGAGTAAATAAAAGCCCTAAAATACTTGCCAAACGCAAAGGAATTGTCGTAAAACTTGTCAGGACCAAGAGCGTGACCTTAATCAGTTTCAAGAAACCATAATGTGATTCGCCAATTTCTCGTGTTGTTTCATTAACTTCTACAGAGGCAAATTTCGTTGTTCCCCACGAAAGTAAAACATCTACCAACACATCGGAGCCTGAAAAAGACTCAAAAGAATAGCGTAACTCTGTTTTAAAAGCACGAAAAGCCCCAATATCTTGCACATTGCGTGCGCCCATCACGAAAGCAATCGCGCGCTTGACAATGGCAGAAGATGCCGATTTCCACCACACCTGTCCACGTCTGCGCGCCACGCCATAGACCACGTCCGCCCCGCTTTTTAATCCATCCAATAATTTAGGGATTTCAGCTGGCGGGTTTTGCAAATCGTCATCCATCGTGATTGTCACGTCATATTTTGCTTCACGAATTCCGCATAAAGTAGCGTTATGTTGCCCGTAATTTCGCATCATATTTACCCCCACGACCCAATCAAATTTTTCTGAAAGCGTGCAAATTGCTTCCCAGCTTCCGTCTGCGCTTCCGTCATTGACCAAAATTACTTCATAATTCATCCCTAAGCTGGGCAAAATTTCATCTAATTTTTCTATTAGGATGGGAAGAATCGCCTCGCTATAATAAACGGGAATAACGACAGAAAGCCCGCTTTTTAAAGGGATGAGTTGCCGCGTCATAACGTGACTTGATGCTTGCGTGCCATTAGATTAACGGTTCGCGTGAGTTCGGCTTTTGTGCGTACATCGTCCCACCCCAAAACATCGGCGAGAATCTCAGACATTTCTTCTAAAAGTGGACGTGTGAGCATCCCCAATTTGGCAATATGCGTGCGGCGCAAAACCAAATCTTCGAGACGAGTAATTTTTTCTTGTTTTGCTAAAAAGACAATCTCACCTCGACTATAGCTCGGCAGGGATGCCAAAGGCATATCGTTGCCTTTTGATATAAACATAGCAACTTCTTCCACCCGTGTGCCATAACGCTGATAAAGCTCTTCTAATCTCTCTAGCGAAAGGTTAGTCCAGGCTGAAATTCCATCTAGCTGTTGCTTGCGTTCATCTTTTCGGCGTTCATAATTGCGACCGCCACCAATGGCTAAAGCTTCAGTGGATTTCTCGCGTGTCATTTCTAAATAATTTAGGGCTTTGTCGGTGACTTCTTCTGCGAAGGCTCTAAACGATGTCCATTTTCCACCTACAAGTGAATAGATGGGGTAACTCTGCCCAGTCCAAACGCCGCTAAGCACTTGAATGGTATGGTCACGAGAGATTTGCCCCGTTGTTTTTGATTGGCTATATTCTAAGGGGCGCACGCCTGAAAATCGGAAAACAATTTGCTCGCGTCTAACAGAAATATCAGGAAAGACTGTTTTTATCATGTCGAGGAAGTAATCTACTTCTTCTTCTGTGCAACGTGCTTCATCTGGGTCTTCTATGGGCAAATCGGATGTGCCGACCAAAACTTTATCGTGCAGTGGGTAAATCAGCACGATGCGTCCATCATCATTCTCAAAGAAGAATTCATGGTCGCCAATGGCGGCACGTAGCTCTGTGTTATCAAGTACCAAGTGCGAGCCTTTTGTCCCGCCGATGAAACGCGCATTCAAGCCCAAGGTCGCGTTCGTCTGGTCTATCCAAGGTCCCGCGGCGTTGATGACAAGACGAGGGCGCACATCGAAAATGTCTCCTGTTATTTCATCCTTTAGGGTAACAAAATTGAGCTTCCCACCGATAACACGCGCGTAGTTTAGAGCGTGTGCATCTGGGCTATCTGCTTCTGCATCCAGAAGCAATTCGATAGCAAGGCGTTCAGGTTCGGTAATCGCACCATCGTAATAGGTTGCGGCATAGCGGATTTTAGGGTTCAGGCGTTTCCAGCGAAGTAGTGATTTTTTGCGCGCGGTCACTTTGTGCTTGGGCACAGTTTTTTGCCCGCGAGTAAAGGTGTCGTAAAAAATCAAGCCGATTTTAATAACCAGCGCGCCACGCTCTGAAGGGCGGTCTAGCAGATTGAAGAATTTAAGGGGGGCATTGAGTAGCCCCGAAAAGATTTTAAAAATAGGAATTGTGGTGGGAAGCGGGCGCACAATATGGGGTGCATTTTCTAACATGCGGTTGCGCTCTTGCACGGCTTCTTTTACGAGACGAAATTCTCCATTTTCGAGATAGCGGATGCCACCATGCGCCATGTGCGAAGATGCCGCGCTTGCTCCTGAGGCAAAGTCGGCACTGTCTACGAGAAGAACTTTTACACCGTTGAGTGCTAAATCTCGAAAGGTTGCTATGCCATTAATGCCCGCGCCAACAACGAGAACATCAAGGTTTGGTGAGGTTTTAAGCGAAGATATGAGTTCTTTACGATTCATGATTTTATACCCAAGATTAAGATAGATAAAGATATAGGGAATTGTACCGTATTCTTAGAGAATAGTTGTCTGTTTTTTGTAGTTTTACTATAGCGTTTAGCCATATCAAAATTAGTTTTTAGGTTTTCAACGCAAATGCCGCTAGGCTATACGCGAATTTTTACTTCTTTTTCTGCATTTTTCAGAAACCCGATATATTTTTATCATCTTTGCATAAAAGGCTCTTTGTCGATCGAAAAAGAGATGATCCGAAAAAACTGCGTTTTCTATAATATACCCCTTGCAAAAGTCTATTTTCTCTACGCTCCCTGCGCCGTCCTCGGCGCAGGCTTCTCTAAAATACGCCGCCGAGGACGGCGGCTAGAGCACTTATGCAAGAGGTCTAATAGATGTTATGTGCGAAAACAGGGCATTTGTTACCGCGGAAACGCATTTTCAAAACACAATACATATCGCTCGATTCGTGTATAATCCCTATATGCAAATCAATCAACCAGCCCCAAACTTTAACTTAAAAGATTTAGAGGGATACGAACATCACCTCACAGACTATCGAGGAGCCATAGTAATCATCAACTTTTGGTCAGCAGAATGCCCCCACGCGGCACGCGTGGATTTGGGCTTGATGCCACTCATTGAGCAGTGGGCTGGCAGTGTTCATCTTTTGCAAATTGCATCGAATGATAATGAACCCATCGAAATGCTCAAGCGCGTTGCCAATGAGCGGAATGTCCATCCTATTTTGTACGATGCTGGGCATAGAGTGGCTGATTTATACGAAGCAATCAACACGCCCCATATTTATATTCTTAATGCCGAAGGCATTCTTCGCTACGAGGGTGCGTACGATGACGTTGCGTTTCGTCAACGTGAAGCAACGATAAATTATGTGCAAGAGACTGTAGAAAGTTTATTGAAGGGCACGCAAGCCCAAAATACGCATGTCCCGCCATTCGGGTGTACAATCGTACGGATGGAATAGTCTAATCAAGAAGAATCTATGTCAAAAGTAGAAGAATACGTCGCCTTTATAGAAGCACTTCATCTTTTTCAAGACATTGGTGAAGGGCATCTTTTTAATTTTGCCGAGTCTTTCCATGCCAAAACTTTTTCTGCGGGAGAGACAATTATTGACATTGGGGAAAAAGCAAGCCACTTTTATATCATTTTTTCGGGGGAAGTTGATTTAACAGTTTCAGGAAAAATCGAAAAAACAGAAACTTATGTACGTGGTGATTACTTAGGCGTAGATGCTATTATTTCTGAGAAGATTAGTTCTTCGGCAATAGCCAAAACAAATGCTATATTACTTGCCCTTGACCTTTCTTCTGGCAAACTATCTGACTCAATAAACCTTTTACAGAACAACCTTGAGGTTTCTGTAAAATGTCGCGAGTTAGTCGCAGAAAAAGATTTTGCCTGGTTAAATAAAGATGAAGTTGTTTATTTTTTGAAGCGAAAACATATTAGTTTGTTTTGGCGGAGAATGTTTTTTCCTATACTTTTTATTGCCTTGGGGGGGCTGGCTATGGGTATTTGGTGGATCAAGTTTTCAAATGTTTTTTGGACTATTGGCGTTTTCTTACTGGGAAGTGCAGTGATTTTGCCTTTATGGTATTGGTTAGATTGGCGTAATGACTACTACGTTATTACCAACCACCGCCTAATTTGGGAAGAGAAAGTAATTGGCATCTATAGCAGTCGCCAAGAAGCCATTCTGGCAGATATTCTCTCCGTTAGTATCAATACAGATAAACTAATTCAAAGTTTTTTAGATTATGGAAGAGTTTCTGCTCATATCATGGTTGGCGGTATAGACCTAGACTACACACCACACCCCCGCCACGCAAAACGCTTATTAGATGAGTTAATAGAACGAACAAAATCACAATATCAACAAAAAACAGAAGAGGAAATTAGACAAGCTATTATAAAAAAACTTCAAAACCCTAATCCCCCTGCTGTGCATAAAAGAACGCCAATTCCCCAAAAGAAATCTATCTCAGAAAAGTTAAGCAAAAAACTGCGGCCTCAGAAGCAATATCATATATTTATGCAACGCTTTGAAGAAGGTGGCAATATTGTTTATCGTAAACATTGGATTGTCCTGCTCCGTTTAGTTGGTATTCCCCTGTTAATTAGTGCACTTCTTCTCTATTTTGTCTCAACACAAACTTATTTGATTTTAGCGCAAAGCCCTGAGGCTTTATCAGATTCATTAATTAGCTTAGCGGCAGTTGCCGCACTGGCTTCTATAGGCTGGGGTATTTATCAGTATTTCTCTTGGAGTTATGATATTTTCAAGGTAACAAAAAGTGCTATATTTGATATTGACCGTAAACCGCTTGGGAACGAAAATAGCCGCTCTGCACCTTTAGACAATATTGAAAGCTTAACCTATAAACGTGATGGAATCATGAATATCTTCTTTAATTATGGAACAGTTTATATCCATATTGGCTCAGAAGCATTTGATTTTCAAGACGTTTTAGACCCCGCATCGGTGCAACGGGATATTAGCCGTCGCTATACGGCAAACCATATTAGCAAAAAAGAAAATGTTGCAAAAAAAGACAATCAAAAATGGATAGATTGGTTTCTTACCTATCATCAGAGCGAAGAGGAGTTTCAGAAATTAATTGATAAGCTACAAAAAGAAAAAGACGAACGAGAATTAGCAGAGACTATCGCAGCAGAAGAAGGTGAGAGAGAAGATAATGAATAAAAAGGCACATCTACTTATGAGCCTTGCCCTGCTAAGCACACTCACTTTTGCTTGCTCTTTTTTCTCTACTTCCCAGAAAGAATCTTCTACACCTACACAAGAACTTATACCAATAAAAATACCAGCAGAAACGCCCACGCTTGCACCAACCGAAATCCCTGCGCCTTCTTTGCCCATAGGCGTAGTAACAGCCAAAGACAGTACCCTATCTCTTTTTGATAGTGAGGGCTATACACTTGCCCAAGTTGATACACTTGGGCTTTCTTATGCAGACCCAAATAATATCCATATTGCGGATGCTTTTTCGCAAGGTGATACAAGTTTCCCCGTTCTCTATTTCTCTTTTGAGCAAAATAACTCTTTGCTTTTTAGCCACGATGGGGAAATTGTCACACTCATCTCAACCCCAAACTTTTCTGGTTTAGTAGGAGCGGCGGGAGAGGATATTATCGCTTACACAACCACAGAATTTCTTCCCGACAGCCTAGTAAGTGATTTATATATAGGCACAACACAAACTTTGCCTACAGCCCCATCTATTTTGCATGATAATGATGCCGAAGGCTGGGGAATGGTCGCTCTTGTCGTAGATGTAGAAGCGGGGCAACCAAGTGGTATTTGGTTCTCAAAACGCCCTTGGGGCATTGGTGGAGACATTGTTTTTGAACCGCGGCGCACTTTAGAATATCTCGATTTAGCTAGTGGGTATGGCAGGCAGATATTGGGCGCAGAAGCAAACCCATCGGCGATTTCAGCGGACAGAGAATGGGTGGCATACACAGACGATGGCACAGTAGCGGGCGTTGGCACAATGACAATTCGCAATCTAAATACAGGGGAAAGCCTTAATTACCCACTACAAACCGCCGTTGATCAACGCGGCGCAGGCAGTGCTACTTTTTCTCCCTCTAATCAATATCTGGCATGGATGGAAGGCAGTGGCTGGCAAATGGCAGAGATGCCAAACTTCCATTCAGTTATCCGTATCGGCGACCTAGCAGGAAATATAATCACCGAATTCCCAGATACAGCCCTCGTCCCCTCATCTGGTATGGGCGTTATACAGCGTGTTGAGCCTGTTGGTTGGCTCGATGATAATACTTTAATTGTGATGGCGCGTGGCGAAAATTGGGATGATGTTCTTCTGCTAAAAATTGACATTGCATTGCGCAGTCCCAGCTTCTTGGCAAAAGGGGAATTTGTAGGATTTGCCTACCCCTAAAAACTTACCCATCTAACTGCTTCATTAATTCTTCTCTTAGGATTTGTGGATTCGCGCGTCCGCGTGCTTCACGCATCACTTGCCCAAAGAGCCAGTTTGCTACACCAGTTTTACCAGAGCGATAGCTCGTGACCTCATCTGGGTGCGCGTTGATGACGCTTGATACGAAGCCCGAAATCAACGCGGTATCCGAGACTTGTGCCAAACCTTTTTTCTCTACAATGGCTTGAGGGTTTTTGCCACTTTTAAAAATCTCACCTAGAACTTCTTTAGCCGTATTTTTATTGATTTTTCCTTCTGATACTAAAGAAATTAATTCTGCCAGAGCTTTTGGGGTGACCTTAATTTCATCTATGCTTACCTCGGTTTGATTCATCAACGCAAAAAGTTCACCCGTCATCCAATTTGCTACGGCTTTTGGCTTTGCGCCATTATTAACCGTTTCTTCAAAATACTCAGCGATAGCTCGGTCAGAAACCAAGACTTTTGCATCATATTCGCTGAGTTTGAAATCGGCGAGAAAACGCTCAAATTTGGCGCGAGGTAATTCGGGCAGGTCGGCGCGTACACGTTTACGCCAGGCATCATCTACTTTTAACGGTGGCAAGTCTGGTTCAGGGAAGTAGCGGTAGTCGTGCGCATCTTCTTTACCGCGCATCACATAAGTTTGCCCTTTCTCCTCATCCCATCCCATTGTCACCTGATCCACTTCACCGCCCTCATCTAAAACTTTACTCTGGCGAGCGATTTCACAATTAATCGCATCTTCCATTGACCTGAAAGAGTTCAGATTTTTGACTTCGGTGCGGATTCCCAGCTTTTCTGTGCCAACTGGGCGCACGGAAGTATTCGCTTCAAAACGAATTACGCCCTTCTCCATATCGCCAGAATTCACGCCGAGATAGCGTAAAATTTCGCGCAAATTTTCAGCATAAGCGCGGGCTTCGGCGGCAGAGTGCATATCGGGTTGGGAGACGATTTCGAGCAGAGGAACGCCTGCACGATTGAGGTCAACGAGGCTGGCACCTTCAACGTGAGTGAGCTTCCCTGCATCTTCTTCGAGATGGGCGCGCAAAACTCGAATGACTTTTTCGCCATCTTCGGTTTCAATGAGCATCTCACCGTTGGTAGCAAGTGGCTCTTCAAATTGAGAGATTTGGTAGCCTTTGGGCAGGTCGGGATAAAAATAATTTTTGCGTGCAAAAATGCTCACAGGCTCTATTTTGCATCCTAACGCCATGCCAACTCGCATTGCATATTCAACTGCACGTTCATTTACGACAGGTAGCGTGCCCGGCATGGCTGAGCAAACGGGGCAAACGGCGATATTAGGCTCAGCTTCTACCGAATCTACAACGGGACAGCCACAGAATATTTTCGATTCTGTAGCGAGTTCAACATGGACTTCTAGTCCGATTACGGGTTCATATTTCATGAAGTTTTCTCAAAAAGTTTTTTGTAGGGATATTCGCAGTATTCTATCATCCCCTTTGTTTTTTTGTGAAGTGAGCTATGCTTATTAAAACAAAAACGCGTTCTTTTCAGAACGCGTTTTCTACAGCGGGGAGGGCGGGGGTTCTCCTTGCACCTACACGGAACCCCTAATTCTTTTGACTCCTCAAACTGAAAAGGAAGAGGCTTTGATAATTCTGGAACAGCGGTTGAAATAACAGTAACCAGACTGTTTATACCACACCGTCACAACATGCGTATCTAAAAAGATACGCATGTTCATTTTTAAAGGAGATTTTATGTCAAAAAGAAAACGGAAGACAACACCTCTTACTAAGTGGCTTCTTGAGTATGTGCATTCTAGTGAAACAAATCTCACAAAACTAGCCACTCGCGCCGGGCTTTCTCAAGGAACACTGCGAAGCCTTATATATTACCCGGAAAGAAAACCATCTTTGGAAACTTGCCTTCGACTAGCGAAAGTAACAGACAAAACAACTAATGAAGTTTTGTCTTTAGCTGGTATAGGCAATGTTAATCGCCCGTCAAAGGATTTGCATCCAGATCGGTTGAATTTACTCAATACCTACGATCAACTCCCTGCTGAATTGCAAAAAGCAACATTACAAATCTCTCTCATATTCAAAAACACCTTAATTCAGGAATAAGCGAGGTTTTCAAATGTTCTATTTTGCTCTTCTTTTTTTGCTTCTGATCATAGTATTTGGTTGCGTCTCGATCTCGCAGGCATATGCCTCTGCCAAACAAGCTCAAGCCTCGATCGAAGTCAGCCAAACAGCTCAACTCGCACTCAAGGGGCAAGCTCTCGTTAGCATCGCTCTGATTGTAATTGTATTCATTCTTCTGATTGCAATCTTTGCTTTATTTTACAAATTTTTGAAAAAGCAAGAAGGTATGCTGCGATTGCCATACCTTCCCGTAAATGAGCTTTTGCAAAAAGAAGACCGAGGGTTAGGCGGCTCTGGAGTTCAGCAAACTCCGCTTATCAATCAAGAAAAAGAAAAATTCCCCATATTGCCTCACGATTGGGGTTGGTAAAGAAGACGCTATGAAATTCAACATCATCTTAGCTTTTCTTCTCACTATTCTAGTTTCTTCTTGTGCCAGCTATGTGGATGGAGCACCTTCCCTGTCTACACCTCGCACCATCCCCTCGGCTACCCTGCTCTCTCCTTTCATACTCACGCCTCAACATGCCCAAGCAAACGCACAGTCCACTATTGCAGCCGGACAGGCTGTGCGTAGTGATTTAGACATCACAGCCACCGCGCTTGCTCTTCAAGGATTGCAGGCAAACCTACGGGCAACCGAAGTCTCAAGCCGGATTACCCAAGCCGCTGCTACGGAAAATGCTTTCATTCGCCAAACAAGAGTTGCATCCAATACAACCGCAACTTCGCAAGCAGCAAGCGGAGCAACAAATGCGGCAAATATCGCACTCACACAGTCTGCTATCGAAACAGCTACAGCGTGGCCGCAAACGGCTACTCCATTAGCAGCTACGCAACTGGCAATCGTATCTGAAGCTACTAACATGGAGCATCGTGCTTATTGGAATCAATTTATTGTTCCCTTCAAAATGCTCTTCTTTGGAAGTATTTTAGTTCTTCTACTCGTAGGATTTTTTTATTTTTATCGCCGCTTCTTGCCCGTTTTGGAATTACGTCTACGCACAATAGTTTCCCCTGATGGCGAAACAATTACATATCTACCAAGCAGTAGTGAAATCAAAGTACTCATGCCCGGACGCTCTTTCGGCGCAGCCCTGCACTCAGGCAAAGACGAAACGATCGTGAGCGGCGTGGCTCCTGATTTAGCCCTGCAAGATCGCGTGGTCGCTCGAAATCAAGCTGCTCGCCTCATGGCTTCGCTCCCGCCAGGCAGAACACCACAAGAAGCCCAACGCTTGCTTTCGCCTTCTGAAAATAGCCAAACTGCCCAGTCGAACAATTTACCAACCATCGAAGTTATCGACGCAGAGGTTATCCCTGTCAAAAATTGGGTAGAAGAAGTCTCAGAAAAATTCTTAGAGGAGGCATAAATGGTTACAGAAAAAATAATTGCTCTTCACACAAAGAAACATCGCTTAGAGCGTTCAGCACAACATATCGCTCAATCTACCTTGAAGATTATAGAAAATCGTCCCGATACGGATCCCAAGGCGGTCAAAAAATGGATATTGGCCGAAACTGATTACTTTGTCATTCTTTTTGCAATCTTAGACGACGCTAACCTCCCTAATTTGGCTCCCTACCTTGCGATAGGGAAGAACAGCTTACTCTATCACCTACAAACTGTGCTACATCGCAAAGTTGTCCTCTCCAATCATAGTGGCGTGCGAATTGCTATCTTGATTAGCAAATCAGAAAAAGCCCACTTACCCCAGAGTATTGCTTTCCCAGGATGGAAAAAAGGCATCCTGCAAATCGGGATGCGCTCAGGGATGCAACCACTAGAAATTCATAGAAAAGACAGAGAGCATATGCTAGTTGCCGGGAGAACTCAATCTGGGAAAAGTGTTTTTCTGCGTTCGCAGGTAATACAATAACGAGCAGAAGGGACAATCTTTTTGTTAGGCGATCCAGATGGGCGCACTTTTTCTTTCATGGAAAATGCTCATCAGTTGCTGGCTCCTGTAGCTAACACCTTAGAAGGTTGCGTACAGCTTGTTGAAATTGCTCTTCAAGAGATTGCAAAGCGCACTCGCCATTTTGATGCACTCCCCAATAAACCAGATAATCGAGATGAATATAACGCTCGAACTAAAGAGAAAATGCCCCAACTTTTGGTCATTCTCGACGAGTTTAACGGAATCGTGATGGCAACCGGCGGCGCGCGCGGCGACTTCGCACAAAAAACTACGCAAATTGCATGGCGCGGCGCAAAGTTCGGGGTTCACCTGATCTTAGCAGGACAAGATTTTGCTAAGGATATTGTCGGACCGGTACGGGAACAGATGTCTACACGTCTCTGTTTCCAAGTATCCAACGCCAGCACATCCAAGATCGTTCTTGGAAAAAGTGGCGCGGAGAAGATTAAACATCCAGGGCGCGCTCTAAGTAATCGCTGGGGAATGATTCAAACCTACTTAGTCTCCAAAGAAGACCTTATCCAACGCAACCCTCAAACCGGCATGATGGCCGAAGAAGAAGCCCTTGCCAATCATCTAAAAAAAGAAAGCGATGGGCATCTAAATCTCGATATTCTGCAAGATTTTCTCAATGTGGGTGAGAGACAAGCCCGCCGCCTGCGAGCAGACTGGCTAATACGCGGCTTAGCAGAAAAGCGCCCCCATCAGAATAATGGCATCTATTTGGCTGACTAATCCAGTCTTTCACCGTCCAAAGCGACAGGGCGTACAAGCCTGTCCAAACCCGCTCGAAGGGTGTCCAAACATCCAAACGAGCGTACAAACCATTTTGCAAAGGAAAAACAATGAACATTTTAAAGAAATTCGCATTCATCCTTTCTGTAGTTGGGAAGGGGAATATAGACATGGGTCATCTTTCTACGGGGAATTGGGGAAAGCGCAATACACATAAGCCCGCGCAGGTTTCTTGGGGAGAAACAATTGAGTATCTCGTAGGAAATTACGTCGAGAAATTTGCAAGCGTTATAGAGCGAATGGATTTCGCTAGATTGTCTTCGGGATCAGAAATTCGGGCACTGTTCTATGCAACTTTAGCTTCGCTCCTTGAAAATGAACAAAAATATAAAATCAGCATCATGTTTGCACTCCCCGTAAGCGTGATGCTAGACAAATTGTTGGCTCGCAAGGCTCTGCGCGAACTGCACTCTTGGGTGATAGGTATTCATATTTTTGAAGTCAATGGAAAAAAATATCATATTGAAATTGTCGCACTAGATATTTTCGCTCAACCTACAGGTGGATATTTTTCATGGTTACTCAATGATGAAGGAAAAGTCATTCGCCCCACATCTGATCTCAAAGCTCTTGTTACCGTCTGCGATATTGGCTTCAACACCTTGGATGTGTTTTCCGTCCAAAGCGGTGCTGTTATAGGCAAGCACACTGGCGGCAACACCGCTGGTGTCCGCCGCGCCGCAGAACAACTCATCCGTGAAATCAAAGAAAAATACGGCGTGACACTCTCTCGCCATCAAGCAGATGAATACCTCCGAGCGAAAAAGCCTGTCTTCTCCTGCGCTCAGGGCGATATGGATATTGCTCCACTCGTGGATCAAGCACTATCAGTCGCATCGGCTTCGATTGGTGACTTTTTGGAAACCTTGCTTGGTAATGGCAATCAATTTAGATATATGCTCTTCACCGGTGGTGGTTCTGCTCTGATCAAAAAAGAATTGCTCCAGCGTTATCCCTTAGCACAGGTACTCCCCAACCCCGTTTTCGCCAACGCCCTTGGATTAGCCCGCTATGCCCGCCGTGCCTTTCCGGATGCTTCTCACGTCATTGGACTCGACCCCGGTTTCGGCGGCTTCAAAGCAGTTCTATTATCAAATGAAGAATAGTATGCCAGCAATCTGCCAGCAAGCCAGCACTTTGCCAGCATCAAAAATAGTCCCATGAATTCAAAATATCGCAAAATCACAATTCGCTTTTCCATTGAAGAAGATGCGGATTTGCTTGCCTGGTATGACAATCTAAATTCGGGGAAAAAAGGAGAAATAATCAAAGATGTACTTAGACGGCAATTATCTATGAGCGATAAAAAAGAAGCTCCGCAACTAAATGCCAGCAAGCTGTTGGCAGACATCCGCCAAATTGTAGATGCTTCCATAGTGGGCGCGCTTGAAGAATATGCGCTTCCCGTCGAGAAGAAGGTCGCTGAAAAAGAAGAAGATACCGAAGCCGAAAATCTGCTCGATGCACTAATTGGAAGTAGCCGAATCGACTTAGAAGACGACGCTCCTGAGCCTAAAAACACAGGCTGGGGCGATAGTTGGTAAACATACTCAATCCTTGCGCACAAAAAGGAGCCCCTCTCTTAATGAGACATTTCTTTTGTGCGCAAAATTATTAGAAGGAAAAAGAAATGAAACAAAACAATTATTCCCCCCTAACAAAGATGAAGTACGAAATTGTCGGTGTCTCTATTGATATTTTCGACAAATTAGGGCCAGACCACCAAGAAGAGCTTTACGATGGCGATTTTTTAGTTGCTCTGGAAGTGGCTGGATTTGAAGTCACCAATAAACCTGAGATTGAAATTTTCAACACCAGAAACGAGCATTTGAAGTTTTACTACCCTGATTTGCGGGTGCAGAAGGAGGATATGTTGATGCTCATCGAGTTGAAAGCAGATCCGAAAGGGATTCAACCTGGCCATATCCGTAAAGCACGGGCTTATCTGAAAGTATCTCCAAAAGACCAAGCTATTCTGCTTATCAACTTTGCACGCGCTAAAGGCAGTATTCCAGAAAACAAGAGCGTCTTTCGTAGAGAACTGTAGAGATGCCTTTTCTTCGCAAAGCAGAAGAAGCTAAGTCCAAGGATGCCAACACACTGCTGGCATCCTTAGATGCCCACCATCCTCTACCCTTCACTCGCTATCTTCAAGAGCTAGAAGCAGGCACGCCTCCTGCGCAAGTAGGTGCAGAGATAGGACGAGCCTTAGCTGAGCGAGAAGAGCAATATGAACGTACTTCTCGAGATCGAGATCAATGGCGAGAGCACGCAGAATCCTACCGCCTAGCCTGGGAAGGTAATAGAAACTCAGACGATTTAGGTGAAGCAAGAGAACGCATCGAAGAACTCGAAGCCCAACTCACTCAGGAGAATGTGCTAACCGAAAGAAGAAGTAATCACACAAACTATCTAACGCAAGAGAAAGAACGACTGGAAACTCTTGTGCGAGAACAAAATGAAATTATCGCCCAGCAGCAGATAGAAATCTCGGCATGGGATGAAAGCGAACTATAGAAAATTGCGCGCATAAAAAGAAACCTTGTTAATGGAGGCTCAGATTTTTGTGCGCATTGGAGAAAAAATGAAAAAAGATGAAATTACACAGAAACTGGAGAAGGCATTTCGCAAAGAGAAAGACTATCTCCCTATTCTGGAAACACTAGCGATTGTCGGAGTTGCCGATACGCACCAATTACAAATTGCCAGCGAACAAGCCCGCGACAAATTGCGCCGTAGTCTCGATAAGCTGGAGAGTTTAGGGTGTGTACACGCCATCCTCGAAGCTGTCCCCCGCAAGACCGGGAGCGGGCGCAGACCACAGGTTTGGCGGCTGGGAGAAGCAGGTGCGCTTTTCTTGGGCACACGTCCTGGTAAGTTGGAGAGCACACGTGCGATCACCCACGCTCTGGCGATGCTGGATTTTCACCTGGCGGCAGATCAAGCTGATCAGAAAATCAAAACAGATAAGGTGATCACTTTTGAAGACGGAAGCCTGCGTCCAGATCATTTGGTGGAAGCTGCTTCGGACGAAAAGATGATTTTTGAGATCGAGCAAGATGCGGGTCCACGTTTGTTGCGCCGCTTGGTGCGCAGTTTGCGGAATAAAATCGCCTTCTTTGAATCCCCGCAATCTACTGGCATTTTGCCGTCAATCCGCATGTTGGTTGCACTTCCCAAAGGCACAGAATATGAACGCACACTCGGCACCTGGCATCAAGCATTGGATATTTTGATGGATGAGCGCGGAGGCGCATCTCTGCCCTTTCAGCTTTTTGCCTTGCCCCTGAACAGCTTCCTGGATCGCCCAGACTGGGACGAGGAGCCTGCTTCCGCGCGGTGGACAGTCCTGACAGCCCAATCCAAAAGCCCTCCGCAAAAAAATAGTTTGAGCAAATATCTGAGTCAAGTTCCGAAGCAGAAAGCACATCAAGATCGTATTATTTTGGCGGCTTTATTACAGAGCTTGCGAGAGAACGACAAAATTGAGCAAAAAGCACGGCGTTACCCCACACCTGATCCGAATTTCTTTGGCGGCATTGCAACCATATACATGGCTTCTCATGGTGAAGACCTCAGTGAAATAGAACAGGCCGCTTTCCCTTGGGCATCCTTATTTCTCTTGAAGCACTACCTATATTTGCACCCCCTCCTGAGGAAAAGTTTAGCTGGGCGATTGAGTGCTGGTTCGCGTGGCATGAGTTGGAATACCACCATTATCTTGCATCGAATGCAAACAATAGTAGACATCTTTCTTGCCTATCATGGTTGGCGCAGTAATGGACCGCTCCTTGTTTTTGCCGAAACGCCGCCCTGGAACAAAGATGATGTCAGAACTTTCAGAGTGAGCGTAAAGATTCGCCACTCAGCAATATTGATTCCAAAAGGTGATGGGCTACGCCCACGTCGAGAAGAGATCAAAGCTGTCGAAGCAAGTTTGGCATGGGTACTGACAGCTCTCTTTCGCTACAGCCCTGACTTGGGCTTCAAATCACCCCCATTCTGGTAAAGGAGATAAATATGTTTGATGAATTCAGACGTTTCCTAGTAGAGCAAGACCGCTCCTCCCTGACACTCAAAGGCTATTTGAGCGACCTACATTTCTTTGCAGATTGGTTTGAATGGAAGAATGATGAAGAGTTCTCTCCAGAAGCAACTACTCCGACTGATCTGCGTGAATATAAACAATATCTGAGTATGGAGAAGAAGCATTTGGCCAACACAATCAGTCGGCACTTTGCATCGCTGAATGTTTATTTCAATTGGGCAGTCTCTGAGAAATTGATTGAAACTAATCCGGCGAAAGGCATTAAGCGCATAAAACAAACCACCATCATTCCACGTTGGTCTGATAAGAAAGAGCAATTTTCTTTGCGCCGGGCAATGGAAAAGGATTTACAGATTGCCCGATTGCGTTATCTAAAACGCTGGGCAGGACGACAACGTGACTTCTCTATGGTTACGCTAATGCTCAATACGGGACTACGTTTGGCTGAGCTTGTGAATTTAGAGTTGGGCGATATACAACTTTCTGAAAGAAAAGGAAGCGTATTAGTTCGGCATGGAAAAGGCGATAAACAACGCAGAATTCCTCTCAATGCAGACGCACGCAAAGCCTTGCAGAATTGGCTTGAAATTCGTCCAAAAACACCAGGAAACAACTTTCTTTTCATCGCACTTGAAAGCGAAGCGAACGGATCACTCAGTCATCGCACGGTGCAAAGGATCGTACGTCGTTATGGCCAAGATGCAGGCTTGCCTGATTTATCGCCTCATATTTTGCGTCATACTTTTGCCAAGAATTTGGTCAATAGCAATGTTAGTTTGGAGAAGGTCGCAGCCCTTTTGGGGCATAGCTCTCTTGAAACCACCCGTATCTATATCACCCCCAGCGCAGAAGATTTGGCGCAGGCAGTATCTAAAATTGAACTTTAATAACAAAAAGGAGAAAAAATGAATATTAAAAGAAAAGCCGCCGGATGGGACCCAGCGGCTTCGGTAGATGCAAAATACACTGCACATAATTACCAGCAGTATAACATAGGAATTGAGCATCTTTTTTTATGCGGCAGTATTTTAACAAGAATAGGAGAAGCTAATGCTTAGTCAGAAAATGCAGATACAAGTCATTGCAGATCGTTTAGCGCGCCTACCTATCACCAATATCTCAAAATCAATGCTTGACAAGCCTTGGGCAATTTGCTGGGAAGCAATTGAAGTTGCTGAAGTTGGACAAGAATCACAAAATTTGGTGCGGGTGTTAGAAGATCATCCGGAGAGAAATAAAATTCTTGAACAAATTTTTGCCACAGAACCAGGACAAACAAAAGAATTTCCCTCTTTAGAAGAGCTTTCAAAAACATTGAAACCGATTGAGTGGATACTGGATAGTTGGTTACCACGCGGGATGCTCACTGTTCTAGGGGCTGCCCCTGGTGTGGGAAAATCCTTCTTGGGGATGGATTTAGTTTGGAGAATTACCAGCGGGAAGAATAATTTTGATGGGCGATTGATTAATACTCATTCAGAAATGCCCAGCGTTATCTATGTAGATGCAGAAGCTATACCGCAGGTCATCAATGAGCGTGCTATTGCTTACAAGATTGATCGCCGTCGTTTGTACTTGATGTTTCCTGAATCAGGAGAGAGTATAGACTTTTCTGAAGATAAATACCGCTACCAATTAATTGAGATGGTGGCAAACATAAAACCTGAATTGGTGATTATCGACTCTCTTTCAAGTATTCACAGCCGAGGCCAAAATAACGTCGAAGATGTGCGTGAACTCTTACGTTTTCTTTCCAGCCTAGCTCAATCTTTTGACATAGGTTTATTGCTCGTTCATCATATTCGTAAACCTGGGGGAGGACAGGATATGCAAGCCTACAATTTGTCTATGAGTGATTTGAGCGGCAGTGGCCATATAAGTGCGATGGCACGCGTAATCTGGGGATTACATATTATTCAAACCGAATCAGAGCCTAATCCCAATGGGCCAAGACGATTGAAAATGCTCAAAACAAACTTTGGTGCTTATGAAGATTCGTTAGGCTTTGAGTTCGTTGCTCGGGGTGATAGTGCTGTCATTAAATGGTTGGAAAAATCTCCCGAAGACTATCATGCCCCTACGAAGCTGGATAAATGCAAGGAGTGGCTTTTGAAGAATCTGGAAGATGGCGAGAAAAAGCCTGCGGAGATTGTGGAATCTGGAGCTGAAGAAGGGTTTTCGCGTGCGATGATTTATCAGGCACGTCAAGAATTAGAGGGATCAATCGAGAACACCGACGGAAAAAACTCTCCAAAGAATCGTTGGAGACTACGATAATTAAACTTTCTTATGCTTGCTGGGGCATTCTACTGTCCAGAGAGTCTGAAGAGTCTACTATTTTAAGGCTGGGGTTCTTTTCAGCAAGGACGGCTCAAAACAGTAAGACTCTTCAGACAGTTTGGACAGTAGCAGTATTAGACAAGGAAAATCGTATGCCTCTTTTGTCAAAAGATGAGATTAAAGTCCGTTTACCGCTAGAGAAAGTTGTAGAAAATGATTTAGGTACACCTGAAAAGCGTTATAGCAATTGGTTGCATTATTTCTGCCCTTTTCACAAAAACACACACACGCCTGCTCTGGGAATCAATCTAAGAACCGATACATTCAAATGTTTTTCATGTGGCAAGCAAGGGGATATTTTCACTTGGCATATTTTACGCAATAATGTAGATTTCAAGGCTTCTTTGACATATTACCGAACACAATTCCCGCTCTTAGAACAAGTTTCTCTTTCTACGCAATATCAAAAAAAATCTCTGCAAGTATCCTGGAACAAGCCGCCTTCTCAAATATGGCAAGCCCAGGGCAATACTTTTTTAGAGCGAAGTCAAATCTGTTTATGGAGTAAGAAAGGCGTTCATGGGCGTAAGGAGCTTGAGCACCGGGGGATAGAAAGAGCAACAGCACAAGCTTGGGGATTGGGATATAACCCGGTTTGGATTAAGCAAAGTGGAGAGAAATGGGGCTTGGATAAAGAGCAAACTGTCTGGCTACCAAAAGGATTAGTGATTCCTGCTTTTATGGATGCAGATTTGTGGTATCTCAAGATACGAATTTTTGGCCGCCAAGGAATGCCCGTTAAGAAAGTAAAAGGGAAAAGCAAGTATTTGCAGGTGTTGGGAAGTCGCCCTGTATTATTTGGGAAAAACCATTTTTCTGGGCAAGAAAATTTGCTTTTGGCTGAATCTGAATTAGATGTGATTTTGGCGTGGCAAGAGGGAAGGCATATTTTTGATCTAGCTTCTTTGGGTGGAGCGGGGAAGCATCTTTCTACACAATGGATGGTGCATTTACTTTCTTACCGCAAGATCATACTTGCTTATGATGCTGATATAGCAGGAAGAAAAGGAGCGGAGAATTTGAAATTATTGAGCAAGCGTTTGCAAGTTTTCACTCCACCTGCTGAAGATTTATGCGCTTTTTATCAAGAGGGAGGGGATTTAAAAAAGTGGTTGCAAGACTTGCTAGCTTAGGAGGGGTGTGCTAAAAATATAATCCGCCTCTGCAAATTACTGGCGATATCTGGGCAGCCTTGCTTTACTTAACTCAAATCCAAGATATGAGTTTTTTTCTGATTAAAGCTCCCCCCTTATTCGAGCGAGTTCTCCAACAAATCAGTATAAACTTCCTCAGTTTTTCTGACGATATGCTTTATATCGAAAGTACTTACCATTTTGGCACGAGATATTTTGCCGAAATTCTCTTGCATACTTTTGCTGGCAGCAATACACCGAATTGCCTGTACCAAATAGGCTGAGTTATTCGGCGGGATAAGGATACCGTTTACCCCTCCATCTATGATGGCTCGGCAACCGGGTAAATCAGTTGCCACTAAAGGAAGCTCCATAGAGCCAGCCTCAATCAGGGCGCGAGGCAAGCCCTCGCCATAATTTGTTGGGTAGGCAAAAAGGTCTGAGCTTGCAAGAATACGGTCAATATCTTTGCGTTTTTTCAACCAAATCACGGAGTTACGAATATACTCGATTTCCTTTGGGCTTAATTTATCCAACTTGCCTTCATCTTCTGAGCCAACCAACAAAAAAGTAAATTTTCCCTCTTCCTTTAGGGTATTGGCTGTATCGCAAAAGTCAAGTACTCCCTTGGCTCGAATTATTCGAGCGACCATAGTGACTACAAAACTATCTTGAGAAATATCCAATTCTTCTCGAATTTGATTGCGTTCTGTAGGGTTAAATTTGTTCAGATTAAATTTTTCGGTCAGTATCCCTGAGCCGGGGATAAGTTCAGTTTTTTCTGCACGAACAATGCCACGCGAAATGAATGTCTCGCGATCATCCTTATTTTGGAAGATGGTTAAATCGGAAAAATGGCTGGCAATTTTTTGCAGAATTTCGTAAACGTATCGAATTATTGAGTATTTTAATCCCTCTTTTCTGTAAAGCATTCCTAAGCCCGCAATCGTTCCGATGACAATAGGAACGTTTGCTAGTCCAGCTGCTATACGCGCCAGCGCGCAGGGTTTTGTACCAAAAGTATGCACCAATGCCGGTTTTTCTTCTCGAAAAATCTTTATCAGTTTTATTATGGCAATGATGTCATTTAAAGGATTTATATGCTGAGCAAAGGAGTAATAG
>JADGEO010000027.1 GCA_016744335.1 Anaerolineales bacterium
GCATGGACAAGTTTCAAAATGTCAAATGAAAATGGATGCATCGATAGCTGATGTTCACACAGAGAATTTATTGCAGGTAGTACGAGAAGATAAATCGGGTATTCAAAATATCTCAGTAGAAGAAAAAGAAGGTTGCCGTGATTGTGAGTGGAAATATTTCTGCACAGGAGGATGCCCCCTTGAAAGCTATAGGGCTACAGGTCGTTATGACGTAAAATCCCCGAATTGCAATATCTACAAAACGATATTCCCCGAAGTTTTGCGCTTGGAAGGCTTGCGTTTACTTAAAGAAGCGGGGGAGTTAGAGATAATGTAGTTTCTGGTGCGATGGTAAATAAAAAACGCGCCCAATTGGGCGCGTTTTTAGTTTTTATCTCCACTTTCGCACAGATGTTGATTAAGGGCAAGCAAGTTGAAGGCACGCGCGAGGCGGTTTGAAGTCTTCCCCATTTGTCAAATTTGTTTATTTATTCTGTTGTTTTTCTTTCCGATTCCACAGAATCCAGTGCCATATTATGGGGATGATGATAATGAGGGTGATAATGATTGCCCAAGCCATAATTGCATCTGTTGAGCCGACTTCGGAGGCAAGCTCGGCTTTAGTTAGTGTTGCAGTAGGTGTGGCTGTTTGAGTTGTTGGGGTGCCAGAGCCAAAGGCTACGCTCATGAATGCTAATGAGATACCAATGAGGGCGAATAAAATTATACGGGTGGGGGATGAGAGTTTCTTCATATTAGGTAAGTCAGAGTATAACTTAAAAAGAAAGGACACGAAAACTCGTGTCCTTTTTAGGCGGAGAGAGCGGGATTCGAACCCGCGAACCCGTGAAGGTTACACACATTCCAAGCGTGCGCGATAAGCCAGACTACGCGACCTCTCCAATTTCATTTTCATCGGAAAAATTATACCACAAGGTATTAGATTTTCTAGTTCTTTTTTTTTATGGATTTTTGTGTGCTTTGAATTTAATGTAGACAATACACTTCCTTTCAGGTATGATTGTGCTGTTCTGTTTACAGGGTAAATTTTGTTAAAGAGTGTTTTGCTGTATGACTTCTATACATTACGAAAAATACAGTCTAGCTTGAATTTATGCTCGAATAAGGACTTAGGAAGAAATAATTTATACATTTAAGTTGCCAAATCTGAGTAAGATATGCTTCAAGTGTATAAAATGTATAATTCTCGTTCCTAAGTGGCTTTTATTCGGGCTATTGTGTGTTATATCAATTATCACGAATTTCGATGAACGTGGAGGATAAATGTCAGATTTGATTAAGCAAATCACGGGTGATTTACAGCAACAGATAGATGCCTTTGAGCCAGAAGTTGGTATTAGCGACGTTGGTACTGTTACCGAATCGGGTGATGGTATTGCACGTGTTGAAGGCTTGATGAATGTTCAGGCGCAGGAGTTGATCCAGTTCCAAAATGGTGTAATGGGAATCGCATTCAACCTTGAAGAAGATAATGTTGGTGTCATCATCATGGGTGCATATGATGAGATTGCAGAGGGAATGGAAGTCCGCTCTACGGGACGAATTGCTTCTGTGCCAGTTGGCGATGGTTTGGTTGGACGCGTGGTAAACGCGCTCGGTGAACCCATCGATGGGAAGGGACCTGTTTCATTTAGCAGTTACCGCCCAATTGAGCGAATTGCCCCTGGCGTTATTGGTAGACAAGATGTAGACCGCCCTGTTCAGACTGGTATCAAAGCAATTGATGCGATGATCCCCGTTGGACGCGGTCAGCGTGAGTTGATTATTGGTGATCGCCAAACAGGTAAAACCGCTGTTGCGCTCGACACCATCATCAACCAAAAAGGCAAAGATCTTGTTTGTATCTACGTTGCTATCGGTCAGAAGAAAGCTGCCGTTGCTCGTACCGTTGCGATGCTAGAAGAACAAGGCGCAATGGAACACACCATTGTTGTTTTGGCTGCGGCTGACGAATCTGCGGCGTTGCAATATATTGCCCCTTACGCTGGTTGCGCGATGGGCGAAGAGTTTATGGAAACGGGTCGAGATGCTTTGGTCGTTTATGATGACCTTTCCAAGCACGCTTGGGCATATCGCCAAGTTTCGTTGCTCCTTCGCCGCCCTCCTGGACGTGAAGCATATCCTGGTGACCTTTTCTATCTCCACTCTCGCTTATTAGAGCGTGCCGCTCAAGTAGATGTGAGATACGTTATTGTCAAGAATGATTTTGAAGGCGATGTTGCTAGAGCAGAAGATGCCATAAATGGCAAAGTATATGCGGGTCCGCTTGCAGATACAGACTCCGCTGAAGCTCTTGCAGAGATGGAAGATTCTAAAATTGTTCGTGTTGAAGGAACGGGTGGTTCTTTGACCGCTCTCCCGATTATTGAAACTTTGCTCGGTGATGTTTCGGCTTATGTTCCTACGAATGTTATTTCGATTACAGATGGTCAGATTTATCTTGAAGGCGATCTTTTCAATGCTGGTATTCGCCCTGCGGTGAATGTTGGTATCTCGGTTTCTCGTGTAGGTGGTGCCGCTCAGACAAAAGCGATGAAGCAGGTTGCTGGTCGCCTTCGTTTAGATATGGCGGCTTATCGTGAGTTGGCTGCTTTTGCTCAATTCGGCTCTGATTTGGATGCCGCTACACAAGCTCAACTTCAACGTGGTCAGCGTATGCAAGAAATTTTGAAACAACCCCAATATGCGCCTGCATCTCTTGCAGATCAGGTTATTGTCATGTTTGCGGGGACGCAAGATTTTGCTTCTACAGTAGATTTGGAAGATATGCGTAAATGGGAAGTAGATTTGCTCCGCTATATGGAGTCTTCGCATCCTGAAATTGCTAAGGCGATTACTGATGAAAAACGCATTTCTGATGATACAGAAGCGAAATTACGTCAGGCTTTAGAGACTTTCAAGAATACTTGGCAATAAATGGTAGAACTGCATTGCATCTAAGAAGATGCGTTGCGGTTCGGGTCTAACCACTCAGGTGCAACACATCTAAAAGAAGATACGATGCACCTTTGCGAAAAGGAAGTTTACGCCGCACAAATGTTATTTAGGGCAAGCAAGCCTAAATTAAGAGTGGAGCGGCTCTTCATCCAAGAAAAAATTAGCTAAGGTAAAACTATGGCTTCAGCACGAGATATGAGACTCCGCATCCGGAGTATTAAAAATATCGCTCAGGTTACCCGCGCTTTGGAGGCTGTGAGTGCCAGCAAGGTGAATAAGGCGGTGGCGCAAGTAGAGGGGACGCGACCGTATGCAAATAAAGCCTGGCAGGTTCTTCAACATGTTGCCATGCAACCGGGACGTGAGACTTTGCACCCTCTTTTGACTGACCGAACGGAAGTTAAGAAGACGTTAGTGCTTTTGCTCAGTAGCGATCGTGGTTTAGCGGGTGCGTATAATACGAATGTTATTCGCTTTGATATGCAGAAATTTGGCGAAAAACACGATGTCGTTGACTATATTACTGTCGGGAAGAAAGGGCGCGATTTAATTATGCGCCGTGGCGGTAATGTAATGGCAGAATTTAGCGATTTGCCCGCCGCACCATCTTTTATGGATGTTTCAGCAATTGGGCATTTGGCTGTAGAAAAGTTCTTAGATGGCAGTGTTGACGAAGTTTATTTGATTTATACAGACTATGTTAATATGGGAAAACAAACCCCAGCTATAAAGAAACTTTTGCCCCTTGAAGTAGACGATGGCGATGATTTGGTGGAGGAATATGGCACAGCGCAGAAAACTGCCGCCGCTTATATTTATGAACCATCTGCCGAAGAGATTTTGGATGAAATTATCCCGAATTTCACTGCGTTGCAGGTTTATCAGGCGATTTTAGAATCACTAGCCAGTGAACATGCGGCTCGAATGGTTGCCATGCGTAACGCCACAGATAACGCACATGAGTTAGTGGGTGCGTTGCAACTAGAATATAACAAGGTTCGTCAGCAAACGATTACGGGAGATATTCTCGATATTGCTGGCGGGGCTGAGGCGTTGGCTCAGTCAGATTAGAATCCACGAAGAAATACGAAGAAACACAAAGCTTTTTTTGAAGACGGAGTATACGGAGAAAGCGGAGAAAAACAAAAAGTTTTTCTCTGTAATATTAAAATCTTTCTTCGTGCAGTCCGAGAAATCTGTGTTCAAAAAAGATAAATCAAAAATAACCAAGAAATAATTGGAGAGAATTATGGCGAAGTTTACAGGTCAGGTAGTACAAGTTCAAGGATCAGTAGTTGATGTCGCTTATGCAGAAGGCGAACTTCCTGGACTTTTCGAATCAATTGAAATCGAGCGAGAAGGTAAAACTCCGCTTGTTTTAGAAGTCCAGAAACATTTGGGCGATCACTGGGTACGCACCGTTGCGATGGATACCACCGATGGTCTTCGCCGTGGCGTAGATGCTGTCTCCACCGGCGCACCGATTAAAGTGCCCGTTGGTATGGCAACTTTGGGACGTATTTTCAATGTCTTGGGTCAACCCATTGACGGTATCGAAGGCATTGAAGCAGACGATTACTATCCCATTCACCGCAAAGCCCCATCTTTTGCCGAACAAGCCACCAGCGTAGAAATTTTTGAAACTGGGATCAAGGTTATTGACCTTATCGCCCCTTTTACCAAAGGTGGTAAAACGGGTATTTTTGGCGGTGCAGGCGTTGGTAAAACTGTTGTGATTACCGAGTTGATTTCATCTATTGCTCGTGTTCACAAAGGTAACTCTGTTTTCGCTGGCGTTGGTGAACGCACCCGTGAAGGGACATCCCTTTTTCGTGAAATGCGTGAATCTGGCGTTATGAAAGACACCGTGATGGTCTTCGGGCAAATGAACGAGCCTTCAGGTGTTCGTCTGCGTGTTGCACTCTCCGCTCTCGCTATGGCAGAATACTTCCGCGACGAAGGCAAAGACGTACTTCTCTTCATTGACAACATCTTCCGCCTCACACTTTCTGGCGCAGAAGTCTCGGCACTTCTCGGACGTATGCCCTCCGCAGTTGGTTATCAACCAACCCTCGCCACAGAAATGGGCGAAATGCAAGAGCGCATCACCTCTACCCGCACAGGCTCAATCACATCCATGCAAGCCGTCTACGTTCCCGCAGATGACTACTCCGATCCCGCCCCTGTCGCAACCTTTACCCATCTTGATGCCACAATCGCTCTCGAACGTGCTATCGCTGAAAAAGGCATCTACCCCGCTGTAGACCCGCTCACCTCCACCAGCCGAATTCTCGATCCCAATATTGTTGGCGACGAGCATTATCGTACCGCTCGTGAAGTTCAGCAGGTTCTTCAACGCTATAAAGATTTGCAAGACATCATCGCCATTCTTGGTGTAGACGAACTCAGCGAAGACGACAAACTTCTCGTTGCCCGCGCTCGTAAAATTGAGCGTTTCTTCTCGCAACCCTTTGTCACAGCCGAGCAATTTACTGGTGTTTCTGGCGTTTATGTCCCCCTCAAAGACACCGTCCGCTCCTTCCGCGAAATTCTCGACGGCAAACACGATGACCTTCCCGAGCAAGCTTTCCTCATGTCGGGAACAATTGAAGAAGTTGTAGAAAACGCCAAGAGGATGGCAGAAAAAGTAGCCTAAGAGATTTTTCTCTGGGATAAAGTACCGGAACGCGCGTGATTTGGGCTTGCTCCCGTTTAAATAACATCCCCTCGTAGTAACCGCTTTAGCGGTTCTTACAAAGGATTTCACGCAACACGAAACACGCATAAGGAACTCAAAATGCCAATTCGCTGTGAAATAGTCTCACAAGATAAAGAAATCTATACTGGCGACGTAGACATTGTCGTCCTCCCCGGCACAGGCGGGATTATGGGCATCCTCCCCAATCACGCCCCTTTGCTGACTACGCTAAATTTTGGCGTTGTGCAAGTGCGCATTGGTGATGAAGAAGAAAACTTCTCTGTTGCTGGTGGTGTTGCAGAAGTACAGCCTGATTTAGTCACTGTATTAGCAGATCGCGCTGAAGATATCGAAGAAATTGATATAGCTCGCGCAGAAGCCGCTCAAAAACGTGCTCAAGAATATATGAAACTAGGACCACCTTCGCCCGATCAGGACCGTTATTTGGTCATGTCTGCTGCCTTACGCCGTTCCAATTTGCGTTTAGATGCAGTCAAACGCTATCGCAGAGGTAAGCCGAAAACGCAAGCACATATATCAGAAGAATGATAAACCTTTCCGTAAAGGGCACAACGAAACACAAAGAAAAGTTTTTTGTTTTTTCTTCGTGAATCTTTGTGTCCTTCGTGGTTAAAATAGGCAGTTAAAAAATGGCACTTTTCTCCAAAGATTTAGGCATTGACCTTGGCACAATGAATACTCGCCTCGCGGATAGCACGCAAGTGTTACTTAATGAGCCGACTATTGTTGCTATAGAAGTCGATGACGAAAGAATGGCGGAGAAAATGGTCTCCGTTGGGCAAGAAGCCCTGAATATGTATGGGCGTGTTCCTGATAATATCGAAGTTGCCCGTCCGCTTAAAAATGGGGTTATTGCAGATTACGTTATTACCGAAGCTCTCCTCTCCTATCTTCTTCAGCAGGTTAGCGGCTCTATGCGTATTTTCCGCCCACGTGTTATGCTCTCTGTCCCCTACGGAGTGACGAGTGTGGAGCGGCGTGCTGTTTATGAAGCCGCCCGCGAAGCTGGGAGCCGAGAAGCTTTTCTTATTCAGCAAACATTGGCGGCGGCTTTGGGGATTGATTTGCCCATCAACGCACCCTCTGGAAATATGGTTATTTCTCTTGGTGGTGGTGCGACAGAAGCCTCTGTGATGGCAATGTATGGAATTGTTTCAGCCGAAACCCTTCGCGCTGGTGGGCTAGATTTTGATGAGGCAATCTCTATTTATGTACGTCGAAAATATGGGGTTACTATTGGCCAGCAAACAGCAGAGAAATTAAAAATACAAATCGGTGCGGCTGTTCCTCAAGACCAAGAACAGAGCATGGAAGTTCAAGGACAAGACCAAGTGACTGGTTTGCCGCGTCCTGTTACGATTACAACGGGTGAAATTGTCGAGGCTCTGCAAGAGCCACTTAAAAATGTTGTGGAAACAGGACGCAGGGTTTTAGAAAAAACGCCGCCAGAATTAGTCTCTGATATTATTGATCGTGGTGTTGCTTTGTGTGGTGGAGGTGCGCTTTTGCGGGGTATTGATAAAATGCTCACGAAAGAACTTGGCATTCCTGCTTATTTGGTGGATAATCCTTTAACTTGTGTGGTTGAGGGTACGGTACGTGGGCTAGAGTTACACTCTGTTTTGGAGCGCAATTTGCCGAAAGTTTAACTTGTGTTTTCGTTGCGAAAATGTTGGGGGAATGGCACGCAAGCCTAAATCACGCGTGATGCGGAGGTTATCCGCATTCTCTTTTAGAATCAAAAAATCCCGCCTTGTGACGGGATTTTTTATGTTTTATTTGGTTTTTACAAATAATAGGTCATCCACTGTAAATGTGCGGCGGGATCAATATATTGCACTCGTACATCTTCGGGGACATTGATGATAATTGTTGCGTAGTTGAGAATAGATTTTATACCCGCTTTTACTAATTTCTCGGCTACTTCTTGTGCGTTATCAGCGGGGACGGCGATGATCGCTACTTTGATTTCCTTTTTGCTGATTGTAGAGACCATCTCAGATATATCTTGCACAGTTAGGTTGCGAATTGTAGAACCAATGACTTCAGGATTATTGTCAAAAGCTAAAGTGGCGCGGAAGCCACGCTCTAGAAACCCTTCGTAATGAGATAAGCCGCGTCCGATATCGCCCATACCCACTATAGCCACATCCCAAACTCGGTCAATCTTGAGGATTTCTTTTAGTTTTTCGCTTAGAAATTTGATGTTATAGCCAGTTCCTTGCTTGCCAAATTCGCCAAACTGAGAAATATCTTTACGAATTTGTGCGGCTGAAATACCTACCCAATCGCCTAAGGCTTTGGATGATGTGACGATTGCCCCTTCTGCTTCCATGCGGGCTAAAGCGCGAAGGTATAGGGGAAGTCTGCCAATAATAATATCGGGGATTTTTTTTGTTGTCATGGGGACCTCATTAAAATAATATGGTGTTTTTGGGTAGGCTAAATCTACCATAAAACACCATGTTTGTACAAGAATTCACGATGCGAGCGAGCAATGCAGTATTACTTTTCGTTTAATACTTTTATCATCTTTTCGTATAAAATCGGTGGGGCGGCAAGGATGGAAATTGGTGGAGAAAGATAGTTTTCTTCACCATTTATATCTGTTACTTTTGCTCCTGCTTCTTCAGCTATTAGCCCTCCGCCTGCTACATCCCAGGGTTGGAGGGTCTGTTCCCAAAACCCCTCAAAGCGACCTGCCGCAACATAGCATAAATCAAGTGCGGCAGAACCTAAACGGCGAACGCCTTGGGTTAGTTTGGCAAATTTCCCATAATCTTTGAGGTTGTCGTTGGCAGTTTCCCACATATCGTAAGGGAAGCCAGTGACGAGAAGGCTGCGCTCAAGTTCACGCTCGTTAGATGCCGATAATGGCTTTCCGTTCATTGTTGCGCCCTGTCCACGTGAGGCAGAGAATAACTCGTCGCGCATAGGGTCGTAAACGGTGGCAAGTTTCAGGTCGTTTTTGTAGGCGTAGGCGATGGATACAGAAAAGATGGGAATGCCGTGTGCGTAATTAACCGTTCCATCCAGTGGGTCAATATACCAAATATGGTCGTGATTTCCTTCTATAATGCCACTTTCTTCGGCGAGAATATGATGGTCGGGGAATTTGTCTAAAATTTCTTTGAGCAAAAACTCTTCGGCTTGGCGGTCAATCTCGGTAACGGGGTCAATCGTGCTTTTATATTCCACCTGATGCGTTTTTTCATATCCTGCGCGTAAAATTTCGCCAGCATTGCGTGCCAGCATTTCAATATATATTAAATTTGGTGTTTTCATTGGAGGTTTAGTATTTTTTGGATTGCTTCTAACTCAGCCTTAATTTGGTTTCTGTCTTGCGTTGCTTGTTCAAGAAGCTGTTTAAAAGAGGGGATTTGGTCTTTAGGTAAAGTTTTTAACAAACGTTCTGTGCGTATAATTTGAGTGTTTTTATGGTGCAATTTATTTTCAAGACGTTCTTTATAGCCTACATAAAACTCTTCGTCTTCAAGGGGGTGCGGAACGGTAGATGGTCCTTGTGTGAGCAACTCAGCAATGGTAAGGAGAAAATCTTCGGTGTCTATGGGTTTTTCAAGGAAGCGCGCGGCACCTAAACTGAGCGCAAAGGCTTTATCTTCGGGGGTGGTGTAGGTAGCCGAGAGAAAAATAACGGGAATATCTAGTGTCTTGATGTCGGTGCGCAATTGTTGTACAAAAGCGTAGCCATCCATTTTTGGCATCAAAATATCGGTGATAATTAACGCTGGGCGTTCTTTAGCTATCATCTCAAGTGCTTCTTCACCGTTTCTGGCAGTAATAACGGGATAACCTTTAAAGCGCAAGGTAACGGTGAGTAATTCAAGGATATTGGGAACGTCTTCAACGACTAGAAGTGGTCCATAGGGTATATTCATAATATATATTGTACCCGTTTTTATTCTTTAATACCTTAGAAAAAACTTACGAATTCATAATAAGGGCTTAGGAAGAAACAAATTATCTATTAGACTGTGCTCTAGCCGCCGTTCTCGGCGGCGTGTTTTACGGCGCAGGGATCGTAGAGAACAGACTTTTGCGTATAAGTTATTTGATTCTCATTTCTAAGGGAGACTTGAAAGGGTGTTTTTTGTCAGGATATTTTTTTGAGCTAGAACAGGGAAGTCTTTACTTAACATACTTAGAAAGGCTCGCCCGATTTCTGAAAGTAGATTTTGTGATGACCATATACATTTCGGGTGACGTTTATGAATTCCCTCTTGGAGAGGGAGACCCACTAATTGATTGTTTTCTAGTTTTCTTTTTTTGGGATTAAGTGCCGCACCCGTGTTTTGGGCGTGGCATTTTTCTTTTAACATCTGCCTGTACCCAAGCAGGTGCGCGTTAAATATAATGGCGGAACAGGTTTTTGCTTTCTCTTGACATATATCTTTCACCTGATAGAATACTGTCATTATGAATTCAACCCTAGCAGTTTTTTCTTTTGAGGCTAAAGCTAAACCCCAGCCCGCATCCGCACCTTCGGTGGTTGGATTTGTGGGCAGTGTTCGGTTAAGGATGATTTCATAAAAAAGGTGCATTAGCACAAATTTATTTTCTTATACCAAACGCGCTCTCCAACATCGGAGAGCGCGTTTTTTGTTTAATGATTAGCAAAGGAGCTAAAAATGATTCGTGTCGGTTTTCTCTATTCTCGTTTACGTGTTGAAGAAAAATTATTGCTCAAAGAACTGGAATCGCGCCCAAATATTGAAGTCGTCCGCATAAACGATGGCAAGCAGTATTTCGATATTTCGCAACTTCCCACAGAAGTAGATGTGCTTCTTGAACGCTCAATTTCCCATTCACGTGGATTATACGTTTCACGCCTATTTGAAGCGCATGGTGTGCCGGTGGTGAATCCCTCTGCGGTAGCAGAAAAATGTGGTGATAAATATATAACCAGCCAAATTCTTGAGAGCGTTGGCATCCCAACACCGCGTGTTTTTATGGCATTTGATAGCAAAGCCGCGCTTGATGCTACAGATGCAATGGGCTATCCCTGCGTGCTAAAACCCGTTGTTGGCTCGTGGGGGCGTTTACTCGCAAAAGTGGATAGCCATGATATGGCAGAGGCAATGATTGAGCACAAAGCATCTCTCGGTGTGAACCACAAAGTTTTCTACGTACAAGAATATATTAATAAACCAGGACGTGATATTCGTGCCTTCGTGATTGGCGGTGAAGTCATCGGTGCAATCTATCGCTCATCTGAAAATTGGATTACGAATACAGCACGCGGCGGTGTGGCTACAAATTGCCCTCTTACACCAGATCTTGAAAAAATTTGTGAAGATACAGCAAAGGTGATGGGCGGTGGCTTGCTCGCAGTTGATCTTTTTGAAAGAGAAGGTGGGTTCACGGTCAACGAAGTCAATCATACGATGGAGTTTAGAAATAGCATTGAGACAACTGGTGTTAATATCCCTGCTAGGATGGTCGATTATGTTGTAGAAGAGGCAAAGAGAGAATGTGCAAAAAAGAGAATTGCTCGTGATAATTGGAAACTTAGAATAGCAGCGCGAACACAACCGCAAATCCCGCACAGGCAAAGTTGACTAAGTCATTGGTTAGCCATTTCCAGCCTCGAAAATAGCGTGTTTCTGTATTGCAAAGATGACTTGGGTGACGTTCGGTCTCTTTCTCACAAGCAGGGCAATAATAAATTGCCTGCACAGTTGCACCGAGAAAAGAGTCAAAGAGTGCCCCGAGCAATCCTGCCAAAGTAATTAGCATGAAAACAGGAAAAAACTCCCCAGAAGGTGAAAAGATTCCCGCAAAAAGGGCGACCAATGCAGAGCCAGCCAAAGATGCCAAAGTGCCTATGATGGATATTCCACCCGATGTGCCTTTTTCTACCTTTTCACTGAGATTGGTTATCATGCGCGGTTGAGAGCGAGCCAATACACCTAATTCTGTTGCCCAAGTATCAGCGTTTACAGCGGCAAGCGCGGCGGCGAATCCCAGCCATGTCCAAAGGGCATCGGGGAAGAAGAAATGCAAAAGGGCAAAGAATGCGGCTAATCCACCGTTACCGAGAACTTGCAGGGCATCCCGGCGACTGCCTTTGTCGAACTTTTCTTGTAAATCTGCTTTGCGTTTTTTGAACATTTTTGAGAGTGCGCTAGAGGAGACGAAGAAGGTTAGGAGTAAAACTGCCCATTCCCAGCCACCGAGACCGAAGATGAGCGTTCCTTCAACTGTAGCGGCGATGGCTCCGCTTTTATCGAGGCTTTTGGCTTTATAGGCAAGAAAGGAGGTGAGAATGGCGAAGATGAATCCGAGAAGTAGTTGCATAATAAATGATGGGTTAATTTGTGATTGAAAAGAATATGCTGACTAAAAACAAAACTCCAGTCAGCGTGCTAGATATCCAAATAATTAGGGCAAGAATTCGTTGTTCTTCCCAGCGATAAAAATATAAACCCGCAATCCAACCGATGATGAAGAGGGTAAAGCTGATAGAGGGGAGGAGCATAAGTTGCACGGGCGGGAAGGGTCCGTGAGCTTCGCCCGAGGCTTTGAACCCAAGCGTGATGCTTTCTAGGTTAGGGATGAGCACACTTACCCAAATAAGAATGCCGATATTGAGCAAAAGTCCGCTGAGCCAAAAGTATCGGACAAGGAGATTTTTCCATGCCTCTGCAACGATGAAGGTGGGATAGGTGGAGAATGATTTGGTACGCGATAATGCGCCTAGTTCGGTAGCAAGTTGAAATTCACGGGCGAAGCGGCGCGGATCATCCGGCGAAATGGCGAAGACGTGTTTGGCTGTCGCAATGAGGATGAGAGTCTTTGCATCCGATGCTAGAAATTCGACCATTCCCAAGTCGGGGTGGCGGCGCAATCCCAAAATGGAGCCGGGCAGACGCAAGCGGGGCAACTTTAGGGGCGTAGTCAGGTCGGTGACGGGGCGCACCCACTCAACATCTGAAAGGGGAATTTCTTCGAAGCGCAACCCCCATGAAAGTATCAATTTTTCACGCCCAAGATGGTAGTTGGCGCGCAAAAGTGCGTATAGTCTATAACCGATAAAGGGGATGGGCAGTGCGGCAACGAGGGTGAGCAGGGCGGCGAGCATGAAGGCGGGACCCAGCTCTGCGCGGGTGGCAAGCCAGATGCCCCAAGCGGTGAGACCCGCGAGCAATGCCAGCAAAAAACTGTGGATGAAAACGCCGCGTCGGCGGGGGGGGAGGAAGGTGCTTTCTTTGGTCATTATTTTTTGCCGCCAAGACGCAGAGAGCACAAAGTTTTAAAGATTTTCTTTGCGTTCTTCGTGTCTTGGTGGTTCTTTTAAATCAACTCTGCAATAGTCTCGCAAACCTGCGCCACCTGCTCTTCGCTCATCACGCCTGAAAACGGGAGCGCAAGGCTTCTCTTACCCAAATCTTCAGTGATTGGGAAATCGCCACGTTGATAGCCAAATTGCTCCACCATATAGGGTTGCAAATGGATGGGCGCAAAATAAGGGCGGACGGGAATGCCTTTTGCGATGAGTGCCTGAGCAAGTTCATCACGGTTGATGCTTTTATCAAATCGGACGACGTAAACAAACCACGACATTTTACTTGTGGATTTTTCGATAAACTGGGTTTCTACGCCCTCAACATCTTGCAAACGGGATTCGTACGCGTTTGCTACTTGGGTGCGTTTCTCAAGCATCTCATCGAGCCGGGACATTTGTACCGCGCCCAATGCCGCAGACATTTCATCAAGCCGATAGTTGAATCCGAGATGGGTGTGTGTGAGCCAGGTATCGCCTGGGGCACGTCCTTGGTTGCGCATGGCGCGCATATAATCGGCGTGTTCATCATTATTGGTGATGACAAGGCCGCCTTCGCCAGTGGTCATTTGTTTGTTGGGGTAAAAGGCAAAAACGCCAAAATCGCCGAGCATTCCGGCAGGTTTTCCTTTATATTCTGCGCCGAGAGCTTCGCAAGAATCTTCGATGACTATTAGATTATGTGCCGCGGCGAGTGCCATGATTTCATCCATATTGGCGGGTTGACCAAAAACATCTACGGGGAGAATGGCTTTTAGACGTGAGCGTAGGGGCGCAGCATGCTGCGCCCCTACGCGAGGCAAATACTTCTCGGTATTTTCAATGGCATCTTTGACCAATGCTGTGTCTATATTTCCCGTTTTAGGGTCTACATCTACAAAGATGGGGATGGCGTTCTCGAAGAGCATCACATTTGATGATGCCACAAAAGAGAATGGCGTGGTGATGACCAAATCGCCTTTGCCAATGCCCGCGGCGCGGACGCAGAGATGTAACCCTGCTGTGCCAGAGTTAACGGCGATAGCGTGCTTTGCACCAGTGCGCTCGCAGAAAGCTTGCTCGAAGTCTTTGACATATTGTCCCATACTGAGCATGGGCGTATTCATTACATCGGCAACAGCCTGTCGTTCGGCATCTGTTAGGTCGGGGGAAGACATGGGAATTTTATTCATAATTTTTATTGAGGTAAAGATGGAACGCGGGTTTTCACAGATAGAGCGGATATACGCGGATTTTTAAAAATCTTTTTATTTTTTCTTTTGTTGAGTAAGAATTTTTCTCTTGAATTTGGCTTCTTTCCCAAAGTTCAGAAGTAGACCAACTTCAAATTGGGTGGCTTTAAGGTAATTGATTAGTTGTGCTTCATGAGCAGAGATAAGTTTTTCTGTGGCTTTGAGTTCAACGATAACAGTCTCTGAGACGAGTAAATCGGCAAAATAATTGCCAACATTTTTCTCTTCGTAATATACCTGAATGGGGACTTGGGTCTGGACTTTTAATCCTTGTTTCTCTAACTCTATAACAAGTGCATTTTCATAAACTTTTTCAAGAAAACCATAGCCGAGTGTGTTATAGACGGTGTAAAAAGCACTAATAATTGCCGACGTGATTTCTTTATGTAACAACATCTTTTCTCCTGTCCAGAACGCTGCTCTGCGGCGTTTATAAAATCAGCTTTTATCCGCGTAAATCCGTAAAATCGGCGTAAATCCGCGTTCTATCTTTTAGAGATTTTCCAAAATATAGTTTGCAATGTCATCAATTTCAATTAATGCTTTATCGTCTGCCGCGCGCATTTTGATTTCAACAGAATCTTCTTCTAAAGCACGTTCACCGACTGTGATTCTAACGGGGCAACCGATAAGGTCGGCATCGTTGAATTTTGTGCCGGCACGAGCGTCGCGATCATCAAATAAAACGGTGAACCCAGTGTTGGTGAGATTCAAATATATATCTTCCGCATCAGAGCGAGTATCTATCTTTTTACTGGGGAGCCAGACAAGATGAATATCGTAAGGAGCGATTGCGGGGGGCAAAACCATACCATATTTATCGTTATGGCTTTCTGCTACAGCCGCAAAAATCCGCCCGAGATCGAGCGTCCAACTTGACGACCAAGTGGGTTGCCCTTTGCCCTTTTCATCGGTGTAAGTGGCATCTTCTGCTGGTTGAGCGGGAGATGTGCCAACCAGCTCTACGCCTTCAACTGCTTCTAAAGGCGAATTACATTTAGGACAATTATCGCCAGCTTTGGCAAGGGCTAAATCGGTGACGATGTCGGCAGTGTAATCGCGCCCATAATTCACATTGCGGAGGTGGAAACCAGCTTCGTTTGCCCCAGCAACGAGATTCGCCGCCTGCGGGATCAAATCGTCCACAACGACCAGCACGCCTTTTATCCCTACGGGAGAAGCGTAGCCAGGGACCGCACCCACAGCCGAAATTTCAGCATCCGTAGCGGGGCGTAAATCTGATGCGTTGAGCGTATTCATTAATTTCGCTTCGCTTAAATCCATATCGCCGCGCAAAATGGCGAAAACGAGCTTTTCTTCAGCATTCATTGTGGCGGTCATAAAAACAGCCTTCGCTGTTTTTTCTTTGGGGATATTCAGTAACGCCGTTAAGGCTTCAATGGTATGCGCATCGGGTGTGGCAACTTTCTCTAGTTCGCGAGCATCTTCTGTCGAGAGTGCGTATTTTGAGCGGTGCGCAAATTCTTGGGCATCTAAATAATCACATTGTGTGCAGTGGATATAGTCCACACCTGCATTTTCTGCAATAAAAGCACGGCCGCCGCAATCCGTTTTTTTTGCATCTAAATCAAGTTTTTCAAAGAAATCTTTGATGATGGCTGTAACCATTTTTTGAAATTTAATTTGTGTTTCTTCTGATTCTGCGAAAACATGGATGCTAACGCTGGGAGAGTGTGCCGCGCCGAATAATCCCAAACGTGGATGCGCTTCTTGCTCAACTTCACCAAAAGAATATAAAATTTTCGGCAATTCTTTATAGGATTGGATATTTCCCACCGCGAGTTGGGTGATGTTTGCGTGTGCGCCAATTTCCTGCCCGCCACGTGATTCTATTTCGTGACGGATTCTTGCTCGCAGTTTATTTAGCGAACGTGTGGCGAGGGGCAAGGTGACAAAGTCTCCATTATCAGCGGCACGGATATAGCCTCCGCGTGCCATTAGTTGATAGGACTTTGTTTCCGCATTTGTGGGGGCTTTGCGGAGGGTGGAGCCAAAGAGTTCTGATAGTTTCATATTTTCCTTTTGATTAGAGCAAAGGCGACATAAATGTCTCGTTACGATGATTTATTGATATAGCGAGAGCAAGCCTAAGGTCAGGAGCGAAGCGGGCCAATTATACCCAAAGACCTGTGATTTATATTAAAATCCTAAAGAGATTGACGAGATTTCCATCAGCTTAGCAGTATAGCAAATTGAAATATGCTACAATTACTTATCTGAAGAGGTTACCCAAATACTTTTTCCCTAATTAGGTATAAGGAGATGCTATGGATTCACAAGAAAAAGAAAAGAAACTTAAGTTGATGAAGTTTTGGTTGGTCGGCACCTTTGCAATTCTTTTTGCCGCGTTTACCTTCTATTTTGGTGTGATCGCTGAGGTGTTGGGTGTGGTGGCTAATACAGGTGGTTCAGTTTTTGGAAATATGTATTATTGGGTGCTTATTGCGATTATAGCAGTTTTAACCGTGGCGACATGGTTCGGTTATAAAAGCTATTTGAATAAAAAGTAGGTTTTCTCAATAGACTATTGGGTACTCAGATATAAAAACAGGTGAAGCTAATGGTTTTACCTGTTTTTTCTATTAAAACACCCATCTTAAATCACCCTCACCTCCGACCCTCTTTCCCCCTTCTCCACCAAAATCTGATTTGGGAACGCGTCTCGCAGAGACTCAAGATGCGTAATTACCAAAATTTTTGCAAAATCACCGCGCACTTGGTTGATTGCCTCAATTAATCGTTGCCGTCCCAACGCGTCTTGCGAACCAAAACCCTCATCAATAATCAGTGTTTGCAAACGTGCACCTTTGCGCCCCGAAAGCGTCTGTGAGAGCGCAATACGTATCGCAAAATTGACCCGAAACGCCTCCCCACCTGAGTACATTTCATAATCCCGCACGCCTGCACTATCACTAATCTGAATGTCCAGTGTCTCTTTCATATCTTCTCGTTTCGCATCTTTATACGCCGATTGCGTCACAAATCGGATCGACATTTGTCCATTGCTCAGGCGGTCGAGCAACGCGTTTGCCTTCTCTTCGATTTCAGGCAAAGCCTGTTCGATGAGCAACGCTGGAACTCCATTTTTGCCAAAAGCGCGTTCCAAATTTTTATAACGGGATATTTCAAGCGCGTGGGATTCTCTCTCGGATTCATATTCCGATTTACGGATTCTCAACCCCGACAGCACTTCCACATTTTGCCGCGCTGCCCCGACCTCGTCCCGAGCTTGGTTCTCCTTCTCTTGCATTTTCAGTAAGTCAGCATAAGCCGCGTCCTCATCCGGAGCTTGGGATTCGGCATCCGTGAGCGTTTTCGATGTGTCATCGTGTTTGGCTTTCTGCGTTTCGATCTCTGCGCTCATTTTAACGATTTGTTCATCGAGATTGGCTATTTCTTCTTCAAGTGGCTTGAGTGCAGAGCGAGCGTTTTCTAAAGATTTATGCTCTTCTTCAACTTTACTGAGCGTTTTTTCATCCTGCCGCGCTTCATCATGCGATTTGGCATCATAGCCCAATTTTTTCAGTTCTTTGTCTAATTCTGCCAACTTTTCGCGTGCATTAAGGGAGAAGTTTTCTTCTTCAAGCGTTTTTTTGATTTCAAGATAGGCTTTCTCGCCTTCATTCTCCCATTTCTCTACGCTTTCGCTTAGTGCTGTGAGTTTTGCTTCCAGTTGGGTCAATTTTGTGGATGTATTCAGGCGTTCATTTTCTACATTTTCGTATTCTTTATTGCGTGATTCATATTCTTGGACACTCTTATAAATGGCATTCATTTCCGCGGTGTTGGCACGATATTGGTCGCCTTTGGATTTGCCTTCTTTTTCCATTTCTGCCAAAGTTTCGGCGTGATGCTCTTCGCTCAATGCTTGCCCACAAAGTGGGCATTCTGCGCTTTCTATTTTGGAAAATTCTTCAATTCGCTTTTTGAGCGCATCCATTTCTTTTTTATATTGTTTATTTTCTACGCGCAAGACAGCATATTTCTCCCGTGCATCTGCTTGCTCTTTTTGAAAAGCATCTCGTTCTTCTATCTTTTTTTCTGTTTCAACTAAATTTTTCTTTTCAACTTCTATATTTTTTTCTAATTTAACAATCTCTACTTCCTGTTTTCTAATCCCTGTTTCCTGTTTGCCTAATGCCTTTACTTCATGCTTTAAACGCACCTTTTCTTCATTAATTTCCTGCAAAAAAGGTTGTCTTTTCCCCTCTTGTTCATGGAATTGAGCCGAGATTTCCTCCCAACGTGCGAGTGCTGTGCGTGACTCTTTCCACGCGCTATATTTTTCATCTATGGCTTCGGCGCGATCAATAAGATTGGCGTAAGTATCACGTTTTTCTATGCGCTCATCACGCCGAGATTCTAAATTGGTGCGCGTTTTGATGGAGCGGGATAACGCGTCTGATAGTGCGTTCGCTAATTTGCGTTGCTCGGCTAGGGATGCGCTTAAGCGGCGAATCTGTTTGAGAAGGGCATCCTGTTTTTTTCGGCTATCCAACAAAAGGTCAAGTTCGCTTTCAAGTTTTTTCAACTTCTCTTTACGGGCAGATTCTTCGTCCAACTCCTCATCAATCTCTGCTATGCGACCATCTACAATATCCAACTCTTTTTCTATTTTGCGTCTTTTTTCCCCTGCACGCGTTTTGTACTCATCCCAGATTTCTAATCCCAGAATGCTACCGAGAGTCTCTTTTCTTTTGCTGGCGGTTTGTTGGGTAAATTGGTCGGCTTTGCCTTGTAGAAAAAAAGCGGCGTTGACGAATGTGTCGTAATCAAGGCGTAGCGTTTGCTCGATTCGGGCTTGGGTATCTCGCATGGATGATTCTGTGAGCGGTCGCCAAAGACCATCGTCGTAGATTTGGAATTCGAGATTTTTCTTTTTGCCGCGCGGCATAGTGCGTTGAATGCGATAATTGTTATTTTCATAGCGAAAATCGTATATTACTTCGGCGGTTTTGGATTGCAGGTTGACGAGGGAATCGTCTCTTTTGCGCGCTTGCCCAAAAAGTGACCATGTAATTGCATCTAAAATAGAGGATTTGCCCGCGCCGTTATGCCCAGAGATGCAGGCAAGATCGAAATTTTCAAAATCGAGTTCTACGGGGTCGCGGTAGGAGAGAAAGCCAGAGATTTTTAGGGTGATGGGTATCATGGATGGGATTATACTCGAAGTGAAATATGGAGCAAAACCCCCTCTATTCTCCGAGTATGGAAAGATTTAATCAGGAATCTAGTCCTGCCCCTATCCTAACCTTCCCCTTCCTGGGAACAAGACAAGTTCTTCACCCTGATGGGGCAAAAAATTGCCAGTTGTTGCTCGATGTCTAAAACAAAGTTTGTGCGTAGTCTCGCTATTTAATCCCAGAGTGCATAAAGCTCTTAATGAATTGTTTCTGGAAAATTAAAAAGACGATAAAAAGTGGTGCTATTACCATGAGCGTTGCCGCGCTGAGGAGTGACCATTGTGCGCCAATTTCTCCGAGTTGCGTGAAACGAACAAGACCTGCGGTGAGAGGGCGGGATTTGTCGCTGTTGGTGATGATGAGGGGCCAAAGAAATTCGTTCCAATGCCAGGTTGCAGAGGAAAGCCCAAAAGCGATTAACGCGGGGATGGAGGGCGGCAAGTAGACGTAGCGGATGAGTTGCCACCACGAACAGCCATCTATAATGCCAGCATCTACGAGGTCACGGGGGACGGCGCGGAAGGCTTGAAGCATGAGAAATGTCCCAAATGCCGAGCCAAAGTAGGGAATGGCGATGGCGAGGCGCGTATCGAAAAGACCCATCCAGCGGATTGTGGAGAAGTTGGGGGCAAGAAGGGCGGAGGTAGGAATCATCATTTGTAGGAGAACGAAAAAGAACAAAATACGTTTACCCTTAAATTCGTAATGGGCAAATGCAAAGCCTGCTAGAATAATGGTGATAAGCTGTATGACTAAGATAAGAATAACGACAAAAATGGTATTGGAATAATACTGCCCAAAGGGTGCCATAGACCAAGCGTGCTGGTAATTTTCAAGGGTGAGGGTGCTACCAAACCAGACGTCTCCACGGCTAATGGGTTCGTTAGCAGGACGAAAAGAGGCAACTAATGCCCAAATAACAGGCACAGACCAAAGCATAGCCAAAAATATAGAGATGATATTGCCTGCCCAGTGCCCTGTTTTTTTGAGAAGTTTTATGGAGTTCGTTGTCATTTATGCCTCCTTATTTTCGGACATGACGAAATTGGTGATGGTGAAGGCGAGTAAAACAAGGACAAAAATGATGGTGATCGCGGCGGAGATACCAATGTCTTGATTTTCAAAGCGTTCCTGCCAGAGGGTAAAGAGTAAAACCGAACTTGAGCGGCTAGGACCTCCGCTAGTGAGTACAAAAATATGGTCGATAGTGCGGAACGCGTCAATAAATGCGATGATGGTAATAAAAACGGTGGTGCGGCGCAAAAGGGGAAAGGTGATTTTCCAGAGTGTTTGCCAGCCAGTTGCCCCATCTAGTGCGGCGGCTTCATAGACATCATCGGGCAGGTTCTGAATGCCCGCTAGGTAAAAAATCATATAATACCCAGAGTTTTTCCAGACAGCAACAATGATGACTGCGAGCAAGGCTAAATCGGGGTTTCCTGTCCAGTTTTCTGCGCCGCTATAGCCTAGAAAGCGCAGTGTAGAGTTGAAAAGCCCATAGTTGGGGGTAAAGAAAAAGAGCCAAATGGTTGCCGCACTGACCATCGGTAAAACCATCGGGTGAAAAAATGCCAAGCGTAGCCAACCCACATTACGGATTTTTCGGTTGACCATTATCGCAAAAAATAAGGCTAAAAAAATGCTGATTGGTACAGTGCCAATAATATAATAAAGCGTATTTTTAATGACTTCTATAAAATAGGGGTCTTCAAATAGTTCTATATAATTACCAAACCCTATAAAACTTGGTTCTCGATATTTTGCTATATTCATCCGTTGGCGAAAAAAACTTTGGTAAAAAGATAGTAAAACGGGCCACGCGGTAAAAAGTGCCACAAAGACTACTGTTGGAAAGACAAGAAGATAAGGCAGGGGATTTTTTTTGGGTTTCGAGGTTTCATTAGCCATAAATTGGCTCCTTCCTTATTCTCTTAGATTAAGTGAGACGGGACACTCTTGACTTGAACTTGAGTGCTTTTAGTCAACATTTTCTTGGCGTATAGCGTAGGGGCGTTTACGCCGCACACCCAGCTTGGGATTTGGCACTTAAGCCTAAAACGCGTTCGTGTCGGCGCATTATAAAGAGTTAAACCTGACAGGCCGTGCTTCTGCGAAGCCTAAGACCTGTCAGGTTTTTGAGATAGTTTCTTAGAAAATTATTCGCAGAAATCGACTAATGCGGCGTCTGCTTCAACTTGTGCGGCGGCCATTGCTTCATCGGCAGTCATTTCACCATTATAAGCACGTTGTAAATAATCGTGGAAAATACCACGAACAGCACCTAAGTTTTGGGTTGCCAATTCTGCACCACCTTGTTGGAGTGCGTCACGGGCAGAGAGAGCTTGGGGAACTTCAGCGGTGTGGGCTAACATTTCTTCTGTTTCATAAGAGCTAGATGTGCTAGCAACATAGCCAGTGTTGATGCTGTAGTCGGCTATATATTTGGGCTGAGTTAGGAATTCAACGAAGAGCCAAGCGGCATCTTGTTCTGCTTGGGGAGCGCCGCTCATGATGTAGAAGTTACCGCCACCAGGAACTGCGGAGATGGAGCCATCTTCTTTTCCGGGGAGACCCATCAGACCAACTTCAAAATCGGCTTGTTCAATAATACCCTTCAAGCTACCAGATGAGTGGATAATCATTGCCGTCGAGCCACTGGAGAAATCAGTTGGCGCTGTGCCCCAAATGCCTTGAACGCCAGCAGGCATTGCTTCATATTCGCCAGAGAGATCAATATAGAATTGAACAGCTTCGATAACTGCAGGGTTATCAAAGACAACTGTGCAATCATCATCAAGGATGTTTTGCCCTGCGCCGATGGCGAGGGGCTGGAAGAGCCAATAGGGCCAGCCAGAGGGGTATTGAAGCCCCCAGTTGGTTGCATCGCCATCTTTTGTGGTGAGCGTTTGAGCGGCTGTTGCCCAAGTTTCCCAATTTGTGGGGGCGTCTAAACCTGCTTCTGCGAACATATCCATGTTGTAGTACATGACAGTTGCACTGCGTTGGAAAGGAATGCTCCAAAGTTCGTCATAAGCATAGGAATTATCGAGAAATACGGGCAAGAAATCGGCAATATAAGCATCTCCATCTTCCATGCCGGCGACGTAGCTATCAAGAGGAGAAATATAACCCGCGTTATTCAAATCGTAGAGTGCAGTTGCTAACATCACGGCTAATGCGGGAGGTGTGCCACCGCCATCAATGGTGGTCTGGATTGCGGTCTGCACGTCTCCGTATCCACCAGAGAAAACGGGTTCAACGGTGATGTGAGGATATTCTGCTTGGAAATCTTCAATATATTCATTCAAAATTTCGGCAATGGGCGCATCTACTGCAACGGGGTAGAAAACCTGGAAGGTGACAGGCTCTGCCATTTCTTCTGCGGGAGCTTCCTCTTCTTCTTCAACAGGGGCGGCTTCTTCTTCAGCGGGAGCGGCTTCCTCAACGGGAGCGGCTTCCTCAACGGGAGCGGATTCTTCCTCGGGGGCGGGTTCGGCGGCAGGGCTACATGCCCCTAAACCAATGATTAGCAGAAGTGCCATCAAAACAAGAAAAACTTTTTTCGTACGCATAGTGCTTTCTCCTTTCTCATTTAAGAGAATAGTTAATTGGTGCGGATCATCCGCACAGTATTTAGTTCCACAATATCAGAATTGAAAAAAATCTTGCTAAAATTCACAACCTGATTGTCTATTGTATAAATTGTAGAGCGAACGCTCAAAACTGGAGTGCCAGTTGCTAAATTCAAATACTGTGAAATTTTGGGGGGGAGTGCTGCCGCGCGGATATTCGATTGAATTTGATGCAAACGAGTATCTAGCGTAGCAGAAAGTAACTGAACCATATTTCCGCCAAAATCATTCCATACCACATCAGATGTGTTCACCAGCGGAGAAATATAGTCTTCAATATAAATTACAGGGTCTTCATCAGCAAGAACGGTGCGCATTACACACTGTATTTTTTGCTCAGGCGAAATTGCCAAAGTTGAGCATACATCTTCAGTAACTTTTTTAAAACTTGCAGAAATCGTCTCAAAGTTTGGCGTAAAGCCAACATCCTGAATAATCTGTGCAAAGGGAGCAAAGCTATTTAAAGAATCTCGAATTAGTGGCGGTTGGGCAATAAATGTCCCTATCCCGTGCCGCCGAATAATAATACCCTCACTCTCTAGCGAGATATACGCCTCCCTCAAAGTATTGCGGCTAACGCCCAAAGTCTTTGCAATAGATGCTTCGGCAGGGAGCTGGTCATTGCGCCCCAGCTGATTTTGATGAATATAACTGAGCAACCCCGATTTGACTTGCTCCAAGCGTGTTTTTGTATTAATTGTCATAATTTTCAGTATATAGGTAGGATGTCCAACCTTTAACAGTATACTGGAAAAAATAACTTTGTCAATCTTTTTTAGCTTAACTTTTATAATGGTTTTTCTTAAGACAAAAGCAGTCTCTTCTTGGCCAACTTTAGTCGGCTAAGAAGAGACTGCTTTTACTGCGCCATATCTTATGCGCCATATCTTGAATCTTTTGTTACCTTTGAGGTCTTCTGTTCGAAGATTTTTTTCCTCTATAGTTCTTTTTCTTATAGGGTTTTTTCTTTTGCGCAGGGCTTTTCTTTGGTTTTGCTACAAATTTATGCTGTGCTTTCTGATAATAATCGTCTAAAAGCATTGTAATAATAGGGAGTTCATCCTCACCTTCGGAGAGTTTTTGGGCTAAGAGTTTAAAACGCTGGCTACGATCTCCTTGGAGTTTGTCGCGCTCGCGGAGCTCGGCTTCTAAGAAGACCATAGCGCGCTCAGCGACTATTTTGGCAACATCTTCTTCGGTGGGGATATCGCGTTCTTCAAATTCGAGTTTGAAATGGGCCGAGATGCGGGTTAGCTGACGTTTTTCTACGCCATAAACCAACATCATGGCTGTGCCAGTTGCTCCAGCGCGTCCCGTGCGCCCAGCACGATGGATATAGGCTTCTAGGTCGTCGGGTGGTTCAAATTGGATGACGTGCGATAGCGCATCGATGTCGATGCCACGCGCGGCAACGTCTGTCGCCACCAAAAAACGTAAACTGCCATCGCGCACGCGTCCCAAAGTTCGTTCTCGCCGTTGTTGTGACAAATCTGAGCTTAGTTCATCTGCATCGTATCCATATCGTTGAAGAATCGTCTTCACATAATTTACTTTCACTTTTGTATTGCAAAAGATAATCGCAGAGTGTGGGTTTTCCAGCTCAATCAATCGAATTAGCGTTCTTTCTTTTTCCATGCTCGGTACCATATAGACAATGTGCTGGGTATCGGTGACGTGAACATGCTCACTGCTTAGGCTGAAAAATTCGGCGTCTTGCATAAACTCGTTGGCAGCGCGCTTGACGTGAACGGGGAAGGTGGCGGAGAACATGCAAGTATTGACGTGGCGGTTGGGCAGGTGACGCTGCACTTCTTTCATGTCGGGGTAAAAACCCATCGAGAGCATTCTATCGGCTTCATCGAAGATGAGCATTTTTAAGCGGTCGAGGGTGAAAGAGCGTTTGATGAGATGGTCGAGGACGCGCCCGGGCGTGCCAACTACGATTTGCGCGCCATCTTTAAAGGCTTGGAGTTGCTCCCCGTATCCGACCCCACCGTAAACGGCTACCGTTTTAAGGGCAGAATCTTGGCAAATAACTTTTGCTTCCTTCTCAACTTGTCGAGCGAGTTCACGCGTGGGGACAAGGATGAGTGCCTGACATTTTTTCTGTTTTGGGTTGAGGCGTTCGAGCATGGGGAGCAAAAATGCGCCCGTTTTTCCACTGCCCGTTCGGGCTTGGATCATGACATCCTTTTCTGTGGTGAGGTAGGGAATCGCCTTGCGCTGGACGGGCATAAGCGAATCCCAGCCTACATTTTTGGCGGCTTTTTGAGATTTTTCGGGGAGTTCCGCGAAGGTGATTTCGGGGAGGGGGTTCTTTTCTTCGGTTTTTTCTTCTTCTGGGTTATTCAAAATTTACTCTCTTTTTTAACGTGAATGGCGTGAATTGATAAAAAATATTTTTGTTTTTCCTGATTTACTGATACCTAATCCCTAATTTCTTTCACTCTCCCCACTTGTCCATCCATCAAGCGAACTTTAATCCCGTGTGGGTGGCTCGCAGAGCGAGTGAGAATGTCTTTGACAATTCCTTCGGTCAGGTTTCCGCTATGCTGATCTTTTTTCAGCACAATGGCAACTTGAAGACCTGATTTGATTTCGTTACGTTTTGGTGTGTTCATAGGGTGAATTGTATCAGGCATTCAAGATATTTGCAGAAAAGATGAAAATTAAGAAAAATGCTTGATATTTACTTTAGCTATGAAGCCTTTATACAAAATTCAGGTAAAACCTGTTATCTTGCTTTGACAATTCAACTGACTTCTCTTACAATCATGCGGTCTGTTTATCCTAAAAAGGAAGGTTTTAATCAATGAAAGAATACAGTACTGAATCAATTCGTAATATCGCTTTGGTTGGTCATAGTAGTTCTGGAAAAACAATGATGGCTGAGGCGTTTTTGTATTATAGCGGAGCTACAACGCGTATGGGGAAAGTTGAAGATGGCTCCACCGCATCCGATTTCGATGATGAAGAAATTCGCCGCGGCTTATCACTTTATACCACCGTCATTCCCATTGAACATAAAAAGACTAAACTCAATTTCTTAGACGCACCAGGCTATACCGACTTTGTCGGTGAAGTGATTTCAGCCCTCAGCGTTGCCGATTCTGCGTTAATGTTGGTAGATTCTTTGGCAGGTGTAGAAGTTGGTACCGAGATCGCTTGGCGTTATTGTGATGACTTCAACTTGCCGCGCGCGGTAGTTATCAACAAATTGGATCGCGATAATGCCAATCTGCAAAAGGTGATGGATTCCTTAGAAGAATTTTCTGAAACACGTCTTATCAGACTCCAACTTCCGTGGGGCGTGCGTGGAGATTTCAAAGGCGTAATTGACCTTCTGGGCAATAAAGCTTATGAAGGTGATGGCAAGGAAGCGGTTGAAGTTCCCGCTGAATACGCCGATGCCGTTGAAGAAGCTCGGATGGAATTGATAGAAGCCGCCGCTGAAAGCAGTGAGGCTTTGATGGAAAAATTCTTTGAAGATGGAGACCTGACGGATTCCGAAATCATGGGCGGGTTAAAGAGCGGTTTCTTGGCTGGAGACTATGTGCCAGTCTTCGTCTCCGCGACCGCCAATGAATTGGGCGTGGGACCTCTCCTAGATACTTTAGTGCGTCTTATGCCTTCTCCTGCTGAGCGACCTGCTATCGTGGCAAAAGGTGTTGGTGGTGACGAAGAACTAGAAGCCTTAGATACAGCCCCATTAGCCGCCTATGTATGGAAAACAACAGCAGACCCCTTTGTGGGCAAACAAACCTTCTTCCGCATTTATTCTGGCTCTATTTTTGGCGATAGCCGAGTTTGGAACCAAAATAAAGAAATCGAAGAAAGATTTGGCTCAGTAAATATCCCCACAGGGAAAAATCAAGAAAATGTTAGCGTTATTCACGCAGGTGATATAGCCAACGTGCCAAAATTGAGCGAAACCGCAACAGGCGATACTTTCTGCATAGAAGGGCATCCGCTAACTCTATCAGTTCCTGAATACCCAACCGGTCTTTTCCGTGTAGGCATTGTGCCGAAAACACAAGCTGATGCGGCAAAAATTTCGCCTACCCTCACACGTCTTTGTGAAGAGGATATGACTCTCGATTGGTATAACGAAAAAGCCACTCGTCAGACTATTCTCAAAGGCATGGGGAGTCAACACATAGACGTAGCTATTCGGCGTGCAGAGAGTAAATTGCAAGTTGGCTTAGAAACAATTGAGCCGCGTGTGCCCTATCGTGAAGGCATCACAAAAAAAGCAAGCGCATCTTATAGACACAAAAAGCAAAGTGGCGGTTCTGGTCAGTTCGGTGAAGTCCACATGACCATTGATAATAATCCCGAATCAGATTTTGAACTCACTTGGGATGTTTTCGGTGGTTCTATTTCGCAATCTTATGAGCCTGCCATTCGCAAAGGCATTGCCAGTGTGATGAAAGTTGGCGCAGTAGCTGGATACCCGATGCAAAATATCAAAGTTTCTATCTTTGATGGTAAAGAGCATCCTGTGGATTCAAAACCAGTTGCCTTTGAATCGGCGGCTCGTGGCGCATTCAAAGCCGCGATCAAAGAGGCTCGTCCCGTTCTCTATGAACCAATTATGATGGCGCGTATCACTGTTCCTGATTCAAACATGGGTGATGTGATGGGCGACCTCAGCACTCGTCGTGGACGTGTTCAAGGCACCGACATTGAGCGCGGTTCTACCACTGTTATTGCCACTGTCCCCCTGGCAGAAATGTTGCGCTATACCAGCCAACTTCGTTCTATTACCGGCGGACGTGGTTATTTCACAATGAAATTTGAAAGATACGATATTGTTCCCTCCCACGTTGCAGATGAGGTTATCGCCGCATCGAAAACAGAAGACGAAGAAGAATAGAGTGTAGATTAAGTAAAGCATAGTAAAAAAAGAGCCATACGATTTTCTCGCATGGCTCTTTTTATATTCTATATAAGGTTTTTAAAATCATTTGTATTTTAGGTGACCCACTGAAAAAAGGGAGCAAGCCCAAATCTGTAGCGAAGATGATGGAAGAGATTCTGTAGTATTATTCTGTTTTCGATAATATACTGCTTTTGCCCTTGTCATCAATGGTTTAGGTGTTGCCCTCTGTGTTCGAAAATCCTTAGTTTTTTGGAGAATGAATGAAGAAAAAAGTCGCCCCACTCTGGAAAAAAATAGAAGAAAACCGCCACTTTCTAGTTGCCCTCGCTATCACGCTTGTTGTGGCAACTTTTTATTATTTTGCGTGGGCAATTCCTCAAACCTATGCTGAAAGCACTCATATCGGTTTTGAAGAGGGGCGCATGGACAACCACATTTGGTGGGCGTCCGATGCCCGTGACTACCGAGATACGGGCGATAATTTTTTCGGCAATACAGAAGAAGAAACAATCCTCTACCGTCGCCCTTGGCTTTATCCGCTCATTGTTGGCGCAGTGCGTAACTTCACCCCCATCGACCCAGACTATTCACTTTGGGGACTGCAACTCATCTTTTGGCTGGCATCTATCGTCTTTATTTTTCTAGCCATCATTCGTGCCACAGGCAAAATTTGGCTCGCCCTCCTCGCCACAGTCGTTTTTTGGACGCACCCTTCCCCCATCGCACTTACATTCCATGGTATGACAGAAGTTTTCAACATTTTACTTTTGTCCATCTTGGCATTTTTTGTCTTTTCTAAAAATAAGCAAAAAGATTATTGGCTCATTTTTCTAATGAGCCTCCTCTTGGTCACAAAACCAACCTACCAGGTTCAACTTGTCATTTTATTGCTCTATATCATCATCAAATCCTTCAAAAAATGGCAGACAGTACGATTTTGGGGAAAGATTGCCCTCGCCCTCATTCCCATCTGGATTCAGCTTCTGCTCACTTGGCAAATTTTAGGATATGCAATTATTTCGGATGTGGCGGGAGTCACCCTCAAATACTGGACGCTGACGCGCGTCTATGCCCGAGCCGAGGGCGTGTCAAACTTGCCCGAAGTTGCTACCGTTGTGGAGACGTGGACGCGTGAAGAAGAGCTTGATTATCTCCTCAACAACAAGAAAGTCACATTTTCCGTTTACGTTAATAATCTCGTAAAAGAATCCTTATTAGCCGATTCTTATATCATTATTGATAAAGATAACTCAATGGATATAGTTATTATGACGCTCAATAAATGGCATCTCTATCTGCATCTGCTCATGTTGCCATTAATGGGTTATATGCTAATTTTCAACCGTAAAGGAAAATGGGAAGCAATCTGGATTCTCTACCTCACCTTATTAATCCAAACCTTAGCTACGGGCGTTTCTTCCGATCAAGGAGACCGTCTAATGATTACAGGCTTACCCTTATGGATTGTGAGCTATAGCTTTGTCTTCACAAAACTAAAGAGTTTAGGTGGTGGAGTTTCATCTGTAGCAGATGAGAGTGTCCCTTCGTAGTAATCGCTTTTTCGATTGTTTTTCTCAAATCGACAAGATGATTGGAAGTAAGTAAATGCAAAAGAATTCCGTTCTTATTATTGGCGCTGGTCCTGCAGGCTTAACCGCCGCACTACAACTGAAACGAGTAGGTATTTCTGTACTTTTATTAGAAGGGACTTATCTTGGTGGGTTATTATATAATGCTAATTTAGTTGAAAACTATCCTGGTTTTCCACATGGGGTGAAAGGTCCTAAACTTCTTAGGTTATTTCAAAAACAAGCAGAGCATATAGGCGTAGAAATCCTTTTTGAAAAAGTGATTTCTCTCGATTATAACGGCAAGAATTTTGTTGCTACAACTTCTAAAAATGAATACTCTGCTGAAGTTGCCATTATAGCCAGTGGAACAAAAGCACGTGAATTTGATGATTATTTAATCGCTTCAGAAGCAAAGCATCGTGTGTTTTATGAAGTGCGTGATTTGCTAAATCTGGCAAATAAAGAAATTATTATTGTTGGGGCTGGGGATGCGTCTTTCGATTATGCCCTTAATTTAGCAAGACAAAATAAGGTTAAAATTTTGAATCGTGGCACGAAAACTAAAGCCTTAGGTTTGCTTCAGACGCGTGTGACTGAAAATGAACATATCGTTTACGTTAAAAATGCGTCCCTTAAACGCGTTACTCTTGCAGATGATGCGTGTTTAAGAGTAAGCGTTGCTTTTCAGCACGGTGTTGAGGAATTGCACGCAAGTTTGGTTCTAGGTGCGCTCGGCAGAATTCCAAATTTAGATTTCCTTACGCCAGAAATCCAATCTAAAGAAAAAGAACTCATGGCGCGCAATATCCTATATTTTATTGGCGATGTGCAGAATGGCATTTTTCGTCAGACCGCAATTTCGGTAGGGGATGGCTTGCGCGCGGCGATGGAGATTGAAAATTTTTTTAAGGAGAAATAATGAAAATAATTGCAAAAACGGGGACGGATGAAATGGCTTATGTTTATATTGTTGAGTATGAAAACGGGAAAATGCTAGAGTGTGTAGAGTCACTTCAACCGCCTTTTGCGCGTGAAGAAAAGTGGATTTTGTTGGTCTCAACGATGCACGGTTGTCCTGTTGGGTGCAAAATGTGTGATGCGGGCGGGTATTTTCATGGCAAGCCCAGCGCAGAAGAAATTTTAGAGCAAATTGATTTTATGGTACGTAATCGGTATCCGAGCGGACGCGTGCCTTCAAAGCAATTTAAGATTCAGTTTGCGCGTATGGGTGAACCCGCTTTGAATGATGCTGTTTTGGATGTGCTTGAAGAGTTGCCAAAACGCTATGATGCCCCTGGTTTGATGCCTTCGATTTCGAGCGTTGCCCCAAATGGAGCGGATGCTTTTTTTGAGCGTCTACTGGAGATTAAAAATAGGCTTTACTCAAATGGGCATTTCCAATTTCAATTTTCGATTCATACCACTGATTTGGATTTGCGTGATGAACTTGTTCCCGTTAAAAAATGGGGTTTTGCAAAAATGGCAGAATTTGGCGAAAGATTTTATCGCGAAGGCGACCGAAAAATCACCCTCAACTTTGCGCTGGCACAAGGACAGCCTCTTGACCCCGAAGTATTGAAAGAGCATTTTTCTCCTGATATTTTCTTAATTAAGATTACGCCCCTCAACCCAACTTACCGCGCTATGGAAAATGAACTAGAAACCTATATTGATCCCAATACCGATGCCAGCCAAGACGCGATTGTGACTGCATTAGAAGACGCGGGCTATCAGGTGATTGTTAGTATCGGCGAAGTAGAAGAAAACTTGATTGGTAGCAATTGCGGGCAGTATTTGCGGCGGCACTTGGAAGCAGAAGGGGAGTTGAGCGATGGCTATACTTATGCGTTGGAGGAGGAAGTTTTGGGGTAGGGGGAGAAGATGTTTCTTTAATTGATGCAAAATATTAATTCTAGTCCTGCTTGACAGGGGGGGGGGCTATATATATACTTATCTTTGAAGTTACGATCTGGCAAGCTTAAGAAAGCGGGTTTTTTATATTAAGTGGCGGTGTAAGTAAATGGAAGAAAACTCAATTCGTTTATTTTGGCAAGAAGTTATCAGCAATATTTTGCGCGAGCCCGTTATTATAGTACTTTTTCTTGGGCTTACTGCATATTGGACTTATATCTCTATTGCAAAGCATCAAGAAAAAAGAAATTCGCGAAGAGTATTTTTTAGTGTTATCACATTTATTGTTTTTATAATTATTCCATTTAGTTTTATTCTTTTAACAGAAGCCATTTCTTTGAAAGCGGCTCAAAGTAGATTTACATCGTATATGACAGTTGGGGGGTTCCGCTGGTTTGCTTCCTATGCTGTTTTATGTCCTTTTGCTATTATTTTAACTTATAAACAGAGCAAATTCAAAAGCGGTGTTACAGTATTTGGGCATTTAACGGTTTTACTTATGGGATGGTTGCGCGGGGAATGGTTGGGCATTGTTTTTGTTTCAATTCCTGTATTTATCATATTTTATTTCTTGCTTTACCATCAAGCACAGGTTATTTTTCCAATTTCTGATTTCAATAGTACAGTAGAGAGGAAGAATAAATTCTGGGTGTCGTTCTGGTATATTTGGGGGGCACAATACCCTATTTGGGTTGCAAAAGATAGTGCTACCAGAGATGTTGAGCAGCGCATTGGTGGGGATTACTTTAAAGATTTTGGGCGCCCTGGTATTGTTTGGATGCATTCCCATCAAGTGGTAGGGCAATCAGTTGGAATTGAGTTTAATCAAGCAGATGGACCTGGCATAACTTTTGTTGAACAATATGAACGCCCTATTGCTATTGTTGATTTAAGAACCCAACTCCGTCCGACACCTTTTGATGCTGTTACAAAAGACGGGATTAAAATTAAAGCAATTATATTTATTTCTTTTAAAATCGATCAAAATGATTGGAGTGACTGGGATAAGGAAACGCGCCATCGTGTTTGGCGGGTTTCTCCTATACTGCAAGATGGCCTAAAACCTGATAGAAATTTGGATCGTAGTTATCCATACTCTGCCGCTCGAATACATGCTGTGCTTAGTACAGCATGTATTGATACGCCAAGTGATGATGATAAAACCCCCAATATTTATTGGGATGAAATTGTTGTACAGCGTGTTGTTAAAGAAGCACGTCTCGTGCTTTCTGAGCGCACCTTCGATGAACTTTGGGTCCCCCAAGAAAGAGATAAGCGAGGGGTAAGCGCATTAGATGAAATTGCAGGGGTTATTAATGAAAGAGCCACACCTCGGCTGGAAGAAATAGGAGTTCAGTTATTTGCATCCCGAGTTGTTAATTTTATTTTTAAAGAAGATGATATTCTCAGAGAACAACTAACGTCTACATGGACATCAGCATGGAGACAGAAAATTAATAGCGTTAAACTTGATGGCGATACAGCTTCAGAGAAGCTGCGTGCTCAGGCGCATGCTTCAGCAAAAGCAACTTTTTTAGCATCTGTTGCTGAAAGCCTTGCTAAGGCACGTAAAGTAAATGATAGCTTGCCAAAACAGGTAGTGGCATTAAATTTCCTCGCAACATTAGATGGATTGATACAAACCACTGATATTGAAGACGCTAAACAAAACTCTGCTAAATTAGATGTGTGGAAATTGTTTATGCGTAATAATCAAGGAGGTGAAGAGTGAATAAAAAATCATATTCATCTTTTGATTCATCAACTTGGCATAATCGATTTGTTAAAGAAGAAGAACAGTGGAAAGATCTTGAACGAACTGGCAAGATTATTGTTCCTGTAATAGTGCTTTTTTTTGTTATTATTCTTTATCTTATTGTCTATGCGAGTTTAAGTCCACAGAAAGTCGCCATAGACTCTCCGAATGTGTTTGGGAAAATATGGCTTTTAATCAAGTTGTTTTTTTCTGTTTTTGCCCCAGCTGTTATTGCTGGAGTAGGGATTAGAATCCTTAGCAAACAAAGTGAAAAAATCATTAAGGATTTCTATCAACTTCCAGACGATTATAATCTAGCCCCACTAATAAAGCGTAAACTCCTTGGCGTCATTCCGCTTCCTGAGCCGATAAAAAAAGTGCTTAACTACCCCTTTATTACATTAGAAGAAGCTGGCGATTTAGAAGAATATCATTGGGCACGTTGGTTTGGGGGACCCGCAACTTTAGTTATTTATGATGGTGTTGCTGTTTATTTGGAGCGAGGGAACAAATTTTCTCGTGTTTTAGGACCTGGTTTGCCTATGCCAGTGCTTGAGCGATACGAAATCATCAAAGCGATTGTTGATTTACGCCCACAAATACGAGAGGCTACAGTTAAAACCTGGACAAAAGACGGTATAGAAGTCGAATTTAAGGTGCGTGCGGAAATTCAAATTGCTTCAAGCGACGAAGCTAAAAAACGTTCGGTAGTGCTTAAGGAAGAAGAAAATGCGATGAATCTTGTTTATCCATTTGATTCTGATAGAGTAAAAACAATTGTAGAGCGAACCGCTGTTCAATATAACTCAGAGACAAAGGAGTTATCAGAATCTACGTGGGATAGTGCGGCGATGGGCACTATAACAGGAAAGATTAAGGGGTACATTTCAGGACAAGCCGTTGATGAATTATTATTAGAAGATGAAAATTCACCACAATTTTTATCATTCCAAATAAACGATGAATTATCGAACAGTATTAAAAAAGGATTAGAAGTTGCTGGTTCCCAACTACTTGATTTACAGATTATAGATTTAATTCCAGTTGATGATGAGGTTTTTACTGAAATAATTAATTATTGGAATGCCAAAAAAGAGATGATAAAAACGATAAGAGTGGGAGAGACGGAAGCTGAAGGTATTCGTGCTAAACAGAGTGCGCATACTAAAGCATACCAAAGTTTTCTTGATACACTAATCAATAGTCTCACAGAAATCAACGGTGGAGAAGATGATATGGATGTAGATAAATTTACAGAAGCATCGGTTTTACTTTTAACTCAAGTCCTTGAGCAGAGTCTGAGTGATCCAATACTTGGTTCTTTAGTTGCTAGGGAAGGATTGAGGACGCTGACTATGCTTAAAAATCAGCTAAATATATAAGGGGAGAGTTTATGTGGGACTTATTAGAGTTAGTTTTAGACAACTTGGAAATAAAGAGTAAAGAAACTGTGGCATTGAAGAATGAAATAAAGAATCTTCGAGGCAATCAGGACGAAGCTAAGGTTGTTCTAAGTAGGCTTAAAGCAGAAGCTAAGTTAAATAATTGTACAACCTGTGATAGCCGTCATTTCAGTTCTTTTTTTCGTGTTTGTATTTACTATGAACTGGGGGAATTTGTTCAAATGCAACGGTACGCCAAGAGAGCGATTAGGGATTTCAATCTTATTGGGGCGAAATGGAATGAACTCTTTGCTCATTGGGTGTATGGAGAAAGTTACCTGCTTTTTAACCGCAAGATGCCTGCACGTCGAAAGCTGAAATATACGGTTGAGAAGTTTGAACGAATGGCAAAAAAATATCGTAGAGAGAATCAATATGAAAGACGTGATGAGTGTTATGGTTTCATTGAGAGAATTGAAGATCAATTAGTAGGTGATGTGCTGAATGTTCGGGATGATGTAAATTTGATATTTGAGCAAAAGATTGTGCATCAATCTCCTCCTCCTTTTTTTTCTTCCCTTTCGCGTTGGAAACGAAGTCAATTGATTTTTCCAACACAGAGCCAAATCCGTGCTGGCGCAGAAGGTGATTTCATCTTTGAGAGCCAGCCTAATCTTGATGCTATTCTTGAAGAATTGACTTTCAACGAAATCCCTCATCAATTTTACAATCTTCGAGAAGAAGGAAACCCTATTGTTCTTAATCCAAGGGTATATAGATGGTTTCGAGTAGATGGGGATAGTATGAATCAGGCTACGCTAATTCCTATTATGAATAATGATTATGTTCTAGCCATTGATCTTAATTTGAGTAATTTTGGTTTTCGATTTGGAGATATAATAATTGCCGCGTTAGATAATCCAGTTCAAGGCGAAAGAGCTGGTGTAATAAAAAGATATGCTTCTGAAGGGTTAGTTTCTGAAAGCTCAAACGATTACGAAATAATTTCTTTAGATGAAGTAAATATACGCGGAGTTGTCATTGCTGTTGCAAAACCTATCCTTAAATCTGCGTTATCAAATTTAGATGATAATGAACATGCGGTTGCTAAAGAAGTTCAAGTAGATGAGACAGAAGAAATTGGGGTGCTTTACGAAGATTTGCTAGTAAAAGTTTTTTATGACCACGCTACAGTTAAGCGTTTGATTCAATATGAAAAAAAGAGAACACCAAGTGCTTCCCCTAAAGAGTTGCTAAAAAATGCAATAGACCGTTGGATACGCGATAATCGTTAAATTTAGAATAAAAGGAATCTATGAAACTCCCCCACACCATCCTCTCCCCCAAAATCACCCGCGCCCTCGAGCTTTCTCAGGCTGTCGTTGCGCTAGAGTCAACCGTTATCACCCACGGATTACCCATCCCGCAGAATATGGAATTAGCCCGCGATATGGAAGCGAAAGTGCATGAGCAGGGGGCTGTTCCAGCTACCGTTGCGCTTTTGGATGGAAAAATTCGCGTTGGCATTAATGATGATGAATTAGTAAGGTTGGCAAATGCCAAAGACCCCGTTAAGGTCTCTCGGCGGGATTTTGCCAAGGCTATCATTAAAAAGCTCGATGGCGGCACAACTGTAGCAGGGACGATGCTCGCCGCCTCTCAAGTTGGGATTCGCACCTTCGCTACAGGCGGAATCGGCGGTGTTCATCGCGAGGGGCACATGGATATATCCACCGATTTAGAAGCACTCTCTGATACGCCCATGATTGTAGTTTGTGCGGGTGCGAAATCCATCCTAGATTTGCCTGCCACATTGGAATATCTTGAAACGAAGGCAGTGCCAGTTGTTGGCTATCAGACAGATGAATTTCCAGCATTTTTTTCACGTAAGAGTGGATTGAATGTGAGTGTGCGCCTAGATTCCCCTGAAGAAATTGTAGCTTTCGCCAAGGCGCATTGGGATTTGGGATTAAAGAGCGCAATTTTGGTTACAAACCCTATTCCCGAAGAGTATTCCTTGCCAGATGATTTTATTAACCCTATTATTAAGCAGGCTTCGCAAGATGCGCAAGATAGGGGGATTCACGGACAAGCGTTGACACCCTTTTTATTAGCTAGGATTAATGAGTTGAGCGAGGGGCGTTCTTTGCGTTCAAATTTGGTTTTGCTACATAATAATGCGACTTTGGCGGCGCGGATCGCTAAAGTTTTAGTCAGTGGACAGAGGCGCAAGAATGTCTAGGATTTTCTGATCAAATAAGATAAAGTGGATAAAAAACATCATAGTGTGGTAGGATATTCCTATCCTAACTATTTATGAAGGAGGACGACTTGAATCGATCCGTTTTATTGACTTTGGGTTTGCTGGGTGTTCTAATACTTTCAGCTTGTACCCCGACCACCTCTGCTCCCTTGCCTGCTGAGACCGTAGCTCCGCAACCAGCTACGCAAGAACCAGCTGTGCCCGAGCCTTTGCCAAGCGAAGTGAGTGAGGTGGTGCCTACTACTATTCCTGTTGAGACCGAACCGCCAACAGAAGAGGTTGTTATTCAGCCAACTTCTCGTGGTGATGAGCTTGAAGCTACAGACCCCACGACCGTTAATATAGCGAATGGAGAACCGCAATTGATTGAATTCTTCGCCTTTTGGTGAGGGACTTGCCGCTCTATGGCGCCCGTGGTACACGGGCTTGAAGCAAAGTATTCAGAAGAAATTGGTTTCTCTTTTTTAGATATTGAAGATGCACAAAATGCTAATTTAATGAAGGAGTTTGGCTTTCGCTACCAGCCGATGTTCGTCCTTGTAGATGGAGAAGGCACGCCAGTTAAAACTTGGTTTGGTGCAGTCTCCGTAGATGATTTCGAAGCTGAGTTCGCTAAAGTAACTAATTAGCCCCTGTCTTTAAAAAGAAAAGCCGCCAATCAAATGATTGACGGCTTTTTTGTTTTAATTTCTGTTTTTATAGGAAAATCCTAAAAGTAACAGACCAATGATATTGGCAATTGTAAAAAGTAGCGTAGCAGACCTTCCCCATCTAAAGAGCAACTCGTTGAGCAAAAGACCCAGTGTGCCAACAATTAATAATCCAAAAGCAATTCTTATTCGGTTTTTACTCATGCGTTCTTTTCCTTTATCTCGCATTATAAAGGGCGGCATGAATATAGTGTTACGCGTTCACATAATTATTATGAAATGCCACCCAGCGCGGCAAAACATCTTCTAGTTGTTCTTTTGATGGCAAAAAGGCAATGCGTAAATGGTTTTTTAGCCCAAATCCAGAACCATTCACTACACATAAGCCTGTCTCTTCGAGAAGAGCCATGCAATAATCAAAATCATCTGTACCTTCAGGCAATTTATTTAAACGGGGGAAAAGGTACATCGCACCCGTTTTTCCAAAAGCCTCTAAGCCATCCATTTTCTCAAAAGCCTCGCGCACTATAATTGCTTTTTCATAAAGGTTTTTGAGTACTTTTTCTTTTTCTGCCAAGAATTTTTCTTGTACCCCGCCGCTTTCTTTTGGTGGGCTAACCATTAGATAGGTCATAATTTGCCCTACAGAATTTGAGCATAAACTTACCGAAGCCTGTTTAAGCAGTAAATCTATAAAACTTATTTCTGTGCCTGCAATTTGGGGCGGGTTACGCACTTCGAGATAGCCGCCACGGTGCCCACATTCGCCGTAAAAACCTTTTGAAATACTGTGTAGACTAAAAAGAGGCACACTTTTTAGCTCGCCAAGAGCCTTCGCAAAAGAGATAAATTCTCCTCCATAAAGATTTTCTTGATAAACCTCATCGGCAATAATAGCTATGCCATGTGCTGACGCAAACGCTATCACCTCATGCACACTAGATTTATCTAAAATTGCACCAGTTGGGTTGCCAGGGTTGATGACCACAATAGCCTTGATATTAACGCCCTTCGCTATGGCTTGCGTGTAGGCGTTTTCTAGTGCTGTACGGTTTAACGCCCAATTTTTTTCTTCGTCGGGGTAATAGTTCACTTGCACGCCGCCGAACATTTTAATAGATGCTGAATAAAGCGGATATTGCGGGATAGGTATCATCACGCCATCATTTTCTTCGGCAATGAGTAAATCTAAAACGCGTTTTGCGCCATCACTGGCACCGTTGGTAAGAAAAATATCATCTGGTTTTGCCGCTAAATCGCTTTTTTGGGAAAAACAATCCCGCCTATTAATAAAATCAGCAATGGCTTCTCGCACAAAAAGGTAGCCTTTGCTTTCGGTATATGCGCCCAGCCCGCTCCCCGTTTTTGTTAAAATTTTCTCACTTAGGCTCAAAATTTCTTCTGAAATAAAGTCGTCATAGCGCAAATCACTGGCGGGGGATTCTTCAAAAATCTCTTTTAGTTCACGTTCTCTCGCAATTTTGGTTGGCTCTTCAACGAGACTAATTACTTGCCGATAATAACTTAGCGGCTGTTGCCCCAATGCTTGTGGATTGCCGATATTGCAAAAAATGATGTTTTCTCCTGCCTGTTTGAGTTTCGCCGCCCGCTGAGGGATAGGTCCCCGAACGGCATATTCCATTTCTAAGATGTTTGGATTGACATGAAAAGTTGTAACCATAAAATGATTTCCTTTTTGGGGGCGGGATGGGGGATAACGCGCCGCAACACGCGTGAATTTGAACTTGAGTGCCGAATTTGAGCTTGAGGCATGGCGTGGGGCTGTTAGTTGGCACAAATCTTCATGCTAAAAGATGCGAGCTGAGGGCACTCATGCACAAGGTCACGCGCATGTTGTGTTTTTCATCCAAAAAAATATTTTTTAGGATTTGTCTTCTTGCGGTTGGACGATTGGCACCTGTAAATGGAAAGTGCTTCCTACGCCCTCTTCACTCTCTACCCAAACGCGACCGCCGTGTTTTTCGGCAATAGAGCGGACGATGGCAAGCCCAAGTCCGGTGCCTTGTTGGGTACGTGCCTCACGTTGGGGACTACGGAAGAATTTTTCAAAAAGATGTTCTTTAGCTTCTTCGCTAATGCCTATACCGCTATCTTGAATTTCAAAGATTATATCTTTTGCCGATGCTATAGCACGAACATTGACTTGCTCTTCTTTCGGTGTATATTTGAGTGCATTTTCGACTAGATTATAAATGGCTTGTTGAAGTAAATCTTTATCGGCTTCGATTAATAGGGGTAGATTGGGTGCGGTATTTAATGAAAAATCGATTTTTTTCTCACTGGCTTTTAGCTGTAGCGAGCTGATTACATCATCTAAAATATCAAGTACGGGGACTTTTTCAACTTCTAAGCCAACACCGAGTTCGATGCGACCGAGATCAAGAAGGTTGTTAACGAGCCGTGACATATTCTCTACGCCAGTGATGATTTTGCCTACATAACTTTGTTGCTGGTCATTGAGGTCGCCTGCCATCTCCATCATGGTTGCATAGCCGCGCATTAATGTTAGCGGAGAGCGAAGGTCGTGGCTAACGGTGGCGACAAATTCTGATTTTAGGGTATCTAATTCTTTGAAGTGTGTAACATCTCGTAAAATACAAACGCGTCCGATTGTTTGGTTTTCAGCGATAACGGAGGAGGCTGTTGCTAGGAAAGTTTTTCCGTTATCAAGATCTATTTCTACGGGTTCTTTAGCGGGAGAAGAGACTTTTAGTAGTTCGATTAACTCAGTATGATGAAGGATTTTATCTATGGGCGTTAGCGTGCTGTTTTCTTCTATGCCTGGCACTTTCCGCGCGGCGGGATTTGCTAAAAGGAGCCTGTCTTTGTGGTCTGTTACCAAGACGGGGTCGGAAGTTGAATCGAGAATAGAAGCAAGTTGTTGCCTGCCAACCTCTACGCTTAAGAAAAGGTGTGCATTTGCGGCGGCGAGGGCGGCTTGTCCGCCTAGCGTGGTGATGAAGCGGATATCGGCTTCGGTAAAAAGTTTAGGCTCGGCATACGCCGCCCATAAAATACCATAAACACGTTTTTCATTACGCAATACAAGTGCAAAAAGTGCGGCGGGATTAGGGCGTGTTTCACTGAGTTGTAACCCGCCTCTTGAACGAGACAGGTTGGGAAGAATAAGTTGACCTCGTTCACGAATCGCTTCAAAAATCTCTACATCAAGATGTGCATATTCACCTCTGGTATTTTCTATGGCAAAACGTGTGGGCATCTCTGTCATAGAGTCGGGGGCTATATCAGGAGAGAGAACAACCTGCACTGTATCTGCTCCTGTAGATTTGATTGCCTCCAGCACAGGTTCGAAGATGTTTTTCATTTCGAGGCTAGAAGCAATACTCTGACTAACAACGAGCAGACGATTTAGCTCCTCAAGGCGATCTTTGAGGCTAACGCGCATTTGTTCAAAAGCGCGCCCTAGTTGCCCCACCTCATCTGTACCAGAGACTTCAAGTGTATGGTCGAGCTTTCCTTGAGCTATGCGCCCTGCTTCGTTGGCAAGATTTTCTAAAGAGCCAGAGATAATTCTCAAGCCAAAACGCAATAAAATAAGGGCGATAAGGGTTAAGACGAGAAGTAATACAGAGAGTGGTGCGGCAATTTTTAGCGCAAGTTGTTGCACTTCACTTGCTGGCACTTTTAGCACTATTGCCCACGGACGTCCCAATACGGGTTGATAATAAACCAACTCACGAATGCCTGTAGATGATGTGCCTTCGTAGAATTCTGCTTCGCTACCATGCTCCCCCTCGTAATACGTCATAATTGAATTTTGGTTAGAGTGATAAAGAATATAATTATTTTCATCAATTAAAAGCCCTTCGCCTTCAACAGAAGCCATGCTGTCCAGGCTATTGAGTATTGGGCGCATAATTGGGTTTGTTTGCAAATCGGTACGCCCGATTAATACGCGGGTAAGGGTGGGGTCTTCATTGGGAATAGTAAAGAGAAATGAGATACGAGTAGTATCTTCGAGCGTAAGAGGTGGAATAGTGTAAATCTGCGTCAGGATACCGCCAGAAGCAAGCTCTATCCCCATTTTCTCTTCAGGAAAAAGTTGTCGGGAGCTTTCTGTAGAGGGCGGGTATTCACTAAGAATATCTTCTGAATCGTTTACAAGAAGAAATTGATTATAGTAGGTTACAAGTCGGATTCTATCCTCTAAAAACTGGGCGAGTTCCTCACGATCATCAGAGAGTAGTTCTGGGGATTCTGTAAGTTGAACACCTAGATTTTGCCCTGTTTCTAAAAAGAAAGGAACACTTTCTGAGGTAACTTGCGCCGTATTTTCAAGGCGTTCTTCGAGCATTAGATGCGCAGATTGTCCTGCAACAACCCAAACCCCAACTAGTAAGGAGAGTAAAAGTACAGCAATAAGTGTGCCCATTCCTACTAAGAAACGAGTTTCTATACGTTCTTCAGATGGAGAGGGTTTTAGAGCCCGATTTCGTTTCCATGCTTTGGGGGAGATAATGGCTAAAATCTGTGCAATTACCCCACTAAATAATAATTCTCCTGCCATAGCAAGAGTTGCCGAAGCGGTATTATTGATGGCAAAATCAAGCCTTGTTGTCACTTCGGGGTGCGTAGCACTGAAAAATACACCAAGTAAATAAAGTATGCTAAAGATGGGCAAAAGAGCCAGCGATGCAAGGATTGGCTGGCGCAAAGCCTTATACATAAAAGTACGGTAGCGTTGCCCTACTGCTATACTGAAGAGCATTGCTAAAATACCAAATTGCAGTGGTGTAAAGATAGTATGTGTATCAAAAGGTGCGCGAATCAATCCTGCTACTGCGCCTAAAGCAAACGCGGCTAAAGGCTCTATCGTTCCTCCAGCTATCATCCAGCTGAGTGCGCCGAAAACCATTAATGCCGCACCAGGAGATTCAAGCGGAATGCCAGGCCACGACATCAAAGAAGGTGTTTTAATATAAATTCCGATAAATGAATTGCCGAAAAATGTTAATAAAAGAAGCCCACCAAATGTTAACCAAGTGCGGATTTCCCAAAGCACTCGATATTCTTGGTTGTTTTTATATAGCCAAAATACTGTCTCTACAAGCAATACAAAGAAAGCCCAGCCAAGTAGATTGGGAAAATTAATGAAAGGGAGGGCGGTAAAGAGCGTGCTAATAAATCTTGGCATAATTGTCTTTAGCGGGTGTTTAGGGCTAGGATTTTTTCTATAACTTGGTTAATATCTAAGTTATCAGAATCGATAATCACCGCGTCATCTGCGGGACGAAGGGGAGAGAGTGCGCGCGTGCTGTCAACGTGATCTCGTTCTTTGACTTTTGTGAGAATTTCGGCATAGTCTGCGTCCTCACCGCGCGCTATAATCTCATCATACCGTCTTTTGGCTCGTTCTTCAGCAGAGGCATCGAGATAAACCTTTAGATTCGCTTCGGGGATAACCACCGTACCAATATCGCGCCCAACCATAACCACTTTACCGCGTAGACCAATTCGGCGTTGTTGTTCGCTTAGTGCGGCGCGCACCCCAGCATAGGATGCAACTGCGCTAACATTTGCATCTACTTCTGGTTTACGACATGCCCAAGTGATGTCTTCCCCTTCAACAACTACATCAGAAGAGCGACCATCATCTGTTGATGGGGGCTGTACGTCAATGGGTATATCTTTTGCAATTGCGCTAACTGCGCCCTCGTCTGAGATATTTACCTTGTGTTTAAGAGCTGTCCACGTTACGGCGCGGTACATTACACCAGTATCAAAAAAAAGATAGCCAAGAGCATTGGCTACTTTAGAGCCTACAGTCGATTTGCCCGACGCGGCGGGTCCGTCTATTGCGATTGTGTTCATAGGGTTTAATGTTGAAGGTTTGAATGTTCAAAGGTTCAAAAGAGCAAAGGTTTAGAAGAGCAAAGGGGGGCAATCGGTTCTCCTGATTACCTAATTCCTTATTACTAGGTTTACTGTTCCCTGTTCTACTGATTCTGATTATCGAAAAATAAATCATTTCGTGCCCACAGAATAATTTTTTCATAATTCTCTGGTAATTCTCGCAAAACTATCCATTTGGGGAGGCTGTTCATTAGTGCCCAATCGGGTGTTTTTCGCCAAGTGAAATCTTGCCCGCGGTAGCTGTCGGCAAGACCAATATCGTCTGTGTAGGGGGTGAGTAGCAGGTCGGGGGCGGTAGATGAATCGAGGGTGGCAACTTCGTTTAGGGCGTGGTTGCGGAGTGCCCAGTTTAGGGCAGGGGAGTCGATTCCCGTTATCACGATGTTGAGGCTACGCGCATCACCGCGCGACCACGTTGAGATTTGCTCTACGGTATTTGCCAGCAAGCCAGCTTGAGCCACGCGCGGCGCGCTGTCCCAAATCTCCACACCTTTTGGGGTACGCAATCCGGTTGATCCCCACGCAACGCCGAGTGTGTAAATCGTTAATCCTAGTGCAATGCTCCACATCCCACCGAGCTTGGCGACTTCTTCTGACCATCCAAAAGCAATTAAGATGAGACTTAAAATAAGTAGCCCGATGGATGCGGCTAAAAGAATTTGGTGGGAGGTGGTGAACTGTACATTTTCGGGCAAAATGCCTGCCGCGGCGAGGTTGAGCCATGCAAAAATGAGCAGGGTAAAGGTGAGGGCAAAAACACCGAGCGTTTCGTTTTGGTCGAAGGTTGGTTTGCGAAAATAGCGGGGGAGTTCGGTGGCAGTTAAAAGCCAGAGCGGGATTCCAGCCCAAATTAAGTCGCTCACTTGGCGAGCGGGGTAAATGAGTGAGAGGGTGATAGCGATGCCCGCCCATAATGCAAGCGTTATATTTTGGTGGTTTTTTTCTCTAAATGCACGCCAAGTGGCTACACCGCCGAAGAAAATTGCAAGGGGGTAATAAACAAGCAAACCGAGCAAAATATGCGTGAGGGGGACACCAGAAGCAAAACGCCAGCCACTTAAATAATTAGCAAGGGAATTGAAAAATGCGCTGATGCCATTGGGGGAGATAAGGAGGCGCGTGCTAAGAAGGATGATTGTGCCGCCCATAAAAATAGCCGCTGTTCTAATATCTGTGCGTTCGTCTCGTTCGTGATTTTGACTGGGTTGCCCTTCTTCAACTTTTTCATTGGGGAAAAGTTTTTGTGTTATCCCCCAAGTTATCGCTATGCCGAGTAAGCCCATCCAAACACCTGCGCCGCCGAGTAATGCAACCCCCGCAAAAATACCCGCCCATTGAGGGTGATTGTTTTTCCATAACACCCAAGCGAAAGCACCAAAGGTGATCGCGAGCATTGTGCCTGTTGCCTGACGTGATACGGCAATGAGTCCGGGGGCAATGGCGAGGAGAAAGGCGGCTGTAACCCCCATCCTAACCTTCCCCCGAAGGGGGAAGGAACTGGGCTCTCCCCCTTCGGGGGAGAGAAATGAAGAGAGGGGGTTTTTATATATAAAATAAGGCAAAAAGACAATGAAACTTCCAGCAAAGGCTGGCACAAAGCGGGCTAAGAAGTTGGTGCTTTCTAGTGCATAAAAGAGAAAGCTAGTGAATGCGATATACCCCGCTTGCCCGCCAAGGAGAACCTTTTCACCATTTGCGAGGGCGAGGGCTTGAAGTGCCCAGTTGGCTTCTGTGTCGGTTAGGGGGAGTGCGCCAAGTTGAATAAATCGGAGGGCAAAAGCAAGGATGAAGGCGATAAGATAGAGGATTTCGTGACGTGATTTCATGAGGCTAATTTTAGCACGGTTTGACCAGAGATGGATGGCGATAAGTGAAGATTTTTAACGCGAATTACGCGAATTGGGCGAAAGGAGCGAATACTTTAAGTTTTTATTTTTTCTTTGCGTTCTTCGCGCCTTGGCGGTTCACTTCTCCCGTTTTTTCATCAACTCTCGAATTGCGTTCCCTGTATAAGAATCAATGGGTAGTTCTAAGGCTTCGTTTAAAGTAACCCATACATAGGATTCTGCTTCGTCATTTAGGATTACATCACTTGAATTTGTTTTGCAAGCGAAATCGAAGAAGATGAAGTGCATATTTTTCCAAAAGGATTTGTCTTGAATAAATTCTTGAAAGAATATGAATTCTAAATCATATATGTCTAGCCCTGTTTCTTCTTTGGCTTCGCGGATGAGGGCATCGGTCATTTTTTCGCCGACTTCGATATGCCCGCCTGGCACAACATACTTGTCGTGAAATTTATGCGAGCGAACGAGGAGCATTTTGCCTTCGGGGTTGAATATCAACGCGCCGACTGTGGGGTGGGGGAAGTTTTGAGTTTTCATAGACGGGGATTATAGCAGGAAAGCAGAATGTGTAATTTAGGCCTGTTCCTGAGCCTGTCGAAGGATTTTGCTGGTGGCGGTCTCCTAGACCACCGTATGGGAGCATTTTTGCGTGCTCTTACGCGCTAGTTTGAATGGCTCTTTCTAACACCGTTACCACCCATTGATTAAGGCTGGTGCCATCGGATGCCGCTCTTTCTACGAGACGAGCATGAACGGGAGGGGAGATGCGTAAATTAAACTTGCCAGAATACTCTTTACGCGGTTCAACACCATCTTCACGGCACATTTCTAAAAAGACATCTAAAGAAGCCTCCCCTTCTTTACGTAAACCCTCTATATCTTTGGCGTAAAAATCTGCCCCGCCATTAAGACCTAAAAATTCCCCACGAAACATTTCAATTTCGGGGTCATATTGAATAACTGCTTTATAACCGTTAAATTCCATTGTATTCATCATGGTTTTACTCCGTTCTTTTCTAGCCATTTACGGATACTTGCGACCGCACCTTTATCTGTATTTGGTGAGGGGTGTGGTCTGTGAAATACTCTTCTTTCACCAAATAAACGCACACCTATACGAGAGCCTGCTCTTTCGCTGATTTCTGCGCCTAACTCAACAAAAAGTGCCTCAATCTCACGCCATTTGATATTGCCACTTGTTGGTCTGGCGAATATTTGCTCTAATGTTTTTTTGTGTTTGCGTCTCATGATAAAATGATACCATAGTGCAGTACTGTGTACAACAGCGAGCGGTCCCCTAGACCGGCGTTTTTTTGTTCAGTAAATCGGTAAGCTATTATCTACATCTTCCGCCCACTCATTGATCCCGCCTTCGAGATTTTTTAGTTTGCGGAAGCCTGACCCAAGTAAAATTTCAATGGCGTGTAAAGAGCGGTTTCCTGTGCGGCAAAAAATGACAATTTCTTGGGCGGTATTTAGCTCTGAAAGTCGGCTGGCGAGTTCGCCAAAGGGGATATTTTTCGCATTGGGTAAATTTGAGATTTTTTGCTCGTGAGGCTCTCGCACATCTAATAAGAGTGGGGAAATGTTTTTTAGTGAAGCGTTTTTCATTTCTTCGGCTAATTCTAGCGCACTGATATCCCATTCGCTGGGCATTGCGTCTATATGATGCCCGGGAACACCGCAAAATTCTTCGTAATCAATTAATTTGGTGATGGTTGGGTTTTCGCCACAAACGGGGCATTTAGGGTTTTTCTTGAGCTTGACATAATCGAAGGACATCTCCAGCGCATTGTAGAGCATTAATCTGCCAACGAGAGAAGAACCGATCCCGAGCAACATTTTGATGGCTTCAGTTGCCTGAATGGAGCCAATTGTGCCCGGCAAAACGCCCAGCACGCCACCCTCTGCGCAGGAAGGAACAAGATGCGGGGGGGGAGGGGTGGGGAAGAGACAACGATAACAAGGTCCTTCTTTGGCATAAAAAACGCTGGCTTGCCCATCAAATTGATAAATTGACCCGTAAATGTTGGGAATGCCAAGAAAAACAGCTACATCGTTGCTCAGGTAGCGCGTAGGAAAATTATCAGAAGCGTCGATGATGATGTCATATCCGCTGGCAATGTGCATCGCGTTTTCGGCGGTAAAGGGTTCGTTGTAGGTATCAATTTGGATATGCGGATTTAAGCCTAACATCCGTGCGCGTGCGGAATCCACTTTGAGGGTATCTAGCGTATTTGTGTCGTGGATGATTTGGCGTTGCAGGTTGGAATCATCGACTACGTCATAATCTACCAAGCCGATTCTGCCAATTCCTGCCGCGGCGAGATAAAGGGCGATAGGAGAGCCTAGTCCGCCTGTGCCGATGAGGAGTGCGGAGGAGGTTTTGAGCTTTTCTTGCCCCGCCAAGCCCACTTCTGGGATGAGTAGATGGCGTGAATATCGTATAAATTCTTGATCTGTGAGAGTTGTCATTTTTTTGCCTATCCCGCTGGTTATAGCGGGTATTATTTGTGGAGTATTGTTTTGGCAATGCGTTAGTTTATTGTGGGAAAGTATTTTAACCGTCAAGGTGCAGAGTTTGCAAGGAGGAAAAGAAAAAAATCTTTTGTTAGAGTCTATCGAAAATGGGCTAGAAGAACCCGTTCCCTTTAAGGGAACGGGTTCTTCTAGCCGCTGAAATTTTAATTTTATCTATTAGACCTCTTGTAAAAGCCTGTTTTCTCTACGCTCCCTGCGCCGTCCTCGGCGCAGGCTTCTCTAAAACACGCCGCCG
>JADGEO010000028.1 GCA_016744335.1 Anaerolineales bacterium
CGGCAACACCAACCCAAACACAGACGCCATCACCAACCCCGGCGGCAATGGAAACACAAAGCCTGGCGACTGCGACGGCAATGCCAACCATGACATCGACACCCTTCGTCTTCATCACTGCCACTCTTGATGCTGAGCCTGTCGAAGCACCTACACAAAAAAGCAGCGGCGGCTTCTTTGGCTTTGGCAATCCCCCGCAGCAGACGGATACAGAGCCACAGAGCCCCAATCCGTTGATCGGGATCACGGCAGCAGCCGTGACCGGCGCTTATATTGCCACTCAGCGCAAGAAGGAAGTTGAGTTTGGCAGCGCACCAAAAGAAGCGAAGCAAGCGCCTGCCTCACCGAATGTCTTTGAAGGAGCACAGGCTGCCGCCCTGATGAGCGCATTCACTGCCAAGATGGAAGAAGATCGCCAGCGGCGCATTGCCGAGAAAGCGCTCGCGGCGGAAGAAGCTGAAAAACAGAATATTCTCAATTACCAGGCTGTACAGCGCAGGATTCAGGAAATCGCCCGCGCTCGTGAAGAAGCACGGCGTAGGCGTGAGGAAGCCAAAAGAAAAGCAGCCGTAAATCCTTTGCAAGCCTTATGGGATGCGAACGGGGCGGCGATCTATGCAGCCAATCAGAACTTCAAGGCAACCTACGGCAAGGATATGGATGCCGCTACTCGCAAGAAGGCGATCAAGGATGCGACGGTTAATGGGCACTTCAGTGCCGGGGCGTATGCAACGAACTTGAACACTGCGCGGCAAGCTCAGGCGAAGAAGAATAATCCCTATGCCGGAGCCGCAGACCGCATCCGTGCTGCTGCGAATGAGATTGAAGACGAAAAGAAAATCGGCTATGTGGATAGTGAAAGAGATGAAGTTCGCAAGTTAATTGCCTTGAACGAACAGAAGAATGCCCCTGTAGATTCAGCAACAGCAAGCTATATGGCGATGGGGGCGGCTGCTGAAGCGGGCAAGTTCTCCAAAGAAGATTATGATAAGGCACAAGATGATGCTGAAGCTTTAAAAACACAAGTAGACCCAAAAAGGCTTTTTCCCACCGGGTCAATGTCGAAGATGGCTGCAACGGGCGGCGTTATCCTAATAGCTGGAGTAGTTGGTGTTCTGGCAGGGGCAGAAATCGGAACAGTATTAGCTGCTGCTGCTATTCTTACTCTAGTAGTTGGTACAGCAATAGCAATTGGGTATGGTTTAGCAATACTTGACAGGAATTTACGACAAAAGCAAAAACAAGAAATACAGCAGATCGAACAGAATGCTGCCCCTCCATCTCCAAAAGGGCCGCCTGGGAAGGGTCCTCGTAAACCTAAGAGAGTGATAGAATTCTTTATTGATGCGGCTAATGGAACAGCACTGGCTATTGGAAACATAGCAAAAAAGAGTCCGATAGTAGCAACAGTTTTGGCTACTGTAGCTATTGCAAGTGGAACATTATGGGCTACATTACAAAGTGCTAAATCATTATTTACAAACCCCAAGCATGGCCTCCTAGACCCTCCTGGCTATTGTCCTGCACCAACATCAACATCGACACAAACACCTACCCAGACGCCGACATCAACATCGACACAAACACCTACCCAGACGCCGACATCAACGCCGACGCAGACGCCGACACCGACACCGACACAAACACCTACGCAGACGCCGACATCAACGCCGACGCAGGCGCCGACATCAACGCCGACACAGACGCCGACACAGACATCAACACAACCGCCGACATAAGAGTTAGCACAAGAAGTCAAAAAATGCTGTATCCAACTTCCTTTGATTATAGGAGAATAAAATGTTTATCAAGTGGATACCCCAAAAAATATTTTATTGGTATTTGAACAAATTAAATATGGCAGATCGTTTTTCAGAGGGGATTCGCCTCATCAAGAAGCGTGCTAAGTATTTCCCTGATGATTATGATTTACGCTACCAGCTTGTGTATTTTTATAGTGTGAATTTTGAGTACTCTAAAGCAATGCCAATTCTTTACAATCTTCTTCAGGAATTCCCCAATTGTGCGGAAAATGCTCATCGCAGATGGGTATTTACACAACAAATGATTGGGATGGGAAAATTTTCGGAAGCGCTTTCTCTCCTTCAAGAATTAACTGAGTATTGGGAGGACAATGCAAACCTTAGAGCAAGAATTGGATTGATGCACCTGGAATTAGGAAACTATACACTTGCAGAAGAGGCTTTTGAGATAGCTCTCTCTCTTGACCCTTCAGACCCTGATGCCATAGAAGGAATGGATCGTGTATATTGGCAAACCAGTCGCGAAGATCAGATAAAAACTTTTTTGGAAAATTGTCTGGACTATAGCCCTGATAGTAAAATCAGCAACTATTTATTGGGGGAGTATGTCTGGCAATGTGAAGGGGATGCAAATTTAGCAAATACATATTTTTCCACAGCACTGGTTATGTACCGGTCAGAATCAAAATATTTCCCTGATTATCTTAGCCAGCGCCTATTTCCAGACAACCTAGTTGAGGCCTTTATTCATACCTTGCTAATTACAGGGCAAGAAAGCGAAGCTAAAAAACTAAACAAGAAATATGCAAAAAAAGGGATAAATTGGGACTCGTATATTACATATAAAACGGAAAATGTAGGTAAAGCGGTACAGCTTGCCAAGAAAAATATTAACGAGAATCCCGGCACGCCTGAGTATTATTTTGAGCTAGGTAGATACAGTCTCTTTGCCAAAGACTATAAGTTAGCTGAAAAAGTATTAGATAGAGCTTACCAGATGTTATTGGAGCAAGATGAAGTTTGGGTAAGAGTAAGGCATTATGCTTTACTAATTGCACTATATGAAATTACAGGGATAAAAAGTGCTGAAGATTTTATTGAGAAGGCATTAAAGTTAGATGCACTAAACACATGGATATCCTTAGCTTCTCTATATAGTGAAATGGGTGAATGGGAACAGACTCTAGAAGCAGCAAAATCAGCGTTGGTACTATCTCCTGAACGACACGATATATTATTTATGCTAGGTAAAGCGCAGATGGGCTTAGGTCTTCATGAAAAAGCTCTAGAAAACTACGAGACAATACTTCAGCAACAACCTAAGAACGGAGAAGTATGGTTGGAGACAGCTCAAGCATATCTGGCATTGGATCAATACGCAAATGCCTATAACGCACTCAAAAATGCCTTGGCTACCCAAAATCTATCTTCAGTTTTCAGAGTAAATGCGGATGGTTTGCAAAAAAAGTTGAGCGTTCAACTTAGAGGTTAGCCTCCTCATATTTCTGTTGACGAGGAACGAAGATGATAAGCAAATCACAAAAATACGCCCCTGTAATCTCCACCTTATTACTTCTAGTGCTCATCATTGCACTATTCTTCTCTCCACCTTCTGCGCGCCTGCTTTCAACCATTATTATTGTTTTTGGGATTGGTACGGCAATACTTTTCACGGTACATGCCAATTGGGAAAAGCATGAAGAAGACGAGCTAACTCGCACAGAGTTCATTCGCGATACGATCATAGATCTACTCGGTCTGGCGTTGGTCATGGGGGCGGCAGTGTGGTTTGGCAGGCTGACAGGCTTCTATGTTGGTGGGGTTTTAGGAAACCTTGCTGGAATCATTATTGCGATGATCGTCGGGGCGGCGGTCGCTTTTGTGGTGAAGAAAGTGTGGGGGAAAATTGCGGAGCCGATGAAGGTTAGAACTGCCTAAAAAACATGCCAGTTGTGTGTATCCCTGCCCTTGCGGCTACGCAGGTGACCCCGTCCGCGCCTGCACTTGTTCTCACTCCACCGTAACCCGCTACCAAAAACGGATTTCAGGTCCTATGCTCGACCGCATAGATATCCACATCGAAGTCCCGCGCGTAGATTTTGAAAAACTGTCTGATAAACGCAGAGGGGAAAGCTCAGAAGATATTCGCGCTAGAGTAGAAAAAGCGCGTCAAATACAAAGAGATAGATTCACCGAACTAAAAAATGGTGTAATGACCAACGCCGACATGCGCGTTGCAGAAGTCCGTCAGTTTTGCGAATTAGATGAAGCGGGGCAAGCACTCATTAAAACAGCGATGGCACAATTGCAACTCTCCGCGCGGGCTTATCATCGCATTTTGAAATTATCACGCACAATTGCAGATTTGGCAGGGGAGGAGAATATCGCGTCCACGCATTTGGCGGAGGCGTTGCAGTATAGGCCTAAGGGGATGATGGTTTAGCGAAAAAAGATGGGGGAGAAATGATGTTAGAGGAGGGCAAGCAAGTCTAAAGCGCGCGCGAAACGACTAGTCTATCTTTAAAGGGATATAATTAGCAATATGCAACTACTCACCACAAAACTCCATCCCCCCTCGCTCCCAAAGCGTATCCTTACGCGTTCGCGCTTGCTGGATGTGTTAGACGAGGCGATGGATTTCAAAGTTTGCCTTCTCTCCGCACCAACGGGTTATGGGAAAACATCTCTTGTGCGTGAGTGGACTGAAAAAACAGATGTATTGGTTTCGTGGATAACTTTTGATGAAGGAGATAATGAGCTAAATCGTTTTCTTTCTTATGTGGCCGAAGCTGTTTTTAGCATATTGCCGAAAAAAGACGATCGCCCCATTACGCTCTTGCCTTTTCAAGGGCAAGAATCTGTTGAGTTATATCTGGCTTCTCTCATTAACCAAATTGCGAACTCAAGCGATGCGCTGACGCTTATTGTCAATGATTACGAAGCAATTACTTCTAATGAGTGTCATATGGCATTGGAATTTTTGATCGAATATGCACCAGAGAATTTATGTGTTTTTCTGCTTTCTCGCCTTGACCCACCTTTGCCCTTTGCTCGATGGCGTGCTCGTCACCAGTTACTTGAAATCCGCACAGATGATTTGCGTTTTACTCGCCCAGAAATCAACAACTTTCTTGTCAATCTAACACAATGTGATTTGAATAATGATGAAATTGATATTATTAATCAAAAGACAGAGGGCTGGGCGGCCAGTTTGCACCTCTTATCCCTTTCTTTGCAATCTCCGTCTCATAAAGATCGCTTTTTCAAGGCACTAGACGAGAGCTTGAGTCATATTATAGATTTTCTGGCTGAGGAAGTTCTTGTTCAACTCCCTGTGGAAACCCGAAGTTTCCTTTACAAAACATCTATTTTATCTCGTTTCACAGGGGATTTATGCCATGCTGTGACAAGAGAACCGCACAGTGATGATATTTTGCGTGATCTGGAACGCCATAACCTTTTCATTTCACATCTTGATGACGACCATCAGTGGTATCACTTTCACCCTCTATTTGCAGAATGTCTTGGTCAGCGTTTGCAGGATGATGATGCGATTAAGGTTTCCGATTTGCACTGCCGAGCCGCGGACTGGTACGCCAATAACGGCGATGCAGATGATGCCCTTGATCACGCTTTCAAGGCAAAAGATATAGACCGTGCCGCGCGAATCATGGAAGACTATGCTATCTTGTGGATAGATCAGGGTGATTACCAGACTTTTATCCGCTGGTTCAACGAGATACCACGGAAAAAAATATCACAATATCCGAGTCTTTCTGCTTTTTATTTGTGCGCTTTGATAGATGGACGCAACCTCAACGAATTTGACAGTTATATTGACCTACAAAAAGAGCTTCAAGACCATCCTAAAGTTGGGGACATGATTAAAGCGGCGCAAGCCAGTGCTTCTTTTTTACATGGAGATCACCAAGAAGCCCTTCAAGCTACAAAACAAAATCTGGTGAAGTTCCAAGCCTCCCCACCTCAATCCATCGAAAAGCTATTTGCTTATAGCTTCAATTGGATTATTCAAGTAGGCATATATTTGCGCATGAATCACCTGAAGGAAGCCGATGATGTTTTTCTGTCCGCTATCCCAACTTATTTGCAGACGGGGCTAACAGGATTTGCTATTGATGCGCTTGGTGGGCGGGCTAGAAACAAAATGAAGATGGGGCAGCTCCATAATTCTGAAGAAATTCTTGAGCAGGGACTTTTGTTGTTGCGCCGTTGGGGCAATGAAAGTGGAGCGGGTTTACGCTCTTTCCCCGCCGCTATTCGCATTTTCGGTCCCCTAAGTCGTTTATATTACGAGCAAAACCGCCTAGAAGATTCAGTTGCAATGGCGCAAAAGGCGATTGAATCCTCACGAAGTGGCGGTTATGTTTGGGGTTGGCGAGTTGTACAAGTTTATGCCACACTTGGTTTAGCGCATCTGGCGTTGTCTGACAAAGAATCTGCGCTAAAAGCCTTAGATAAAATTAAAGAATTTGAAGAAATGCTGGCGAGTTATCCCATATCAAATATGTGGACACGGCAAATTGCCCTTCGTCAGAAAACCCGCTTAGCATTGATGCTAGCGAAGGAAGATGCTTCTCTCTACAGTCAAGTAGAAGAATGGATATACGAGTATCAAGCCGAAGATCCCGAAAGAAGCGAAGAAATATCTGCTCTTTGGGCACGGTCGTTAATCAAACAGGGAAAAGTTGAAGAAGCCTCCCCCACGCTTCATCAAATTATCAAAAATGCTGAAGCTGAAGGACGAAATGGCGATCTGATCGAATATCTTTTACTCCTACTCAGCGAAGAAAATATACATCGGGCATTGGAATTGGCAAAGCCACAAGGATATTGTCGAATATTTATAGATGGTGGGGAAGAAGTCAAAAAACTCTTGGAGAGAGTTGGCACAAGCTATACCAATAAATTATTAGAAGCATTTCCTGAAAGAAACTCGGAGCAAATCTCAAAGAATGAAAGTACTTGGCTTAATCTCAGGGAACGTCAAATTCTAGGATTGCTCGATAAGGCATATACCAACCAAGAAATAGCAAATGAATTGCATCTTTCGGTGAATACGGTCAAGTGGTACGCTCGCCGAATTTATACCAGACTTGCGGTGAGAAATAGACGCGAAGCGGTAGCGAAAGCAAAGGAGTTGGGGATAATCTAGCTTAATTTTTTATGGGATGAAAAGAGCGGAGCGCACCTGACTTTAACTTGCGTGCGACCAATTGACATTTTTTTAGCGTAAACATTTTTCTGATCACGCCGAGAGTCTGCTTGGGTGCGGCACCCAAGCCTAAATCAAGTACGATGCGGCAATATATCCACAAGGTATGGAGAATTAGGAGAAAGGGTGGACCCATCCTTTTACCATCCTTTCAGGGGAATTAAAAATGCTATCATTTATTTATGACAATTTATTCTTTTCTCTGCGATATATAGATTATTGAGCGGTAGGGTTTTTCATGCCTTGCCGCTCTTTTTTATACTAGGAGGTTGATAGCCACAAAAAGAAATGAGTACATAAAATTTTTGAAAAAGAAACAACCTAATTAGAAAATTATTTTCGGAGGAAAATATGAAACGCTTGAAAATTCTATCTTTACTTTTGGTTTTGGTGATTGCGCTAACAGCTTGTGCCCCCGAAGCCGCACCAGCAGCAGATACTGCTCCAGATACATCAGAAGAAGCCCCCGTGGCAGCAGCTGAAGAATCAGCCTCAGCAGAAGAAACTGCACCAACTCGCACAAAGCTGGTTATTGCAGATATGTTCACCCCTGAAATTCTTGATAATCAACAGAGTTTTATGGGATATGCACTTTCTCATGGCTTAATCGGACAGCCTCTACTTCGCTATGATGGCGATACAGGTGTCTTTGTGCCTGATTTTGTTGAGAGTTTTAGTATATCTGAAGATGGCAAGACAATGACCTTGAAATTGCCTGCAGGTTATAAGTATTCCAACGGTGATGTATTAGACGCACAAGCATTAGTTGACACCATCAACCGTTACGTCTCTATTAGCCCATACAGCTATGATTATGACGGCATGGAAAGTGTAACTGCAATTGATGAAACCACCGTAGAAATTGTTAATGCAATTGGCTTCAATGTTATGAATCCTACTTTTATGGGTTCTTTTGGTGCGGCATGGAATGTTGCAGTTGCCGAGGCAGTTGGAGATGAAGCTTTTGCATCTAACCCAGTTGGGAGTGGTCTCTATAGCATCAAAACGGAATGGGCACCGGGGCAGGATTTAGAACTCGTCCGCAATGATAATTATCTGACCAACAACCCTCTGGTTGAGAATAAAGGTCCGGCATACATGGAAGAAGTCTTGGTGCGCTTTATTGCTGATGGTCAGACCCGTGCAAACGAATTAGAAGCTGGCAGCGTAGATATTGTCTATGGCTTGCCTGCTTCTGCTATAAGCGGGATGGAAAGCAATCCAGATATTCAAGTATTCAAAGTGACCTTCCCTGGCCAAATTAGTATTTCAATGAATACAACTAAAGCCCCCTTTGACGATATGGCTGTCCGCAAGGCTGTGGCTATGGCTGTGAATCGTGATCAACTTGAAGTTGCTCTTAATGGTAGTGTTTCTGCCGAACACGCCTATGTTAACCCATCTATGATTGCCTATACCTCTGAAGCACAAGAATATGCTAAAGAGCTTTATCCCAATGATACAGAAGCGGCAAAAGCATTGCTCGCTGAAGCTGGTTGGGAAGATACCGATGGAGACGGCATTGTTGAAAAAGATGGCGAAGCCTTCACCGTAGTATTCTTGGTCGATTCGGGTTCCGTGCCACAAACAGATGCAGGACCTGTCATTCAGGCTCAACTGAAAGAAATTGGTATTGATGTTCAAATTGAACAGCACGATAGAGGCTATATCCGTGAAGCAATGAATGCTGGTGATTACGAGATCGGTTTATATGGTTATATCTGGGTTGATCCTGATATTTTGACCTACCGCTTCTCTGAAGGCATGTCTCCCTCGCAATTTGCTCCTGCTGAACTTGGTGAGATGCTTGATGTCGCACGAGAGGTTCCAGATCCTGAAGATCGTGTCGCTGCTTATCTGGATGTTCAAAAATACCTGTTGGATAATGTTCCAATGATACCCCTTATGAGTGAAAACCTATACGTTGGGGCACGCTCATGGGTAAAGGGGATTACCATCCTTAGCCCAGATCAGCTCGTCTTAAATGACGTTACGATCATAGAAGAATAAAATTCTCTTTTTTTTCTCCTCCCCTGTATAAGGGGAGGAGAAATGGACATTTCCCTATGCTTAGATATATTACAAAACGCTTGATTTTCTCTATTCCGATTGTTCTCGGTGTAACTTTAATCGCATTTCTTATTCTTTATCTAACGCCTGGAGACCCAGTAACCAATCTGCTTGGCTCTCGTGCTACACCTGAAGCACGCGCAGAGCTAAGCGAAAAGCTGGGCTTAGATCAGCCAGTGCTGGTGCAATATGGGCGTTGGTTGGGAAATGTCCTGCACGGCGATTTGGGGACGTCTATTCTCACAAAGCAACCCGTTTCTGAGGCTATTGGAAGTCGTTTGTCCTATACACTTAAGTTGACGCTAACGGCTTTTTTGAGCAGTGTTCTAATTGGTATTCCTGTGGGTATTTTTGCAGCAGCCAAACAAAATACAGCGGCAGATCATATCAGTATGGGCATAGCGATGTTCTTTTATTCCATGCCTGATTTTTGGTTTGGGCTTATGCTCATACTCGTCTTTAGTCTGACTTTGCAGTGGTTGCCCGTGTCAGGTGCTTACGGACCCAAATATCTCATCTTGCCTGCGCTTGCGCTTGGTTTACCGAAGATAGGCTCTATTGCTCGCCTCATGCGTGCTGAAACACTTGAGGTCATGCGAGAGGAATACTCCCTCACGGCAAGGGCAAAGGGCATCTCAGAATGGCTCATTATGTTCAAGCATGTTTTACGCAATGCGGCTATTCCTGTTATGGTGATGCTCTTTCTTGCACTTCCTTGGCTTATTAGCGGTGCGGTGGTCATCGAAACTATCTTTGCTTGGCCCGGGATGGGACAACTCATGTACCAAGCCATTCTTCGTAAAGATTTCCCTGTCATTCAAGCCCTCTTACTGATTATAGCTATTCTAACCGTCCTCTTTAACTTATTGGGCGATGTAGTAGCTGGCCTTCTGGATCCGCGTATTCGCGTAAAATAATATGGAAAAAACTCAGGAACAATCCTCCCCCCAAACATTCACATCACGCTTGAATTCAAATCGCTCTTTTCGAAAATTCATTCGCCACAAACCAGCTCTGGTTGGTCTCGCCATTATTATTCTTTTGATATTGATAGCTATATTTGCCCCCGTTATCGCTCCTTTTGAGTACGATGCACAAGATTTCTCAAGCATTCGTTTACCACCCAGCGCTGACCATCTTTTTGGTACTGACAAATATGGACGCGATGTCTTTAGCCGCGTCGTTTATGGCTCACGAATTGCTTTGATGGTCGCCTCGCTAGTGGTGGTCATTGAGCTTGTTCTAGGAGTCACATTGGGTATGATGGCGGGCTATTTTGGTGGCAAAGTAGACACACTTATTTCAGGATTTACGGATATGGTTTGGGCTTTTCCGCCGCTTATTCTGGCATTAGGTCTAATTTCTGCCATCGGGGCAGGATTGGTTAATGTTGTTATTGCCATTGCTATCACCAGTTGGGCTCCTTTTTCCAGAGTAACCCGAGCAAAGGTGCTTTCAATGAAAGAGCGGGAGTTTGTAGAAGCAGGCATTGCCATCGGTGAAACGAACTCTAGCATTTTGGCACGCTATATACTTCCCAATATCATTGCCCCGAATCTTGTATTGGCAACACTAACCATCCCTGCGGCTATTCTAACCACATCGGCATTAAGTTTTCTCGGGTTTGGTGCACAACCGCCATCTCCTGATTGGGGAGCAATTCTCAATGAAGGGCGCGAGTTTCTGCGTGATGCTTGGTGGATATCCACTTTCCCTGGTATTGCCATTTTACTGACGACATTGGCTTTCAATTTTCTCGGGGATGGCTTACGAGATGTATTTGACCCTAAACAAACGGTGCAATAATCATGACACTTTTAGAAATCAAAAATTTGCATTTGCAATTTCAATCTGATGAGGGGCTGGCTTTAGTCCTTGACGGCATTAACTTCGATATAAAAAAAGGTGAAACTTTAGGTTTAGTTGGCGAGTCTGGCTGCGGAAAAAGTGTTACGGGCTTGAGCGTTTTACGTTTAATTCCCACACCACCCGGAGAGATCACGGAAGGGGAAATTATATTTGAAGGTGAGAATCTTCTGGAGAAATCTGCCAAAGAAATGCAAAACATTCGCGGGGGGCGTATTGCTATGATATTTCAAGACCCAATGGTTTCTCTTAACCCGGTCTACACTATTGGCGACCAGATTGCAGAAGCAATTGATTTACATCAACCCAAAGGCATTACTAGCACTTGGGACGGTGTAGTAGAAGCTTTGGATAGCGTGCAAATCGCTGATCCAGAAAGTCGTGCTCATAATTACCCTCACCAATTTAGCGGCGGGATGCGTCAACGCGGCATGATTGCCATGATGTTATCTTGCCGCCCATCACTTTTGATTGCAGATGAACCCACCACCGCGCTGGATGTAACTGTTCAGGCACAGGTATTGCAAGTAATAGCAGATTTGCAAAAAGAATTGGGGATGGCGGTCATTCTCATTACGCATAATTTAGGCGTAGTCGCCGAGTCTTGTGACCGTGTGGCAGTGATGTACGCAGGCACTATCGCAGAAATTGCTGATGTAGAAAAGTTGTTTGAAAACCCAAAACATCCATATACACGAGGCTTGCTTGGTGCTATTCCACGCGCAGACCGCGATATGAATGATTTGGCTATTATCGAAGGTAGTGTTCCCAATCATGTAAACCCGCCAAAAGGTTGTCGCTTTCACCCACGCTGTAAAGAAGCGATGGATATTTGTCGCATAGAAAAGCCAACGGATGTGGATTTAGGCGAAGATCATATTGTGGCATGTCATCTATATGGATAAGAATATGCTAATAAAAGTTAAAAATCTCAGAAAAGAGTTCTCCGTTGGGGGAACCTTATTTCAAACAGAACGTGAAACTGTCAAAGCCGTAGATGGTATTTCATTTGACATCAAAAGTGGTGCCGCCTTAGGCTTAGTAGGTGAATCTGGGTCGGGCAAAACAACAGTTGCCAAAACCATGCTCCGCTTACACGAACCCACTTCGGGTGAATTCATCTTTGATGAACAGAGCGTTTTCTCTCTTCTTCCTGCTGAGTTGCGTAAATTGCGGCGGCGGATGCAAATTGTTCATCAAAACCCAAACGCATCTTTGCATCCACGCATGACCGTTATGGCGCAAGTTTCTCGCCCACTAAAAATCCAAGGAATTGGAGATAAAAGCACACACGAAAAACAGGTGCTGGATATGTTGCAGCGTGTCGGACTTAACCCAGAACATGCTCGGCGATATCCGCACGAATTCAGTGGCGGACAAAAGCAACGTATCTCTATTGCTCGCGCTCTCATCACAAACCCTGAGTTTGTCGCATTGGATGAACCCACCTCCGCTTTAGATGTTTCTGTGCAAGCGCAAGTTCTTCAACTCCTACGCCGTTTGCAAAGCGAACTTAATTTAACCTACCTCTTCGTCTCACATGATCTTGGCGTAATTCGCTATATGTGCAGTGAAGTCGCCGTGATGTATTTGGGCAACCTTGTCGAATATGCTACTAAACCCAAACTCTTCGCCAATCCGCTTCACCCTTATACACAATCATTGCTATCAATTGTCCCTATTCCTGACCCCAAACTGCGCCACAGAGACAGAAAAATGCTCAAGGGAGAAATCCCATCACCCAAAAATCCACCGAAAGGGTGCCGTTTTCACACTCGTTGTCCACAGGTCATGGAAAAATGCAAAAGCATTGAACCAAAGATGAAGCAGATTGAAGAAGGGCATCAGGTCGCCTGTCATTTATATGAATAGTCTAAAAACTAGACCCGAAAGGTTTTATTAGGACACTTTTTTTATGAGACGACTTGGAAAGCATAGATTCTCGTTTGATAATGGCGAAATTGACACCTTTTGGGTCTTTAGTGGATATAAAATTGCTTCGCCCGTGATTTGGGCTTGGGTGCTGCGTCCAAGCAGATGTGCGGTATGAATCTTCTCTTTTGTAGTAATCGCTTTAGCGATTATCTATGTGCCAAATAAGGTCAAAATCCCTTAGACAAAGGGATTTTGAAGATGCCCACCCCAAGAAAATATTGACCCGCGGTAAGCAAGCTAAAAACACGCACGTTCCAGCTTTTCATCCCATAGGATTTCATTGCTTATGTTCAATCCAATAAATTTAGACCCGCCCATAGACAGTAACTTCCCGGCTTCGATGCACTCGTTCCTCATCGAAAGTCATGGGGTAAAGCTGAACAGCCTAATCTATTTGGCGGCGGGAGCGGGGAAACACCCAACTGTGATTTTATTACCAGGTTTTCCCGGCAATGAGCGTAATTTAGATATTGCCCAAGCCATCCGCCGAGCAGGTTGGCATGTAGTCTATTTTAATTATCGCGGCTCGTGGGGCAATGAGGGTAACTATACACAACAGAATTTGGTAGAAGATACCGTAGCGGTTTTTGAGTTTTTGCACGCTCAGGCAGATGAATATCGCATTGACTCGCAAAAGATTGCTTTGATCGGTCATAGCATGGGCGGCGCAACTGCGCTGGCGGCGGCGATAGAAGAACCCGCTATTCAATATATAGCATCGTTGGCGGGGGTAAATTGGGATGCTTGGGCAATGCTCAAAGAGAATGCCCCCACTGCCTTTGAGGAATTAGCAAGCTTATTGGACGAAGGTTCGGCGCCGCTGACTGGTTTTGATGGCAAAGCCTTTTTAACGGAAGCAAGCCAAAATCGCGAACGATACGATCTTCAGCCCAATGCAAAAAAACTGGCAAAGAGACAAATTTTGCTGGTCGGTGGGCTACGGGATTTAATCATCCCGTTAGATGAACATCATTATCCCCTTTTAGAAGCCTTGCAAGCTGAAAATGCGGCACACTTGACGCATCAAATTCTTGATGATGATCATGTTTTCTCAAATTATCGTATTGCTTTGACAGAACTGATTCTTTCATGGTTGGGAAAAATAAACAGATGAAAATTAAAGATATATTACTCAGCAATAAATTTATAAATTTTAGACATAGCTACGGTATTTCGAGTGCCACCTTTACAGGAGAATCTTTTCTCATTCTCAAACTTCTTGGTGAAGATGGCACTTTTGGTCTTTCTGACAGTGTCACATCTATTCCCTTTGGGTATGAAGATGTTGGCACAATGATTTATATTATCCAAAACCATTTATTCCCTGCTATTCTCGGCATAGATTCTTTCGATATTGAAGCCATTGAAACGAAAATGGAAAAAGCGACACCAGGGCATCCGATGGCAAAAGCGGCGATAAATATCGCCTTGCATGATCTCAATGCCAAAGAGCTTGGCATTCCCCTTTATCAATTACTTGGGGGAAAATATCGCCACGCAGTTCCTTTTGCTGGCGGCATCGGCATCAGCGAGACAGAGCGTATGGTGAAAGAAGCGCACGATTTCGTAGAAAATGGTTGCAAAACGCTCAAGATGAAAATAGGCGTTGACCCAAAATCAGATTTAGAGCGAGTGCGAGAAATCCGAAAGGTAATTGGTGATGAAATCAACTTCCGTGTTGACGCAAATCAAGGTTGTAATTTAACCGAATATCTGCCTATTTTCCGCAAAATGGAAAAATATAATCTCGAATCTATAGAGCAACCCCTGCCAATTTGGGATTTAGAAGGCTACCAAAAACTTTGTTGGGCTTTAGATACCCCAATCCTAATTGACGAAGGCATCTACACCCCTCACGATTTGATGACCCTCATCAAATTCAAAGCAGTGGATGCTGTCAATATAAAAATACTAAAAACAGGATTAACGGGCGGAAAGCAAATAGCCGCAATCGCAGAATCTGCCGGATTGCCCTGTTTTGTAGGAAGTATGTTTGAAACAGGCATCGGCACCGCCGCGGGCATCCACTTTGCGCTCTCTACGAGAAATATTGCTTACGACAACGAATGTGCCTTCCCCCTTATGCTCGCAGAAGACATCGTAGAAGGCGATATTTATTCAGAAACGCCCAAAGACTATAGCTGGGATCTACCGAAAGGCGTTGGGCTGGGGATTCAATTGAAGTCGAACGTGAATTTGGGCTTGAGCTCGCTTAAAGAGCAGAGGGGCGAAAAATGACAGCTACCGATAACGCTGCCGAAATCATCGGCTGGATCGAAGAAAATAGTTCTCGCTTTACGGATATGGCGAATAAAATCTGGCAAACGCCCGAAGTCGCTTGGCATGAATTCAAATCATCTCAATTGCAGGCAGATTTCTTAAAAAAAGAAGATTTTAAGATTGAATGGAAAGTAGGTGGAATAAATACAGCTTTTCTTGCCGAATGGGGGCAAGGGGGACCCATTCTCGCCTTTATCGGAGAATATGACGCTTTGCCTGGTTTATCTCAGATAAAAGAACCATTCAAAGAAGCGATTAGAGAAGGTAGCGCAGGACACGGTTGCGGACATAACCTTATCGGCACCGGAGCAGTTGCTTCTGCACTGGCAGTACAAAAATGGCTAGAAAAAACAGGGGTTTCAGGAAGAGTGCGCTATTATGGTTGCCCCGCAGAAGAGGAAGGTGGCGGAAAAGTCTTTATGGCGCGAGCTGGCGTTTTTGACGATATAGATGCGGCATTCAACTTCCACCCAGATACGATTAATATGCCCGCAAAAGGGAGTACAGTCGGCATTAACGCCATCTATTACCGATTTCATGGTCGCACAGCTCATGCCAGCGTTGCCCCGCACGAAGGACGCTCCGCATTAGATGCGGTGGAGTTGATGAACGTAGGCGTTAACTATTTACGCGAACATGTCACAAGCGATGTGCGCATCCATTACGTCATCACCAATGGCGGATTAGCACCCAATATCGTCCCTGAAGAATCCGAAGTTTTTTACTATATTCGAGCTGCCAAATCAGAGTATCTCGCAGAAGTAGTCGAGCGCATTCGCAAAGTGGCAGAAGGCGCAGCAATGATGACCGAAACCACCGTTGAAATCCACTTTGAAGATGGATTTTCCCCCGTACTCAATAATCATTATCTCGCAGATATGCAATATCAGGCAATGAAGTCAGTCGGTGCGTTTCAATTTACGCAAGATGAAATTGACTACGCTCAAAAAATCAACGATGCCTTTTCTAGCACGAATGCGGCACATCTTGAGCAACGAATTTCTGCCTTTTCTATCCCGCCGCAAGAGCAAAAGCTTCTCAAAAAACATAAAAATCACCCCCTAATCGGAGAGAATTTCCCAGCGATGGATGCTGGCGTGGTCGCACCCGGCTCAACGGATGTGGGCGATCTCAGTCAGGTTGTTCCGCTCAGTATGCTCATCACCGCTTGCTGGCCCACTGGCGTTCCCGGGCATAGCTGGGGAAATGTCGCCGCCTCTGGCATGTCCATTGGGCATAAGGGCATGTTGCACGCCGCCAAAATTATGGCAGTCACAGCGATGGAAATCTTCTCAGCCCCAGAGCATCTCACCAAAATCAAAGAAGAATTCAAAGAAAAAACTGGAGGGATGCCTTATACCGCACCCATCCCAGACACGATTATGCCCCCGCAATATGAGCCACCACGGGAGTAAAAAAGCGCGACACACCTGATTTGGGCTTGAGTGCTGAACCCCGAACATTTTTTCGGCGTAAGTAGATAGATGTCCACGATAAAAAGATGTTGACCATCGGCACGCAGGCTAAAAACAAGCCCGATGCGAGGCTTTTTATCTCATCCTAACTTAATATGGAAAACGATTATGGAAATAGATCATATATTCATTTTTTTATCCCCAAAAGGCGAAGAAGTTGATGATTTGGTCAGATTTGGGTTGAATGAAGGCAGCGGACGGTCTCATCCTGGCATAGGTACGAGAAACCGAAGAGTTTTCTTTGAGAATTTCTATTTGGAGTTTCTGTGGGTAGAGAATGAAGCAGAAGCTAAAAGTCTACAGGATTTAGGAATTTGGGAGCGTTCAAAGTTTAGGGACAGTGATTATTCTCCTTTTGGGCTTTGCTTAAACAACACAGCCAATACAGACTCTATCTTTGAAGATTCTCTGAAATTCCATCCCGATTTCTTGCCCAAAGGCAATGTGGTAGATATCATTACGAATGAAAAAATGCCTTGGATTTTTAGATTTCCCCCGAAGAGGCAAAAGAAAAATAGTGCTGAACCTAGAGTGCATCAAAATGGTATAAAAAGTCTCACCAGAGCAGTTTTCAATCTGCAACGAAAAGATTTTAAAGAAATTCTCGATGCTATAGAGGGAGAATCTATAATTGAATTCAGGGAGTCTTTAGAAAATTTGTTGGTGCTAGAGTTTGATAATAATCAGCAAGGAAAGATACAAAAATTTAAAGAATTGATGCTAGAAATACGGTATTAGTTTTTGTTTATGGCTTAAAAGCTTTGACACCCTACTTTTTCCATCCTTTTGAATATATCTAAAAATAGTATAATTTATTCTCATCACCCCATAAAAGATGACTGACGAGAACAATGGGTTTTCGTTTTGGTCTGAGCAGAGCCTGATTTTAAATAATCAGGCTCTTTTTTAAAGGAGAAGTTGCATGAAAACACAAGATTATATCGCTTTAGAAAACCAATACGGTGCCAATAATTATGCGCCGCTAGATGTCGTTCTTACCAAAGGGGAAGGCGTTTGGGTTGAAGATGTAGAAGGAAAACGCTATATGGATTGCCTGAGTGCTTACTCTGCGGTTAATCAGGGGCATTGTCATCCGAAAATTATGCAAGCTATGTCTGAGCAGATGCAAAAACTGACCCTGACATCTCGTGCCTTTCGCAATGACCAGTTGGGGCTTTTTTACGAAGAGCTATGCAAGCTGACTAATTCGCATAAAGTCTTGCCCATGAATAGCGGCGCAGAAGCGGTAGAGACGGCGATTAAAGTGGTACGAAAATGGGGCTATAAGGTCAAAGGTGTGCCAGAAGACCAAGCTGAGATTATTGTTTGCGAAAATAATTTTCATGGCAGAACAATCGCCATCGTAGGCTTTAGCTCAGACGAAGATTCACGAAATGGATTTGGTCCCTTCCCCACTGGTTTCAAAACCATCCCCTTTGGTGATGCTCAAGCCTTGAAAGATGCCATCACGCCCAACACAGTTGGCTTCATGGTTGAGCCGATACAAGGCGAAGCAGGCGTAATTGTTCCCCCAGCAGGCTATCTCAAAGAAGTACGAGAGATTTGTACTGAAAATAATGTGACGCTGGTTTTAGATGAAATCCAAACGGGATTAGGACGCACGGGGAAACTTCTTGCCGAAGAACATGATGGCATTGAAGCTGACTTGACCTTAATTGGGAAGGCATTATCTGGCGGTTTTTATCCTGTTTCGGCAGTACTTTCGAATACTGCCGTGATGGATGTTTTGCAACCTGGTGAGCATGGAAGCACCTTTGGTGGCAATCCGTTGGGCGTAGCTGTAGCCCGTGAATCTCTAAAAGTTTTGGTTGAAGAAGGTTTAATTGAAAATGCAGAAAAGATGGGGGCTTATTTCATCGAAGGTTTGCGTAAAATTGAGCAAGCGCAGATTAAAGAAATTCGCGGTAAGGGTTTGTTGATTGCTGTTGAGTTTGATCCTGAAGCAGGTGGTGCACATCAATTTGTTGAAGAGTTATCTGAAAAAGGCTTGCTCTGCAAAGAAACGCATGTTCATACGATTCGTTTTGCACCGCCACTCGTCATCACAAAAGACGAAGTAGATTGGGCTTTAGAGCGCATCGAAGAGGTCTTTACAGCGGCGTAATAGTATGCCCCGAAAGGTTTTATTATATATTTTCACTAAAACCTTTCGGGGTTTAAGAAGGATTAAAATGAAAAAAGAATTCGGCGTCCACTCAGAAGTTGGTAAGTTACGCAAAGTCATTGTTCATCGCCCCGGCTTAGAAATGCGGCGGCTGACGCCATCCAATTGCAACGAGCTACTTTTCGATGACGTTATCTGGACGCACAGAGCACAAAAAGATCACGATATTTTCGTCAAGCTCATGCGGGAAGATTTCGGCGTACAAGTGATGTATATCCACGAATTGCTTGCGGATGTGGTCGCCGAGCCGGAAGGGCGTGCCTATATTTTGGATAGAAAGCTCACGCCCTTCGACGTGGGCGTGGGAGGTGCTGTTGAGCTTCGCGACTGGATGGAGGAGATGGATGCTCCGACCCTTGCCGCCCATCTCATCGGCGGTGTGACCATGAGCGAGTTGCCAGCAGAAATTTGTCCCTTTGCTAAAAAAGCCTTTGGTGCCAATGAATTCGCCCTGTCCCCCTTGCCCAACCAGCTTTTTACCCGCGATAGCTCTAGTTGGATTTATGAAGGCGTGACCGTCAACCCCATGTTTTGGTATGCGCGCCGCAAAGAGAGTTTGCATTTGAACGCCATTTACAAATACCATCCCGAATTCAAAGGCGGCGATTTCGATATTCTCTGGGGGGACCCCGATATAGATTATGGCAATGCAATGATCGAAGGCGGCGATGTGATGCCTGTCGGGAATGGTGTAGTCCTAATTGGCATGGGCGAACGCACGACACACCAGGCAGTTGGTTTGCTCGCACAGGAATTATTCAAGTGCGGGGTTGCTAACCATATCCTTGCCGCGCACATGCCCTCTGATCGCGCCAGTATGCACCTAGACACTGTTTTTACTTTCTGCGATCGTGATTTAGTAACGGCTTATGAGCAAGTTGTTGATCGCATTCTGCCAATCAGCTACAGACCTGGCAAAAAGGGCATGTTGGACATCAGAGTAGAGGAAAAAGGTTGGCTTCAAGCTGTTCAGGATGCTATGGGATTAAAAAAACTGCGCATCATCCCCACCGGCGGAGACGATTTTCAACAAGCTAGAGAGCAATGGGATGACGGAAATAACGTAGTCGCATTAGAGCCGGGCGTAGTCGTTGCCTACGACCGCAACGAGTGGACAAATGAAAAGCTAGAGAACGCTGGCGTAACCGTGCTAACCATCCCAGGCTCCGAGCTAGGGCGCGGACGTGGTGGCGGTCACTGCATGACTTGCCCCGTTTTACGAGATCCAATTTAATGGGGGTTTAGTCATGAGACAGGCAAATGCCTGTTAGCCGCAAGCAAGTTGAATATAAGAGCGAAGCGGTTTTTCATCCAATAAAAAACAAGAAAAAAATGAATAAATAAAGGAAAAAATAATGGCATTCAACCTAAAAAATCGAAGTTTTGTAAAATTATTAGATTTCACACCAAAGGAAATCAGATTTCTGCTCGAACTTTCCGCAGATCTCAAAAAAGCAAAATACGCGGGCTATGAACAACCTAAGTTGACGGGTAAAAATATCGCTCTGATTTTTGAAAAAGCATCCACTCGTACTCGCTGTGCTTTTGAGACAGCGGCTTACGATCAAGGCGCGCATGTAACTTATCTTGGACCCACTGGCTCACAATTGGGCACAAAAGAAACTGTCAAAGACACAGCTCGTGTGTTGGGGCGGATGTATGACGGGATTGAATATCGTGGTTTTGGGCAAGTGCGTGTCGAAGAATTGGCAGAATTTTCTGGTGTGCCAGTTTGGAATGGATTAACCAATGAATATCACCCTACCCAAATCCTTGCAGATTTACTTACGATGATGGAGCATTCGGATAAGCCCTTACATCAAATTTCATTTGCTTATTTGGGTGATGCCCGAAATAATATGGCAAACTCTTTGATGATTGGTGCGGCTAAAATGGGCATGGATTTCCGTTCTGTTGCACCCAAAGCTGTACAACCGAACAAAGAACTTGTGTTGGTCGCCGAAAAAATTGCAACAGAGACAGGCGCAGAAATCACCATTACAGATGATTTGGATGTCGGTGTCAAAGGTTGTGACTTTTTAGTGACAGATGTTTGGGTTTCTATGGGTGAGCCAAAAGAAGTTTGGAAAGAACGCATTAGTCTTTTGAAAAATTATCAGGTCAATCAGGCGGCTATGGAAAAAACAGGTAATCCTCATGTAAAATTTATGCACTGCCTACCCGCTTTCCACAACGCCGACACTGTCATCGGCGCGGAAATCAAAGAAGAATTTGGTCTGGATTCGATGGAAGTTACCGAAGATGTTTTCGAGTCCGATGCCTCGATTGTTTTTGACGAAGCCGAAAATCGTTTGCATACCATCAAAGCGGTGATGGTCGCAACGTTGGGATAAAAAAACAGACAAATAACGACAAGGTTGATTTATTATGACTTTTCTTTCACGCCTCCACTCAAAAACCCTAGACGCACATTTTCAACATCTAGCCATCAAGCAGATATTATCCGCCGCACTAGAAGCCGCAGAGCCACAAAAAGCAGTGCAAAAGGTACTCAAAAAAGAAAAGAATTTTCTCGAAATCGAAGAGCAAAGCTATCACCTTGACGATATTGAGAATATCTACCTTGTCGCTTTCGGAAAAGCCGCCCGCGCAATGGCGAGCGCAACCCACAAGATATTGGGCAACGCCCTCTGCAAAGGGATTATCGTTAGCAAGCATCCCCTTAGCGAAAAGACTTCCGAAGTTTTGAAAACTTCGGAAGTCTTTCTCGCAGGACATCCCATCCCAGATGAACGTAGCCTAGCCGCCGGAGAAGAAATTTTAGACCTTCTCTCTCAAACCACCAAAAATGACCTCGTTCTTTTCCTCATTTCTGGCGGTGGCTCTGCGCTCATTACAGCCCCCGAAAAGGGTATCACCCTCGCTGACCTACAAAATATCACATCTCTTCTTTTAGGCAGCGGTGCGCGCATTGACGAAATCAACACCCTCCGCCGAGCCTTAGATCGCGTCAAGGGTGGCGGGCTGGCAAAAGCCGCTTTTCCTGCGCAAATAGCCAGCCTAATTCTCTCCGATGTTGTCGATTCCCCACTCGAAGCCATCGCGTCGGGGCCTACCGTTCCCAATCCCACCACAAACGCCGATGCGCTCGCCATTCTATCAAAATATACTTTACTTACGAAAACGCCTTCTGCCATCATTGACATTCTGAACAAAAAACAGGATGATAAGAGCAAAAATTCAAAGGGAAAAACTTTCATTATTGGGAGCAATCGCATTTCCGCAGAAGCGGCACGGGATATAGCGATTCAGGAGGGATTTAAGACTCATATCCTAACCACATCTTTGCAGGGCGAAGCGTCAGAAAAAGGGAACGAACTTGCCCTCCACTTGCTTGCCACCAAAGAGCATCCCCTTTGCGTAATCGTGGGCGGAGAAACCACCGTCACACTTGGAGATGCTACTGGATTTGGCGGACGCAATCAAGAAATGGCATTAGCGGCAGTAGAAGCATTGAGCGGTGCAAGAGATAAAATGCTCATCACCCTCGCTACAGACGGAGATGATGGTCCCACCGACGCGGCGGGAGCAGTGGTTACGGGGGAAACACTCGAAAGATCAAAATCGCTTGGACTTGATGTTAAAAATCATCTAAGAGAGCATGATGCCTATCCCTTGTTTAATGCACTAGATGATTTATTGAAACCAGAACCAACCGGAACTAATGTGAATGACTTGGCTTTTTTGTTTGCTTTCTAAGCTACTTATGTTTTTTATGAGCGAGTTGTAATTCTGAAGGGCGATGGTTTTGTACATAGTATGGAGATAATAGACCTCTTGCAAAAGTCTGTTTTCTCTACGCTCCCTGCGCCGTCCTCGGCGCAGGCTTCTCTAAAACACGCCGCCGAGGACGGCGGCTAGAGCACTTATGCAAGATGTCTAATAAATCGCATAAGAAATCCAAATGTTTTTCCTGATAAAAATGAAAATTTGAATACTGTTTAGCTTAAATATGCTGTCAAAATCACCCTTCTACCCTTCATGTAGCAAGAAAAAAGTGGTCTATTGTGTGTAACCCTAGCCTTGCGGCTACGCAGGTGACCCCGTCCGCGCCTGCACTTGTTCTCACTCCACCGTAACCCGCTACCAAAAACGGATTTCAGGTCCTATGCTCGACCGCATAGATATCCACATCGAAGTCCCGCGCGTAGATTTTGAAAAACTGTCTGATAAACGCAGAGGGGAAAGCTCAGAAGATATTCGCGCTAGAGTAGAAAAAGCGCGTCAAATACAAAGAGATAGATTCACCGAACTAAAAAATGGTGTAATGACCAACGCCGACATGCGCGTTGCAGAAGTCCGTCAGTTTTGCGAATTAGATGAAGCGGGGCAAGCACTCATTAAAACAGCGATGGCACAATTGCAACTCTCCGCGCGGGCTTATCATCGCATTTTGAAATTATCACGCACAATTGCAGATTTGGCAGGGGAGGAGAATATCGCGTCCACGCATTTGGCGGAAGCGTTGCAGTATAGACCGAAGGGGATGATGGTTTAGAGGGAAAAAGATGGGGGAGAAATGATGTTAGAGGAGGGCACTCAAGTTCAAAATAAGTACGCATCGGTCTTTAATCCTATTTTTTTATTCTTGACTTTTTATTTATTTATCTATATACTGGTATAGACCGCTAGTCTACCGTACCTGATAGGATAAAACATGTCCTTAGATAAACAATCTCCCCTGCCAATCTATTATCAACTTAAAGAGCTTTTGAGAGAAAATATCGTGTCTAGAAAATGGACTCCGGGCACGATGATTCCTTCTGAACGTGAATTGAGCGAGCGATATGAAATTAGTCGTATGACAGTTCGGCAGGCATTGGGCGAATTGACGCGAGAAGGGATTTTATACCGAGAAAAGGGAAAGGGCACTTTTGTCGCTGAACCTAAAATACAGCAGGCACTGACCAGTTTGACCAGTTTTTCAGAAGATATGCAGACTCGAGGTAAACACTCTGGGGGAAAAGTTTTGCGTTTGGCATTGGTTTCTGCACCCGTGCGGGTTATGGAAGCCCTAAAAGTATCTCCTGACCAGAAAGTTCTTTTGCTGAAACGCCTGCGTATGGCTGAAGAGGCGCCAATTGCAGTGGAAAGCTGTTTTTTGCATTTTCCGAATGTTCAGGATTTGTTGAATGAGAATTTTGAAAACACATCTCTTTACAGCCTGCTCAGTCAGAAGTTTGAAATAACCCCAACTCGTGCACAACAAAAAGTAGAAGCTGGTCTTTGTAGCTCGCGGGAAAAAGAGCTTCTTATGATAGAAGCTGGTGCCCCTGTACTTCGTAATAGGCGTATCACTTTTGATCAAACAGGAAGAGTCTTTGAATATACTGAATCGGCTTATCGAGCTGACCGATATATCTTTCAGGTCGAACTAGATACATCGAAGGAGGTGAGAGAATAAAAAAAACTAACAAATCTTGTTACCATAGAAGTTTATAAAAAACAATATTCACAAGGAGTGAAGAAAAATGAAAAACCTTAAAGTCTTAGTTTTATTGGCACTTGCTTTTACACTGGCGTTCAGTGTTGTAGCATGTCAACCCGCTGTTGAAGAACCTGCTATAGAAGAAGCACTAGTTGAAGAACCCGTAGCAGAAGAATCCGTAGCAGAAGAACCTGTTGCAGAAGAGCCTGTTGCAGAAGAGCCAGCAGAGGAAGAAGTTGCTGAAGAACCTGCTACTGAAGAAGTCACCGTGACCGTTTGGTCTTGGCGCACAGAAGATGAAGATGCCTATAATGAAATCTTCGATGTTTACGAAGCAGCACACCCCGGCGTAACCGTTGAGTTTGTCCCCTTCGTTGCCACCGACTATAACAACATCCTAGCCACCGGCTTGACCGGTGAAGGTGGTCCTGATGTTGCTCAATTGCGCGCTTACGGCGGCATTCAACCTCTCATCGAAGCGGGACAATTGCTCCCCTTGGACGGCGAAATCGAAAGCCTTGCCAACTTCCCCGCAGGTCTCTTGAAAGGTGCCACAGCTCTGTCTGACGGACGTATTTATGGCGTTCCCTTTGGAGTTCAAGCTTTCACAGCTTTCTATAACGTAGCCATTTTTGAAGAACTCGGTTTAGAAGAACCCGCAACTTGGAATGAATTTATCGCTGTTTTAGATGCTCTTCAAGCTGCTGACTATATCGCAATTTCTGCTCCCGCCAAAGACACTTGGATGTTACCCTTAATCCATGACGCAGTTGCCGCGCCTCGCTATGGTAGCACTGAGTTTGAAGCTGAAATTCTTTCTGGCGAAACCGATTTCAATGATCCTGATTATGTAGCATCCCTTGGCGTTATTCAAGATTTGCAACCATACTTCCCCGAAGATGTAGTGGGTATTGATTACAACAGCTCCAAGACTCTCTTCCTCACCGAACAAGCTGGTATCTTCATCGGCGGCTCTTTTGAAGTTGGATTCTGGCGCAATGAAGGTCCAGATTTGAACTTAGGCGTTTTCCGTATTCCCGCTCCTCCTGAATCTATAACTGATTCTGTTGTCCCCGGCTGGATGGATGGTTCTTTCGGCGTAAATGCCCTAAGCGATTCTCCCGATGCCGCCAAAGAATTGGTCAATTGGATGGGTACTCCCGAATTCGGTCAGATGTTCACAGAAAAAATCAAACAACTTTCTGCTATTCCGGGCATGGTTCCTACCGACCCACTATTGGTTGAGTTTGCTGAACTTTTTGCTGAAACTCCCGCTTCTTACCTTACTTTGGTCAACTTCCGCTACGGAGACCCCTCTGGTAGCACCCTCTTAGGTGAAGGCATTCAATCAATGTTCTTGGGCAATGCAACTCCCGACAGCGTTGCAGCCAGCATGCAAGAAGGTGTTTCTCAATGGTTCACCCCTGGTGAATAAAATTAGTTAGATTCTAATCCCTTTGGTGGCTCACTCTTGGAAGGGAGTGAGCCACCAAATATCAGTTGAAAGAGTTTTTCTAGAACTGTGCATTAGACTTTCTAAAATCCACATTTCTCGCAAGTTTCTTTCCCTCTTATATATTTTTTTACTAAAAAGGTGAGATATGACTGAAAATTCCGAAGCGAAAAAGAAACCCCGTCGCAAAGCCAATGTAGGCGTTGGACAATCAGCACCGCCTTGGCCTACCATTATCGCATTTTTGCTCCCAGCCTTTGTTCTCTATGCAGTCTTTATGGTTTGGCCTCTTATTCAATCTATGTATTTCAGCATGTATGAGTTCAAAGGCTTAAGCCGTGAAGGCTTTGTTGGTTTGGACAATTTCAAAGAACTATTCACTCGCTACCCACTAAACGAACAACTTCCTCGCGCTTTTATGCACAATATCGCTTTTTTCGTTGGCACAATGGCGATCCAAAACACAATGGGACTTCTTTTTGCTCTGCTACTTTATGGATCACGCAAGGGAAAACGCTTCTTCCAAACAGTCTACACAACGCCTTATTTGATTAGTGCTCTTGTAGTGGGATATTTATGGAGCTTGATGCTCAACCCCTTATTTGGTCCCGTTAATCAGATTCTCAAAGCAATTGGATTGGATGCACTAGCGCATCCCTGGCTTGGTGACCCCGCAACAGCATTGCCTGCCATCATCTTGGTCAACGCCTGGCAATGGATGGGATTCCCGATGTTACTCTTCGCCGCTGGTTTGGCGAATATCAGCGAAGAGATTCGAGAAGCCGCCCGCATGGATGGCGCAACCCGGTGGCAACTCTTCAGAAAAATCGAACTTCCCCTTCTCACACCCGTCATCGGGATTGTCACCGTATTAACATTTATTGGCAATTTTAACGCTTTCGGCATTGTTTGGTCTCTCGGGGGTGTTGATGGAGGTCCAGCTGGGTCTACAGACGTTCTCGGATTGGTTTTCTACCGCACAGCATTTAGAGGTGGCATAGACGCCTTTGGGCTGGCATCTGCCTTAGCAGTGCTCATGTTCTTCTTTATATTTGGTATTTCAACCATTGCGTTGAAAAAATTCCGTAAGGTGGAGGATCAACTGACATGAGCAATCAAATAGCGAAAAAACAAAAATTTAGCTTTGCCGATTTTGGCGTTTCTGCTTTATTGTGGGGTTATGCGGCTGTCGTCTTGCTTCCCTTGATGCTTGTTCTTGGGAACACGATGCGCACATCGCGCGAGATTTTTAAAAACCCGGCGGGTTTACCCACTTCTATCAATTTTGATAGTTATGTGCGAGCATGGCAAGAAGCTAATTTTAGTATTTATTTTTTCAATTCATTGTTCATCACAGTTTCAGCAGTGCTTTTGGCAACGGCGGTATCTGCTTTAGCTGCCTACATACTGGGACGTTATACCTTCTTTGGCAGCAAATTTCTTTTAGCCTTTTTTATGGCAGGATTGATGCTTCCTTTTCGTCTTGCAATTGTGCCACTTTTTATGATGCTCAACAATATGGGCTTAGTGGACAGCCGCATGGGCTTGATACTTGTCTACGCAGCTACAGGTATTCCGTTTTCAATCTTTATTCTAGCGGCATTTTTTCGCCAGTTGCCGCAAGAATTATCAGAAGCCGCTCGCATTGACGGAGCTAGTGAATTCAGAATTTTTGGGCAAATCATGTTGCCTCTTGTGCGCCCTGCGCTGGCAACCGTGACTGTTTTTCAATTTGTGCCACTCTGGAACGACTTCTTCTTTCCGCTCATCTTGCTCCGCTCCACTGAAAAGTGGACTCTGGCAGTTGGCATGACGCGCTTCTTCGGTGAGTTCCAAACCGATTGGTCTACCCTTTTTGCCGGATTGGTTATCACCACCTTGCCGCTGATTATTTTATTCTTGCTCGCAACCAAGCAGATTATTGCGGGGTTAACGGCGGGGATTGGAAAATAAATAAAAAAACTAACGGGTCTTAAAGACCTGTCAGTTTTTTTTACTATAGATGAAGACAGTAAACAGTATTATGCAGCAAGGAGTAGGGAATACTTTTCCTTCGGCTGTACTTCTAATTTCAGACAAGAAAGATATTCTTTTCCATCAATCCTATGGCTGGCTAGACCCTGAAAGCCGTCGACACCCTACGAAAAAAGATAGTCTCTTTGATATAGCCTCCCTGACCAAAATTTTCACGTCCACTGCTTTTTTGACCTTGCTGGATGCAAAAAAGGTCACGCTCGATACGCCCATTCAGACGATATTATCTGAGTTTAACGGAATCCGTCCTATCACTGCGTCGCTCGATCCGCTGACCAAGCAAATCTGCCCTCCCGAAGCTAGATTCGCCGAGATGCTCATTGACACGAGCGATGTCACCTTCTGTCATTTGCTCACACATACATCTGGGCTGCCAGCCACATCCGAGCTTTGTGAGCAAGCCGATCCATCCAATCTCCCCAAAAAACTTCCCCATTTTTTTTTGAACGACTTCATCCAAAATATCAACTTTGCCTATCCGCCCGAACGAAAACTGGTTTATAGTGACATCGGCTACATCCTTTTGGGCGAAGCGGTTGCGCGTCTTTCTGGGATGCCCCTTAGCGATTATTTGCAAAAAATGCTACCCTTTAGCTCAGGACAATCCGCTGTGCCGACCGAGCTTTGCGAATGGCGACAGCGGCGTTGCGTAGGCGAAGTGCACGATGAAAAGGCAGCTTGTCTCGGCGGATTCGCGGGACACGCCGGACTTTTTGCAACAGCCAAAGATATAGATACGCTGGGGCAAGTTTATTTGAATGATGGATTGCTCGGGAAGAGCCGGATTCTATCAGCGGATTCTGTGCTCGAGGCAACCAGCCCCCAAATAAGATTGGAGGGAATCAGACGTGGTTTTGGCTGGCTTCTGCCCGACGAGCATGGTGCCAGCCCCGTCGGGAGTGCCGTTAATAAAAGCAGCTATGGGCACACTGGCTTTACCGGAACTTCTTTATGGGTAGACCCCGAACGGGAACGTGTGGTTGCTCTGCTCACAAATCGTGTCTATTATGGGCGTGATGCGGAAAAGATCAAAGCATTTCGTGCGAAGTTGCATGATGCAGTATTTAGCTAAAATATCAAAATTAGAACTGCATTGCATTTGAAAAATGCGTTGCAGTTCGGATTTATCAAAAAATGTAGGCAAAACCCGATATGCAACGCATCTTTGGGGATGCAATGCACATCTATCATCTTTCAGTAATATCGGAGAACTCAATGACCCAATACATCATAGGCGTGGATGGCGGCGGGAGCAAAACCTCTGCTGTCATTATCAATGAAAAAGGAAAAGAACTAGGGCGCAGTAAGCGTGGCGCGTCAAATTACCATTTAATTGGAATAGAGCGATTAAAGAAATTATTGGACGAAGTCATGCGGGCGGCGGCTGAAGATGCAGGAATTGCACTCGAAGAAATTTCATCTGTTCTTTGGGCATTGGCTGGCGCAGGTCGCCCTGCAGAAGCGGGAAAACTCGAATCTATGAGAGCCGATTTACTCCCCAACATCCCTGGTGGTGTGGTAAACGATGCAGTCGGCGCACTGGTTGGTGGGGCAGGCTCCCGCAAGGGAATTGTGCTCATCTCTGGTACAGGGACAATTGCTTATGGCGAAGATGGCACAGGTAAAACCGCTCGCGCAGGTGGATGGGGGCACGCCCTCGATCATGGCTCTGGCTATAGCATCGCCATCGAAGCCTTGCGAGCCATTGTCGCAATGGTAGATGAGAGAGAGCTACCCACAACTTTATATCAAAAAATGCAAGAAACCCTGGGTGTAGAAAACTCTACTGAATTAGTTGGGTGGCTCTATGCACCTGAACGTCAAATCGCCGAAGTGGCGTTACTTGCGCCACAAGTGCTAATTGCCGCCGAAGAAGGCGACTTAATGGCTACCTATATTCTCCTCCAGGCTGCTGAATCACTCGCCCGAAAAGTAGATGCAGTTGCCCGCCGCCTTGAGTTGTGGAATCAACCTTTCCCGCTCATTCTCACGGGTGGGTTGCTCGAAAATAGCGTTTTTTACCGCCGTTTGGTTTCTCAATCTATCCGTACCAAAGTGCCTAATGCGCAACCCCAACTCGGTCAACAGGATGCCGCTATCGGCGCGGCTATGCTCGCTCGTGAAATGCTCGGTTATCCACTTGCTGATGCCACTGCATTGAGCGCAGATACTTCCACCGCATGGGCATCCGAAGAGCGGAATGTGCTCACGCAGAACTTAGATCTGCATCCATCTCTCGAAGTGGCAGGGTTGATGCACCTTGAAGATGCCCGTGCTGTTGCCGCCGTGCGCTCTGCTTTGCCCCACATCGCTGCCACCATAGATGGCATCGCTGCACGCATGAAAAAAGGTGGTCGCCTGATTTACGTCGGCGCAGGCACATCGGGACGTTTGGGCACACTCGATGCCTCCGAATGTCCACCCACCTTTGGCACCACTCCAGATCAAATTCTCTGCATCATGGCGGGCGGAGAAAAAGCACTCACCCAAGCCTTTGAGGGCGCAGAAGATGATGCTGAAAAGGGTGCCCAAGAAATAGCGGATTTACAGATCAACGAGCTGGATTCTGTCATCGGCATCGCCGCAAGCGGACGTACCCCCTACGTAATCGGCGCACTAAAAACAGCTCGGCAGCGAGGGGCATTAACCGCCTCCGTTATCTGCAATCTGCCCGCACCTTTGGCTGAGAATGTAGATTTTGTCATCGCCCCGCTAGTTGGACCAGAAGCCCTCGCAGGCTCCACTCGTCTGAAAGCGGGAACGGTGCAAAAGCTTGTACTTAACATGCTCAGCACTGGTGCGATGGTGCGGCTCGGCAAAACCTATGGCAACCTGATGGTGGATGTGGCGCAACATAATCTCAAATTGCAAGAGCGTGCCAAACGCATCATCGCCCAAGCCTGCAATGTAGACAATGAGACTGCCGCCCAAGCCCTCACTGATTCTGATTATGACATCCGTACCGCTATCGTTTGTCTTGAACTTGGATCTGAACCTGATACCGCTAAAGAAAGACTAGATGCAACAAATGGCGATATCCGTTTAGCGATTTCAAGAAAGTGAAAAGGCTAAACATAGTTGTTCTGTGGTGAAACTGTAAAATGAAACCAACAACCCTCCCCGATTATCTCTCTGACCTTCAAAAACGTATTCAAGGCGAATTGCGTACAGACATATTTGACCTTGCTCAATACAGCACCGATGCCAGCATTCATCAGGTCATGCCCTATGGCGTACTCATCCCTAAAAGCATGGACGATGTGCAGGATGCCATCGAATTGGCGGCAAAGTACAAAGTCCCTGTGTTGCCTCGCACGGCAGGGACAAGTTTGGCAGGACAGGCAACTAACGCCGCGCTGGTCATAGATGCCGTGCCACATCTTAACAAAATTATTGAAATCAACGCCGAAGAAAAGTGGGCGAAAGTGCAACCTGGGGTTGTGCTAGATCATCTTAATCAAGAATTGAGTTCTCATGGGTTGAAATATGGTCCCGACCCCGCCAGCGGAAATAGGGCGGCGATGGGCGGCATAATCGCCAATAACGCCACAGGTAGTCACTCGATTATGTACGGGATGAGCGCAGATCACGTTCTGGGCACAAAAGTCATTCTGGCAGATGGCTCGCAAACCGAGTTTGGGTTCTTGTCGGATGCTGAATTGCGGCAAAAAGCCCAAAGAGGGGGTTTTGAAGGGCAAATCTACAGCCAAATGCTGGGCATCACACAAAACGAAGGCAATCAAGCCATAATTCGAGAGCGAACGCCCAAACACTGGCGGCGTTGCGGTGGCTATAACGCCGATAGACTCATCGGCGGCAGCGGCGTCTCCTTCCTTATTCCACAAAATAATAGCTTTAATCTTGCAAAACTTTTATGCGGCTCTGAAGGCACGCTCGGATTTATGAGCGAAATCACCCTTGGGTTGGTTGAAATCCCCAAAAAGACGGCGATTGCAGTGGTGCATTTTGATTCGCTCAAAACCACGCTCGATGCTGTGCCGGCAATGCTCGAAACCCAGCCATCGGCGGTCGAATTGATCGACCACGTTGGGCTGGCGCAATGCCGCTCCACGCCCCAATATGCGCCGCTCTTGAAGGGTGTGATCGAGGGCACGCCGCAATATGTGCTCATCACCGAGTTTTATGGCGAGAGTGAGCGGGAGTTGCAGGTGAAGGTGGCGCAACTGACGAAAATTGTGCATGCGAATGGGGCGGGGGCGGTTGTGCCGATTTTTGATGCGGCGACGCAGGCAAAAGTTTGGGCTGTTCGCAAGACTGCGCTCGGATTTTTGATGAGCGTGCAGGGCGACCACAAGCCCGTGCCATTTATCGAAGATGCCGCCGTGCCAGTTGAGCATCTCGGCGAATATATTGGCAAATTGGAGCAATTTAGCAACGATCTTGGCACCGAAATTGCCTATTTTGCCCATGCCAGTGCGGGATGTCTGCACGTCCGCCCGATGATTAATACAAAAAAGGCGCGGGAAGTGGCGAAATTGCCCAAAATACAGGAATTTGCTGTGGACTTGCTGCGCGGCTATGGCGGGGCACTCTCCAGTGAACACGGGGACGGACGTTCCCGAAGCTGGGCGGCGCAAAAAATCTTTGGTGCTGAACTCCACGACATCTACCGTCAAATTAAAAACACCTTCGACCCGGACAATCTCTTCAACCCCGGCAATATCGTAGGCGGCGACCCAATTGACGCAAATCTGCGCTACGGCGGGAATTACGAGCCAATTGAGCTAAAGCTAAATCTCGATTTCGGTGCGACGGATGGTTTTGCGCGTGCAGTCGAAGCCTGCAATGGCGAGGGCGTTTGCCGCAAAGAGGGCACGGGGACAATGTGTCCCAGCTATATGGCAACCCGAGATGAAAAGCACAGCACTCGTGGACGCGCCAACGCCCTGCGAGCAACGCTTTCTGGCGTTTTGCCCCCCGAAGCCCTCACAGACAAACGTATGTACGAAATTATGGAACTCTGCGTCTCCTGTAAATCCTGTAAGGTAGAATGTCCTTCGGCAGTAGATATGGCGAAGCTCAAATTTGAGTTTTTGGCACAATACTACGAAGTGCATGGCATCCCCTTTCGCTCACGGATATTTGGGGCAATTCATATCATTAGCCGCATTGCAGCGGGACCTTTTGCGCCCGTGATTAATGCCGTGATGGGCAGTAAATTGGTACGCCTTTTACTCGAAAAAACAGTGGGGATTAGTAGCAAACGAGTTATGCCGAAATTTGCGAAGCAGTCTTTTGTGAAGTGGTTCAACAATCGCCCCATCCCTCCTCTAACTCCCCCCGAGGGGGAAGGCTGGGATGGGGGAAAAATCGTTCTCTTCAACGACACCTTCAACACCTACAATAATCCCGAAGTCGCCATCTCTGCCACCGAAGTCTTTGAAGCGGCAGGATTTGAAGTAGTCCTGCCTGGACATAAATGCTGTGGTCGCCCTGCTATCTCGAAGGGATTGGTCGATCAAGCCCACAAGCTTGCCCAAGACACAGTCGAGCATCTCTACCCCTTCGCCGCAGAAGGGCTTCCCATTGTTGGGCTGGAGCCAAGTTGTCTTTTGAGCATGAGAGATGAATATCATTACCTGTTACCAAATGATCCCCGTGTGCAAGTTATTTCGGATCATTGCTACACCTTCGAAGAATTCATCAGCAAAATGGATGCAGAAGGCAAATGGGGTTTACCCCTTAAAACACCCGCGTCGCACTTGCTTCTACATGGTCATTGCCAACAAAAAGCATTGACCGGTCTCAATCCGAGTGTCCTTACCCTGAACCTCATCCCCAGCACCGATGTGGAAACCCTCGACGCAGGCTGCTGCGGGATGGCAGGCTCCTTTGGCTACGAATCCGAGCATTACGACATCTCCATGAAAATGGGCGAAGACCGCCTCTTTCCCGCCGTGCGTGGAGTGGATGATGAGACCATTATTGTGGCGGCTGGAACAAGTTGCCGCCACCAAGTTGAAGACGGCACGGGGAAGAAGGCTTTGCATCCCGCTGAAGTGTTGCGAAGGGCGATGGGGGAGTAAAAGTAGGGCCAGTTTTAGCTTAATCTTGCTTTCAAAATAACTTTTTTATTCCTTGTTGTACAAGAAAAAAGTGGTCTATTGTGTTCATCCCTAGCCTTGCGGCTACGCAGGTGACCCCGTCCGCGCCTGCACTTGTTCTCACTCCACCGTAACCCGCTACCAAAAACGGATTTCAGGTCCTATGCTCGACCGCATAGATATCCACATCGAAGTCCCGCGCGTAGATTTTGAAAAACTGTCTGATAAACGCAGAGGGGAAAGCTCAGAAGATATTCGCGCTAGAGTAGAAAAAGCGCGTCAAATACAAAGAGATAGATTCACCGAACTAAAAAATGGTGTAATGACCAACGCCGATATGCGCGGCGCATATTTGCGCGTGGCAGAAGTCCGTCAGTTTTGCGAATTAGATGAAGTGGGTCAAGCACTCATTAAAACAGCGATGGCACAATTGCAACTCTCCGCGCGGGCTTATCATCGCATTTTGAAATTATCACGCACAATTGCAGATTTAGCAGGGGAGGAGAATATCGCGTCCACGCATTTGGCGGAGGCGTTGCAGTATAGGCCTAAGGGGATGATGGTGTAACCCATATTTTACAGAATCAACTCTTCGAGCTCATAACCCTGCAGCCGCAGGTCCGAGTCCTGTCCCTGCTACTAAAGTAAAAGAAACTGCTAATAGATGATATTGAGCGGTTTCTTGCTTTAAAATCTAAAGTGTCTAAAATGTGGGGTATTTGCCAGCATAGCGGTTCGAGTCCTTTGGCTTGGTAAAAGTGTTTGTTGGTGATGTTACCAGACTACCCTGCCTGCATTGACATAGTGTGAGTTCCAGCTCTGTGGGAAGTTGATTCTAGCTTTGATATTTTCTCCTATTTCTTTTTTCGAGTAAATATTATTTCTCTAGATATCCAACCACGATTTTTGAAAACAAAGTGAATGATTTAGCCATATCGACATTTTCTGGGTCAAGAAGCCATTGAATTTGCAAGCCATCCATTACAGCGATAATCAATATAACTAGCTCATCAATAATGACATCAGGATGATTTTTAATCTCATCTGATTTGAAAAGATTTTCTCCGAATACTGCTCTGATACGAGTATATCGTTCTACAAAATATTCATGAGAAGGATGGTCACTCCTAATGCTTTCACTTACTAAAATGGTGAACAACCGCACTAATCCCGGAATCTCCTCATTCTGAGCAACGAGTTCTTCTAATAAATGGAAGTACTCTGGCAGAGATACATTCTCAAGATCAACCAAACTGGAATATTTCTCTCCATCTTGTTCATCACGATAAGCTAAAACACCCTGTAACAGATGGACTTTACTGGGGAAATAATGCAGTAAACCAGGTTCAGTTAGTTCTACAGCTTCAGCAACTGAAGACAGGGTGGTGCCACGAAAGCCATAAGTGCCAAAAAGATTTGTGGCTTCCTGCAAAATCTTTTCTCTTCGATCTCTTCTTACTCTTTTTTTTTGTGGGTTTTTCTGCGTGTCATTTGTCATAGCAATCATTATACATCATTTACTTACCGAGTGCTTAGTAGGTAGTGTATACTTGTCGAGGGTTTCTGAAAGAAATAGTTTATGTTGATATTACTCCTAGAAAGATAGTAAGTTAGTTTTAATAAAAAACAGAAAAGGAAAAAGAAAAATGAAAATCTGGTCAGACGGCTACGTGAAAGCAAATGGCATCAAGGTACATTACTACCGAACCGGAGGGGATAAACCACAAGTGGTACTAAATCATGGAGCGATGGATGATGGCCTTTGCTGGACACGGGTGGTAAAAGAGCTTGAGAAGAATTATGACGTAATCATGTTTGACGCCCGCGGGCATGGTTTTTCAGACAGCGGAGAAGGGGATTACGAATCAGCGACCCGTGCAAAAGATTTAGCTAAAGCGATAATTGCGCTTGACTTGGATAAACCGGTTGTGGGTGGGCATTCTTTGGGCGCAGATGGCTCAATGCATCTAGCCGCACTGTACCCGGAAATCCCGCGTGCTATTTTTATGGAAGATCCGCTGATCGTTATGCCAGGACAGCCTGTTTTTGGCGGTGAGATAAGCGACAGAGGTGAAGGGGCTTTAAAAATGATGGTAGCCATCATGAACCTCATCAAAATCCTGCCTAAATTTATCGGGAAATTTGTAGCTAGGAAAATAATGCCTGTTTCTCCTGATGATGAGATCATTCCGTGGGTGAATTCAAAAAAATATGTTAGCAAGGATTTTATGAATAGCATGAAAAAAACAGTTGACTCTGATATGTCTTCTCAATTTGAAGTGCTAAAGAAAATAAAAGTACCAACGCTTTTATTTAGGGGAGATCGCGAAAAGGGATCGATTGTTTCAGAAGAAGCGGCCGAAGAAATGAAAAAAACAATTCCTGACTTACAAGTAGCTCATTTGAAAGGTGCAAATCATGATATTCGCCGTGCAAAATTTGATGAATATATGGCAACTTTACAAAACTTTTTAGCTGAGGTATATCACCGTTCCTGATGTGCTTGAGAAAATTTAAAGGAACGAATTCATGTCTCAAAACAGAGATTTAAAAGAACAAGTTAAATAAACCAGTTAAATAAACCAGATGATTACTAAAGGAGAATAAATGAAAAACAAAAACCTATGGATATCAGTGGCTGTATTTGCTGTTTTTGCCATAATCTTTGCTTTTACTGATCTGGCGATATCACAAAGATATGCCGACCCACAATCCGGTTGGGCTAATTTTTAGGAACTCTATGGTCAATTACCGGGTGCTTTTGTGGGTTTCCTTGGTGGTAGTGCCCTTTTAGCCTTGTACAAGGTTGAGAAAAGCTTCAAAAGTGTCAGCGATGTAATCGGCTTATTCATCCTGACCCTACTTACCAGCCTGATGTTTTGGGGAGATGTCCTAGGGGCACAAGCTCTACTTGAAAAAACGAACCCCATCCCACCGCTTGGACTTGGAATTTTAATGCTAATTATTGTTCAAGTTATTTTACGAAGATTACCAGAGGGTAGTTTAGAAGAATATAAACCTGCCGCGAAAGTGGCTTTAACGCTCATCTTCGTTGCGGGTCTCATAACAGTCTGGTCGATCAAGATACCGTGGGGTCGCTGGACCATCCGCGACATGATGGAGATTGGCGACCTGTCCTTGTTCACCCCTTGGTACTTACCACAAGGGAATAATGGTCACCATTCGTTCATCTCTGGGCACACATCACTCGCTTTCTGTGTCCTACCCCTTGTATTGCTTTTCAGAAAGAATAAGAAGCATTATACGATTGCTTGGGTACTTGCGTTGACTTGGGGTATTGTTGGTGCTCTCAGCCGAGTAAAAATTGGTGCTCACTTCCCATCAGATGTGCTTTTTGGCGGCGGGCAGGCTTTATTATGGTTCTGGATATTGAAAAACAAATTTTTCAAAACCGATTCTTAGACACATTCGAGGAAATAAAATGAAAAACATAAAAGAACTTATCTCAGAAATGACCCTTGAGGAAAAAGCATCCTTATGTTCAGGGAAAAACTTCTGGTATCTGAAGGATGTTGAACGCTTAGGCATTCCATCCATTATGGTGACAGACGGCCCACACGGATTACGCAAACAAGTTGCAGATGCCGATCATCTTGGGCTGAATGAAAGTGTTCCCGCAACCTCTTTCCCAACTGCTTCTGCTCTAGCCGCAACATGGAACCGCGATCTAATCCATCAGGTTGGTGTAGCACTTGGCGAAGAATGTAGGCAGGAAAAAGTTGGTGTCATTTTAGGTCCGGGCGTAAATATCAAACGCTCCCCCCTATGTGGGAGAAATTTTGAATATTTTTCAGAAGACCCTTATCTCAGCGGAGAGATCGCTAAAAGTCATATCAACGGTGTTCAAAGTCAGGGAGTTGGGACTTCTCTCAAGCATTATGTTGCTAACAATCAAGAATCTCGCCGAATGACCATTGATGTAGTTGTAGATGAGCGCACCCTGCGAGAAATTTACCTCGCTGGGTATGAGATCGTGATCAAAGAAGCCCAACCCTGGACAGTAATGTGTGCCTATAACAAAATAAACGGCACTTTTGCCAGTGAAAATAAATACCTAATGACCGATATTCTTAAAGAAGAATGGGGACACGAAGGTTTAGTTATTACAGATTGGGGTGCGATGAATGAACGCGTATCAGGTTTAAAAGCCGGCGTAGAACTCGAAATGCCAGGCACAAAAAATGGCAACGATGAAAAGATAGTCGCCGCTGTGCAAGCAGGCGAATTAGACGAAAGTCTTTTGGATAACGCTGTTGAACGCATTTTGACAATGATCTTCAAAGCAGAAAAAACCCTTTCTAAAGATTTCTCTTACGATGTTGATGTACATCATGCTTTAGCCCGTCAGGTAGCAGCAGAAGGTGCTGTTTTACTCAAGAATAACAAAGAGATTTTGCCCATCGCAGAGAGTGCCAAGGTTGCCTTGATTGGCCGCTTTGCCAAAGAGCCGCGTTATCAGGGGGCTGGCAGTTCACAAATGAACCCGACCAAAGTTGATAATCTCTACGATGAAATGGTGAAGGTTATCGGTGAAGATAAGCTCTCTTATGCAGATGGTTATACCCAAAAAGCGGATACAGCAGACGAGGCGCTCATCCAGGAAGCTCTTGAAGTTGCAAAGGATGCCGAAATTGTTGTCATTTCTGCAGGTCTAACCGATATGTACGAAGCCGAAGGTCTTGACCGAGAACACATGAAAATGCCCCCCGGTCATGATGCGCTCATCGAAAAACTTGCTGCCGCTCATGAAAATGTCGTTGTGGTATTGAGCAATGGCTCCCCGGTAGAAATGCCTTGGCTAAACGATATTTCAGGCATTCTCGAGGGCTATCTTGGCGGGCAGGCTGGCGCAGGTGCAATTGCCGATATTCTCTATGGCAAAGTCAACCCAAGCGGCAAGCTGGCAGAAACATTCCCGCTCAAACTCGAAGACAATCCATCTCACGCCAATTTCCCCAGCGGTCCTGCCACCGTGGAATATCGCGAAGGCATTTATGTTGGCTATCGCTATTACGACACCGTCGCGCAGGATGTCCTCTTTCCCTTCGGGCATGGGCTGAGTTATGCCAGTTTCGAGTACAGCGATCTTGGTCTGAAGCAAGCCCAAGGTCAAGAGGGCGAAGCGGTCACAGTCATCCTTAAAGTCAAAAACACAGGGAAAGTAAGAGGCAAAGAGATTATCCAGGTCTATGTACATGATGTCGAATCAACTGTATTCCGCCCTGCAAAAGAACTCAAGGGATTTGCTAAAGTTGAGCTTGATCCCAACGAAGAAATTTCTGTGACCATCGAACTTGACCGGCGCGCCTTCGCTTTTTATGATGTGGATAAAAAGGATTGGATCGTTGAAGCCGGTGAATTTGAAATTTTGGTCGGTGCCTCTGCACAGGATATCCGACTCACCGCGTCTATTCAACTTGCTTCCGCGCAATCAGCATCACCTGTAGATAAAGAAAGTCTCGCCGCATACTACACCCCAACTCAAGGCATGGATATCAGCCAAAACGACTTTGAAACCCTGCATGGGAGACCAGTGCCCCCAAACGAAGATTCACGAAAAGGTGAATACACGATCAATACGCCAATCGGTGATATGAGAGACTCGTTTATTGGGAAACAGCTTTTCAATTTTATGAATAAGCAGATGGCAAAAATGATCGAAGGGCAAGAAGATACGCCCACAGCTTTACTGATGGAATCAATGGCTCGAGAAGCTCCCCTGCGCGCAATGCTAATGGCAGGCAACGACTCGCTCAACCGTGAGATGTTAGATGCTTTATTAGTAATGATCAACGGTAAATTCTTTAAGGGTTTCGGTGCGCTGATTAAAGCGGCTAGGGCAAAGGGTAAATAAAAGCAAGGTGCTACCCTCCAGTCTAGCCATCTCTCATTTCGGGGGATGGCTAGAATCTCTCGGAAGAGAACAAGATGATCGAGATTAAAAAACAGAAAAGAAATTTGGAAAGAAGTAGAAAAAGCTAATTGTTGCGGGCAAACAACGTGAAAAAGAAGTTCGCCTAAGGCGAAAGATTGGAAATGATGGCATAGTAGGCTCTGAACAATAATATCAGTATGATAGAACGAAATTGAGGTTTTATCATAAACCTAGAAATCCCATTGAACTGTAGACCGTCGGGTTAGCTCGCTAGAAAAGTTTCTCCTTCAAAGATGGCTTCCAGTATCGCATTCGGGTTGCTTAGGAATAAAAAGAGTAATATCAGCGTTTCCTGACCTTTTCTAATATCTCAATTAGATTCATGAAAAAACAATCCTGTTTTATTGAATTTTTCCTAATATTAGTGGAAAAAGTGGTTCGGAACAGGTCCGTTAGGGGCTACTAAGAGACACTTTTACAGTGCCTTTTTCGTTCTATGGACTGTGCGATTGTTTTGTACATGGTGTTGGAAGTAATCAGTTCTTTGTATTTGTTCACAGCTGAGCCTTGATAATAAATTTCTTCCTCTTGAACGAACAAGAAAAAAGTGGTCTACCCTAGCCCTGCGGCTACGCAGGTGACCCCGTCCGCGCCTGCACTTGTTCTCACTCCACCGTAACCCGCTACCAAAAGCGGATTTCTGGTACGATGCTTGACCGCATAGATATCCACATCGAAGTTCCGCTCGTAGATTTTGAAAAACTGTCTGATAAACGCAGAGGAGAAAGTTCCGAAGATATTCGTGCTAGAGTAGAAAAAGCACGTCAAATACAAAGAGATAGATTCACCGAACTTAAAAATGGTGTAATAACCAACACCGATATGCGCGGCGCATATTTGCGCGTGGCAGAAGTCCGTCCGTTTTGCGAATTAGATGAAGTGGGGCAAGCACTTATTAAAACAGTGATGGCGCAATTGCAACTCTCCGCACGAGCCTATCATCGCATTTTGAAATTATCACGCACAATTGCAGGTTTAGCAGGGGATGAGAATATCGCGTCCATGCATCTGGCGGAGGCGTTGCAGTATAGACCGAAGGGGATGATGGTTTAGCGAAAAAAGATGGGGGAGAAATGATGTTAGAGGAGGGCAAGCAAGTCTGAAACGCGCGTGCGACGCGGTCTTCACATCCAATGATAAGAAATCAAAAATAGAGTCTCTATTCTTGATGTTATAATTTTTTACTATGATAAAAACCAAAGGCATCAGGGAAAATCTATAGTCTGGTTGAAATCGTGAAAACATCCACGACAATGAAAGATCGAGGACCAGAAAGCACGGTTTTCGCCTTTCCCATTGTTGCGATACTGGGATCGATTTTAGCCTCAGGTTCTGTACTATTCTTAATTCTCTTCTCCTTGCTAAAAGACGCGCCGCTTGAAGAGTTGGCAAATCCGCTAATTACAACAGACCCGCGAAATCCCCCTGGTATTTCATGGGTTTGCAGGAAATGCTAGAACACATGCACCCCACATTGGCAGGAATTATTCTTACTGCTGTTGCGGTGGGCTTCCTCATCATAATTCCCTTTGTTGACTATAGTAAAATGGGCGCGGGTGTTTGGTTTACCTCTGCACGCGGCAAGAAAATTGTGGGTAGAACAGCTCTTTATACCGTAATTGCCATGACAGCCTTTGTTCTGCTTGATAACGCATTTCCTCCCCGTGAATTATTACGAGATATATTGCCAAACCTCGTCACTCAATTCATTATTCCAGGTAGCATCATGGCTTTCTTAGTGGTTTTACCTGTGATAGTTCTGGTGCGTACCTAAAAAGAAAAACCAACTGCCAGAGAAGTAATGTTGGTGTTATTCACTGTCCTATTCATTACAGGTGTTGAATTAACATTAACGGGCTTCTTATTCCGTGGACCTGGCTTTGAACTCTTCCCGCCTTAGGATATGCCTAATGGATACAATCCCTTAGACGGCCTCTAAGCCGATGAAAAAGGAATGATTTAGCATTGTTTTATGGGAATCGGCGGAGCGTACACGTTTTTGGCTTGAGTGCAAACGCCCCAACTGGACACGTGGCGTGAACACAACATCCCTTTACGTCTAGAAGATGTAGACCAAAGGCAAGCAAGTTCAGGTCAGGTATGTCTCGCAGATTTACATCCCGAAAAAACGCTTCGGATTTCACAATCCTAATAAACCATCTCTGAATATAGGAGAATGCAAATGACTAAAGAAAATAAAAAGAAAGAAAAGATTGATCGCGGGCAATTCATGAGCCTTGCTTGGCTAACCGCGACCGTTGCCCTCGTAGGCGAATCCCTTGCCGCACTGGGATGGTTCATCCAACCCGTAATTGATGGTGGCTTTGGAGGCATAGTTAAAGCCGGAGCATTGGAAGAAGATGAAGAACAAGATCACTGCCCTTGTCATGGCTCATTATTCGACAATTTGGGCGAAGTAACGGGTGGTCCCGCACCCCGCCAATGGATTATTTCCGCGTTTTTATTGAAGATGGTGAAGTTTTTGTCGATATCGAAGAAGCATTTGAGCGTAAATCAGTCGATGTTTCTCAAACAACCAAGGCTTAAGGAGAAATCATGCTGAAAAACGAAAATTATGAAAAGAAACTTCTCATTGGCTTGGTCATCACCCTTGTCCTCTTTGCCAGCTTCTCTTTTATGTTCTTTAATGAAAGTGCTCGTATAGAAGAAAGCACCGCAGAACATGATAAAAAGAGCGTAGAGCACGGGCGAGAACTCTTCTTTGAGAACTGCGTATCTTGTCATGGCTTACGCGGCGAGGGCGGGATAGGACCTGCTCTCAACGACAAAGCTTTGCTCGAAGCAGCCAGCAATGGTGTGCTTTTCGCATCCATCCAAACGGGTCGTCCCAACACCACCATGCCTGCATGGGGCCAAGTCTATGGCGGCGCATTGACCGATGAAGATATTCATAACCTTGTCGACTTCATCCGCGCCTTTGAGCCAAATGCCCCACGAGTAGAAGTAGAAGAATCAGTTGACACGCCAGAATTATATGGAGCAGAATTAGCAGCCCAAGCCTTTAAAAAAGGCGGCTGCGCTACTTGCCATATAATCCCTGGTGTTGCTGGTGGAGTCGGAGAGATTGGACCCGATCTAACCAATATCGGAGATACAGCAACTGAGCGTATTCAGAGCGAAGATTATACAAGCAGTGCTACAACTGCCTCTGAATACATCGAAGAATCAATCACAACCCCAAATGTCTTTATTACTCCAGATTGCCCAAGCGGTCCTTGCCAGGATGGGTCAATGCCCGCCATAACGGATCTCTACAGCGATAAAGAAATGGAAGCGGTCGTTGATTATCTGGCAGCCTTACCTGATGGTGCATTAGCTGAGCCAGTAGAAGATGCAGAGATCACCACAACTGTAAGTGCTGGCCCAGAACTCACCGATGAAGAATATTCATGGGCAAAGCAGGAATTCTTTGATCGTTGTGCTGGCTGTCATGGCACTTTGCGCAAGGGAGCCACGGGACCTGCGCTAACCCCCGATATAACCCAGTCAATGGGAACCGTAGCGCTCTCTTCGATCATCTTTAATGGGACACCACGCGGCATGCCAGATTGGGGCAAACAAGGTGCCCTAACCCAAGAAGAAACTGAGACCATGGCGAAGTATTTGCAAAATGAGCCACCAATCCCGCCAGAGATGTCTCTAGAGCAAATGCAAGAATCTTGGCAGGTATTTGTTGAGCTAGAAGATCGCCCAACATCTCCTCAAACTACACGTGATTGGGAAAACTACTTTGTTGTCACACTACGAGACGCAGGACAAGTAGCCGTCATCGACGGAGATTCTTATGAAGTCGTAAACACAGTAGATACGGGCTACGCAGTCCATATTACACGCATGTCAGCCACTGGTCGTTACGCCTACGTTATCGGGCGTGATGGAAAACTGGCTCTGGTTGACCTGTGGATGGAAATCCCAGATAAAGTTGCCGAAGTGAAACTTTGCTACGATGCCCGTTCTGTAGAAGTGAGCAAGTATCACGGCGAAGAAGGCGATTTCACAGATAAATATGCTATCGTGGGTTGTTATTGGCCCCCACATTTCGCTATTTTAGATGGACAAACGCTTGAACCTACGAAAATCGTGAGTACGAGAAGCTACACCTACGATACTGAAGAGTATCACCCCGAACCGCGCGTGGCGAGTATCTTGGCATCTCACTATAAACCAGAGTGGGTCGTAAACATCAAAGAAACGGGTCAGGCTTGGCTGGTGAACTATGTTGATCCGAATAACCCAACGATCAAAATGATCGAAGCCGAGCGGTTCCTGCATGATGGCGGCTTGGATGCCTCCAAGCGTTATTTCCTGGTTGCTGCAAACCAAGCTAACAGAATCGCAGTGATCGATCTGCAAGAAGGAAACCTAAGAGCATTAGTCGATACGCCCGCCATTCCTCATCCCGGACGTGGTGCAAACTGGATTGACCCCGAATTTGGTCCTGTCTGGAGCACATCTCACCTTGGTGATCCTGTGATAAGCTCTATTGGCACAGATCCAGAAGGGAATCCTGAATCTGCTTGGAAAGTTGTACGCGAAACCCCTCTTCCAAGTGGTGGTAGCTTGTTCATCAAGACACATCCGAATAGCAAATGGATTTGGGTAGATATGGCACTAAACTCCGATCCAGCTTTATCTCGTACGGTTTGTGTGATTGCAAAATCTAACCCCACTGAAGTTGCCAAATGTTGGGAAATTGCAACCTACGGACGCGCAGTCCACATGGAATACAACAAGCAAGGAACCGAAGTTTGGGTCAGTGTTTGGGGTAGTGCTGATAAGCCCGGTGAAACCGGCGAGATTGTAATCTACGATGACGCGACCTTGGAAGAGCTTGCGCGAATCCCTGATTTGATCACCCCCACGGGCAAATTCAACGTTTACAACACGGTGAATGACGAATACTAAGGAATGAAGATTTAATAACTTGCGGAACTCAAACCTGACAGGTCTCAAAGACCTGTCAGGTTTCCCCCATTTTTTTCTCTGTGGTAAACGCTCAGGAATTTGTTTTTAAATAGTTACTATATCGTAAAACAAATTTCGATTTTCTGAGCTTTTGTTTCGTAGCGCGAGATTTATCTCGCCCCTGCTCCTAAAAAGCGACATGAATGTCACGCTACGAATCAAAAAGCCTTCCGAAGTTTTCAAAACTTCGGAAGGCTTTGCTTTTACTGATTTACTGAAAACTAATCCCCTAATTTACTGCCTTTACTTCACACTCACCAAAACCGCTCTCACGGCTCTTCTGAAAAGATAATCACCGCTAAAGGGATTGTAGAATTCGCATGTCATCAACGTGACCCAATCAAATTCTTCTGTTTGGAGAACTTTATTCACACTTTTCTTGGTGACTAATTTGCTTTCGCGCACTTCGTAGGTATAGGTCAAGCCCCAAGCCTCAATTTGGATTTGATCACCATAATTTAGGCTTTTTAGCTCTGAGAAAGGTCCGGGTTGGTTGTAGGCATCCCAAACGTGACCGGTGATGACGGTGTTGCCTGCCCAAGTTGGGAAAGCAGAGCCAACCAAGTATCCCGCAGATTGGTTGAGCCAGGTTACATCCCAAGCATCTTCTCTTTGGGGTACACCAACGATGGGAATATTCACATCCAATTTGGGGATTTCTAGCATCATCGCTGTTTCGGTATAGGCTTTATTTTCAGGTTGTGCTTCAAGCGTGGTCACATGCCCCTTTGCAAAACCAGTTTTGGGTAGCGTAACGAGGGCATTAGTATCTTCGGTACTGTCAGTAGTGTCAGTTTCCTGAACGGTGAAGTCTAAGTGCGAATCTGTGCCGCCGTTGAGGTGAACACCAGATGCGTTTTCAATGGAAGTGGTCCCGCATATAAATAAGCGATAGGTTCCGGCGGGTAAGGCTACACCCCCGTTGATATCGAGCGTGGCAATATAGGTGGTTGAGGGGAGATAGGTGGCTAAATTTACGCTATATTTGATATCGTCTGAGGCGACAGTATCGCTACCCGGCACAGCACAGGAAGTGGTATCGAAGGTGCCATTTGTGCCCGCTTCTGCCAGCAGGTAATTGGCTTCGAGTTCAGCAGAGAGCGCAGTTACGAATTCGCTAAACTCAACCTTGATTTGTGTAGGACCTGTAGTGAGCACAGCTCCATTGGCAGGGGTTGTACTTGTGCCATAAAGAACGGTAGGCACAACTGTCTGACCAAAGACCGCTATTGCGTCATCAAAATAGCCAGTGGCGTAGACATGCTGGTTGTCCGGGCTAACAGTCACATTCCTTGCACCGTTCAGTCCGTCAACACCGTCCGCACCATCCTTGAGCATCTCTACAAAGGTCAACGCGCCAGTGCTTGCGTTCCGGCTGAAGACCGCTATTGCGTAATCAAAACTGCCAGCGGCGTAGACATGCTGGTTATCCAAGCTGACGGTCACACTGGTTGCACCGTCCAGTCCGTCTACACCGTCCACACCGTCCTGGAGCGTCTCTACAAAGGTCAACGCGCCAGTGCTTGCGTTCCGGCTGAAGACCGCTATTGCGTCATCAGTATAGCCAGCGGCGTAGACATGCTGGTTGTCCGGGCTGACGATTACACTAATTGCACCGTCCAGTCCGTCAACGCCGTCCTCATTGTCCTTGACCATCTCTACAAAGGTCAACGCGCCAGTGTTTGTGTTCCGGCTGAAGACCGCTATTGCGTCATCAGAACTGCCAGCGGCGTAGACATGCTGGTTATCCGGGCTGATAGTCACACTAGCTGCAGCGTCCAGTCCGTCAATGGTGTTGCTTGCGCCGTCTATCCCACCGTCCTTGAGCATCTCTACAAAGGTTAACGCGCCAGTGCTTGCGTTCCGGCTGAAGACTGCTATTGCGTCATCAGCATTGCCAGCGGCGTAGACATGCTGGTTGTCCGGGCTGACGGTCACACTATATACACCGTTCAGTCCGTCAATGCTGTTGCTTGCGCCGTCTATCCCACCGTCTTGGAGCATCTCTACAAAGGTTAACGCGCCAGTGCTTGTGTTCCGACTGAAGACCGCTATTGCGTCATCAGCATTGCCAGTGGCGTAGACATGCTGGTCGTCCGGGCTGACGGTCACACTATATGCACCGTTTAGTCCGTCAATGGTGTTGCTTGCGCCGTCTATCCCACCGTCCTTGAGTGCCTCAATAAAGGCTAAGGGAGCCGGACCAGCCATAGTGCTAGTGACCATAATTAATGCCAAAGCCAGCGCGATGATTAGCTGCCCCAGACGGCGTGTTTTTTTTGTGAGTGATTTCATTTCTTTTCCTTTTTCTCTTCTATGGAGAATATGTGAAAGGGGAGCACTTTTATACTAAATATATTTTATTATATGGGGGGGGGGAATCGGTCAATAAACATTTTGTTTAGTTTAGGGAGATATTGAGTACAGCTTAAAGTAAGTTTCTGGTAAATTCACCCCTTTCCTTAGCGTAGATACAAGAAGTCTAATAAACCACATAAGAAATCCAATCGTTTTTCCTGATAAAAACAAAAACACAGATACTGTTCAGCTTAGTGGGCATCTAAAAACAACTTCCCGAAAAGCACACCACAAAGAAACCGAGAATACAAAGTTTTTCTCTGTGGGCACAAAGAGGTTCTTCATGCCCTTTGTGACGTTGTGGTGAGACTTTAGGAATTTATATTTAGATGATTACTCTAGCTACACATCACTTTTAGAAATAGAATAAAAAACGTACGGGAATAGGCTTGTTTAGTCGAAAACAATGCTCT
>JADGEO010000029.1 GCA_016744335.1 Anaerolineales bacterium
AACGCTTCAAATGTGCTTTGAGCACCCAGTATCTTGAAAAGGTCTTGTTAGGGGCTAAATTTCATGCGTAAGCCCTGTAATAACCTGTGGTTTATTTTCAACCAATGATATGTCGAGCGTTTTTTCGATCCCGGTTTTTTCTTCGACTTTTTGCCTTGTGAATAGCCCGTTTTGTGTTTGTGTAATGCTTACAGGTTCGTTGTCCAGAGCATAGGTGCGTGGCATATTTTCGGGAGCGTGCCATAAACGGTGCCCACGGTAAAAATGGAAGTTTTCCCCATCTGGGCGTTGGGACACAAAATCTGGTAATTCGGCGAAAAGGTTATCGCTATCTTTGTAACGTAGAGAAATAATGCGCGGCCCAATAGACTTGGTGTCTAAAAGCGTTAGGGAATCGTTTTCAAGTGAAACGCAATCAAAGTCAAGATATTTAGTAGTATTCATATGATAAATAAAAGGAAAATATGCTTTAAGCATATTTTCCTTTTTATTTTAGCGGGTACCGAGGAGTAAGTCGATGGTCAATTGATCGAGGCGTTCGTATTGAAGACCTCGGGAGCTGATCGCTGTACGATCAAATGCTTGAGCCTTAAGAGCTTGTGCTTTTGCTGCACTGTATTTGCCGAAATATTGATCCATTGAGCCGTCATCAGCAGTTGTTTCTTCTAATAGGGCTTGAATTTCTGCATCTGCATTGAATTGAGCAGCTTTGTCTTTGAGCATGAGATAGGTGCGCATACAGCCACGAGCGAAGTCTTTGACACCTTCGTAATCTTCTGTACGATAGGCGTGAGCATCGAAATGACGCATACCCTCGTATCCAACATCTTCAAGGAATTTGACCAAATAGAACGCAGCCTTAATGTCACGCGAGCCGAAGCGTAGATCCTGATCGTAGCGACCGGGATATTGATCGTTCAGGTCAATGTGGAAGAGCTTTCCAGCTTCCCAAGCTTGAGCAACACTGTGTATGAAGTTGAGGCCAGCCATGTGTTCGTGCGCTACTTCAGGGTTGACGCCCACCATTTCAGGGTGATCGAGCGTTTCGATGAAGGCTAGCATATGACCTGTGGTGGGATTGAAAATATCTGCGCGGGGTTCATTTGGTTTGGCTTCAAGAGCAAATTTTAGATCGTAACCTTTATCAAGAACATATTCGCAAAGGAAGTTCATAGCTTCGCGATTCCATTTGATCGCATCTACGGTGCTCTTGGATGAGTCTGTTTCAGTCCCTTCGCGGCCGCCCCAGAAGACGTAATTGCTTGCGCCAAACTCTACACCCAAATCAATGGAGTTCATCGTTTTTTGAATGGCATAGGCGCGCACTTTCGAGTCGTTGCTGGTGAAAGCACCGTCTTTGAAAATGGGATCACCAAAGAGATTGGTGGTAGCCATTGGGACGACTACGCCAGTATCGTCCAGTGCTTTTCGGAAATCTTTTTTTATGGCGTCAGCTTCTGTTAGGGTTGCATCAATGGGAATCAGGTCGTTGTCGTGGAAGTTGACGCCGTATGCGCCGACTTCACCGAGCAAGTAGACTAGCTCAGCAGGTGTTTTGGATTCACGAGTCGGCCCACCAAAGGGGTCGCGGCCGATATTTCCTACAGTCCATAAGCCAAAGGTGAATTTGTGTTCAGGTTTGGGGGTGTACATAAAATGTCTCCTAACTATTCGAATATATTTTCAAGAAATCATCTTGGGTGAATGCGCTTCCTGTATAGAGCAGAAAATTCATTTTGAATTATTACTTTGTACTTTTTGGATATCAAACCGCTCCCAAATAGAATCCCTAATCTCCCTTGTGGCTAAAGCTAATAGGAATGCGATATCTGAGTTTGATAAATGGTCTCTGGCAGAGTTGTTTATCAAGTCTCTGCCAGAGACCTAGGGAGGAAGAAAATACCTAAAAGTAACCCTGTGCTTAAATGTTTATCTTAAAACAGCTTGCTGATTTAGAGACCCAATAGGCTGTTGACAACTCTTACAGCCTGACTAGCGTCCGGGGCGTAACCATCAGCACCGATCTGCTGAGCATATTCACTGGTTACGGGTGCTCCTCCGATAATGATCTTGACCCGATCACGTACTCCGGCATCATCTAAAGCCTGAATAGTTGTTGACATGTTGGTAATCGTTGTTGTCAGCAATGCTGAAAGGGCAATTACATCAACAGTTTCGTCTTGAGTTGCTTCTACAAACTGCTCTGGTGAAATATCTACCCCTAAATCGGTGATTTCATAACCGGCGCCTTCTAGCATCATGCCTACTAGATTTTTACCAATATCGTGGAGATTACCTTTTACAGTCCCGATCGCAACTTTGCCTTTTGATTTGATGTCTGCTTTTGCAAGAGCTGGTCAAAGTAATGCCAAACCAGATTACATGGCTCGGTCTGAAATTAGCATCTCAGGAACAAAGTATTCTCCTTCCTCAAAGAGGCTCCCAACTTCAGTCATCGCATCGATCATACCTTTGTTCAAAATTATTTCCGGATTAAGACCAGCTTCAAGAGCAATATTCACAGCCCCTTGAAGAATCTGGCTATTTCCCTCCATCACTTCATCATAGATTTGTGAAATAGGGTTTGGCATATTTATATCCTTAAATTATAGAAATCAAGTGTAAGCATCTCCTAAAATCTTACCAACGGCTCTCTTGTACAGTTTGCAAGAAGGCGCAAATTTTTTCTAAAGGGATATCTAGGGTAAGTGTGTTTTTTGTAAAAAAGACTATAGTTACTTTATCGCAACAGATATTTATCACTCATTCCTCTTCAAAAGAGCATCTCCACTCGTTCAAGGGTGAGATGTAAGGTTTTGTTGAGCACGTAATCAGCATTATGCAACTTTAGTTTATCTCCAATACCTATACTCTTCATCCCAGCGGCAGATGCAGCCTCGACACCTGCAAAAGCATCTTCGATAACCACGCATTCAGCTGGTGTCAGGCCCAGCTGCTCGGCGGCCAAAAGCATACCTTGAGGGTCGGGCTTGGATCTAGTAGTGTGATTGCCAGTTATTACGGCGTCAAACAGCCTGGCGATGCCCAATCTCTCTAAAATGGAATCGGCATTTTTGCTTGCCGAACAAATCGCCACCTGATTATTGGATTCTTTGAGTTCCTGAATGAATTCCTTGATGCCAGGCAGAATATCATCTGGGGTGAGGTTTTCAAGTAATTTAACGTAAGCAGTATTCTTCTGTGCAGCCAGCGCATCTAGTTCACCCTTGGAGTAGTCCCGTTTTCTTCGCTCCATGATGATATTCAGGCTTTCTACCCGGCTGACACCCTTGAGACGCTCATTAATTACCTCGTCAAAATAGATACCTTCCCTATCGGCGAGCTGTTTCCAGGCCTTATAATGATAGCGAGCCGTGTCCGTGATCACGCCATCCAAATCGAAGATCACGCCGCGTAAGGCAGGTTTTGCGCGAAAATCCTCGAGCATAGGCACACACTGAGGTTCACTCCCCACGCGTAAATCCAGATCATTGATCCTGATTTGCAGAGGCTCTCCCTCCAACAGGCAACAGTAAATATCCTGATGACTGACCGTCAATCGAATCAGACTACCGCGATAACGAATTCTAAAAATGTACTCATCCCAGGAATCTGGAATCGTAGGACAAAACTTCAATCCATCCTCAGATATCACCAAACCACCAAACCCATAAACAATATTCAGCCATGTGCCTGCCATAGAGCTGATGTGTAGACCATCTTGAGTGTTATTGTTAAAGTTATCCAAATCTACCCTTGATGACCACAAATAATACGAATATGCCTGCTGGTGTCTGCCGATTTCTGAAGCTAAAATCGAATGAATGCTCGGAGACAAAGATGACCCATGCACAGTGCGCTGTTCGTAAAATCGATAATTGTCATTTTTCTGGTCTTTTGTGAATCTCTCTCTAAAGAGAACCATCAACAAAAGCACATCGGGTTGCTTGAGAATATCCATCCGGGTAAATCGGTCAATCGGCCAGCGATGTTCAATTGGGATGTCGTCTCGAGTGAGGTCTTCTCGAAAACAGGGATCAAGGTCAAAGAACATATCATCTTGCGGAAAAACGCCATACTTCTCACTACTTGGCAAAAGTATTTTTTTGGCCACATTCGCAAAATCTTTCTTCTCTTGCTCTGCAAAGGTGGTGCGCTGGCAAAGATTAGCATAGCTTGTGGGATCAGATTCTTCGAGCTCTGCCAGACTTTGTAGAGCGTACTCTAAGGTCCATTTGGCCATGTAATTTGTGTAATAACTATTGTTGACCAATTGTTGATATTCATCTGGGCCTGTAATGCGGTTGATAGCATAGCCATCTCGATGAGGCACATAAGACGAGCGTGAAACCCAAAAACGGGCCTGCTCCACAAGTATTTCTACCCCTTTGGTAAGCAGATAATGGCGTTCTCCAGTAACAATGGTATACAAATAAATTGCGTAGGGAATGATAGCGTTGATATGGAGTTCATTGTAATACTGCCAAAAGGCGCAATCCTCAGAGCCATCGATGGTCGTCCAGGGATAGCACGCCCCTCGAAGCCCAAATTCTTTAGCCCGCGCCCGGGCTTTATCAAGTGTATTGTAGCGATACTCCAACAGTTTCAAAGCCGCTTCAGGGTGAGTAAGTAGATAATAGGGCAAACAATACGCCTCACTATCCCAGAATGTGCGCCCCCAATAATACTCTCCCGTGTATCCTTTAGCGCCGATATTCAGGTAAGGATCATGACCCTGATAGGTGCTAAACAATTGGTACATGTTGTAACGAATACCTTGCTGAGAAAGATGATCACCTTTGATTTCAATGTCCAATGAGTTCCAAATCTCAGCCATACGCCGAGTGTGGGCGTCTTTAAGGGTCTCATAACCCTGATGAGTTTCGTATTGGATCAGATTTTTCTGGCTTTTCTCCACCAGAAATTGGGTGATCTCCTGCTCTATATCTGGATCGATCTCTGTGGAACTTGTTTCTTTTGGGATTAGTCCATAGGGATATCCGGCATCGCGGCTGGTCCAAACCGAAACCAGTTTGGTAATCGAATATGCTCGTCCTTCTTGCGGTGTAAATGTGAACCCATACGCTATCGACCGCTCTCCTACTTGATGTTCTTCCTGCTGGCAATCTATGTCGCCCGTATCAACAACCATACGGTGAATATAATATTGACCGGTTGTATCAATGCGCATAAGAAGGGCTAGATCGTTAGGCCGACAATCCTGACGCAAGGCCCGGGCGTGGGTTCTGGTATTCGAAAGGTCTCTGTTTTCTCTGGTGCTATCCAGCCCTAGAGAGAGACGAACGGGTTCAGTATGGTTCAGTGCCTCTACAGTCAAACGAATGCCCCCCATATGACGATCGTATAAGCTGACAAATCGTTCCCAGGCTAATTTTGTCTGTAAGCCTGTTGATGTTTCAAATATTAGCTCTCGCTTCAATACCCCCTGTTGTAAATCAAGTTCACGGTAGAAATCTAAATAACGAGACTCACTCATGCTGAATTCTTCACCATCAATAGTGACACTAATCCTCAGCCAATTGGTAGTATGGATCATTGAGTTCTCGTAGGTGGGGAAACCTACCCGTTTCCAGTTGTAAAACAAGGTCTCCTTGGCAAAAACCCCTCCGATATAACATCCTTCAAGGGTATCGGCCGCAAGACCTTCCTCGAAATTCCCTCTCGTACCCATATACTCATTCGCCTGAGAGAAGATAGACTCGACGATCTCATTTTTGGATACGTCAAAATCTCTCTGGACAATTTTCCAGGGATCTTCTGTAAATAAGCGTTCGATTCCAAAATTAAAACTCAAAATTATACTCCTACTGTGTATTAAGCGCGGTCCGAATCGTAGCAAATTAATTTTAATCAGCACAGCTTCCATGGACATATGATCACGTTTTTCCATGATACGTCCATCAACAACACGAAACTCTCCGCGTGTAACTGGGGCAAAGATATCAATCACACCATCGCTGCCGAAAAGATGTTCAGCTTTTATCACCCAAGAATATGGATTATCCCAATACTCATCTTCGGAGCAGCCAGTCAGGGCTTGGGTGTGGTTAGGGGCAACCAACCACCCCCCCCTATAACAGGCGGTCGATCTGGGTAGTCTAAGTTGAAATCTGTTTCTAAGCGTGTTTTATTATCCATTAGGTTTTTGCATCACTTCTATTCAAAATAGAAATACGATCTTGCTAGTGCTCATTAATTTATTCTCCGAACAGAGGAATGCTCGTCCGCATCGCTAAAAAAAACTTTTTGTTTTTCTATCTCAATGACATCACCAAGAATCTCAATTTCTGCTTCCAATGGCAGATCATCCGATGATGCGCCGATCATCAATTCTATTTTTCCTGGTTCCAGAACATATCTCATGTCTTGATCGTAAAACCCAAATTGGTTCGCGAAAACGGTAAATTGAACCGTCTTTTTCTCACAAGGGTTTAGATATACTCGTTTAAAACCTTTTAGTTCTTTCACAGGTCGAGTTACGCTAGCACTCACATCGCGAGTATAGAGCTGAACAACTTCGCTCCCAGACACTTTTCCAGTGTTAGTCACATCAACATTTAGCGTAAAACTTTCACCTTCAGAAGTTTTCGCTTGGCTCAATTTCAATGCCCCCAAGGAAAAAGTGGTGTAACTCAGACCATAACCAAAGGGATAGAGTGGCTTATTGCTCAGATCAACATACTCGTATTCAACATCAGTGCCATGATGATTGAGATTGCTGGTAGGCTTGCTGCGATAATAAATAGGAACCTGCCCCACACTACGGGGGAAGGTGATTGCCAATTTCCCGCCAGGATTCACATCCCCAAAGATGACATCGGCCAACGCTTCCGCTCCCTGTTCACCTGGCAGCCAAGCCTCGAGAATGACCGGGATATGCTCATCTAACCAACTGACATTTAAGGGGCGGCCATTGATGAGCACAGCAATGACGGGTGTGCCAGTGGCATAGATCGCTTTGATGAGGTTTTCTTGAACACCAGGTAAATGAAGATCGGCGCGGTCATGATGTTCGCCACAGGTACTGTTATCAGAGAAGCCAGATTTCCCGCCCACTACTACAATGGCCACCGTAGAATTTCGAGCTAATTCTATGGCCGCGGCAAAGCTGGATGTGTCATCCCCTATGATTTGACAACCTTGTAAATAACGAACACGGGTGTTTTCTGTAACCCCAGCCTTTATCCCCTCGAAAACAGATTGAATTAGAACGCTGGCATCGGTTTCATTTAATGTTCCCTGGGTAGGAATATTGTAGGCATTATTATCTTCGTCAAGATTGAGCATCCCTTCCATGGCACAGAAATAGCTATAATCCCCAAGCATGTGGTGGGATGCATGGGCATTGGGGCCGATTAGCGCTATCGATTCAATATCCTTTGGCAAAGGCAGCAGACTTTCTTCGTTCTTTAGAAGCACAATTGATTTCTGTGCAATTTCGCGTGCCAAGGCACGATTCTTGGGAACATCAAAGTGTTTTCTGGTTTTTTCAGGATTGACATAAGGATCATCGAATAATCCCAGTTCAAATTTCATTTCTAAGATGATACTGACACTTTGATTCACAAGCTCTTCGGCAACTAACCCCGTTTCAACGGCCTGCTTGAGCGGATCTTTGTATTGCTTCCATGCAGGTAACTCTACGTCTATGCCAGCTTCAAGTGCCCAGGCTGCGGCCTGGCTTGCCTGATCGGTAATTTTATGAGTACGTATAATCTCATCTAATGCCCAATAGTCTGAGACCACGAAACCGTCAAAACCCCACTCTTCACGCAGTACTTTCCTGAAAAGTTGTTTAGAAATAGCACAGGGAACGCCGTCTAATTCGTTATAGGCATTCATGATCGATTTCAAGCCCGACTCACGCACAGCGGCTTCAAATGGAGCCATGAAGACTTCCCTTAACTCGCGTTCCGGGATAAGCGGTGGTGCCCAGTTCTTGCCAGCAGTTGGCAATCCGTAGCCAAGAAAGTGTTTAGCTGTGGCGATAATTCCATCAGAGAAAGAGTTCCCCTGAAGACCCTCTACAAAAGCAGCACCTAACGCAGAAACTAGGTAGGGATCCTCACCATAGGTTTCCTCCACCCGTCCCCAACGGGGATCGCGGGTTATGTCCAATAGCGGCGACAGCCCCTGATGTGCGCCAACCGAACGTATTTGTTGACGAATCACGACAGCCATCGCTTCAACCAGTTCAGGTTCCCAGGTGCAAGCCACGCCAATCGCTTGCGGAAAAATTGTGGCTCCACGCGCTGTATATCCTGAACAACATTCTTCATGAATTATTGCGGGAATCCCCAAACGGGTATTCTCTATAAGATATTTCTGAATTTGATTAGCAGTTTCTGCGGATTGATGCGCTTTGAAATTGGTTGCGCCCCCCAATCGAGTGATTTGCCCAATCCCAAGAGAAAGCTTTGCCGCAGCCTTTTGCTCGTCAAAAGACAAATCTGTGAGCAGCTCTGTTACCCAATAACTGCCCAATTGCGCAAGCTTTTCATCTAAGCTCATCTGAGAGATGATTTCTTTTGAGTTTTTCATTAGAGGAATATTCATAGATTCATACCAAAATTGGCAACTCAGCATCGCTGCGTAAGTAGAGCGGGATTTGATCCAGAGGGGCATCTGCTGTAATCCATTGTTCTCCAGTGAAAACTTTATTCGTCCAGACATCTCGCCAGGTAGTTCCAGTTGGCAGGTAAACTGTTCGTTTACGGGCTCCTTCGTCCACAACGGGAGCAACTAAGAGGCCAGGGCCGAACATGAATTGATCTTTGATTGGCCATGTTTGTTCTTCATCCGGAAAATCATAAAAAAGTGGACGCATAGGCGGTGTCCCTTTCTCATGAGCAGCAGCCATTTGTTCCATGATATATGGTCGTAAACGCTCCCTTAGATGGAGAAAGTCAGTGATGATCTCATAGGCCTCATTACCAAAAGACCAGACTTCATTTGGGCCACCGCTTTCCCAGTAACGATCTAAATCTGCAGGCATTCGAAATCCATGCAACCGGAAAAGAGGGCAAAACACACCAAATTGGAACCAGCGAATAATTAATTCACGAAAGTAGGGGGATTGGGGGTCACCACTATGGAAGCCGCCTATATCTGTTGTCCACCAAGGGATGCCGCTTAAGCCGACGTTTAGTCCGGCAGGAATCTGGGCTTTTAGTTCTTCAAAAGTAGATGCAATATCACCTGACCAAAGAGCAACACCATATTTTTGGCTACCAGCCCAAGCAGATCGGCTAAGGGTAATAATTTCGTCCTCGCCTTCGGCTTTCATTCCTTCATAAAAGGCACGGGCATGCATGCGTGGATAGATATTGGTGACAGCCAGACCATCGCCTAAGTGATAACGAAGATTCTCAGGATCAGTTGGATACATTTCTGGTTCACAAGCATCCAACCAGAAAGTCTTAATGCCGTGCTGATAGTAACCATCTCGAATACGTTCCCAAAGGAAGGATTGCGCATCGGGGTTGGTTGCATCATAAAAATAGACTGGCGCAGGCAACCCAGGGGCATTGGTGTCAGTTAGTGTCCAATGAGCTGGCATGCCGCGATTGGTTTCTATTAAAAAACCTTTCTCGCTCATTGTTTTGTAATTCTCGCTGGCACCATTAACTGTAGGCCAGACAGAAACCATTAATTTGACTCCCATTTCTTCGAGCTCTCGAACCATTTCTGCAGGATCAGGCCAGTCTGTGGGATCAAACTTCCAATCACCTTGTAAAGTCCAGTGAAAATAATCTATCACAATAACCGAGAGCGGTAAGCCGCGCTTTTTATATTCACGAGCAACAGAGAGCAACTCATCCTGTGACGAGTAACGTAACTTACATTGCCAAAAACCTGACGCCCACTCTGGCAAAAGCGGGGCATGGCCAGTAGCATCAACATAATGCTCAATGATCTGAGCGGGTGTATCTCCCAATGTGATCCAATAATCAAGTTTTGAGGTAGCTTCTGCTATCCAACGAGTGTGGTTTTGCCCTAACTCTACTCTGCCGACGGCCGGATTGTTCCACAAGAATCCATAGCCTCGGTTGGAAAGAAAGAAAGGGATGGAAACATTGCTATTGAGCTGAAGGAGATCAATTACACAGCCTTTCTGGTCGAGTTTGCCGTGTTTATGCTGCCCGAGCCCATAAAAGCGCTCGTCATCATAGGATTTGAATTTGACTTGTGTACGGAACAAGTTCCCACCCATAGATTTAAAACGTCGTTCGGGCTGGGGGAATTTGTGCCGAATTTCGGAGAGCAGTTCCTGATTGGTTTTATTGTTGAAAAAACTAAGAGTTCCTTGGGAAGATATCTTTGTTGTGACAACACCATTTTGAATGCTAGCTTCTTCATCATTTATGATGATTTCTGGGGTTGTTAGAACAGGTTCTAATAAAGCATCTAAAGGATCGTTCATTATAGGAGCGTTGAGCGAACCGCGAACTCTAAGAGCATCTGCTCCCCAGGGCTCGATTTGAATCCTTTCCTGTCCCAATTCCCAGATCAATACGTTTTGATGTTTATGGAAAGTCATTTCTAACTCCGTTTTTTTTATCAGAAACTAATATTTGACAAAGCTGTAGCTTACCCAGCACCTAAAAAGGTGTTGAGCAGAAGCTGAAAGAGTTTTTATTTTACAATTGGGTCGTGTTATCCCTTAATAGATCCACCGGTAAGACCGGCAATAAATTCCTTTTGCATGGAGAAGAAAAATCCTAAAATTGGCAACGCAGATAAGAACATTAGCGCAAAGGCCCCGCCATAATTGATATTCAAATTATCAACGGCTGTAAATATACCTGTCGTAACGGTAACTCCTTCACCTGGCCCCAAGATAATCAACGGTAACAGGAACTCGTTCCATGTCCACAAGCTAACAAAGATAACCACTGTTGCCGTCGCGGGGCGCATTAAGGGGAAAATCACCCTCCAGAAGATGGTGAACCTATTGGCACCATCGATCATTGCTGCTTCGTCAAGTTCACGAGGAATGCTTTTGACAAAGCCTGAGTATACAAATACAGCAAAGGATAGTAGCCCGCCACCAGTTTGCAACAAGATTAGCCCCTGAAAAGTCCCTATCAAACCTAACCAGTTCAACATCCGAGCAAGCGGGATTAACACTACTTGGGCAGGTACCATCATCCCGGCAACAAATATTAATAATATATATTGCATATAACGCTTATTGCTACGGGCAATATAATATCCAATTGCTGAAGCGAAGAATACGACTGTAATTACCGTAGAAACTGTAATGATGAGACTATTCTTCAATCCCTCGAATAACAGATGGTCTGGTCTGGTCAAGACCGTGATTATGTTTTCCAGCGTGAATGGAGCAGGCAAAGCAATAGGATAACGTGTGATCTGTTCTTCAGTTTTAAAAATATTCACTAAGGCTAAATACAACGGAAGAGAAAAGACAAATGCTGCCAACCCAGCTAATATTTTTGCTATAAGACTTCGTTTTTTATGTCGCATTAGTATTCAATCTCCCGGCGCTTGAGTCTGCTCACTACAAGGCCTGAAATGATTCCCGTAGCAATAAAGAGTACCACCGCCATGGTTGAGCCATAACCTAATTGATTGCCAGAGAATGCAACTCGAATAATGTAGAACGATAGTGTTTCTGTTCTTCCGCCTGGGCCTCCGGAGGTCAGTACAGCGATTTGATCGTATAGTTTGAACGTCATGATCAATAATAAAACCATATTTATTGTCACCCCCGGAGCCAATAAAGGCCAGACTACATTCCAAAATTGTTGCCAGCGATTGGCTCCATCTATCTCAGCTGCTTCTTTTAGGTCTTGAGGAATACCTTGCAGGGATGCCAAATAAACGACTGTGCAGAATCCTATCATTTGCCAGGTAACAACTATCACTATTGCACGGAACGCCATATCTGGATCACCTAACCAGTGAATGGGATTTTCGATCAAACCAATTTCCAGAAGAAAATTATTCAAAAGACCGCGGTCTACAAGGATGATTCTCCAGATAAAACTTACAATAACAGCACTTAGCACTTGAGGAATAAAAAATATCGTTCGTAGTGCACCATGATACCTATCATTGACGTTCAACATAAGGGCGATCAGTAAACCACCCACATTGGCTGCCAGAGTGACTAAAAGACTCAAGCGGGTCGTCATCCACAGGGAACGAATAAAGCTCTTGTCGTCCAATAAGTCAATATAGTTCGCTATACCAATGAAATCAGAAGTTTTATAAAGAACATTTTGATTTGTGAAGCTGAAACCGAAAGCCATAAATAAGGGGAGAACGGTCATAAAGAAATATAAGAGAATCCCTATAAAGACAATCAGCTCCAGAAGGCCAAAGTGAGTTATCTTTTGCTTCCAAAATGATTTTATGACAGTGAGAAACTGCTCTTTTATCGATTTGTTCTGTGCGTTAGTCATCTGTTACGCTACCTTGCGCCATATTTCTTTGTATTTATCAAAAAGTTTGTGGAGGCAGGCATACCTGCCTCCACAATTTATTCAGGGGGTAGTTACTTATTCGCCCTGCGCCAAGCGTGCTGCGGATTCGTCCCAAACTTTGTCGAGCCGAGCCATTTCTTCCACTACATCATCTCCCAGCAAAATATTCTGGATGGAGGCGTAGAATTCGTCTTTCCAACCGGGGATGGGGTCGAGATCATTATTTGCCCAAGTAAAGGCAGATACTTTGAGGAAATCGTCATTCATAACAACGTTTTCGTAGGTGTCGTACCAAATATCGGACATTTCAACATTGTAATCTTCGATGGTCATGTCTTTCATCATCGGGAACAAAGCGTCGGACTGAACGACGGCATGCATGACATCCGGGTGTTTCTCAAAAGCCTCGGCAAATAACATCAGCTCTTCGGGATGCTCAGATACAGCACTAACACGGGTACCGCCGCCAACATAGATCGAAGCAACTTCCATACCATCGGGGCGAGGCAGGAAGAAGGCACCCATTTCAAAGCCCATATCTTCTGGAGGATAACCAAAGAACCAGCTACCCTGCATGTACATGGGAACGCCACCATCATAGAATGCCTGGTTGGCGGTACCAAAGTCGGTGCCCAATGCAGCAGCGCCGTCAATATAGCCAGCGTCAACCTGATCGGCCAACATCTGCATTGCTGCTACGAATTCAGGATCACTAAAAGATACTTCACCGGCTTTGCGTTTTAGCATCCACTCGGGATCATCACCAAAGACATTTTGCGAAACCAAGCCCACACCGGGGAAACTGGCGCACCATGTATCTGCGCCACACATCTGCTGAGGAATGTAACCGGCATCCAAGAGAGCCTGTGAATTGGCCATGAACTCATCCCATGTGGCGGGTTCTTCAATACCAACCTCTTCGAAAATGGCTTTGTTATAGAAAACAAGTGAGAATAATTGAGCACCTACTGGCGGTGCCCAAGCCTCACCTTTGATCTTGGAAGCATTGGGTAGAACGAAGTACTCATCAAGATATTCTTGATCATAGGGTACCAATAAGCCTGCTTCGGCAAAGTCTGAAACGGTTACGGCCCACGCAATATCTGGGAACTGATCCGTAGCAGCTAATTGACGAGCATAGTTATCACGATCTGCAGTGGAGGACCATTCAACGACAATATTGGCATCCAAATCAGCCAATACAGCATCAATGGAATTCAACCAGAAATCTGCATCCAATGCCTCTGTTTCATGCGTTACCATGGTAAGAACGACGGGTTCTTCAGCAACAGGTTCTTCAGCAACAGGTTCTTCAACTGCAACAGGCTCTTCAACTGCAACAGGTTCTTCAACTGCGGTAGGTTCTTCAACTGCGGCAGGCTCTTCTGCTGGGCTACTACATGCTGCCAAAGAGATTGCTAAGGCAAATACCAATAGGGCAAAAGTAATTTTCTTCATTTTTTCGACTCCTTTAATTAGATGAGAGAGAACATTCAGGGTTAGATTTTGTTTTAGTCTATTTGGTATAATGACCTTATAAATTTCTCCTTTCAACGATTTCTGGATAGAATTGGTTGAGAATGGGAGATTTGAGTGGCAATGCCTTCAATTCCCTGAAGGCATTGCTTTTTATTTCGTCAAGAATAAGTTTAGGTGAAAATAGTATTTGCCGCTGGGAAATTTCTTTTCCTTCAAGCAAATCGATCATCAATTGAGCGGCTTCGGCAGCCATCTCTTCGGCACGAATATCAATAATTGTTGGGACAAAGGAGGCTAAATCAGAAATGATGGAATGTTCTTGGCAGATAATTGAAAAATCTTCTGGTATCCTGCGCCCTAAGTTTTGAACAGCTTGCACAGCTCCAAGAGTAGGAATATCACTCCATATAATTACCGCACTTATATCGGGATGTTCTGTCAATAAAGCGTTCACAGCTCTTTCTCCATCTTCGGGCGAAAGAGCACAGGGCTGCACTCGAGGGATGATATTGTGACGTTTGCAAGTTTCCTCATATGCTCGTAGAGTCCGCACCGAAAATCCGTAATCATCATCTTTTCTATAGAGATAAGCTATGGATTGATGCCCCAGAGAGATTAGATGATTAATACTTTGCTCTAAGCTAGAATCCTCATCCACATCAACATAGGCCAAGCCTGTATTATCTTCACAGCGACCAATCAAGACAAAAGGAATCCCCTCGCGTTGGAGGAAATTCACTCTATCATCGTGCATGTAGACTTCTAGCAAAATAAATCCGTCTACTAAGCCACTTTGGGCAAAACGCATTAAATTATTGGGACTACGGTCTGCGTGAGCTAATAAAATGAAATTGTAATCAGCCTTATTTATGACCCCTGCTGCACCAGCGATAAACTTCATTTCAAGCCCTGTCATCTCAGGAGCAACTAAGGGCAACACAAAACCGATGTTTTTTCCGGACCCACCACTTGCGAGGCGTTGAGCAACCAAATTCGGACGATATTCAAGTTCTACTATAGCTTGTTGAATTCTCTGGCGAGTTTCATCTGAAATGGGGCGCTTATTACTAAGCGCATAAGATACAGTACTCCTGCTTACTCCCGCTTGTTTTGCTACATCGGCAATTGTGGCACGTTTCATTGAACTAATCCTTTGCTCGATGGGGCTCAACCCATCGAACCGATTCGACTGCCTGCAGTATACGTCGAATCGGTTCGATTGTCAATATATATCCTTGGATAGTTTAGAGCCTAGTGCATAATTAAGCGTGATTTTTGGAAAAGTTCCCCTTTAGCTCTCCCGCTTGCGGGGGGAGATTGCCTTTTTCACCGATCAGATGCCTGTTTATCTCGGAAAGTGATTTAACCGGTATCACGCCTCAATTTTTACATCATCTACCACCTCACCCAACAACCCTTCAACGCAGCCTCCTCCGCTAAAATGGTTCCCTTCTCCATCTTTTCACGCTCAGGCGCCCAATCTCGTAGCCCCTACTTCGCCGCCAGACTATTCCAATTAACCAGATTCAGTTCCTTCGTCCAACCTTTGGCAGATGTGGACAACACCTCGGTTTTCTTTACGATTTCATAGTTGATTTTTGACATAAATTGCTCCTTACTTCACCTTCCGCCAGACCGCGGCAGAGCTATAGTTTCCAAAGATATTTTTACTTTTGGGTTCAGCATCGACATGCACAACAAAATCTGTCCAATTGTTTTTTAGTCTCTTGGCTATTACCCTATGCACTGCTTGAAAAGGCTGTCTCTTTTTTTTCATATCCAGCAAGCAGTTGAACGTACATCTCCTGATTTGCTTGGGATAATTTCTCGATAAATTCATGAGAAGTGAATTCATCCTCCATCTGAGCAATAGTCTCAGGATAATTTTTCTCAAGCTCATCAAATAACGCTTTCGAGTTCTTCTTGTCTTTCATAATCTTGCCCTCCATTGCTCCTGATTGTTCGCCCTCAAAGGCTATTGGACAAATGTAGCGAAAAACTAATGGAGGCTTTTTAGCCAAACTGGAGTTAGAAATAACAAGGAGAATCCCATGGTTAAAAAGAAAGCAAGCGCAGAATCAACAGTCCGTACAATCATGCAAATCTAAGGGACATATAAGGACATTTCTCTCAACCTTTAACAATTCCCACCTAAAATGCTTGACAGACGAATAATGCTCATTGTAGAATGAAAGCGAACGAACAGATGCTGCGTAAGTTTAGAGAAAATAGCCCTTAGGCGTGCATCTGGGTATTTATTAATTATTCATTGAAAGTTAGGTTGTTTGTTACGCTCTGCAAATTCAAATCCCGTCGGGACCGCCAAGAAAGGCTCTCAATTTGAGAGCCTTTTTGCTTTAATGGGGGAAATATAAAGTGATCTCTTTTGGCATGTTTTCTATTATAATCATAGTCGCTATTATTATAGCCACTCACCATCACCCTGGGACGGGAGCTATGTCCCACCAACTGCACAGGAGCTTGCCCCGTATCCTACCCCCCCCCCCGATGGAATCCCCGTCGGCGTAGGATTTCTTGCCGCATCAAACCTGATCCTGACCTGCGCGCATGTTATCGAGCAGGCTATTGGACAGAAAGAAAAGGCTCATTTTGATTTGTCCCAATCTAAAATTACTCTGTTAGTATGTGATTTTTTTATTATATGTGTGAAAGGATGAAATATGATTTTTTTGAATTTGAAGAAGCTCTTGTTAGTCTTCTTGATTGTGCCTCTGCTCTCAGGTTGTAGCCTGTCTGAAACAAATACGGAGATGCCGACAGAAGGGCCGGTTGTAGCCAGTGAATTGCCTTCAACTTCTAGCACTGAAACTGCTCTATGTGATAGCTTGGCCGCAATTTTTTCAGGAGCGTTCCAAGCAGAAATGCCGACAACTACTGCTTCATTCCGGGATATTCTCTCAGAGCAGACAGTTAACGGATGCTTGAGTATGCTAAGCGTACCTAGCGAGAACATTCCTTCGCTAGAAGATGCAATCTCCTTAAGCGACGCTATTTTGAAAACAAATGGCTGGGAGGAAGATATCAGGTATAGTGCTGGAGGCGCAAGTGGAAGCATGATTGGATATCGCCAAAACGATTCTCTTTGTCTGGTTACGACTGAATTAGCTCCAGTTGACGACAGTTTGTGCAGTGCAGATGAGCCTTTTAGCATTTGCATGGACCGTCTCAGCGCAGAACAAAAAAACTACAAAGTTACACTGAGTTGCGCCGTCCTGCAAGATTCATCAGTTGGTACAGGAAATTTACCCAAAGCTGATTTTTCTGGGTTTCTGCCCCCTGCTATTACTGATGAATTGGTGCAGTCGATGGTATTAATGGGAATTCCTCCCATGATTCCCTCCAGTTTTATGATTGGTGATGAAATGGTACTGCATGCAAATGTATTGTCAATGGAGGAAGGGTTATATGAAATCAGCATAGATTTCGGTGAAGATTGCGATGAAGCGTCTGTCTGCCATTTTGGCGTTTTAGCTGGGTCACTTACTTCTGGAAATGAGCTTTATAGCACGCCAAATATCTTTGTAGACGTAGAACGATCGGTACCAGTGACATTGATTAATGGGATCACAGGATATTATATTGAAGGGCTTTGTGAAGCCAGCTGTAGTGATTCCCTGATTGTTTGGAATCAGGATTTTTACCAATATATCATTGGTAGTGACGCCGCTTCGCAAGCTTTTCTACTTGATGTCGTTAATTCTGCTCTCACCAACCAAGCACCTTAGACGGCAAAAAACACTTCGCAGATTTGTATACGCCCATTTATTATAATAGTAGCGACCAGAGATGTTCATAAATTGCATTTTTTTGCATCACGTAAAGCCGCTAAGACACAAAAATTTTAAGTTTTTGTTGGCGGTTTTGCGTCTTTGCGTGATATTTAGATAAACAGACTTACGGAGAAAAACATGAGCTTTGGTATAACAAAAACAATTCCGCAAAAAGAAAGTCAGGCAGATATAGATAAACTGTATGACGGTAGTGTAAGTGAGTTTGAATTTCATAAAGCAGGTGGTCCCGCCAGATTGAGCGTTGGGGATTATATCTATACGATTTATCACCATCAGATTCTTGGACGACTGAAAATCACACATTTTGTCGAAGGAGCTACCAATCCGAAATCGGGGAGGCCGCGTACCTTGGTTTACGTCGCCTGTCCCGGCGAGCGGCTGGAGAATCCGATCCCGAAAAAAGGGCATCAGGGAACACGCTATTATGATGGAGCTGAATGGCCTGAATAAAAGGGGGGGGGAAGTAGAAGAAAAGAATGTGGAGAAATAGCTCTTTTGAAGGCTAATTATAGTGTCGTATTATTACCATACTTGTACGTCCTTAAAGCTTTATGTTAGAAACTCGCTTTTGCCTTCTGTTTAATGTCCCTACTATAAGGATAATTTAAGTTGTCTGAAAATGAGCTAACTCGATTGGATGAGCTTTCTACTGATTTTTTGTAAAGCGCATTCTTCACAATCTCTACACAAAAATATGCTACTATTTGAATAGTTATAATTTACTTAAATAGAATACCTGATTATTGAGAAATAATCAGCAAAGGAGAATAGTTATATGAATACGAAAAGAAACACTTGGCTTGTGGTTGGCTTGGTTATTCTGTTTGCCGCGTTGGTAAGTGCTTTTGCTGCCATGCAGCCCTCAGCCAAAGATATCCTAGTAAAAACGATTGAGACTTCAAAAACGATCGAGAATGGACATACGGTCATCAGCATTAGCGTTGATAGCCCGGAAGAAAAAGCTTCTGCGGTAGTCGAAGTTTGGGGCGTCCATGCTGAAGATGGTCCAGGTGCATTCCGTTTGGAAGTGCTCGAAACTGACAAAGAAGAAGCGGTTGGTATGGTGATCGTCAGTGATGGCGAAACAGTTTGGGCGTATTCTCCGGCTAAGAGCAAGGTTTTCACTGGTACGGTCGAAGAAGCCAAAGCTACCATGGAAGAAAAGCAGCCCATGGGCGATAAAGTTGAAATGGAAGAGTTCGATCATCCTGAAAATGCTGAAGAAGCCGTTGAAAAACTGTTGGAGTATTTCGAAATTGCAAGAACTGGCACAGAGACAATTGCCAATGAAAATGCCTATCAGCTTGAGCTCAAACCAATCCCTGAGCAAATGCCCGCTGAATACACAGCCGTTGGTGGTCTCGTCAATTTGTGGGTCGATCAGAGTCGCAGTGTTCCCGTAGCTGTGGCATACACGGGCGGTAGCATGGGCGAAATCAATATCACCGCGCTGGAACTTGAAATCAATCAGGGTGTGGATGAAACACTCTTCTCCTTCGAAATTCCTGCGGATGTGGAAGTTGTCGGTTTTGCGGATATGAAGCCCGAATCGCTCACACTGGACGAGGCAGTTGCTTCCGCTGATTTCGCACTTCTCTCCCCCGATACCATTCCCGATGGAGCGACCCTGATAGATCTGCTCAACGTAAAGGGGTTGATTGTGCAGCAATATACTCTCCCAGAAGGCGGTTCTTTCTCGGTTACACAGGGCCAGGTTGAAGAAAAGAAGAAGCCGTCTAGTGAAGAGCAGGCTGTAGATGTCCGGGGCGTTGCGGGAAGCCTATTCGTATCAGAAGATGGTAGCAAAGTAGCATTATCCTGGACAGAGGGCGAAGTAACCTTCTATATTGCTGGAAATATCACCGCTGAGCAGGCACTCGAAATTGCTGAATCTTTAAAGTAATGACAAAAAACATACAATTGGTTGATATCTGTCGCCATTTTGAACTTGGCAGCGCAGATGTAAAAGCACTTGACAAGATTAACCTAGAAATCGACCAGGGCGAGTTCGTTGCCCTGGTCGGTCCTTCTGGGTCAGGCAAGTCGACGCTGTTAAACCTGCTAGGTGGACTGGACAGGCCCACCAGCGGTGAACTCAATATTCAAGGTTTGGGGTTAGAGAACGCCACCGAAACAGAACTGACTGCTCACCGGCGTCATAACGTGGGCTTTATTTTCCAGTCATTCAATTTGTTATCCACGCTCACGGCTTTAGAAAATGTGGCCTTGCCACTAATGTTAAGCGGTGTGCCGTTGAAAGAACGACACGCACGCGCAGAAGATTTTCTCAAACACGTTGGGTTGGAGCATCGTTTGGATCATCGTCCAACAGAGATGTCTGGTGGTGAACAGCAGCGAGCAGCTATTGCTCGTGCGCTGGTCAATAACCCTCAATTAATTTTGGCAGATGAACCGACCGGCAACTTGGATTCATCCACGGGCGATGAAGTCATGCAGCTCTTGCGCAATCTCAACGCAGAGAGCGGTGTAACTTTGATCGTAGTTACTCACGACCCGGAAGTAGCGGCTTACGCTGATCGAGTTGTTTATCTTCGAGATGGCGGTGTTGAAAAGATTGAAGAAACGAAAAACACTTCATCAAAAAAAACTATTTCTGACTCTCAACCTGAATTAGCCTTGAAGGGTGGCTTGTCTTTTCGCGATCTGGTACGAACAGCTTGGGATAATCTACTTCGTCGTCCAGTACGTAATATCCTCACTGCGGCTGGCGTGTTGATCGGAATTGTCACATTGGTAGCGATGGTTTCGTTTGGCATCGGTGTGCAGGAAGAAATTACCCGTAACTTTGAAGCATTAGGTTTGGAAAACGTATTTATCACCCCAACTTTTCCTGAAGAAGATGCTTTTGATCCATTCGGCATTTCTGAACCAGTACAACCGTTGACGCAAAAAAATGTAGAAGTTTTTAGAAACCTACCCGAAGTGGAATCCGTAACGCCTGTGTTGAACCTCCCATCTAATATGGAAGTCAGTTTGTCTTACGCGGATGTAGTGCTTCCTGTAAGATTCTCGGGTGGGGCAGGACACAGTCCGATGGATCAGGGGCTGCCCATACCGCCTGAGATGCTAGTTGGTGTCTCATTGGGAGAAGGAGATACACAGGGATTGACTCTGATTGAGGGGGTAGCGGATCAACTGCTTGAAGATACAGATTTGGCATACGAAGACTTAGTGAATCAACCCGTGATATTGACCATTCGCCTGCCACGCGGCGAAACCAAGGAATTCACAACCCAGATTATAGGGGTAGAGTCTGGCAGAGCCTCTAATACGATTGGGTTGGGTCTAGCCGAGCGGAGTGAAATCAAAGCCTGGTGGTATGGACGGCCCGATACGTTGCAAACCGATGGTTATGACATGCTGATTGTGCGTGCTGTGGACCAGTTATCTGTGCCCGCAGTGCTTGAGACTGCTGAGAGCTTGAACTTGAATGCCCAATCTCTGGGTGCAGTTCTTGAAATAGCCAACCGTATTTTAGCCATCATGCAAGCCTTGCTCGGATCGGTAGGTGGCTTGGCTCTTTTAGTGGCTACCTTAGGTGTAGCTAACACCATGATGATGGCAATCTACGAGCGCACGCGCGAGATTGGGGTGCTTAAAGCCTTGGGGGCAACCAGCGGAGAAGTTCGTCGTATGTTTACTGCGGACGCAGTGCTGCTGGGCATCATTGGTGGGGTTGTCGGAGTCATCTTTGGTACGCTCTTAGGCCGTTTAGTTGATTGGGTCGGACACCTTTATCTCGAATCCGAAGGTGTGATCGGGATTGGGCAGATGTCTGTTGTGCCACCCTGGTTGGCAATTGGGGCTCTGGTTTTCGCCGCTCTTATTGGTGTGCTGGGCGGGCTGTATCCCGCTGCGCGCGCTGCCCGACTGGATCCGGTTGTAGCACTAAAGCATGGGTAAATAATTGTTCGCCCTCAAAGGCTATTGGACAAATGTAGCGAAAAAATAATGGAGGCTTTTTAGCCAAACTGGAGTTAGAAATAACAAGGAGAACTCCATGGATAAAAAGAAAGCAAGTGCAGAATCAACAGTCTGTATAATCATGCAAAGCTAAGGGACATATAAGGACATTTGTCTCAACTTTTAACAATTTCCACCTAAAATGCTGGACAGAGGAATAATGCTCATTGTAGAATGAAAGCGAACGAACAGATGCTGCGTAAGTTTAGAGTAAATAGCCCTTAGGCGTGCATCTGGGTATTTATTAATTATTCATTGAAAGTTAGGTTGTTTGTTACGCTCTGCAAATTCAAATCTCGTCGGGACCGCCAAGAAAGGCTCTCAATTTGAGAGCCTTTTTGCTTTTAAGTGGATAGCTGTAGATATAGGGGAAAGATGTTCGGGACAAAATAATGCTTGTCGAAGGCACCCAAACTGAAAACGCGCACGGCGCGGTTAGGTATCCGTTTACATAGGCTATATTTCTGCCGCCAAACGGGCAGACTGTGCAATGGCACGCTTGGCATCCAACTCTACTGCTAGATCAGCGCCACCAATTTTGTGTACGCTCAAACCTTTGTTTTTCAGCGCGTTAAATAAGCTATCGTTTGAGAGTTGACCGCTACACAGAATGATATTATCGGCTTCAATAATTTGTTTTTTGTCATCAATCTCAATATGAAGCCCCTGATCGCTGATGCGCTCATAGTTTACATTGATAAGCATTTTCACTTTGCGGCTTTTTAATTCAAAGCGGTGAATCCAGCCTGTTGTTTTGCCCAGACCAGCACCCATTTTTTTCTTTTTTCGTTGTAACATAGTGATTTGCCGCGGAGATGATTCTGGAGTTGCTTTTTCTAACCCTCCGCGCGCTTTATATTCTTTATCAATACCCCATCTTTTCGCCCAGCGATCTTCGTCTAAACTTAGAGAGCCAGATTTTTCTGACAAGTATGTTGCTATATCAAAGCCTATCCCGCCGGCACCAATAATGGCAACTTTCTTCCCAACAGGCACTTTGTTTTTTAGCACATCTAGATAGGTTAAAACTTTAGGGTTTTCGATTCCCTCTATTTGAGGCACCCGCGGGACAACACCACTGGCAAGGATAATTTCATCATATTTTCCCGTGTGTAAATCTTCGATCGTTACCTCTGTATTTAAATGCAAAGTGATTGTTGAGTCCGTCACACTTTTTTGAAAATAGCGCAACATTTCTTTAAACTCTTCCTTGCCCGCAATTTGAGACGCCAAATTGAGTTGCCCGCCAATTTTGTCTTCTTTCTCAAATAAAGCAACTTCATGCCCGCGTTGGTTTGCAATTGTGGCAAATGTTATTCCGGCAGGACCTGCTCCGATAACGGCAATCTTCTTTTTCTTCTTTGTGGGCAGATAATTTAGCTCTGTTTCGTAGCAGGCACGCGGATTAACGAGGCAGGTTACTTGCTTTCTCTCAAAAATATGATCCAAACATGCCTGATTGCAAGCGATGCAGGTATTAATTTCATCACTACGATTATCCTTTGCCTTGGTCAAGAAATATGGATCTGCCAGAAAAGGTCTTGCCATCGAAATTAAATCAGCTTGCCCGTTTGCCAAGATTTTCTCGGCAACTTCAGGCGTATTAATACGGTTTGTCGCGACCAAAGGTATGGATACATGCTCTCGCATTTTTTCAGTTACCCATGTAAAAGCGGCACGCGGCACAGATGTTGCAATAGTAGGGATTCGGGCTTCGTGCCATCCAATCCCTGTATTAATGATGGTTACACCAGCTTTCTCCAACTCTTGTGCCAGTTGCACTATTTCTTGCCATTCGCTCCCTTTTTGCACAAGGTCAAGCATAGAAAGCCGAAAAATGATGATGAAATCATCTCCTGTTTTTGCGCGTGCGGCTTTCACCACTTCAAGAGGAAATTGCATTCGATTTTCATAACTTCCCCCCCAATTATCAGTACGTTTATTTGTACGTGGTGCGATAAATTCGTTGATTAAATACCCCTCAGACCCCATAATTTCAACCCCATCATATCCTGCTTCTCGAGCCAGCACAGCAGAAGTGGCAAAATCAGCTATGGTTTTGAAAATTTTTCTTTCGCTCATGGCACTGGGTTTAAATGGGTTAATAGGTGCTTTTAGTGCGGATGGTGCTACGGAAAAGGGATGATAGGCATAACGTCCGGTGTGCAAAATTTGCATAGCAATTTTGCCGCCCGCATCGTGTACGCTTTGTGTAATCATTTTATGCTTTTCTGCCGTGCGCTTATTATTCATTCTTGCAAATTTTGGGGCACCCATCCCTCTACGATTTGGCGCAATTCCCCCCGTAACAATTAGCCCAACACCGCCCTCCGCTCTTTCTCGATAGAAAGCAGTCATTTTAGTGAAGCCATCTTTTGCTTCTTCTAACCCTAAGTGCATCGACCCCATAATGACGCGATTTCTTAGTTTCGTAAACCCTAAATCGAGTTCGGTAAAAAGATTAGGGTAAATGCTGTGTTTGTTTTTCATATTTTCTCCGTTTTTGAACGAAATATGTCGTTTTCTTTAGATATTACCATGAAGCCGAAACCAGAAAGGTTTAAACATAAAGGGGGGAGGGGATGAAGAACTGCATCGCGCGTTGCTTTGGGCTTGGGTGCTGAAATCCAAGCCCTTTTATGGCGTATACAGCGAAGCGATGCCCACATTAAAGTGATGGTAAGAAAGTTTACGCTACGAGTTAATGAGGAGAATGCGTGTTGCATCTTTCATTGCTTTACATGATAATAGCTGAAAATTATTTTATCCAACCTTTAAATTACTCATCACTTTTACAAAAAAATGTCAAAAAACACTTCTCCTACTACCTTAGTTATGAAATTCGGTGGGACTTCGGTAGGCTCGCCAAAAGCTATCGAACAAGTCATCGAAAATGTCCGAAAAACGCGCCAAGAATGGAATCGTATTGTGGTCGTCACCTCCGCTGTTGCGGGCGTGACCAATTTGCTCGTAGAAAGTGCAGAACGTGCCATAGCAGGCGATGAGGTCTTCATTTCTCAAGCCGAAAAAGAACTATTGGCAAAGCATTTTGAGATGGCTGAAAAACTTATTCCCAGCATTGCGCAGCAGGCGCAACTTAAACAGGAAATTAAGTATCTCAGCAAAGAATTCTCTAGCATTTGCCGCGCCATTAGTATTTTAGGCGAAGCAACGCCTCGCGCGTTAGATGCAGTCGTTTCTCTAGGCGAGCGTTTTTCTGTTCGGCTCTTGGCAAGCGCATTACAATCGGCAGGGTTACCTGCTCAATATGTGGAAGCAACAAATATCGTTGTGACCGATGATGATTTTCAATCTGCGCTTCCAAATCTTGAGAAAACGGCTAAAAATGTGCAAAATATCTTGATGCGGATGTTGATGCAGAAGCAAATCCCTGTGCTAACGGGCTTCATTGGCGCAACAGAAGAGGGAATCACCACTACGCTAGGGCGTGGTGGTGGCGATTATTCTGCCGCCATCATTGGCGCAACGCTTCCCGCAGATGAAGTCTGGATTTGGACGGATGTGAGCGGCGTGATGACGGCTGATCCGCGTCTTGTGCCAGAAGCGCGTTCAATTCCTGAGTTGAATTATCGTGAAATGGCAGAGTTATCTTATTTTGGGGCAAAAGTTTTGCATCCTAAAGCTGTGCGTCCTGTGGTTGAGGCAAAAATTCCCATTCGGATCTGCAATACCTTCAAGCCCGAAGAAAAAGGAACGCGCGTTATCAACGCAAATGACAAAGCTGGGAAAAAAGCGGATGCGCGGCAAATTGTCAAAGCCGTGACGGCAATCCCGTGTCAACGCCTGATAACGGTGGAGGGGCGTGGTATGTTAGGGGTCCCGGGCGTTGCGGCGCGGACTTTTGGCGCAGTCGCATCTACAGGCACAAGCGTCCAACTCATCACCCAAGCCTCATCTGAGCAGAGTATCTCCTTTTCTGTGCCTGATGAATCTACAAAATCTGTTATTGCTTCTTTATACGAAGCCTTCTCCGAAGAGTTATCCCAAAGAGATATTGACCGTGTTTGGGCGAGTGAAGAAGTTGCCATTATCACCACCGTTGGGTGCGGTTTGCAAGATACGCCGGGCGTGGCTGGGCAAATTTTTTCTGCGCTGGGCGCGGCAAATGTGAATATCTACGCTATCGCACAAGGTTCGTCAAAAGTATCTATTAGTTTTATCGTCTCGGCAGAAGATGCCGAAAAAGCCGTGCATACCTTACACCATTTTGTCGCGGCAAATTGAAAAAGCTTAAACACAAAGGACATAAAGGTTCACAAAGAAAAAAACAAAAAGGTTTTTCCTTTGTGCTTTCTTCGTGACCTTTGTGTTTAATAAAATCTGAGGTCTAACTATGAAGAAAATACCCGTAGCCGTACTCGCCGCCACTGGCGCGGTAGGTCAGCGTTTTGTGCAATTGCTCGAAAATCACCCTTGGTTTGATGTTGTCGCCGTGACTGGCTCGCCGCGTACTATTGGCAAAAAATATGGTGAATCTGAAAGCTGGCTTTTGCCTACTGATATTCCTGCCAGCGTTTACGATTTAGAAGTTTTGCCTTCATTACCCGAAAAAGTTAGCACGCCACTCGTTTTTTCCGCACTCCCCGCCTCCGAAGCCAAAGAAATTGAGCCGCTTTTTGCCGAAGCAGGAACCGTCGTTTGTACCAACGCAGGCGCATTTCGCCGAGACCCGCATACCCCCATTTTGCTTCCCGAAGTCAATCCTGAGCATACTGCGCTCATCCATGCCCAGCGCACAGTGCATAATCGTGATGGATTTATTGTCACAAACCCCAACTGCACCAGCACGGGGATGACCATTGCGCTCAAGGCTTTGCAAAACGCCTTTGGCGTAAAGCGTGTTTTCGCCGCATCTATGCAGGCAATTTCTGGAGCGGGCTATCCCGGCGTGCCATCTCTCGATATTCTCGGCAATGTCATCCCCTATATCGGCGGCGAAGAAGAAAAAGTGACGTGGGAGCCGCGCAAAATGCTCGGGAAAGTTGAAAATGGGAAACTGGAAATGGCGGATATTGGATTTTCCTTCCATGCGAATCGTGTGCCCGTAATAGATGGTCATACCGTAGTTTTGACAGTGGAACTTGCCGATTCACCTGCGGATTTTGGCTTGGTTGCTGAATCCCTGAGCGGTTATCAGGCTCCGGCAGTTTCGCGCGCCCTCCCTTCCGCGCCCCAACCGCCGATTCGTGTCCGCACTGAAAGCAACCGTCCCCAACCCCGTCTTGATATTGCCGATGGCATGACTACCGTAGTTGGCAGAATTCGCCCTGATGATTTATTCGATTTGCGTATGGTCGTTGTCTCGCATAACACCGTACGCGGTGCGGCAGGTGGCTCGATTTATAATGCAGAGTTGTTGGTAGAGCAGGGGTTTGTGAACAGATAGGAAAGATTCTTGAGCGCACTCACGTTTGTTAAACAGTATTAAGCAAAAAACGCGGATGAATCGCTTTGTCCAATGAAGAATATCTAAAAATGACTAATTAGAAAAACCCCGGTTTTGGTACCCAATCTGTTATTCGTTAATTCGCGAATATTTGTGTTAAGAAAAATAGAGTAAAATTTCGCCACTTGTTTCTTGCAATTTACAAACTTTGAACTTTAAGGAGTAATAAATGTCTGACCGTAAAAAAGTAACTCTCCGCACCCTCTTTAGCAAAGCTGAGAAAAAAGAACCCATCTCTTGGCTAACTTGCTATGATTATCCCACCGCCTACCTGCAAGAAGAAGCGGGCATCGATATGATCCTCGTTGGCGATAGCCTCGGCATGACCATGCTCGGCTACGATGGCACACTTCCCGTCACGATGGAAGATATGATGCGCCACACCCAAGCTGTTCGACGTGGTGCGCCAAACGTCTTCATCGTTGGCGATATGCCTTATATGAGCTATCAGCCCAGTAACGAAATCGCAGTTAAAAACGCTGGACGTTTCATGGCAGAAGCTGGCTGTGATGCTATCAAGCTAGAAGGTGGCAAAGCGATGGCTCCCCGCATTAAGGCAATTGTAGATGCTGGAATCCCCGCTATTGGGCATCTTGGTCTCACTCCGCAAAGTGTCGCCGCTCTTGGCGGCTTCCGCGTGCAGGGACGTGGCGCGGCGCAGGCAAAACAAATCATGGATGACGCAAAAGCCCTCGAAGAAGCCGGCGCATCGCTCATCTTGCTCGAAATGGTGCCCGACCGCGTCACCGCAATGATCACCGAAGCCGCCGATAACTGCCTCATCATGAGCTTAGGCGCAGGTCCCGATGCTCACGGTCAATTGCTCATTTATCATGATATGTTTGGGCTGTATCCCAAGTTCAAACCACGTATGGCAAAAGTTTACGGCAACGCAGGCGAAGTTATTCTCAATGGTCTGACAGCGTATGCAAACGAAGTCAGTTCCAAAGAATTTCCACAAAAAGAAAACTGGTTCACCATCAAAGATGATGAATTTGATGATTTGAAGAAATTACTTGACTAAATCTAATGAAACCTGATAGGTCTTCAAGACCTGTCAGGTTTTGGTATATAACCATGACCTACGCAAACCGAACAAACCACTTAAAAGTAGAAGGGGCGTATGCCGTTCTTGCCAAAGCGCAAGCTCTTGAAGTAGATGGGCGGGATATTGTCCACTTTGAGATTGGACAGCCCGATTTCGACACTTTCGCCAATATCGGATTAGCGGGGATGCGGGCAATCGCCAACGGAAAGACCAATTACACCCCGCCCGCCGGAACACCCGCGTTTCGACTTGCTATCGCTATGGACGCATCTGCGCGGCGTGGAGTTGATATATCGCCCGAGCAAGTTGTTGTTAGCCCAGGTGGGAAACCCAACATCTTCTTCCCGACAATGGCTCTCGTCAATCCTGGAGACGAAGTTATTTATCCGAACCCCGGCTTCCCCACGTATGAAGCGATGATCGGGGTTGCAGGCGGCGTACCAGTCCCTGTCCCGCTGGTCGAAGAGAATAACTTCTCCTTTGATCTGGATGTCTTCGATAAACTCATCAACGAAAAAACGAAGATGATTATCATCAACTCGCCGAGTAATCCCACTGGCGGCATCATCCCCAAAGCAGATTTAGAGCATATCGCCGCCGCCGCAAAAAAATACGATGCGTGGGTGCTTTCTGATGAAATTTACGCCCGAATTGTCTACGACGGCATGGATGATGCCCCCTCGATTTATGCTTTGCCCGACATGGCAGAACGCACCATCATCATGGATGGCTTCTCAAAAACCTACGCCATGACAGGCTGGCGGCTTGGGTACGGAATCATGCCCGAAGAGCTGGCGCACCGTGTGGGGCTGTTGTTGACACATTCCGTTGGCTCAACGGCAGAGTTTACCCAGTATGCAGGTCTCGAAGCCCTCACTGGCGACCAAGACCAAGTAGATGCTGTTGTGGCAGAATATGAACGCCGCCGCAACGTCATCGTAGATGGGCTGAATTCCTTGCCCGGCATTTCCTGCCAAAAACCACAAGGCGCGTTCTACGTCTTCCCGAATATCACAGGCTTAGGCAAATCATCCGATGAAGTCGCCAACTGGATGCTCGAAGAAGCGGGCGTAGCTCTCTTGCCCGGCACATCCTTCGGTGCACACGGAGAAGGCTATTTGCGGCTTTCTTATGCGAATTCTGTAGAGAATATCGAGAAAGCGATTGAGAAGATGGGGAAGATTTTGAAGTAGTGTTTTGAAATTGTAAATATGAAAAAAGGTCTGAATACTTTTGTGTTCAGACCTTTTTCTTTTCTAGTGATTATATTTGTTTGAAATTCTCGCCGCATACCTGAACCGAAGGTGGGGCAGCTTACGTGGAGTTGGGGTGCGTACTGACTTAAAAGAAGTTTCTGTTTTATGCCGCAACCGTCACTGGCGTTTTGAGTAATGATGTAATTGGAATAGATTCTGAATATGTGGGGGTATATGTTGACAGAGATAATATATTGGTTACGGGCGAACTTTGAATAATTCCTAAGACTAACTCTTTTAGTTCTTCCGACAACTCAGCAAGACCTGTAAGAGGAAAACTACGAGGACCAAAACTAGCCTTCTGTGCTAAAAGCGAATAATCAAAAAAAGTAATTCCTATTGCTTGGCGTTTATCTTTATCAATGCGCAATAGAATATTATTATTTAATTCAATACCTGTAGCCTTTGCTTCTGGGACAAAGGAAACATATAAAGTATCACTTATTTCATCGTAATTAAAATTTGTTTTACTCATAATTTTTATCCTATCTCTTTCTGAAAGGCGGTGACTATGTAATTATTGGAAATTATTTCCCCTGCTCGTTCTCCAAACCTAAAAAGGACGATAACAACAATGTGAGTGTTGTATTCTGCTAAATTATCAAACATTTTGCTGTAACGATATTTTCGGGGATTGATGGAATCTTGTACTCGTTTACCAGAATGAACGGTCTCTTTTAGTTCTTCTTCGTAATCTATCATTTCTGGATGGTTGATTGCTTCAACAATGTGTTCCCACCGTTCTTGGGTCAGATAAATCGAATTGCTGTACCCATCATTTATAGTCCATCGTTTGTCAGATTGCATAGTTTTGCTTACCTTGATATTCGTTTTGTTAATTCTATCATACGAAAATACCAATGCTGAATACGAGCTACCTAACCAGATGATATACCGCACTCTTGCGGCACAAAACTATGTTCCGAAGATTATACGGCAAGTGAGTGATTCTAAACAGGCAAAACTAGCACATTATGGTAAAGTACGCAAAAATAGAAACAACTACTCACCCTCTAGACTTCGGAAGTCTCGGAGACCTGTTTCTGATAGAGTCTCCTAAGCAAGCAATCTTTAAAAACAAAGTCCTCCTTTTCTCTCAGAAAAGAAGGACTTTGTTTTTATTTTAGAATAATTCTTTAATTTCCAGTTGCCGCTAAGCCTTCATCAATTACCTGACGAAAAGCCTCAATAGGATAATTGCCCGGTAATAACTGCTCTATTACTTCTCCATCTACGACATAAGAAATAATAAAAGAGGGTGTTCCCGAGATGCCAGCCGCCTGCGCATCTGCTTCGTCTTGATTGGCGCGCTCAAGGTATTTGCTGGTAGACATACAAGCGTCATAGGCATCCATTTCTACGCCGACAGTTTCAGCCCACTTAGCCATTATTCCTTCATCAAAAGATGAAGTTTGGTTTGCAAAAATAATATCGTGCATCTCCCAAAACTTATTTTGTTCCCCAGCGCAATAAGATGCCTCAGCAGAAAGCAGAGATTCATCGCCACCAATCATTCCGCCCGCTGTTCTATAAACGAAATGAACATCGCCTGTTTCAACATACTCTTCTACCAAAATAGGCTCTGTATTCAAAGCAAAATCCCCGCAATGCCCGCAATGATAATCAGAAAATTCAACAATCTTAATGGGTGCATTAGGGTCGCCCATGGCATTATCGTCTGCCATATAGCGCGTATCAAACTCAACACTTGGTTGTACATTTGAGTAAATTATTACAGCCATAATCAAACCAGCTCCAATAATAATTGCCCCAAGCGTTATCATTTTGCGTTGTTTTTTATCTTTTTCTCGGCGTTGACGAATTTCTTGACGTTTGCTCATATTTTCTCCTGTTTAATCAAATAATTTTAGATGGATATTCTGCCATATTACAGGTTTTTTGTCCAATTAGAGAAGATTAAGAAAAAGATGGATATGGGACAGGTGTGCGCGTACTTCGACGTGGCTCAGTACATGCTTTGGGCTTGCTCCCGTTTAAAGAGCGGATGCCGGTCTCAGGCTATTTTTCGCTAAATTCTGCGCTGGCTTCATCTAATGCGGCTACTTGGTCTTCTGTTAGTTTCCAGCCAAGTGCGCCTGCGTTGGCTTCGGCTTGTTTTGCGTTTTTTGCGCCGGGAATGGGCATTGTCCCTTTGCAAATGAGCCAATTAAGAGCCACTTGTGCATTTGTTTTGCCCCCTTGGTCTTGTCCTATTTGGGTCATTAGTCTTAATAAGGTCGGGAGCTTGGGCAAAATGCGCGCGGCTTTTCTTCCGCGCATCCCCGGTGGAGGCGAATCGACTGTATATTTACCGGTCAGCAAGCCCATAGCTAGGGGCGAATACGCAATAAGCCGAATGTCCAGTTCGTGGCATCGGGCAAGTAATCCGCTCGTCTCTGCGCGTCGATTTAAAAGATGATATTCCACCTGATTAGAGGCTAAGGGAATTTCGTGCCGCGCTAAAGCTGAGTAGGCTTGGAGCATTTGGCTTTCAGAATAATTAGAAACGCCAACTGTGCGCGTTAACTCTTCTTGAACGGCAATGGCGAGTTCGTCCATCCAGGTTTCTATAGAGCGGGGCGGGATGTGCCAGTGTATTTGATAAAGATCGACAGATGCAACGTCTAATCTTTCAAGGCTGTGGCGCAGGGCGCGTAAAAGTGCTTTTTTGCGGAGACGCCACGGGTAGGGCATAAATTTTGTAGCAAGGAGTACTGGGGCGTCTGTGGTTTTGAGAAATTCTCCGATGAGTCTTTCAGAACGCCCTCGTCCATATACTTCGGCGGTATCTATAAGGCGCACACTTTTTTCGAGCGATGTATCGAATGCGCCGCGTATATCTTCGTCTGAATAACTGCCCCCGTAATTCCAAATAATGCGATCTCCCCAAGCCCAAGCCCCTACCCCCATTTCTGTTGCATGTAAAAAGCGCGTAGATGCGTCCATGTTTTCTCCGTTAGATTCGCCCCATTTTACTGCTTTTTGGGGATTTGTGAAGAGGGGATGCGCGAAAAAGTCAAAAGGGCTTTCATAAAAGCTCTTTTGACTTTTTCTTTAGACTTCTTGCAGAAGTCTATATTATCCATGCTCTCTGCGCCGTTCTCGGCGCAGGTTTCTCAAGAATACGCCGCTGAGGACGGCGGATAGGGCATTTACAGAGGTCTTTTGTTATTTGCTCATTAAATCGCTCACAGATTCTTTAGACTCTTTGATACTGCGTAATTTTGCTGATTGGTCGTGCCAGAAACTTGACCCCGCGCTGGCGGCTAAGCCACTGAGTATTATTCCCGTATTCCGGATTGTAGTTTCAGGCAAATCTTGGGGGAAGGCAACAAAATCAGCTAAGATTTCTAATGTGTCAATATTAAATAAGAAAGCGAAGACAACGCCTACAATTATTGAGAGAAGCCGAATAGTACCTCTACGTTTTTGTTCGTTTTGAAAATACTTAGCAGTGGCTTCACTTGCGGCAGTTGTTATTTCTTTGGTAGATGCCCCTTTTTTTAGTTCTTCTAAGGTAGACCCAACCGATGTAAGTGCTTTGTTTAGTGCATCAATTCTGCCTTGTTCTAAATCGTCGTCATTATTTAGCCAAATTTTCACTTCTTTTAGCACTTCCTCTGGTGAGGGCTTGCCTTTGAGCGGTGAATTTCCTGGAATTTTTAGCCAGCTAATTACCGCCTCGACCATGATAGCCAATACAGCCATCAATGCCATATATGTTCCTAGTATGGCTATTGCGTTATCAATACTATCCATTTTGAACCTTCCTTTTTGTATTCTCAGATTCTTTTGTTTGTAACTTATTGAGCAGGTATAAAATCGGCTTCTTCTTTATCTATTCCCACTTTTTACTATACAATAATTTTGCACATTATTCAAGAAAAAAAGGTTGAAACTCACTTACCAATCTCCGCATCTGCGTGGTATAGTTTCGCCCCTAATTATGGAGAATAAATCTATGCCTCAAGACGTTAACATGCAAGACAAAAAAGAAGATGCTTTTCAAGCAGAGCAAGTTTTTATCATTTCAAGTGGACATTTTATTCACGATGTTTATTCCGCTTTTTTAGTGCCGCTATTGCCCTTATTAATTGAAAAGTTTTCATTAACCCTAGCCATGGCAGGCTCTTTGAGCGCGGTTATGCAATTCCCTGCGTTGCTAAACCCTCTAATTGGGCGTTTAGCAGATAAATCGAATGCGCGTTATTTTGTAGTGGTAGCGCCAGCTGTAACAGCGACTATCATGAGCGTAATGGGATTTGCCCCTAGTTATTATGCGCTTTTAGTTACCCTTTTTGTAGCGGGGATTAGTGTAGTTGCATTTCACGCTCCCGCCCCCGCAATGGTTGCGCGCGTGTCTGGTAAACGTATAGGCAAGGGGATGGGCTGGTTCATGGCGGGTGGGGAGCTTGGACGCACATTAGGACCGATCCTCGCAGTTTGGGCGGCAACCACATGGACATTAGAGGGAATGTCTCGTGTTGCGGTCTTGGGATGGGGAATGTCTCTCGTTTTGTTTTGGCGGCTTAAAGATATTCCTATTGAGAGAAAGGAAGAGAGTGGGTTTAGAAAAAATTTGCCAAAATTGCGCTCCGTATTTCTCCCCTTAACCCTTATTCTTCTTTTTCGTACAGCAATGACTGTTAGTATGACCACCTATTTACCGATTTTCATGAAAATAAACGGGGCTAGTCTTTGGTTGGCGGGTGCGGCTCTTGTCATTATGGAGAGTGCGGGCGTAGCAGGAGCGTTATCCGTTGGTTCGATTAGTGACCGAGTTGGTCGCAAGTCAGTTTTGCTTTTTTCTGCCATTTTTTCACCACTTTTGGTCATTGTCTTTTTAAATTTGAGCGGATGGTTCTTGGTTCCTCTTTTGTTGGCAATTGGTTTTGTTACACTTTCTGTGGGTCCTGTTTTCTTGGCTTTGATTCAAGACCATTTTCCTGAAAATCGCTCTACAGCAAATGGAACCTATATGTTCCTTGCTTTTATTACCCGTTTCCCTGCAACAATTATCGTTGGTGTCCTTGGCGATCAGTTTGGCTTAGAAACAGCCTTTTTGTGGAGCGCCCTCCTCGCATTTTTGATGATTCCCGCTATCTTTATGTTGCCCAAAGAATCACGAGAAAAAATTGCGTAATTTCTAAAATCCTGAGTAAAAATAAAATGTCTCAATCGCCCTTGTCTTTAAACCGCATCTTCAAAGTTTGGCTTCCTCTTGCCACAAGTTGGCTTCTTATGGGTATGGAAATGCCCATTATAAGCGCAGTAATTGCTCGCCTTGAGAACCCCAAAATAAACCTTGCCGCCTATGGCGGAATCGTTTTTCCCATTGCTCTCATTATTGAAGCCCCTGTTATTATGCTTCTCGCCGCATCTACTGCCCTGAGCAAAGATTGGGCATCGTATAAAAAACTTCGCAATTATATGATCGTGGCTGGTGCCACGCTTACCGCTCTGCATCTTTTCATCGCCCTTACCCCGCTATATTATTTTGTTACAGTAACTTTACTTGGCTCACCGGAAGAAATCATTGAACCCGCTCGAATCGGATTGGTCATTATGACGCCGTGGACATGGACAATTGCCTACCGCCGCCTTAATCAGGGTGTTATGATTCGCTTTGATCATTCAAAAATTGTAGGATACGGTACAGCAGTCCGTTTAGGGATGGATATCCTTGTTTTAGCCATTGGCTACTATCTCAAATTACCGGGAATTGTAGTTGCCACCAGTGCTGTAGCATCAGGTGTGACAATTGAAGCCATCTATATAGGATTCAAAGCCCAACCGATACATCGCGTGGATTTGAAGCCTGCTCCTGTTCTACAACCACCGTTGACGTACCGAGCTTTTGGCGCGTTTTATCTGCCCTTGGTCATGACATCATTGCTGACACTTTTGATTCAGCCGATGGGCAGTGCCGCACTTAGCAGAATGCCTCACGCTTTAGCCTCTCTAGCGGTTTGGCCCATTGTTTCGGGATTTATCTTTATGTTCCGCAGTATGGGCGTTGCCTTTAACGAAGTTGTTGTCGCCCTTTTAGATGAGCCTCTTTCGATGAAGCCATTACGCCGATTTGCTATGATTCTTTCTATTACGACAACAGGCGCATTGATTCTTATCGCGGCTACACCGCTCTCTAGCCTGTGGCTTGAAGACATATCTGCCCTTTCCCCCGAATTATTTGTTTTAGCCCGTAACGGTTTATGGATAGCTTTGCTTCTTCCCGCGCTGAGTACTTTCCAAAGCTGGTATCAGGGTGTCTTGCTCAACAGTGGGAGAACGCGGGCAATCTCAGAAGCAGTTGCACTTTATCTCTTCGTGACAGGGATGGCATTATGGGCTGGTGTGGTTTGGGGAAAAACGACTGGTTTATATATTGGCTTGGCCGCGTTTAGCCTTGCTATGCTCATTCAAACCTTTTGGCTCTGGGCACGAAGTCGAAAAGCCCTTCATGCTCTTTGTGTGCGCGATGCCTGTGAAGCCGCTTAAATAAAAAGATGTCTCATAGGCTAGAAGAACCCGTTCCCTCGAAGGGAACGGGTTCTTCTAACCGCTGAAATTTTAGGCTCGCTCTCTGCGCTCTCCCTAGCGCAGGCTTTGGAAAAACGCCGCTGGGGACAGCGGCTAGAGCACTTAGACAGAGGGGTAATAAAAAAAGATGTCTCTGTTCTATAGAGACATCTTTTTGAAAACTGATTGCTAAATTACTGTTTACTCTTCATCTTCCTCAATAAGCATAACCACCTCTTCACCTAGATAATGCTGGCGAACAAGGGCTTCGATTTCATCTGCCATCCCGGGGTTTTGGTGTAAGAATTCTTTTGAGTTTTCTCGTCCCTGAGCAAGGCGGGTTTCTTGATAAGAGTAGAAGGAGCCGCGTTTATCGATAATATCGGCTTCAACTGCCAAATCGAGCAAATCGCCGATTTTAGAGATGCCTTCGTTATACATAATATCGAATTCTGCTTTTTTGAAAGGGGGGGCAACTTTGTTTTTCACCACACGTACGCGGGTACGATTGCCGATAATTTCTGAACCAACCTTAATAGATTGAATTCTGCGCACATCTAAACGTACCGATGCGTAGAATTTAAGTGCCTGCCCGCCTGTGGTCGTTTCAGGATTACCGAACATAACACCAATTTTCTGGCGAAGCTGATTGGTAAAAATAACAGAAGTTTTGGTTTGATGGATTGCACCAGAAAGTTTTCGTAAAGCCTGTGACATCAATCTCGCCATCAAACCCATCTGTGCATCACCCATATCGCCTTCGATTTCAGCGCGGGGAATTAGCGCGGCAACCGAGTCTATGACCAACACCTCTATGGCACCAGAGCGGATTAAGGTCTCGGCGATTTCGAGGGCTTGTTCACCTGTATCTGGTTGGGAGATGAGGAGTTCGTCAATATCTACACCACATTGTGCGGCATAGTTAGGGTCGAGGGCGTGCTCCATATCGATAAATGCCGCTGTGCCGCCCATTTTTTGTGCTTCAGCAACAATATGTTGACAAATGGTTGTCTTTCCTGAAGACTCGGGTCCATAAATCTCGGTGATGCGTCCACGTGGAATGCCACCTACGCCAAGCGCAATATCGAGGGACAGGGAACCAGTAGGAATTACATCTGTTTGTAATGCGGTGGCGTCTCCGAGTTTCATAATAGAGCCTTCGCCGTAGCGTTTTGTTATATCTTTGAGGGCTTTATCTAAAACGGATTGACGAGCTTCATCTGTGTTTTTCTTTTTTGCCATTTTCTATCTCCCGAAAATTAGTTTCTTAGGTTTAAATAGGTGGTAGGAAACTCGGTTTTTCCTTTGTAGATGAGCAGATGCTTCTTGTTTTCTCTAATAATTTAGAGTGGAGTCTTGTTTTTAGAGAAAAAAACCAAGTTTCTTTTGGGTTATTTTATCATCTTTGGTAATATACTAAGTATAGCACAAGTGTTCTGTGTGCGCAAATGCTTCTCACAAAAAGAACGCTTATCGAGGGCACGCATGCCAAAAATACGCGCGTTGCGGGGTTTATTCTTCTACGGGGGTAGGAGTCCAGGATAACATCCCATCGTCTTCGGGGAGGCTGAGGTCGAATCCGTCTAGTCCATAAAAGCTGAAATAGGTTGTTTGCCCAGGGTAGATTTGAATTTGCTCTTGAAATTCTTTTTCAAAATCGTCTTCTAGATAGGTGATGCGTATCTCATACCAGCCCGAGGGTAGATCGCTTAGGACGAGATTTTCTTGATAATAGGGGTCGCTGTTTACAACTTTAGGACCATAAGTTGATACTTTGCGAATACGCCCTGTTTCATAAGAGATAACGAGCATTTGATAGCCACGCAGAAGTTCGCCTTTGTCGTCCATCACTCGCCCTGTTAAAATGCCCCAGCCTTGAGGGGGGGCAACCCAAAGCTCGGGGTTATAGGTATCGAGAAAGTCATTTCTGCCTAGCCGAACTTCAAAATGTAAATGTGCGCCAGTTGTATGCCCTGTATCGCCAACCAAGCCCAATTGTTGACCTGCATCGACCCATTGTCCGCGTGTAACATCAATGCGGTTCATGTGGGCGTAAATGGTGTATAGCGATTCTCCCTGATAGCCAAAATCATGCTGGATTGCCACAGCTTGTCCATAGGGGTCGTCTTGGTTAGAGCTTTCTCCGCTAAATAAGCCCCAGTTTGCCCAAGTTACTATGCCTGCGCCAGCCGCTACAATGGGCACGCCTTTTTCGGTGGGAATATCTATGCCCGTGTGCACAATATTTTTAAATAACATGCCGCCATAGCGGTAGTTGGCAACGCCCCAATCAATTTGGTCGGCTGAAATGGGGCGGATGAAATAAAAATGGTCATGTCGAGAAATTGCCCACGGCACGGGGTAAAGCGGCGGTCGCCAATCGGATACAGGTTCAGCGCCGGGCGTGGGGATGGTGAACCTTAGCGGGGCTATTTGTGTCGGTGTGGGCGGGATGGGAAGCGGCGTTTCTTCCGCGTGTGGGCTTGCTACTGCTTGGACGCTTGTTTGCGGCGTGAGCGTGGGGATGCCTTCCGCGTTTGGAGACGCGGTACAAGCGGCGAGCGTGAGTGTTATGCCCAAAGCAAAGACGAATCTTTGCACTGGCTTTGTTTTTTGTTTGAGTTTTTCTCGGGGATGTGTGAATCTCATATTTGAATTATAAAGCGTTTTTGAGAAAATTGATTGCTTGGAGAGTGTTTTGTTTTTTTCTGCTTCTAAATGGTTTTGTGGTTTGAACATAAATAAACCCGATAAACGCTTCCGCATGGACGTAAACGTCCATGTTTAAGGTTGAAGTCTGTTAAAATAGACTCTTTTTAGCCAATTTTGATTAGCACGGGCGTTTACGCCCGTGCGGCGTTGGATTTATCCTAAAACCCGAAATTGGGAGATTTCGGACTCCAAGCCATCATTTATAAGCCATCACCTACTTAAAAGACCACTATCCGTTTTTCTAGTGCTATTCTACCAACTCAATCTCCCAATCTTGTTTTTCTAGTTTGATTTTTGTGCTATTTCCGGGCCAATATAAATGGGTCATATAGCTTGCTCCACGTAAGGTAGATGGACTTCTTCCGGTAGTCACAATGATATGGTCGGGGGTGTAGTGAGCAAAATAATTGTCTCTAACATTTTTCATGCGCCCTAAGGTTGGGTCCATGGCTACCCAGCCAAGACCGGGAAAGTAGACATCTATCCATGCGTGTTGCGCATCGGCGAGATTGGCGGTTTTATTATCGAGATATAGAAGCCCTTCATAATATCGGGCGGGGATTTTCTCAGCGCGGCTTAGGGCAATCACTAAAGAAGAGTATTCTGTGCAGTCTGACCCCATAAATCCCATTGTAGTTTGCGCGCCCCAACTCTTTTGATTAAATGTGTATATAAGGTTATCTCCTGCATAATCATAAAAGGCTCGCACATCTTCGCAAACGCTATTTTCTTTTTGAGAGAGTTCTTTGGCAATTTCTACAATTTGTGGGTTCGCCGATTCTATATGAAGTTCAGGTTGAATATATTCGTCAATTAGTTCTCCCTCACAGACAGATAAATCATAGAAAATCTCATTTACGGTGATTTCATAATCAATTTCTATTTTGAGTCTTGTATGAGGTGGGTGGTCAGAAAAATCGAACTCGGCATATTCGTTCCCATATTCATCGGTTAGTAAGATGTAATTGCTAGGGCTAATTTTTCGTGAGTGAACCTCCTGATAGGGGGCAAAATCTCTAATCAACGCCACCCATAAGTTTTGCTGGTCTGGGGTTCCATCCCCACTATTAAATAATATAACTTCTTGGTGTATGTGATATTCACGCGCTAAGGGAGTATTCTCTTGCACGTCTGTTTGGGGTGCGCAAGCGATTGCTAGTATTAGAAATATAATAGGGAGAAGTTTATATTTTTTCATAGGTGGCGAAAATATATTTACTAGCCACCTGACAGTTCGATAAAAGAAGCGCATAGTTGGTTGAGTAGGCGATGCTTTTCGCCGTATCGAAACCAACGGCTTGTATAAATTTAGCTGTTTCGTGGTTTCGATACGGCCTCCGCTACCGCTACGGCCTACTCAACCACCTTCAAAAATAAAATTGTCAGGTAATTAGTATATTTATAGAGCTTAACAATCCATCTCTTCACGGGTAATGATGATATTTCTCTTCTTTAGTTCGGCAATAAATTTCTCAACAGGAATGTCTTTGGTGGGTGAGAGCAAACCACGTTTTTTGATGTCTCCACGTAAGAGCATTTGTGTAGCAATGCTGGCTGTGTAGCCAACTGTGCGTTGCATAGCGAGCAAACCTGTATCTAAATCGCGGCGGTCAATCATTTGATAAACGATGCGTTTGCATTTCCCATTTTTAAGCCCGCGCACATCAATACGAATGCCGGCTACATCACGTTCATTGGGGGCATAGTGAATTTGCGGCTCAATTAAATTATGCACAAATTGGCGTGGGGAGACTTTTTGCCCATCGACTAAAATAGCTTCTTCGTTTAAGAATCCCAATTGCACTATCTTTTTCCAAAATGCGGCATGACCGAGCCAACGCAACGAGTATCGCCCGGTGTTAATTGTGGTATCGCGAATGCCAAAAACATCAAGATATTTAACCGCGTCTCCGTTGTAATAGGCTTCCATTTCGCCAAGTGTATCAAGTGTTAGGTTATGCATATTTTCGGGCGAAAACATTTCGCTGGGGCTAAGGTGTACTATTTCTCCATCTTTGAGCATTTTTGCGGGACGTTGGTATGCGCCGAGCACGCCTTCAAATGTCCACGAGATTTTATAGTTTATGGCGTTATCTGCGGCTTCTGGCTCAGGTACACCTGTGCCGTAAGCGTGAAGTTCGTGCACTTCATCTAACTCACGTATCGCTTGCCCCGCCAACACCAAATCTATGCCGGGGTCGAGACCACACTCGGGCAGAATCGCTGTGTCCACTGCCTCAGCAAGATGACCCACGTTCGCATACGTTGGCAAGGCGTAGGATGTTTCGATGAAGTGAATTTTATTTTCAATGGCAAGGGTGAGAACGTCCTCCCGAAATCCTTGCGGCAGGAGGAGGATAACCGCATCTACTTTTTTCATTTGGAGGGATAAGGCGGAACGATCCCGAACATCTAACTTGAGTGCTGTTATTTTGGCATTATTTAGGTGACGAACGTATTTTTGCAAGTCGTCAAAATTAGCATCTGCCGCGATAACTTGCGTTACCTCTGGGCTGTTTGCTAGGTCGTGGAGGGTGGCTTTGCCTTGTAAGCCGACTCCGAGTAATAAAATTTTCATTTTTTCTCCTACTTATTTTGTTGAATATGGATGAATCTGTGAAGTTTTTACTCTAGCAGATTTAAAGTGTAACGCATTTTCTTAAGTCTTATGCTTTTTTGTGGTTTTTCGCTTGAAAAAAAATGCACTTTGCTTTATAATGTGACATTCGTGTACAAATCCCTGATAAATGACATGTGAATTGAGAAGGAAAGGATAATGGCTTGGTAGCCACTATGCCTATTTGTACATTTTAATAAGAGGAGTAAGAAATGTCCCGTAAATTTTTCCCTGTATTTGCTCTATTGATTGTGTTGAGCATGGTGCTTGCCGCCTGTGGTGGTAGTGCCGCTCCCGAAGCCCCCGCCGAAGAATCCGCCGCCGCTGAAGAAGCTCCTGCTGAAGAAGCTGTCGCTGAAGAAGCTGGTGAAACTGAGGGCGCTGCTCCTGCTGAGGGTGGAAGCACCTTAGCTACAGTTCAAGAACGTGGTTATGTAATCTGTGGTGGTAATGCTAGTGTTCCAGGATTCGGATTCATTGATACGGAAGGCAATTACTCTGGTTTCGATATCGATTTTTGTAAAGCTGTAGCCGCCGCTGTTTTTGGCGATGCTGAGAAATATGAAATTCGTCCTCTTAGCTCACAAGAACGTTTCACCGCTCTCCAAAGTGGCGAAATTGATACCCTCATCCGCAACACCACTTGGACACTCTCCCGTGACACCGATTTGGGCTCTAACTTTACTGCAACCACTTTCTATGATGGTCAAGGCTTTATTGTTCGTATAGCTGATGGCATCAGTGCTTTAGAAGATCTTGATGGCGGTACCGTTTGTGTACAAACCGGAACCACCACCGAGGCTAACTTGGCTGACGTAATGGCCGCACGTGGCATTAGCTACGAACCTGTTGTTTACGAAGATGTAGAAACCGGCTGGACAACTTATGAAGAAGGCCGTTGTGACGCTTATACTACAGATAAATCTGGTTTAGTTTCTCGCCGTACTTTGCTTGAAAACCCAGATGATCATATGATTATGGACGAAACCATCTCCAAAGAGCCTCTCGGACCTGTTGTACGCCACGGCGACGACCAGTGGTTTGATATTGTTCAATGGACTGTTTATGCCACTTTCTTTGCAGAAGAGCACGGCATTACCTCTGCTAATATTGATGATATGATGGCAGAGACCCAGTCTCCTTCCGAAAAGAAATTCTTCGGCACCGAAGGCGAACTTGGTTCTTTCCTTGGTCTTGATGCTAACTGGTCTTATAACGTAGTTTCCCAGGTTGGTAGCTATTCTGAGATTTATGACCGTAACCTTGGTCCCGATACCAAAACTTTCATTCCTCGTGGTTTGAACAGTCTTTATACGGATGGCGGCTTGCTTTACGCCCCAGCATGGCGCTAGTTTAAGTTTCTAAAAGAACAGGGAAGGAGATTTCTCCTTCCCTGTTTTTCTAAATTTTAAGATCAAGGGTATGGAAAAAAATAATTTCAGATTAAATAAATTTTTCTTTTTCCGCACCATTTTTTGGGAGTTTTCCTTATGGCAAATATAGAATATAGCACAGAAGAGGCTATTCCCTTTTGGCGTGATGAGCGAATTTTACGTATTTTAGGCCAAGCAGTTTTTCTTGTAGTAACTGTTAGCTTTTTTGCTTATCTCTACAATAATATGATGACCGCCTTAGAGGCGCAGGGGATGCTTCCAAGTTTTAAGTTTTTAACGCATACCGCAGGATTTGATATTGGAGAGAGTTTTATAGAATACGATCGTTCTGATACGTATGGGCGTGCTCTTCTCGTTGGTCTTATCAATACAATATATGTTAGCATTGTTGGTATTTTCTTTGCGACCATTTTGGGTGTTGTTTTGGGTGTATCTAGGCTCTCAAATAACTTTTTGGTAGCTAAATTATCTAGTATCTATTTAGAAATCCTTCGAAATATCCCTCTTTTGGTTTTGCTGATTTTCTGGTATAGCGGTGTTTTTATAGCACTTCCGCGTGTAAAAGAAGCAATTAATTGGGGTTCTGTATACTTAAGCAATCGAGGGCTTGCTATCCCGTGGGGTATTCCAACCGAAACATGGGGCATTTATACGATAATTTTACTTTTCGCCTTAATCTTCGCCCTTGTTGTGTCATGGCGTCTTAATATAATAGGTGAGCGTACAGGACGTCCCCCCCTTCGCATTTTATGGGTGCCCCTTTCATTTTTTACTGTTGCAATCATTGGTTGGATTCTTCTACCTCAAGCACCATTGGTATTGGATAAACCTGAGTTGACAGGATTAAATTTTTCGGGAGGGTATGTTTTTACTCCTGAATTTATGGCATTGTTCTCTGGCTTGGTCATTTACACCGCCGCTTTTATTGGTGAAATTGTTCGGGCAGGTATTATGTCTGTTTCAAAAGGACAACATGAAGCGGCAAAAGCTCTAGGGTTTACCACTCTTCAGACATTACGACTGGTTGTTTTTCCACAGGCAATGCGCGTTATTGTCCCGCCTTTAACCAGCCAGTACCTTAATTTGACGAAGAATACATCTCTAGCCGTTGCTATTGGATATCCTGATTTGTTTGCTGTTGGTGGGACAACGCTTAACCAATCTGGTCGTGCTGTTGAGGTTATTACCTTGATGATGGGGCTTTATTTACTAAGCAGTTTGATAACCTCTGTCTTTATGAACTTCTATAATAACAAAATCAAATTGGTGGAGCGATAATCATGACAACTTCTACAACTGAAACTCTTTTGCCCCCAACTGAAAAATATACAATTTTAGGATGGATAAAGCGTAATCTCTTTAACTCAATTGGCGATTCAATACTTACCATTGTTGCCTTTTTACTAACCTTTGTTTTGCTTAAATCAACGCTTTCATGGGCTTTTCAAGAAGCGGAGTGGACTGTTATTGTAGATAACCTAAAGCTCTTCATGGTTGGGCGTTATCCCGCTGAAGAACTTTGGCGCGTTTGGGCAGTTCTTTATCTACTTGCGGGTGTGATTGGTTTTCTATGGGGTGCTTGGGTTAAGGGCAATGAAAGAGTAGGCTACGTTTTAATAGGTATGCCCATCTTCTTGGCTTTATTGCCCTTTACCATGGAGGTTCGTCTACTAATTCTTGCTGTAGATTTAATCGGATTTTTGGGCGTTATCTTGGGGCGCAGAGATAATGAATCTTTCAAGAAATGGTCTATTATCGCTCTTTTGCTTTACTTCCCCATTGGTATAATGATTATTGGGGGCATAGGCGAAGGTGGTCTTTTGCCGAGAGTAAAACCTGATTTGTGGGGTGGGTTGATGCTCACAATTCTTCTTGCGGTAATCGGCATCATCTTTTCTTTCCCTATTGGTGTTGGGCTTGCACTTGGGCGTCAATCAGATTTACCCATTATCACCTGGTTCTCGGTAGGGTTTATTGAATTGGTTCGTGGTGTGCCTTTGATAACCATCCTCTTCATGATGGATTTGATGTTGCCCTTGTTCTTACCCGCTACAATTCGTATTGATAGCGTGATGCGTGCCTTTGTGGCTATCACTCTTTTTAGTGCCGCATATATGGCTGAAAATGTACGTGGTGGTTTGCAATCTATCCCCAAAGGACAATATGAAGCAGCTCATGCTTTAGGACTAAGTAGTTTTGCGGCAATGGCATTTATTATATTGCCACAAGCACTGAAAGCCGTTATTCCTATTCTTGTTAGCCAATTTATTGGGTTACTCAAAGATACAACGCTTGTAATGATTTTGAGTCTCTTTGATGTCTTGGGCATCGGCAAATCTGTTTTAGGAAACCCCGATTATGTAGGTACATCAAAAGAAGTATATGTTTTCATTGCCGCTCTCTTCTGGGTATTAAGCTATGGCTTATCTTACGCCAGCCAGCGATTAGAAACATCTTTAGGCGTTGGTGAACGCTAAAAGGAGAAAATGATATTATGACGAATAAAACATTCTACGAAGAACAAGATCCAATTATTATTTGCCGTGACGTTCAAAAATGGTATGGTGATTTTCATGCCCTGCGCGGAATCAATATGGAAGTTCGCAAAGGAGAGGTAGTTGTTATTTTTGGACCCTCAGGTTCAGGTAAATCTACTTTTATCCGTACCATTAATCGCCTTGAAGAACATCAGGGGGGGAAAATTATTGTAGATAAAATTGAGCTAACGCACGATGTTAAAAACATCGAATCTATCCGCAAAGAAACGGGAATGGTATTTCAACAATTTAATCTCTTCCCGCATCTGACCGTTTTGCAAAATATAACTTTAGCGCCTTTACAAGTTAAAAAACAGAATAAAGCAGAAGCCGAGAAAACCGCGATGGAACTTCTTGAGCGTGTAGGAATTCCTGAGCAAGCTGGCAAATTCCCTGGTCAACTGTCGGGTGGACAGCAACAGCGTGTAGCCATCGCTCGTGCTTTAGCGATGAACCCCAAAATTATGCTCTTTGATGAGCCAACCTCAGCACTAGACCCAGAAATGATTAAAGAAGTGCTAGATGTAATGATAGAACTTGCCAAAAGTGGTATGACAATGATTGTTGTCACCCATGAAATGGGATTTGCTCGCTCAGTAGCCGACACCCTCCACTTCTTCGATGAAGGACAGCTCGTTGAGAGTGGTCGGCCCGAAGATATTTATAATAACCCCAAAGAAGACCGCACAAAACTCTTCTTATCTCAAATTTTGCAACACTAAAACGAAAAAAAACTCAAAATAAAAAGGCAGTTCTCACGAACTGCCTTTTTTGATTTCTTGCGAATTTCTTTCTCTATGCTGAAAACGGACATATTTTTTTATTATCGGCACCGTGCAGGGATTAATCCCCCGCTCAATCCCAACCATATTAAAATGAAAGTTTATGACCGTGCCAAGTATAAGATGCTTAATTATTCTGCTCCAAGCCCACACCACCCTAAGCTCTTCTCCCATAAAATTTGTGCCTTTTCTTCATTATAGGATTCTTCACTGGATTTTTTTTCTTCACCGTCAACGATAAACTTCCCGCCAACGCTCGCGAATTTAGGCTTGGTTGCCGCAACGATATACGAATCGGACGCTTCATCTAACGATCGCGCAAAAGGCATCCGTGCCAGAAATTGCGAATAAAAGAATCTCTCAAAAGGCGATTTTCGCCGCGCACCAATCGCCGCCGGGACAAAACCCGGGCAAACGGCATTCGATGTCACGCCCGTCCCCGCAAGTAGACGATTCAACTCGTAAGCAAACCACATATTTGCCAATTTAGAATTTTTATAGAAAACCTGCGCGTCAAAGTATTTTTCTGCTTTTAGATTGTCGTAATCAAAATCAGGTGGGGGACCTTGCTTAAGCTCTGGGTTATGCAAAGACGATGAAACAGTAATCACCCGCGCTGGCGCAGATGCTTTTAAGTTGTCAATCAATAAATTCGTCAGCAAAAAATGCCCCAAATGATTGACCCCAAAAGTCATTTCAAAACCATCAGTGGTGAATCTGCCTTCTTTGCTATCAAACATCTGCCCCGCATTATTAATCAAAAGATGCAGGGGATAGCCCTTCGCCTGAAAAGCGGATGCACACGCCCGAATCGACTCGAACGATGCCAAATCAAGCGGAATTGTTTCAATCTTGGCATCTGAATTCGTATTGCGAATTCGCTCAATCGCTTTCTTGCTAGTTTCCTGGTTACGGGACGCGAGAATAACGCGATACCCCTTTCCTACCAATTTCTGGACTGTAGCGAAGCCAATCCCGCCATTCCCACCGGTGATCATTACGACACGTTCTTGATTTTTTGACATAAGTTTTCCTTAAAGTTCTCAGAAGATTATTTTTGAAAAATGTTTAGATATTTTACTATTCAGACATTCTCTTGTAAATCATTGCCGTTGAGATTTTGTATTAGTCATAACAGGGGAGCGTGATATGTCAGGGCAAACGCACTAAAATTAGAGAGAGTAGAACCCCTCTAGCACCTTGAGCAGATACTTTTCATCCCATCCAGCA
>JADGEO010000002.1:0-140865 GCA_016744335.1 Anaerolineales bacterium
AAATATGCAGCAGCTGTACGTTCTTGGAAAAACAACTGGGAAGACTTAGCAACCTTTTTTGAGTTTCCGCAAGAAATCAGACGTCTAATCTATACAACAAACACTGTGGAAGGCTATCATCGCCAGTTACGAAAGATAACCAAAAATAAAGGCTCTTTTCCTACAAAAGAATCTCTCCGAAAATTGCTCTATTTGGCTACGATGGATATTACAAAAAAATGGACTGGCTCCATTCACAATTGGCCGTTAATCCTTAATCAATTAGCCATTCGGTTTGAAGACCGATGGCCTAAATAATAGTCCGTTTACACAATCTTCTTGACACCCCCAATATTTTCGGGTAAGAAATACAAAACAACAAGCTACAACGAGTTTTTTGTTCATTTTTCAAAAAACATACTATTGAAATGTCTCCAATATTTTTGACAAACCAAATGAATTGCTTTTCATTCCTCTACTCTGTCAACTTCATAATATATTCAAAGCCATCAAAACATAACAGAACTGATACATTTTTTTTGCTCAACACAACCCCTCCCTCAATACAACTTAACCTCAAAATATCCATCACCTCATCATCACCTTCAAGATAAACTTCTGAAATACCCTTAGCCTGCAATTCTTTCACTATCTCTTTTGCTTTTTGGCGAAAAGATTTATACACAGAGAGCGAATCTTTTGCATATTGAGAGGCGCGTTGCGTGAAAACACGCATCCCTTCGGGGGTCAAATCGTATTGTAACCGTGTTCGGTCTAAATGCGACACTTTGACATATCCACGGCTTACCAATCGCTTGATATACCAATTGACGCTCCCGACAGCCATATCTAAGCGTGCAGAAAGATTGGATTGCGTAACGAGAGAATCTTCTGAAATTGCTTCAAGAAGGTCGTATTCTTTCGCTTTGATGGGGATATTTGCCTGAGCGTTCATTTTCTGAATTCTCATGCAGAATGATTAATCTGTCAAGGCGGGATTTTGGGGATGAAAAGACACACCGCACACACTTCGACAGGCTCAGCACACGCACTTCGGCAGGCTCAGCACACGCGTTCTGGGCTTGGGCGCTAAATCCCAAGCTGGGGATGCGGCGTGGGCAGGATGTTGTTCAAGCTACGAAGGTGTCCATTACGGGCAAGCAAGTTTTGGGTCGCGCGTGTCGCGGTGTCACATCCTATCCCCCTCCCGAAGAAAATCATTCTAGAATCTTCGCAATCTTCTCCGCCGCGTGTCCATCACCATAGATACTTGGTCTTTCTTTTGGCGTTTTTTTATCATTCACGGCGACAAGAATCTTCTTTTTATCTGCGCCAACGAGTGTGTTCCAGCCTATATTTACGGTCTCTACCCATTCGGTTTCTGAGCGCAAGGTAACGCAGGGAGTTGCCAGCCAATAGGCTTCTTTTTGCAATCCCCCCGAATCGGTAAGGACGGTTTTGGCATTTTTCGCCAACGAGAGCATATCGAGATAGCCAACCGGGGCTATAAGTTTGAGCTTAGGGGCAAATTCTGCCATATTGTCAATCAAATTGGCGATTTTGCCACGCGTGCGAGGGTGGACGGGGAAGATGATATTTTCATCTAGCTCCCGGAAGGCTTCAAAGATGGCACGGAGATTATCGACGTTATCGGTATTGGCGGGGCGGTGCACGGTTGCCAGCAAATAATCGTTGGGGGCGATGTTGAGAGAGTTTAACAGGGTAGAGTTTTTCTCAGAGCGTTCTGTAAAGCCTAAAACAGCATTGTACATTACATCGCCAACGATATGCACGCCTTTGGTGATTCCTTCGTTGGCAAGATGCTGGGCAGAGACTTCGGTGGGACAAAAGAGCAGGTCGGAGGCATGGTCGGTGAGAACGCGATTATGTTCTTCGGGCATTCGGCGGTTAAATGAGCGTAATCCCGCTTCGACATGAGCGATAGGAATATGAAGTTTCACCGCCGCAAGAGAGCCTGCTAAGGTTGAGTTTGTGTCACCATAAAGTAGAATATAATCTGGTTTTTCTTCGAGCAAGAGTTTTTCTATGCCCATCAGCATTTGTGCCGTTTGCCAACCATGCTGACCTGAGCCAACTTCGAGATTGATATTCGGTTCTGGGATGCCCATCTCATCGAAGAAAATTTGGGACATTTGCGGGTCGTAATGCTGACCGGTGTGAACGAGAAATTCTTCATGCCCCGCCGCGCGTAATACTTTACTGACGGGGGCGGCTTTCACAAATTGCGGTCTTGCGCCGATAACGGTTAGTATTTTCATTGTTTTGTACACAGATTTCTCAGATTACACGGAGAAAACTTGATAGCTAAAAAAAAACAAAAAGAGCACGCTCCGTGCAATCCGCGTTTCTCCGTGTCCTAAAAGTTCTATCCCTTAACAACTTCAATCACATAAGCAATTTGTTCATCGCTCATTTCTGGATAAACAGGAATGGCGATGGTCTCTGCACTCGCTCTCTCGGCTACGGGGAAATCGCCCTTTTTATATCCTAATTCTTTTGCAGGTTCTGATAAATGCAAAGGTTGCGGGTAATAAACGCTTGAGCCAATCTCTGCTTCTTTTAGTTTTTCTTGTAGTTCATCCCGATTTGGTACTTGCAAAATATAAAGATGATAAACATGTGTACGATTTTCTGCTTCATAAGGCGTTTGGACATTTTCTACACCAGCCAGAGCATTACTATAAATATGCGCTACTTTTCTTCTGCCATCATTCCATTGGTCAATATGGGGCAACTTCACGCGTAAAACCGCCGCCTGCAACGCGTCAAGGCGACTGTTATAGCCCAAAACTTCGGGGAAGTATTTTTTCTTCCAGCCGTGAGCGCGTAACATCGTTATTTTTTCTGCTAATTTAGGGTTATCCGTCACAACCATCCCACCATCGCCATAACCACCCAAATTTTTGCTAGGGAAAAAGCTAAGACAACCAATATCGCCGATACTGCCTGTTTTACGCCCTTTATATTCTGCGCCAAAAGCCTGTGCATTATCTTCAATAATGGCTAAATCATTTTCTTTAGCAATTTCCGCCAACGCATCCATGTCAGCAGATTGACCGTAAAGATGCACAGGGATAATAGCCTTTGTTTTGTCGGTCACACTTGTGCGGGTTTGGGCTATGTCAATGCAATAATCTTTTGCATCCACATCTACCAAAACGGGAGTCGCGCCAACGTGCAAAACTGCACCGATGGTGGCAAAAAAGGTGTAGGCGGGCAAAATTACCTCGTCCCCTGCACCAATGTCGAGGGCGCGCAAAGCAAGTATGAGCGCGTCCGTTCCGGAGGCTACACCAATCCCGTGCGCTACGCCTAAATAATCTGCTACTTCTTTTTCAATCGCCTTAACTTCGGGTCCTAAAATAAAGTGTCCCGAATCTAAAACACGCTGAATTGCCGCATCCATTTCGGGCTTAATTGCTGAGTATTGTGATACTAAATCTAATAAGGGGACTTTCATTTCTTTCTCCTATAGAAGTTTAAACACAAAGGTCACAAAGAAGGCACAAAGGAAAAACTTTTTTTGTTTTTCTGAGAGTACCTTTGTGTGTTTCGTGTTTAAATTCTTTTAAGTTTTCCATCTTCTTCTTGATATTTGGATTCGCATTCCTCACACTGGATAACTGCCCCCGAGCTTTTTTCTTCGGGAAGTTTGATGCCGCATTGGCACATCCACGCGTGGATTTTGGCTGGGTTGCCATAAACGAGTGCGTACGCGGGGACGTCTTTTGTGACCACCGCACCCGCCCCAACAAAGGCATATTCTCCGAGCGTGGTGCCGCAAACCACAGTTGCATTTGCGCCGATGGTCACGCCGCGTTTGACGCGCGTAATCATATATTCGCCACGTCTATTTACATGGCTACGGGGATTAATCACATTCGTAAAAACCATCGAGGGTCCGAGAAAAACATCATCTTCCAAAATTACGCCCGTATAAACCGAAACATTATTTTGAATTTTGACATTATTCCCAATCTCAACATCATTGGCAATAAAAACATTCTGCCCGATATTGCAACCTGCGCCGATTTTGACTTTGGGCATAAGGTGGCAAAAATGCCAGATGCTGGTATTCTCGCCAACTTCAGCACCTTCATCTACAAAACTGGAGGGGTGTATATAAAACTTTGTCATAGTTGTTTTTTTGAACACAAAGGTCACAAAGGTTCACGAAGGAAAAGCTTTGTTTTTTGTTTTTAGCTTTGTGTTTCTTGGTGTCCTTCGTGTTTAGCTTTTTCTCTACTTCTTCAAAAAGGGATGCGCCAGAGCATCAATCCGAGAAATCTTCGTATTACGGATATTATAAGCCAACTCAATCGAGGGGCGTGCATCATCTAAACCAAAGCCATTTCCAGCTAAGGTACGTTCATAAACGCGCGTGTGCAAATCGGTAAATCCACCTGAAAACTCAATCTCATCACCATCAACCGTAATAGACCGATAAGTTTTTGGCTGTCCCGGCTCAATTTTTACGGGCAAATCACGCTCATCTACAGATAAAAACCATTTTACTTGCGCGCGCTCAAATTCCACAAAACCAGACATACTCTTTTCTTCATCACGATGCACTCTAATCATCCCTGGCTTTCCAAAGAGCCATTGCAACATATCAAAAAAATGAATGCCGATATTCGTAGCAACACCGCCCGATTTTGAGTGATCGCCCTTCCACGAAGTATGGTACCAAGGACCTCTTGAAGTCACATAAGAAAGCAAAACTTCATGTTGTTTGCCTGATTTATCTGCGTCTAGCTTTTCTTTCAACGCCACCAGCGCAGGATGTACACGCAACTGCAAAATAGTTTTAATTTTGCCCTGATACTCTTCCTCAACACGCGCCAATTGGTCGATATTCCACGGATTAATCACCAGTGGTTTCTCACAAATCGCAGTTGCCCCCACCCGCAAAGCCAACCGACAATGGGCATCATGTAGATAATTTGGAGTCATTATGCTCACATAATGCACCTGCTTATCTTCATCACGATGACGTAATTTTTCAAGATGACGGTCAAAACGCTCAATCTCAGTAAAGAAACGCACATCTTGAGTATAGCGGTCCAAAATCCCCACCGAATCAGCAATATCGGCGGCGGCAATCAATCGATTGCCCGTATCTTGAATAGCCTTCAAATGACGCGGGGCAATATAGCCTGCAACGCCAATAGCGGCAAAGTTTTTAGTTGTCATATTCTCTTTTTACTCCTTCCGAAACTGCAAGCAATAATGATGAAAAGTATTGCTCACCCACGCGTTGCCCATCCCAAAGGGGAACAAACGCTGATTGTCTTGCATCCAAATACGCTCATCTTTCAGCGTATACACTTTACCCAACTCCCTCGCAATATCCCATGCCAACGGATAAATTTTGCCCTTCTTCTTCACATTTTTTACAATAATCGTTAAATAGGCTTTATTTTTCAAGAGAGAATCCAAGCCTACGTAAATCCCTACTAACTTCTCAAGGAAAACTTCATAATCGTGGATATTCCCCACATCATCGGGATTATTAGAATAAACCACATCCAACTCGTCTTCTTCCCTTCGTGTCTTTTGTGTTTTTGCGCCCTTTGCATGAAGCATATCCCAATAGGGCGGAGATGTGATGATGTAGTCAATTTCTGGGATGTCAAAACTGGATGCGTTCGCGGCATCCCCGTTGATTATCTTTGCAGTCACTTCGACACGGCTCAATGCTGGCTCTGGGCTTGCTTCCGTTAAATCAGCTTTTTCTTCGGCGAGAACTTCTTTTGCAATTTTCGCGTATTTTGGGTTGAGTTCAATGCCATACGAGTGCCGTCCGCTACGCAACGCGGCGACTAAGGTAGAGCCAGTCCCTGCCATGGGGTCGAGAACAGTTGCCCCTTCTTTTGTGAAAAATTCGATAAATTCCTGCACTAAAGTCTCAGGATATTTAGCGGGATGGCGCAAAACATCCTTTTTTCGGCGGGGCGGATTATGGATAAACCAAGATTTCTGAAATTTCAGCCAAGTTTTATTGTCGAGATCATTTAATCGATTTTTATATGCCATAGGGTATGGTCTCTTCTATTAATTACGGGCAGAAGGTTTTATATTGCGTAAAACGTATTGCGTAATAATTCTGACTGATAAGAACTTAGGAAGAAACAAATTATCCATTAATGAGACAAAACTTGATTAAAGTATGCTTCAAATGTATAAGTTATTTGATTCTCATTCCTAAGTAGGTTTTAGGATTTCGTTTTTTTACACAATACGTAATGCGCTTTACTCTCTTTCCGTACTCGTTGGCACGGGAGTTTTTGTCGGCGTAATCGTTGGGGTAGGGCTAACGTAGCCCACAGAGTGTAAAACTAAATTAGAAAAAGTAACAGTCATTGCGCCATTTTCTGGTGCAGTTTCAGAAAAAACGCCAATAGTGCCAGCATCGCGTAATTGTGCATCTATAACACTAAATTGATAATGATCATTGAGATAAAATCGCATTTCTGTGCCGGCCACCCATACACCAAGCCGAACATCATCAGGGGAGCCAAGAGGTACATCTGCACTACCGATAGGTTCTGCTAAGATTCGGGGACGATTATAAATTTTCTTCAATTCTAAACGCACTGTCCCATCACAGGCAAGAGCATATCGATACATAGCATTGTCATTGGCACGAAAAAGGAATCCGTAAGAATCCCCACCTGTACAACGGGCAGGGTGTGCGTCTATCTCTGCATAAAAATCATCCAGCAAAGGTTCATTTCGTAGGCTAAAGAAATGAGTTTCTGGGCTTTTGATGGCGATTGTTATTCTATTACGGTTGATGATAATACTGCCCTCTTCTGATTCTACGGTATTCCATGCGCTATCGGAGCTGAAATCGTCTGTCGCTATAATCTCACCAACGCCAGGCAGAGGGGCTGGAGTAGAAGTGTTATGCTGAACTATTTGCGGAGTTGCTGTGGCTGTGGGGGGGAACCATTGAATGGTAGCGGTTGGGGGCGCAGGAGATGCGTCCACAGGGAGAGCAAGTTCGGGGCGCGTTTCTTCCGCCTCGCACGCGGATAATGATAAGAAAATAATAGTGAAGAGCACGAAGCCGAAGACGCGAAAATGTTTAAATCTCATAAAAAAGAAAAATAGAAACGGGTTCCTATTTTTTCACTCATACCGCTTACGGATATTGGGCACAAGATATTCGCTAAAGGCGCGCTCGGCATCGTAGATAGGATCCCAGCCCCAATCTCGGCGAGCGGCATCGTCTTTCATGTCGATGGGCCAAGAATCTATAATGCGTTGACGATTCACATCAGGTTTATAAGTGATTTGGGCATCGGGGAAATACTTTTTGACGTATTCAGCAAATTCTTCTGCACTGAGGCTAAAGGCAGTGATATTGTAAATTTGATGGGTGAGATTCTCACGCGGGGCAGATGCGATTTGGATAAGTGATGTAACTGCATCGGGCATTGCCATAAATGAGATGGCGGCAGTTTCTCGGACAAAACACGCGTAGGGTTTGTCTTGCGCGGCGGCATGGAGCATCTCTGGACCATAATCACTGGTGCCCCCACTGGGAACGGTGAACGCAGAAATCAACCCCGGGAAGCGCACACAACGAAAATCGAGCATGGTGGGGTTATCATCGGCAAGTTGTTTATAGTAGTTGCTATAGTAAACGCCGAGTGTTTCTCCGTAGAGTTTATTTGCGCCATACATGGTGATGGGCGTATTCCACTCCCACTCTTGAGGGCGGGGATTTTTGGCTTTGTTTTCTAGTGAGCCCATCCCAAATGCGGCAACAGAGCTGGGATAGATAAATTTAACAGGCTTTCTGTTCCACTCTGATTGTTCTGCGGCAAGTTGGAGCAACTTCATTGTGCCGCCTACGTTCACATCGTGTGCCAACATAGGGCTATATTCTGCTCTTGTAGAGAGTAATGCGGCAAGGTGATAAATATGCGTAATATCAAATTCGCTGATAATACGCTCGAAAAGGGATTGGTCTAAAATATCGCCTACGATATGATGGACTTTCATCGCCAGTTCGGGCGGAAGGGGCATAATATCCATGCTGATAATATGAGTCTCGCTATTTTCAGCAAGTTTTGCGACCAAGGCTTGGCCAACTTCTCCTGCCGCACCAGTGATAAGAATTGCTTTTTTACGCATACCGCCTCCTGTTTCAGAATTTTAAATTTTAGCGTTCTCTTCTCAACTTTTCGTGAAGTAATATGAATTTCACCACAGAGAGCACAGAGAAACACAGAGATTTATTTTGAGAAAAATCTTTCTGCTTTTCTCATCATTAAAAATTTTCTCTGTGAACTCTGTGTACTTCATAGTAAAAAAACTGCTAATTCGTGTTGAACCTATTTTTCTTTCTCTGCAATGCCAATAGCTTCATCGAAGGCTCTTAAGCCTTCATCAATTTCAGCTTTAGTGATATTTAGTGGCGGAGAAACACGAATTGTGCTTTCACCGCACCCGAGGGTGATTGTGCCACGTTCAAAAGCAAGGTCAGAGACACGGTCACGGAATGCGCCAGCAGGCTCACGTGTTTCTTGGTCCTTGACAAAATCAACGCCAATCATCAAGCCCTTACCACGCACATCGCCAATACTGGGATGATGTGCGGCAATTTCTTCGAGAGCGTCTAGCGCATACGCACCAACTTCTGCCGCATTTTGCATGAAAGATTCACCAATTAGGTCTATAGTTTCACAAGCGGCGGCGCAAGCGAGGGGATTTCCACCGTAAGTATTGCCATGTGCACCTGTTTTCCACGTCATAACAGATTTGCGCGCAATCATTGCACCAAGTGGAACGCCAGAAGCGATTCCCTTCGCAGAGGTGACAATATCAGGCTCTACGCCAAAATTTTCTATAGACCACCATTTGCCTGTGCGCCCCATGCCTGCCTGTACTTCGTCAGCAATCAATAAAATACCGTACTTATCGCAAAGCTCACGCAAAGCGGGGAAAAACTCAGGCGGTGGGATAATATATCCGCCCTCACCCTGAATAGGTTCAATCACGATACCTGCAATTTCATCGCCGGGCATAACGCGCCCCATAATCTCTTCTTCTATATAACGAACAACTGTTTCGCCATAACCTTCACCCTTCCGACTTGCCAAAAGCGGTCTATAAGTATTAGGGTATGGGGCGTGTATTACGCCGTCCATCACAGGACCAAACCCGCGTTTATATTTAGCTTTGCTGGCGGTAAAAGCCAATGCACCCATTGTGCGTCCGTGAAATCCACCCAAGAAACCGATGAAGCCAGAGCGTCCAGTATGATAGCGAGCAAGTTTGATTGCCGCTTCCACCGATTCAGTTCCTGAGTTGGTCAAAAACACGCGCGCATCTTCTTCAAAGGGGGCAATCTCGGCTAATTTTTCACTTAACTCAATCCACTTTTCGTGATAAAAATCCGAAGAAATATGCAAGAATTTCTCAGCTTGTTCCTGAATGGCTTTAACCACTTGGGGATGGCTGTGTCCCGTTGATGCGACAGCAATTCCTGCCGCAAAATCGAGAAAACGATTACCGTCTACGTCCCAAACTTCGCTACCTTTGCCATGATCCATTGCAAAAGGAAATGCACGAGGGTAAGAGGGTGAAACGACAGATAAATCGCGCTCAATGAGCGCACTGGCTTTTTTGCCTGGGTAGTTTTTCATTATATTGAACTCCTTGAAAATAAATTTTTTATGTTTTCATTTCCACGAGTGCCAACGCGCCTAGTAAGCCTGCGTCATCCCCTAACTCGGCAGTGGTGATTTTAAGATTGTCTAAATAAGTATGACCAAAAATATGCTCCTTTAGTGAAGTGTGAAAAGGCTTAAAAAGCAAATCTCCACTCATTGAAACCCCGCCACCAAAAATTAAAACGGAGGGGTTAAATATATGGAGAAAACTAGCAACACCAATGCCCAGATATTTTCCTGCTCGATCAAAAGCAGATATTGCTAACTTATCGCCGCTTTGGGCGGCTGCGGCTATCGTTTTAGCCGTTCGGGTCGAACTTGACCTGAGGCTTGATGCCGTTGATGGATCTTTGAGTTGGTCTTCAACGTATTTTGCAATCGCCGTTCCAGAAGAGAATGCTTCTAAATGCCCGCGATGCCCACATCCGCAAATAGGACCATCTGCCAGTATAGTCACATGACCCAACTCCGCGCCCAAACCGTCCACGCCCTCCAGCAAGTGTCCATCAGAGATGACCCCACCCCCAACACCGGTGCTAATTGTCAGGTAAAGCAGATGTTCATGTCCGCGCCCGGCACCGTATTTCCACTCCCCCAATGCCGCTAAATTGGCATCATTGCCCAAATAAACGGGGATATTAAAATAATCGTTGAGTTTGTCAACAATAGGAAAATTTTCCCATTCATCTATATTGGGTGTGTCTAAGATAACGCCTGTGCGCGGATTTAAGGGTCCTGGTGCGGCAATGCCAATTGCGCCCAGAGTCTCATTTGCAGGAATTACCTCCTCAATTAAACCAAGAAGCCGCCCAAAAACAGCTTCGTTTTTTGAGCGGGTCTTAATTTTCTGATGTTTAAGGGGTGTTATTTCATTAGGTCGAAATGACGCAGCACGGATATGCGTCCCGCCCAAGTCTACAGCGATAAAAATACTCATGGTAGGTATTATACTCGCTTGGGAAGACTTGTGTCACGAGGACGAGTGTCATTTATTTATGCTTGAAACGTACAAAAACCCGCCCAAAATTCTTGCTATCTTTGTCTATGCGATGATATAGAGGGCGAATATGCTTTTGATTGAGAAAACGCAATACTTTTTTCTTAAGCTGCCCGCTCCCTTTACCGGGGATGATTTCTACAAGCGTGATTTTCTTATCAATCGCTTCTTGAATGATTCGGTTAAGTTCTGCATCAATCTTATAGCCTTTATTATAAATATCGTGAAGGTCGAGTTTTAGTTTTGCCATAATTGCCTATAACTATTCTGTCCTGGTGAGACTACAAAAGTCTTAAATGACGATTTCACAAAAAAGCAGAACTCGCAGTAGAGTTTTTTCACACAGAAATCGTTTCTACAGAGACTTTTGTAGTCTCATTTTTAATGATTATAATTAATTTTACTATGAGATAAGATATGCTATACCATCTCAATTAATAATAGTTCAACTTCTTTCGCTAGAGATTTCCCTATGTCTGGCACTTTTTCTAAGCCTTTGATTCCCATCATACGGTAAAGCAAAGCTATATCTTGCTCCATATCCTCTATTGCCCACGCCGCTTTTCTATACGCCCAAATCTGATTTTTGGAGACACGCTCAAGTTCCATATTATAGACTTTGTTGGCAAAAATCTCGACTATGCGTTTGTTTTTAGCTCGCTTATCTCCATCGATGATAGGACGCGGCATCCTATCGCTAATGCCGTGCTTCTCACAAAACTCGCGGATTTTTAACGCCGTTCTGCACCATTTATCACCAACTGCGCCGTAGCTTTTACCGCGTGGATAGCATTCTTCGTAGGCAGATAAAAGCTGAGGTTCACGCTCGGCAAGATAATTGAAGAAGTAAGCACGCTGTTGGTCGGAGAGTGTCAAGCCCGATGCAAGAACGAATCGCCCGCCACTGTCGGCTGTTTGGCGAATAATATCTTCCAAGTTCGCATCATCGTCACATAATTCTGGCAAAAGGGGCATCATGGAGGTGCCGGTCATTATCCCCGCGGAGGCAATTTTTTCCATCGCTTCAAAGCGTTTTTCTGGTGGCGGGGCAAGTCTTTCTATTCGATTGATTTTCTCGTAATTGGGAGAATTTTTGGTATGAATAATGCTAAATGCAACCACTGCACGAGCACGAGATTCTATGTCTTGCAATAGTTCAATATCGCGCAAAATCAGCGGAGAGCGTTCGAGAATGAACACGGGAAAATTACGCTCACGACAAACTTCGAGCATTTTACGGGAGAGTTCAAATTTACGCTCGGCGGGCTGGTAATCGCCAATGAAAATCAAATCCGTTTTGGCGCGAAAGAGTGCTTTTCGCAGGAGTTCGGGGGCATTTTCTTTGACTTTGATTTTATAGGCAAAGTCATCGGCATCATCATAAGGTGAAAATTTTTGCTCGCGGCAATAGCAAAATTCGCATCCATGCTGGCACCCAAGATAGGGATACGCACTATAACGCGTCCAGAACCAATGGTCGGCGCGTTTATTTTTGTTGAGAATTGTTTTGGGTTTGTAGGAGATGAATTCAGTTTTACGGGGCATAGAAAAGACTTTATTTATACTTCAGCTATTCAAAAGGATATTTCAACCCAATCTCTGCACGAATATCGTCCATCAAAGTCATCATTGAAAGCGTGTAATCGTGAGAGACTTTAGGACTCTCTAAGAATCCTGCACGAATACAACGCATCGCTTCTTCGGTTTGATACTCAAACCCTGTTGCCCTAAAGGGAGCAGAGACAACTTCATCTTTTTTATTTGTCACGCTTAGAGTGGCTCCTGCACTCCCCCAAAAATTTGGATGAATACGGATATGTCCTTTTGTGCCGTAAATGAAGAAATCATTCATGTTTTCGGCAAGAAAAGTGCTCGTAAATTGTGATACCACACCATTTTTGTAAACCAATATCGCTGAAAGTAACTCGTCTACACCAGTATTTCCCATCAAGGCATGTACTTTAATGGCTTCAGGAAAAGCACCCATAACCCACTCGGACACAGCTAAAGGATAAATGCCAATATCCAGTAAAGCACCACCTGCCAGATTTGGGTCAAATAAACGTCCCGTTTCATCTCTTTCGGGACGAAAGCCAAAGGTAGAGGTCATCATTTTGATTTCTCCGATACGCCCAGCATCCAGCCATTGGCGAACAGTATCGTAAATTGGCAAAAAACGGGTCCACAGGGCTTCCATTAGGAAGAGTTTTTTTTCACGCGCCCTTTCAATCAGTTTTTTTGTTTCAGCGGCGGTAACTGTCATTGGCTTTTCGCATAAGACGTGTTTACCCGCTTCAAGCGCCAGCATACTATGCTCAAAATGCTGATGATGTAAGGAGCTAATATAGACTGCATCTACGTTGGGGTCAGCTACGAGAGTGGCATAAGCGTCGTAGGCTTTAGGCACTTTGTATTTCTTTGCAAAAGTCTCTGCTCGCTTTTTACTCGAACTGGCGACTGCAACAATCTCTGCATCGGGAATGGTTTTTATCCCCTTTGCAAAGGCATGGGCTATTTTCCCGGGAGAGATAACGCCCCATTTGATTTTTTCTGTCATTTCTTTTTCCTTCTCTCAAAAGCCAAACCTGCTATCCCTGCGGGAATCACAAACCCACCCACACAAGGGATTGGGCTACCGCTCGGCTTTTCTTCAGATGACTCTTTTTCATCTGGTTCGTTTTCAGTTTCTGGCACAAGTTCAGGAACTTCTGACACCGCTGAATCTTGCCCTAGAGCTAGGTTGTCTACATAAATCGTACCGCTGGGGGCTATTTCGGTATTATCAGGTGTATTGAAGCCAAAAGCTATCCCGTTAATTTGCTCTGGTTTGGTAAAAGGAGAGCCAGCGTTTTCTTCCCATTCTACACGTTTAAAATTTGACCAAGGGATATAAATAGGAATCCATTCTTCGGTAGCATCAGAAGACACTACATAAACATAATCTTCATTTTCAAGAAAAAGGTCTACGTTGAAAACTGTATTGTCTTGCACCGCATAAACGTAAAAAGAAAGTCCTTCAGTATCACTCCAGTTTTGGGGATTTTCATAGGTTAAGTCACAGGTAGCCCAAGAATAAAGTTCAATCTCGTAGTCTATCTTCATTGCATATTGCCCACTTTGAACAATTTCAGAGCTAGAAACACAGGAGATTTGGCTATTACTCGCATCATCTTTATAAGCCTCCCAACCATAACTATTTGCAGGATCTCCTCCCTCAAAATCATCTATCAAAATGGATGAAGAGGGCGCAGTTGCAGGTGTAGGCGGGGATTCTGTATCAGCAACGGGATCAGGTTCACTCGCGGGCGGTGCGGACGCGTCCCCAGCTTGCCACCGTTGGTAAGCGGCATTTAGCTGAGGGACAAATGCCTCCGTTGCCAGCCGACTTCCCTCTCCCGAAGGGTGGTCGTCGTCTGTGGGGTAATAGAGGGTGTTCCCACCATCTGGCCCTGTCAAAATATCATAAAAATCAAAAACGGCAACATTGGTGCCTTCATAATCTACCAACCACTCGTTTTTGAGCCAATTATTAAAGGCACGGGCATTTTCAGCATTGGCAGGGTCAGAAAGGGGCGGGGCGGTAACGGCAATAAAAAGTTTATCAGGATGCGCAGAAAAATACTCAAGAATGGAAATGTAGACACGCTTGGCACCACCAACGGTCATCCCGCCATAATCACTAGGAGGGTCGTCTGGATTGCCTTCAAGGTCAGAGTTCGGGAAGCAAGATTTGAACATGATAATCTCATTTTCTCCTCCTGGATCAGATAAAAGACGTGCATAATCGGCGTTTTGTTCTGTTTCATTATAAAGAGCGTCCATATAAACAGGAGTTTGGTCGCTAGCAAACCACTCATTCCAATTAGGAATATCGGTACGATCGCCGATATTGTTGGGTCCCCAACCATAATGGGTATCACTGACAAAATAATTGTTTTCGCCAAGTGCTTGACCGAGATTGCCATAACCATCGTTAAGCCAATGTCTACCCGTGGAGTGATGAATAAAAATTAGCTTAACGGGTTCTTCTGGTGTATTCCCCGATTGTTGCGGCGCGGCGGCAATGAGAAGAATAGCGATGAGAATGATAATTGCTGTCTTTTTCATGGAAAACTCCTTTTAAATACTGAATGGCGAATACCGCTTATCAGCGCTTCTAGCCTTTTCTAACAGTGTCTAATGAAAAATCAAAAAACAAGCGCCAGCACAATAATAATGGTAATAATTATCAACCAAACCCATAACCAACCACCGGGATCTGCGCTCCCTGCAAAAATCCCATTTGGCGTGATGCGAATAACGACCATTTCTTCACCTTTTTCTTGCAAATCTTCATCTGAGATGGTGAAGGCGTTGATACCTGCCATGAAACCGGCAAACCCACTGTTTTTTAGGATCTGGCGCATCATGCTCAATTTTTCATCCGCATCTGTGACTGTTAGCGCATTCCCCGAAACTGTACCAGCGGGCATAATCATTTCTATTTGTGGATTTGCTGTCAGGTTTTTATACCAATGGGCTATTTTGCCAAACCCCGATAAGCAGTAGATATTTCCTTTGTGAATGGCGTAGTTGACAGGGGCGTAGCGCGTTAATCCTGATTTATGTCCGACAGTTTTCAAGACCATGATATAGCCAGAGATCGGACTTCCCGTGAGAAAGCCCAATCCGCTTTTAAAGACAGGCACCATGAAGTACTTATTGAGATAACGAAAAATCTTGCGGAGTGCTTTCATTCGATCTCCCTTGTTTTTTGTACATAGAGAAACACGGATTTCACGGAGAAAAACTTTTTTGTTTTCTCTTTTTCAATAACGTCAATCTCTTTTCCGTGCCCTCTGTGAAATCCGTGTACTAAAAAATATGGCACAGGCTCAATAAATATATCAAGTGCGCGATTGGGTAATTCTCTGCCCAGCCATCGGGGTCGTCACCGACAATCCACGCGAGTTCTAACTTTTATTCCCAAGAAGCACGATATTCTTCAGCGGGAGATATTGGGGGCACAGCGGATGCACTTTCAACGGAATCAAGTTCGGGCGCGCGCTTCGCGGTTTCTATATCTCCAGAACAGCTAGTTAAGATAAGAGTTAACATAAGGAGTAATGTGATTTTTTTCATACACTTATCTTATAGAGTTTTATCTTTTAATACAAGTGCTTTAAATGAAAAACCCTTCCGATAAATAAAAGGAAGGGTTTCTATAAGGCTGAAAAAAGTTTAGCGCACTTGCTTGAAGTGAACGAGCACTAAGTTTTTATCACACTCACTTGAGGTACTAAAGAAAATTTGATCAGAGAGTGGCATACCTGCGGCATCGAAAATACGAATCCACAAAGTGTCTTCAGAAGGAAGGGGCAAAGTGCCTAGCACAAACTCAAAACCAGACGGACCATAGGCTTGGCTAACGCCACTTACTGTCATCATGTCGATAGTTTCACCAACCAAAGAGCCTTGCACGCGCACAACTACGCCTTGCATTGGGCTTCCGTCTATATCTTCTACTGTTCCACCAACACCAAGCCAATCACAATTCGTTTCGGGGTGAATAATTTTGCTATCAATCAATTGCACAGTGGCTTCAAAGGGCATTTCGGGTGTTGCTGTTGCCGTTGGGGGTTCTGGGGTGAAGGTTTTTGTATAAAGCTCTAAAGGCGTATCTGTTGGAATCGCTGTAAAAGTCGGACGCGGTGTCTCGGTAATAGTGGGCTGAATGGTGGGCGTTTTAGTCCACGGGGTTGCCAACTGCAAAGGGGTAATCGTTGCTGTAGGAATAAGAACAGGTGGGGTGGGGGTATTGGGGCGCAAAGGATTTAATGCAGAGTATGGGTTGATAAATAGCAAGAAAAAATACGCACCTAAACAAATTGTAGCAATAAGAAGAATAACAGAAAAAACATCTAGCATATCAATGCGTTTTTTTTCTTTCTTGGGAGTTTCATCAAATTCTTCTTCAAAGTCATAGTCTGCCATAAGATATTCTCCTACAAAGCCATACGCTAAAACGTATGACTGATATGCAAAACCCGCTAAAAGCGGTTATATTACGCGTTTTTTAGTGCGCTTGCTTGCTCTAATTCACGCTAAGTCTTAGTTCTCTATTTTACTATCTTTTTCTGCTTTTTCTAGCCATTCTCTTAATGCGTTTTCTTGCAGAGCTAGAAGCGCATCAGGTGAAAGCAGGCGGCTTGCATCTTTTTCTAAAACCATAATAATATGAAAACCAACTTCTGTCTCTATTATTTTGCTCGGCTCATCTACACTCAAAGAAAATGCGATTGTTTCTATGCTCTGGTCTAGCAAATAACCCCGTGGAAACCAGAATAAGTCACCATGGGTTACAGGGTCATAAGCCGATGCCAATTCGCTAAAATCTGCCCCCGCAGATAAATTAGCCTGCACTTCTTGCGCCGTCTCCAAATTATAGAGCAAAATCTGCTGGGCGTGTACCTGTTCTGCGGATTCTGAGAGATCTGCAAGGATTTTGTCACGCATCCACGCCGCTGAGATTGCTTTTTGGAGGGATGAAGAGAGCGTTTCGCGCGTGTAATTATGGCTTGCTAACCACGTGGATAGGTTTTCTTGCCCCCCAACATCTACCGTTAAAGCCTCGATTCGAGCTTCAAGTTCGGCATCTGTGAGCGTAAAACCTTCTTCGTATGCAGCTTGAGCTAAGAGTGCCTGGGCAATTAAATCATTCAGAACGCGTTCTTCTGCTTCTTTAACTGGAACCACTTCTCCTAAAGCCTCTTGTGCTTGTTGAAAGCGGATTAGCTCAGCATTGAATTCATCGAGAGAAATCACATCGCCATTCACAGTCACCGCGGCGGGGACGGGGGTTGCAGTTACGGTTGGTGAAGGCAAGGCAGCTGTTTGGGTCGCGGGGGCAAGTGTAGGGTCAGGCGTGCTTTCAGCCTGCCCACACGCGGCTAAGATGGGGAGTAAAAATAAAGCTAAAAAACGGAAGCAAGTTCGGGTATCCAAGAGAAGAGATGTCCTTAAGACCCGAAAGGTTTTCGATGATTTCTGTGAAAACTATAATTTCGGGAAAGTAAATGAATTTTGATAGGCCAAGACCCAGATGAAACCTTTCGGGTCTGTTTTCGATTTGAGATTATACCGTAAAGCAAAAACCCCGTTCATAAATGAACGGGGTTTGTAAGGGCTGGTCTTGCACCTGCCCCAAACTAGGATAGGTTGTAAGGGCTGGTCTTGCACCTGCCCCAAACTAGGATAGGTGCGAAAGGATAGGTGCGAAAGGATAGGTGCGAGACCTATCCCTACATCCCCTACATCATGCCGGGCATACCGCCCATGCCACCAGGAGGCATAGCGGGACCTGCGCCTGCTTCCGATGGGACATCGGTGATGAGGGCTTCGGTGGTGAGGATCATTGCGGCGATGGATGCGGCGTTTTCGAGTGCGCCACGGGTTACTTTGGCGGGGTCAATAACACCAGCTTCGAGCATGTCTACATATTCTTCAGTGAGAACGTTATAGCCAATTTTGCTATCTTCTTCACGTTGAACATTAGCGACAATAACGGCACCATCTTTGCCTGCGTTTTCAGCAATTTTGCGCATAGGAACGGTGAGGGCTTTCTCAACGATATTGATGCCGGTTTGTTCGTCATCGTTATCGCCTTTGAAACCATCAAGGACAACCATGGCATTGAGAAGAGCAACACCGCCACCGGGGACGATACCTTCTTCTACTGCGGCGCGAGTTGCAGAGAGAGCGTCTTCAACACGGTGTTTCTTTTCTTTGAGTTCGGTTTCGGTTGCGGCACCCACACGGATGATTGCAACACCACCAGAAAGTTTAGCAAGGCGTTCTTGGAGTTTCTCGCTGTCATAATCGCTGGTGCTTCTTTCGATTTCAACACGAATTTGCTCAACACGACCTTTAATTTGGTCTGCATCGCCTTTGCCGCTAACAATAACGGTATTTTCTTTGTCGGAGGAAACTTTTTCTGCCTGACCAAGATCATCAACGGTTGCGGTTTCAAGGCTTCCACCAGTCTCTTCAGCAATCACTGTGCCGCCGGTGAGAATAGCAATATCGTTCATCATCGCTTTGCGGCGATCGCCAAATCCTGGGGCTTTGATAGCCAAAACATTGAGCATACCGCGCAATTTGTTGAGTACGAGGGTAGCAAGAGCTTCGCCATCAATATCTTCGGCAAGGATTACGAGGTCACGTTTGCCAGTTTGAATTAGTTTTTCAAGCAAAGGTACTAAATCTTGAGCAGAAGAAATCTTCTTTTCGTGAATGAGGATATAGGGATTTTCAATCACAGCTTCCATGCTATCAGCATCGGTGATGAAATAAGGGGAAAGGTAGCCACGATCGAATTGCATACCTTCTACATATTCGGTCTCAAACTGCAAACCTTTAGATTCTTCAACAGTGATAACACCATCGTTACCAACTTTGTCCATCACGTCTGCAATCAATTCGCCAATCATGCGATCTTGTGCGGAGATGGAGGCAACATTAGCAATTGCTTCTCGGCTGGTCACTTCAACTGCCAATTCGCTGATTTTTTCTGCAACAGCGTGAGATGCTTTTTGGATGCCACCTTTAAGGAGCATTGCGTTAGAGCCAGCGGCGAGGGTTTTCAAACCTTCGGTGACAATAGCGTGCGCCAAAACGGTGGATGTGGTTGTGCCATCACCAGCGATGTCGTTGGTTTTGGTAGCGGCTTCTTTAAGAAGCTGTGCGCCCATATTTTGATAAGGGTCTTCAAGTTCGATTTCTTTAGCAACCGTCACGCCGTCGTGGGTGATGGTGGGAGAGCCGAAGCTTCGATCGAGAGCAACATTACGACCTTTAGGTCCGAGTGTAGTTGCAACTGCGTTAGCGAGTACGTCCATGCCTTCTTTTAGGCTACGACGTGCTTCTTCGCCGAATAAAAGTTGTTTTGCCATTGGTAGAGCCTCCAAATATATTGAATTAGTTTTCGATTATTGCGAGAATTTCATCCTCGCGGAGAATAAGGTAATCTTTGCCTTCATGCTTCAACGATGAGCCACCATAGCGAGCGAATAAAACTTCATCACCAACTACCACGTCCATTGCCATCCTTTCGCCACTTGTAGCGCGCAAGCCAGGACCTACAGCAAGCACAAATCCCCGTTGGGGTTCATCCTTCGCCGTTTCGGGCAAAGCAATTCCGCCAGCAGAAAGTTCGTTCTTGATTGCTTCCACGACAACGCGGTCGCCAAGTGGTTTTAGGGTTTTAGCCATCGAGCAAAAATATCCTTATACAAAATTTTAGCACCCTAAGCCTCAAGGTGCTAATTTCGTTCCGAATGATACTTCTCAGGGTATATAGCGTCAAGGGGATGTTAACAGACTCTTATATAGTTCTGATATTTTTTCTTGCCCAAGACACTCGGTTTTTGTCTGGCTCTTGTGCCCCTCTTATATACAGAACTCCCTTAGGAAAGAGAATTATATAACTTATACATTTGAAGCATATCTTACTCAAATTTGGCGATTTAGATGTATAAGTTATTTCTTCCTAAGTCCTTAGCTCAAAAGCGTCGTATAAAAAAGAAAAAACCGAGTGTCTGCTTGATGAGATTGTTCTGCTTGCCCCGTTAAATCAGCGTATGTGCAAACGAAGGGCATTTCCCCGCTTATAAACATCATGAAACGCGCGTGATTTGGGCTTGGTTGCCCGTATGAACTTTGCTCCAAGAAAAAAGCAGATCACGCCCCCGCGTAACCTGCTTTTTCAATTGATTATTGCATAGTAAATACTACTACTCCCCCTTCCCAAAAAGCACAACATAATAACCAAAACTATCAAAGAAGGCGTAGCCAATACCAATATCGGCATATTCTGTGCTAATGAGATTTTCGCCATGCGCTGGGTCTTCGGTATCCAATCTCCACCATTCTTTCACTTCTTCTGGGCTAAGGAGCGGATTACTCCCATAAACATTTTCTGTAACTATGGCTGTATATCCTAGCTCATCAACACGATCTTGAGGCGTAGACCCATCGGAGCCTACATGCTCAAAAAATTGGTTACAAGCCATATCTTGTGCATGGGCTTGTGCGGCATCTGATAATTCTTGGTTCATAGCATAGGGCGTTAATCCCTCATCTACTCTATAGGTATTAACAGAGGCAAAGACTCCATCACGGCGCGTACCGTCAAGAGAATAACTACAAGCCGCGGCTCCGTTAGTTGGCGTGACACTGACCACAGGTGTTGAGACATCACTCGATGTTGCATCAACTTCAGGCACTCCACTACCTACAGCGTTAAAAATGAGCCACAAACGCGAATCGCCTTCAAGCGCCATTGGCAAGCCTTCTGGATTTTTGAGGACAAAATAGCCTTCATAAAAGCCAGGGGTGCTAGGCGCAACCAAGTCAACAGAAACATCTGCACTCTCTCCTGGATTTGTACGTGATACAGGAGATGTTTCGGGTGCCCCAAAAGAGGCTCCTGAATAATGGGCTACTGAATAGCCTTCCCACCATATACACGTGCCTGTATTTTGAACACGCCATGTTTTCGTGAAAGTTTCTCCACTATTAACTTCGCTATTATCGGGAATGGTCACATCGCTAATAAATTTACCCGAGTTAATACAATCTACCGCATTCTCTGGCGGTGAGAGCGTTGCCGTAGGAGTAGGTGTAGAGATGTTCTCTGCCGGGAGCGTTGGCACAGATGTATTCGTCACAGCGGGAGGCTCCGTAGCGGGCGCAAGCGTCGAGGTTGGAGAGTCTTGCTCTGCTATAGTAGCAGTAGCTGTTGGTGTTTCTGCCCCACAAGCTGAAATACTTATTGCAATTAAAAGAATCACTTGTATCCAAATGAGAGAAAGCAACTTTTTATTCATATTATTCTCCTTATAGCTAAAGTATATCAAAAAAAGGTCATGCTTCAAGTCTAACCTTTAACTCAGACACGTGCAAACACGAGCGTTACCACGTCACCTTCTACTCCCCCGGCACATGCTCCTTTTTCTCCTGCCCCAACTCCAAAGAACGCTGATACGCCGCCCATATTGCGCGAGAAATTGCCGTGCGTATCCCCGCTTTTTCGAGATAATAAAGTGCCTCTGCCGAAGTCCCACCCGAAGATGTAACTTGGTTTCGTAACGCAGCAACATGCACATCATTTTTCTCATAAAAATTGACCGAACCGCGCATCGTCTGTACCACTAATTTCTCAGAAATTCGGCGCGGAAACCCCATGTGAACCCCCGCGTCAATCATCGCCTCCATAAACATATACACGTAAGCGGGACCAGAACCAGAAAGCGCAGTCGCCATATCAAGATAGTATTCATCTTCAACAAAAACATCCTCCCCTAAAGCCGATAAAATTTTCTGCGCCTGCTCTTTTTGGATTTCAGAAACCGCATCGGACGCGACCCAAACCGTGATGCCTTCCCCAATTCTTGCTGGCGTATTTGGCATCGTGCGGACTATTTTCTCGTGTCCTAAGCCCGTACCAATTTTATCGATCGTTGCACCAGCAATAATCGATAAAACCAAAGCATTTTCGGAGATACTCCCTTTTAATTCTTCCAGCACAGCACCTAAACGTTGCGGCTTAACCGAAAGAACGACCACGTCTGCATTTTTGACCGCGTTTATATTGTCTGTAAAAGGTTGCACGCCATATTTTTCTCGTAACTCCTCCCCGCGCCCTTCGCGAGGGTCACTGGCATAGAGATTTTCTGGTTTTGCCAAATCTTCACGTAATAAACCCACAATCATCGCCCCCGCCATGGCACCTGAGCCAATAAATGCTATTTTCATTTTATTTTTTCCTTCTTTTTTTATTAGGCTTCTTGCAAAAGTCTATATTATCCATGCTCTCTGCGCCGCCCTCGGCGCAGGTTTCTCAAGAACACGCCGCCGAGGACGGCGGCTAGAGCACTTATGCAAGAGGTCTATTAGAGTCTATCGAAAACTGGCTAGAAGAACCCGTTCCCTTGAAGGGAATGGGTTCTTCTAGCCACAGAAATTGTATTTTTAATAAAGTCTATTGGGTAGCTGAGAATTTCGTGAAATAGAACGACCATATATCGTCCTGAATTTTCACGCTTTAAAAATTATGCTGTCTGATAATAACCAATATCTACTGAATAGACTTGCCCACGTTTAATCACTTTTTTAACTAAATTTGTGCCAAATCTATAACCAAGCTGCCGATAATCAGGCACGGTGAGAAGGAGCATATCAGCTTCTTTGCCAATTTCAAGGGAGCCAACTCGATCATCTCGGCGAATGGCATAGGCGGAGTTGATGGTGGAGGCAACGATTGCTTGAGCGGGGGTCAATTTCATAGAGCGACAGGCTAAAGCCAAGACAAATTGCATCGATTCATTCCACGCTGTGCCGGGATTGCAATCTGTGGCTAAGGCAAGAATTACGCCCGCATCGAGCATTTTTTGCGCGGGGGTGTAATCGCAATGCGCCAAGCCGAATGGGGTACAAGGCAAAGAGACTGCAACTGTTTCTGAATTCGCCAGTTTCTCTATATCTTCGTCAAAAGTAACTACAAGGTGATCAGCAGATGCCGCACCTAATTCTACAGCAAGGCTTGCGCCACCTAAATTATCAAACTCATCGGCATGAATTTTGAGGGGGAATCCGAGTTCTTTTGCCTTCTCTAAAACCTGACGAGATTGCGCCAAATCAAACGCGCCTGTTTCGCAGAAAACGTCTACAAAGGGTTTATTTTGGTGGCGAGGGGCGTGGGTTCCCCACCAATCGCTAACTATCGGGAGCATAATCTCTGTGACGTGGTCGGTATAGCCTTGCGGATCACCTTTGAACTCAGGGGCAATGGCATGTGCGCCCAAAAATGTGATGGCGATGTCTAGCGGTCCTTGACGATCTAAGGTGAGGAGGGCTTTGAGCATCCGCAATTCGGTAGCAGTTTGAAGACCATAGCCAGTTTTGACTTCAATGGTTGTTGTTCCAGTTGAAAAAGTGCGCCTTAAACGGGATCTAGTTTGGGTCAGGAGCATCTCGAGGGAGGCTTTTCGGGTATCGCGCAAAGTTGACAGAATCCCTCCGCCCGCTTTAAGGATATCCAGATAATGCGTACCTTCCAATCGCATTTCAAATTCTTTAGCACGGTCGCCGCCCCAAATGAGATGGGTGTGCGGGTCTACGAACCCCGGCATGAGAACGCTCCCCGAAGCATCGAGGGTGGGTTCTTCGGGATATTTTTTGCGAAGGGCTTGCGTTGTGCCGATATCGTAAATTTTTTCTTCACGGATGAGAAGGGCACCATTTTCAATGATGCCGAGTTCGCCAAGGTCACGTCCCCGTTGGGGACCGCCAGCGATGGTGAGAAGTTGGGTTGCAGAGTGTATTAGCATTTTTTATATCCAGTGGTCTAATAGTCAGGTAGTCGAAGTGGCTTACTCTACCCAATCAAAGGTGCGCGTAACGGCTTTCTTCCAGCCTGCGTAAAGATTGGTGCGCTCTCTGGCGTCCATTTTGGGTTGCCATTTTTTTCCTTCGCCCCAATTGACACGGAGTTCATCTAAGTTATTCCAAAAGCCAACTGCCAACCCCGCCGCATAAGCCGCGCCGAGAGCGGTAGTTTCGGTAACTTTTGGGCGCACAACAGAGACGCCAAGTTGGTCGGCTTGAAACTGCATCAATAATTCATTGAAAACCATCCCCCCATCTACTTTGAGGGAGGTGAGTTCTACCCCTGAGTCTTTTTTCATGGCATCTAAGACTTCACGAGTTTGGTAGGCGGTGGCTTCGAGGGTTGCGCGAGCGATATGCCCTTTGTTGATATAGCGCGTCATCCCCACAATTGCACCACGAGCATCACTGCGCCAGTAGGGCGCAAAAAGCCCGCTAAAAGCAGGGACAAAATAAATCCCGCCGTTGTCGTCTACTTCTTGGGCAAGGACTTCGATGTCTTCAGAATTTTCTATAATACCTAAATTGTCCCGCAACCACTGAACAAGTGCGCCCGTAATCGCAATCGAGCCTTCGAGGGCATAAACGGCAGGTTGCTCGCCGATTTTATAGCCCAGAGTTGTTAGTAAACCTGCTTTTGAAGGCACTATTTTCTCACCTGTATTCATGAGCATAAAACAACCTGTGCCATAGGTGTTTTTGGCTTCTCCTTCATTGAAACAGGTCTGTCCAAATAATGCGGCATGTTGGTCGCCAAGGTCGCCGGCGATGGGCATACCTTCAAATACGCCGCCGAGTGCTACGGGTCCCATCTCAACATGCCCATAAATCTCTGAGGAGGAGCGAATTTCAGGCATCATTACGCGAGGGATATTCATTAACTCTAGTAATTCATCATCCCAATTGAGGGTTTCTAAATTCATGAGCAGGGTGCGTGAGGCGTTGGTCACATCGGTGACATGCTCCCCCGTCAAATTCCAGATAAGCCAAGTATCCATTGTGCCAAAAAGCAAATCGCCACGTTCTGCCGCCGCGTGTGCGCCTTCGACACTGTCTAAAATCCATTTAATTTTGGGACCTGAAAAATAAGTCGCTAAGGGCAACCCCGTTTTGGCTCGCAAGCGGTCTTGTCCGCCACCTGTACTGAGCGAAGTCGAAGTGTCTTTTGCTAACTCGTTACAAATTTCATCTGTACGCGTGTCTTGCCAAACAATTGCGTTGCCTAGGGGTTCACCGCTTTGCTTATCCCAAACGACAGTGGTTTCACGTTGATTAGTGATGCCGATTGCGGCGATGTCGCTTGCATCAATATCGCCTTTTTTGAGTGCGCCCGCCATCACCTCATGAACCCGTACCCATATTTCAAGCGGATCATGCTCTACCCAACCAGGTTTAGGGTAAATTTGTTTATGTTCTTTTTGGTCTACTGCCACAACTTCACCCGCGTGGTTAAAAACTATAAAACGGGTGCTGGTGGTGCCTTGGTCTAAAGCAGCGATATATTTTTTCATGCGTTTTCCTTCTTCTATTGGATGTCTTTCTTTATACTTCGGGGATTTATATTTTCGATAGCGCAAAAAATGCCTAAGCCCCTCTGAATTCCGCAGTTTCTTCTCATTGTAGAAGGTGAGAAAGAGCGCAATTGACAAATTTTGTCTTTTAAAAATGCCCCGGGCGGAAGTCGAATCCACAACCTATCGCTTAGGAGGCGATTGCTCTATCCTATTGAGCTACCGGGGCTAGTACGTGTGATTATAGCATTGCTAAATCTTGATGCCAAGCAAAAAAAATAAATTTGATGATAAAATCAGATATTCATACATTATTTTATTAAGGGACAATCTCGTGGACAAAACTATTAAGTCATCCAAAGAGCCAGAAGAGGCTAAAGAGCCTAAAAAGCCAAATAAAAAGATTGGGCATTATGAGATAAAGTCGGAATTAGGGCGCGGGGGTATGGCAACCGTTTATCTTGGCTACGACGATCGTTTTGAACGTGAGGTCGCGGTAAAAGTATTACCCGCCGAATTTTTACACGACCCTCAATTTAGCGTGCGTTTTCACCGCGAGGCAAGAACTGTTGCCGCTTTAGAGCACCCTGCAATTGTACCCGTTTATGATGTAGGCGAATCAGACGAGGGTTTACACTATTTTGTAATGCGCTATATGGATGGAGGCTCACTCGCCGACAAACTCGCCGAAGGCGATATCAGCCTTCAAGAAGTCGCACGCATTATTAGCATTATTGCCCCAGCTCTAGATGATGCGCATAAAAAAGGAATTATTCACCGCGACCTTAAGCCCGCCAACATTCTCTTCGATCACAATAACCGCCCGTATCTTTCAGATTTTGGCATTGCTAAAATTAGCGGCGCACAACAAGACGTAACCGGGAGCGCAATTATCGGCACGCCCGCTTATATGTCTCCCGAACAAGCACAGGGCAAAGAAATAGATGGCAGAAGCGATATTTATGCGCTAGGTGCCATCATCTATCGTATGCTCACTGGCACTCGCCCCTATAGCGGCGATACGCCCATGAGCATGGCTATCAAACACATCACCGACCCCACACCCGATATTCTCAACGAAAACCCTACCCTACCCATTGCCATGAGCGCCTTCATTTACCGCTCAATGGACAAGGAACCCGAAGGACGTTTTCAGACCGCTATTGAACTATCTGATACGCTCAACGCTTTAGCCAGCGACAAAAGTACCGTAGGTATCAAAACTCTATCTAGCCACACCAAACCTTCAATGACGAAGATAAGGGTAAGACAAGATAGCCAACCACCCCAAAAGAAAAAAGTTGGATGGGTAATTGGAATTGTGGTACTGCTAGGGTTGGTGGGATTGGGATTTGCACTCAAAGCCCTTCTCCCCACCAGCGTTGCCGAACGCGCGCCAAGCCCAACTTCACGCGTGTCTTCAACATCTGCCCCCAGTACACTTGCACCTCCCACCCTCCCCCCCCCATCTCCTTTTTCCCCAACAGAGACCGAATTCCCAACTGAAACAGCTACGCCGGAGCCTCCTGCAAACCCTATTATTGGCGGTGCTGACAAAATCGCCTTTTTAGCAAATGGCAATATCTGGCTAATGAATACAGATGGAAGCGATTTGCAAGAACTAATTACCAATGGGGCTCTTAAAACCAATTTACAATGGATGCCCGATAGGAAAAGCCTAATTTATGTGGCGGGTAAATGTATTCAAACAATGGATACAGAAGCAGACATTATTGATGAAGTGACCTGTTTTCAACAGGCAGAATACCTTGAGGCTATTCAAATTTCTCCCGATGGCAAAAGGATTGCCATTAGCATGAACAGAGAGCTTTTTATAGTGCCTTTTGACCTTGAAATCCTTTCTGAGGCTAAAACCCGCTCTGATTTACAGGCTATTGAGGGAGGATGCTTCTTTGAAGATGAGTCAGTAATAGATGTTCGTTGGCATGATTATGAAGACCAAATTGCCATACTCTTTGCGGGCACATCGCCTAATGGCACACGCGCAGATTTGATAAGAACTATGGATATTTCAAATTGTCAATCGGCGGCTTCGGCGGTAGCAACAGGCACTGCGGTAGCAGAAAGTGAAGAAGATGACGACTATAAGCTTTATTTTGTTGATAAGCTAGATGAATTCCCCGCCAATCGCTTTACCATGAAAGGGTATAACGGCACTACACCTTATATTGAAGAATTTGATTGGGATGGCGCAGACACCTTTTTGATGAATACCTTTAAGCGCAGTGGTGGGTACGGATATTTTTATACCTACAATACACTTTCGCATAAAGCCGAGCAATTAGACCCAGTTGGCGTAAGCACTTGTTGCTATCGAGACGCTCGCTGGAGTCCTGATGGAACGCATTTTATCGTAGCTTATCAAGATGTTGCGTTAGGTGCAGATGCAGAAATTTTGATTTATTTCCTACGTTTTGGCACTTTGGGCACAGGCGTAAGTTACGAGCCAATGCTTATGCCTGAAGGTTTTTTTGAAGATATAAAAGAAATGCCACAATTTGCATTCAGACCTGCTACAGAGGAATGATTTTGGCATAGAAAAAGTATGAGACTTTATTGAGAATTAACAATCAGAAAAAGAATCTATTAACAAAAAAGTCCCCTTTTTAGAAAAGGGGACTTTTTTATTTTCAGCTAAAAGACGCTTTCACCTTATTTGTCCAGCCGCGTAACCTATCTCGCCAAGGCACTTTTTCATCTTCAATTATCTCTAGCGGGGGCGGTGTTTCTAAAATTTTATTATAAAGATACATAAAAATCTCCCTCCCCGAAGAAATGACAGGTGTGGCAAGAAAAATTCCTAAAATACCAAATAACACACCACCAATAAAAACGCCCAATAAGACAATAAGTGGAGGTAGCTCTAGGGCATCGCCTAAAATTTTGGGAACAACAAGCTGATTTTCTAGAAGCTGTATAACTACATAAAACCCAATAATAATAAGCGCAAAAATCCATGGCTCAATTGCAAAATGCTGTGATCCGAAAAGAAAAGCCAAAATAACAGCCGGAATAGCCGCTAAAATAGGGCCTAAGGAGGGAATCACCTCCATCAAACCCGCAAAAACACCTAATAATAAAGCCTGCGGAGTACCAAGAATAAGGTTACCTATCCACACCAATACACCAATTGCGGCCATCAAAACCAATTGCGCCCGCAAAAAAGAAGACCAGATAGCACCAAGCCGCTCCATCAAACCCACCCACTCTTCCTTATAGGCGGGCGGAAAAACTTCCACAAACCCTTTATAAAGTTGCTTGCCTGATAAACTCAAATAAAGACTTATCATCAATGTAAAGAAAAAAGCTACAAAAGCAGAAATAATAGGTCCTAAAATGGTGGCTAAAATCCCCACCGTTTTTGCCAACCTGTCACCAAGCGTAGCTACCGAAGCCTCTAAGCTAACTGGTTCAGGCGGATCCATTGTTGGTACTCCCTGCAATACAGCCAATAATGCGTTCAACCCAGGAGAAAAAAGAGCACTAACAAAGGGGATTCCATCCACGACTGCCGCTAAACCCTCTACCCATAAAGTCAAACTCTCCATTACCGCCTGCACATCTATTGTCAACACAAAATTTGCTGCATCAACCAAAGTCGGTATCAAAATAATGGGCAAAGAAATCAAAAGCAATAACACAAAAATATACGTTAATGCGGTGGCTATTCCTCGGCTTGCTTTCATTTTATTCTCAAAAAATGAAATAATAGGTTGTACCAAAAATGCCATAATTGCCGCAAAAACGATTAGCGGAATAGCACTAGAGCTTATAAAAACAATCCCTACTAAAACCAAGAAAAGAAATGTGCCCACAATATACTTTGTAGTGGGACTCCACCTTGCAGATAGCTCATCTTCCACCTGAGGATGATGAACCGCAATGCGCGTGTTTTCTGCTTGAGAAATGTCCAGAGGCATTTTTTTGGCTTCAAGCAATTGAGGCTTCGGCTTTCCCTCACCTTTCGGCGTTTTTTGGCTAAATAAACGCAAGATGCCAACCAGCACAGAAAGAAGCGCACTAATAACCGCGCCAAGAGCAAGGGGTGAAAAATTATTCTTTTGAGATGTCATAACTTTACCTTCATAGTATCAGGCTCATATTGCCTTATAACGCCTGTCGCAAATTATCTAAAACTCAGGTTTATAATAAAATTGCTAAGACACAAAGTTTTATATTTCTTGTGTCCTAGCACAATATAAGAGGAATTATCTAGCCTTTGTATCGGGAGAATAAACTTAAAAGTCTAGCTACCTAACACTTTGGATAAACTGACTTTCAAATCTCACGCAAAGACACGAAGCCACTAAGAAAAACCTAAAAACTTTGCGTTCTGGCATCTTTGTTAGTATAACAACCTTTACGTGAGACACGTAACCACGATATTTTAAAACTGTCGAATAGCCAGCTTAGGCGTTACTGATTATCAATCTCTGTCTTCTTTTTTCTGCGCCTACTCCATTGCGTTGCACCACCTAAGACAATTGCTCCGCCTGTTACACCAATTGAGCCACAAATAGGGGGGCTTGATGAAGCAGGATTAACAGGATCAATTGACACTTCTCCTTCATCCGTTGGCTCTATCTCTGGCGGGCTTGTTGGCTCTATTTCTGGTGGGCTTGTTGGTGCGGGAGGATCGGTAGGAAGAAGAGGGGCATCTGTTGGTCCAGGCGCTGGCTCAGTGGCTTCGCCTGGGACAACTGTAGGCGTACCATCGTCATTTTTGATTGTGCCAAATAAAAACCATCCAGCTATACATAGCATGACGATAATTAAAAGAGCAAGAATGATTGAAGACCAATTGGTACTTTTCTTTGCAGGCGGTGGGGGAGGCGGCGCATAACTTTGAGGAGGCGGTGCTGAAACCTGTTGGGAAGGCGGTGGGGGAGGAGCTTGCAAAGAACTTGCAAATGCACTACGAAACTCCGCCGCGCTCTGAAAACGAGCATCGGGGTTTTGCGCCATTGCTTTGAATATAATTTTTTCTACCGCAGAGGGCAAATCGGGGCGTTTGGTATTAAGGCTAAGAACCGTGCCAACGGGAGGTGGTGCGCCTGTTAAAACTTCAAATAAAAGCACACCCAACGCGTAAATATCAGTGCGTTTATCGACAACGCCGCCGCTCCTTTGTTCAGGGCTTAGATAAGGGCTGGCAGATGCCGTTAAAGGCTGAGCAAGCCCAAAGTCCGCTAGAAGCGGGCTGTTTCCTGCATCCAAAAAGATATTTTCTGGTTTGAGGTTGCCATGCACATATCCTTGCCCGTGAATATAATCCAGAGCTTCTACAATTTGGTTAATAAGTGCTTGGGCTTCAAGTGGGTTATAAAAATGGGATAAATTGCTATCCAAATTTCCGCGATCAAAAAAAGCAGAGCCAAGGTAAGCAACACCTTCAATCTGCCCAGAATCGTAAATGGGTAAAAGATTACGATGCGACATTTGTGAGGCTAGTTTCGCCTGTTGCAAGAAACGTTGTGTGTCTAATGAGGTGGGACTAAGGTTTGGGTTGAGGACTTTCACAGCAAGGTATCGGTTTTTGCTAGGCTGAAAAGCCTTGAACAGAATGGTATTACCACTTTGACTTATGAGTTCGGTGAGTTGGTATTCTCCGAGTGTTTTTCCTGTTAATTGGGACATTTTCTACTCCTTTTATGCAACCAGAAAGGTTTTTCTTTCGCTAATTGTACACGATGAATAAATGCTATTCTTTTGGCACAAGAATTTGAATGGCTTGGGGTATGGCTGTAGCTGTAATGGGCGTGGAACCGTAGTCTTCGCCATCTATCCAGACGTTTTGAGGGGTATCGGATTCCAAGGTGATTTTTCTTCCTTGCCAATGATAAATACCCAAGCCCTCTTGGCTTTCAGTACGGTCTTTTCTCTCCCCCACTCTAAATAGATAGTGCGAGAGAGCGCGCAAAGGCTGTACTTTGGCAGTAAGGGCATATAAATCTAGCAGACCATCGCTAACATCTACGTGTTCTACTTCGGGGAGGGGGATGCCCAACACACCTCCGAGTGCGCCTGCGTTAAGAATAAAGCAGAGCATAGCTTCCCCTTCAATAACTTCACCATCTACAGTGGCACGGTATTGGGCGGTGGGGGCTTCTTTGAGAAATTTGATAGAGGCGTTTACATAAGCGAGTTGCCCAAATTTATCTTTCATTTCTCGGCTGGCGGCTCTTTCTGTATCAAATCCTGCATAAGCACGAAGCATAAAATTTTCTTCGTTAATTTTGGCTAGGTCTATTTTTTTTATTTGATTATCCCCTACAATCAATTCTGTTGCCTGCTGAAGAATACGCGGGATATTAAGCTCGTAGGTCATTGCATTGCCTGTGCCACCAGGCAAGATTGCCATTGGTGTATTGCTGTTCATTAGGGCATTCGCGACTTCCATTTGGGTTCCATCCCCGCCATAGCCGGCTACTAAATCTACGCCTTGCTCAAGGGCTTCTTTAGCGAAACGTTGTGCATCTCCTGATTTTTGGGTAACGCGCACATCCCAATCTATACCATGAGGGTAAAAAACTGTATTAATAGTGTTGAGAATCGGTTCGGGTTGCCCCGCGGCGGGATTGACAATAACACGGACTTTTTTATATCGAGATGACATAGATCATAACTCCTTTCCAATTTTAGAGCCAAAATAAAAGGCATAGGCTCTTGTGAAAACTGCTCCAAAAAGAAAAATTTGAGAAAATATATAGAAGCTAATCAGAATCACCGCTACTGCACCCGCGGCTTCAAATGCAGAGTTGAAATTCCCGCTTGTTAGATAAAAACCAAGTAGTTTGCCGCCTAATGCCATCAAAAGAACAGTCACCACAGAAGCGACCCATACATCACGCCAAGCTATGTCTGCATCAGGAAGCGTTTTATAAATGAGTGCAAAAGAGAGAGCCGCCAACCCTAAAAAGCTAAGAGAATTTAGATAAGGCATATCAGCAAGAATCGGAATGAGAGAATCAAGCCACGAAAGAATGATATTAATGAGAGTTGCGGCAATGAGCACTATACCAACACCAATAACCATTAAAAAGGAAAGAAGGCGTTGCTTAACCATTACCAAAGTTCCACCTTTAGCGGGGGGAGGAACTCTCCAAATAGCATTTAAAGCATACTGCACCTGAAAAAACAATCCCGATGCGGCAATTAGAAGAGCAAGAAAAGCAATGATTGAACTTAACAAAGATGCTTCCCCGAGGGACGCTTGAGAGAGGTTAGCAACTGATTTTTCAATAAGCTCTGCTATATCTGTGCCAAAAGTCGCTTCAACTCTTCCGTAGAGATTGTTTGCCATAAGAAGTTGTTCGCCAAAAAAGCCCGCTATAGTAAAAGCGATATAAATAACAGGCGCAAATGAAAACATACCAAAATAGGCAAGTGCCGCCGCGAGTACATTCGGACGTTCTGTGACCCAGATTTTATAAAGCTCTTTTATGAAGCTGTGAATGGATTTCTTCATGAAATTACCTTTAACTGATTTACTCTTCTAAGTTATCGCATTTATGCTGTCTACCCTAAAGTCTTACATAAATGCCATAGAGCGAATATATAAGTTTTTGACTAATGTTTTTTACTCAGAATGAGTCCATTATAGCGTTTTTCGTACAAAAAGGGAGGAAAACAACAATTAAACGAGTTCTTTCATCAAAGCACTATAGGCTATGTCGTGATGCTCGGATAATTTTCCAGCCAAATCTACGGGTAAATCTGCGATGAAAATCTCGGCATCAGTGGCACGAAGGGCATCTAAGATTTTTGGGGCAAAGTCTTGACACACCACCGCAAGAATTGCAGAGGAATCAGGAAGAATGGAAGCAACTGCTTTATTAATCTGCTCTGAGGAGATACGATTTTCACTTTTTCGTTTTCCTACTAGCCCACCAACAACTGAGCCTAATGCACCTAAAAGCACTGTTCCACCACCAGATGCAATACCGACCACTGCCCCCAAAACAACACCTCCTAGAGCGCCCTTTGCCGGCGTCATACCTACGTCTTTATAACTGATCCGACCGTGTGCATCTTTAGACATAGCAACCAGTGCTTGAAGTTCCCCTAGCATCTCTTTTTGATTTTTCTTCAGTTGCTCTATTATTTCTTCTGCTTCTTTTTGTCCATCAAAGATGGCGAAAACAAATTGATATTCTTTTTCACTCATTCTTCCTTCTCCTATACTACCGTCATAAAGCGAGGCTACCAACCGCTAATTTCAGAAAAAAACCAGTCATATTACAGCTTCCAAATTTTATGTTTTCTTCTCAGATTACAGCTATTTTACATATAAATCACCTCTGTAAAAGTTTTTATGATCTGCTCTAGGCTGAAAAAACAAATACTGATGAAAGTTCTATTAGACCTCTTGTAAAAGCCTGTTTTCTCTACGCTCCCTGCGCCGTTCTCGGCGCAGGCTTCTCTAAAACACGCCGCCGAGGACGGCGGCTAGAGCACTTATACAAGAGGTCTATTGATATTCATCCTTTAAATCTATCTGTATACGCTAGGCATCCTGCTCGAATTTTTAGCACTCAAGGTCAAAACGCGTGCGTAGTGCGCCATCGTCCAAATAAATTTATTTATCGGTTGGCGGCGCGTAACATCAGCAAGAAGAGGTTGATAAAATCCAAATAAAGAGATAGCGCACCAATCACTACTAATCCGCCTCGGGCAGGGTGGTCGTCTATTTGCTGTCCTATTTGCTTGAGACGTTGGGTATCATAGGCTGTTAGCCCCACAAAAAGACCAATGCCAATAAAGGTTAGAAGCATGTTTAAACCTGGAAAAAACCAACTGAACATCCAAGCCAGCGTCCAGCCTAATAAAAGCATAAATAATATATTGCCTGATGAACTAAAATCTCGTTTGAAGGTCATTCCAAAGATGCTGGTGAGAAAAAATGTCCCTGACGTAAGCCAAAAGACCTGTGCTATTTCGGATTCTGAATAAACGATAAAGAGGGAGGCAAAGGTTAGCCCAGTTAGCGCAGAATAGAGCAAGAAAAGCAACCCTGCCATAGCTGGTGACATGCGCATTACCGCCGCACTAAGTGAAACAACAAGAATAACCTGAAGAATGAATAATCCAAATGCAAAACCAGGGTGAAGCGTTTGTACCAAAAGGTCTTGATTATTGCTTGTCCATGAGGCAACCAAACCTGTGACAAGCAAGCCTAAAGCCATCAATAAATAAACTTGTCCCAGAAAGGTGTTAACTCTTGTTTCACTTAGGACCATAGTTTTAGCTTTTACTTGCGACATAAGATACTCCTTTTTTTAGGGGGGATGAGGATAAAAGCAAGCCACCGCCCCAACCTTTGGCTTGCTACCGTTAGAATCAACAGTGTACTGAAAGTTTGCTACTCCCATTTCTCTTGATATTCGGCAAATCTATGCTCAAGCACAATAGGAAAGGCATCTTCTTCTATTATATCCATTTCAGGGACAGAAGATGATAGTTTTTCTATATGGTCTCCATACCATTTAGAGAGGGGAAGTGCCGTTATACCATGAAGAACAATGCTCATAGAAACCGTTACGATAACGGTAAGGACTATTGTATCGCCATTTGGCACATCGGGAACGCTCCCAACAACAACTGTCGCTAAAACAATAGAGGCTAATCCACGCGCCCCAAACCATCCCATAAAAAGAGATGTAGTAGGTTGTAACTTTGTTCGCCACATAGATATAAAAACGGGCAAAATACGAACAAGTGTTAGGCTAAGAAAGGCGTAGAGAAAAATTTGCCAAGTGATGTCTTCCCATACTCTATAAAGTGTTTGGCCTAGAAAAATAAAAATCAACAAACTAAGCAAATTCATCAAAGTATTGGAAAATACCAGTTCTTTTTTGCGAATTTTTTTATCAAAAATATTGAGAGAAATCCCGGCTACAAAAGAAGCAATAAAATAATTTCCACCAAAATAATTAGCCATAGACAAGGCTAAGACCGCCAATGAAGGAAAGACCAGACCACGAAAAAGGGGGAGCATCCATTTTTTCTCCTCTGCTTTTTGTGTAATCCATCCCCCTGCACCGCCTACAAAAATACCCACAGCAAGGGCTATCAAAATTTGCAGAATGGGAACAATAAGATGTTGCCTTGCAACTTCATAGTCTAGTCGTGTTTGCGCAAGAATGATAAAAACAGTTACCAGAGGGGTTGTAAGACCATCATTTATATTAGATTCTAAACTAATTGCTTGCCGAATTCGCGGTGGCACATGCGGATTCCGCAAAATACCCCCTACTAAATTGGTATCCGATGGCGTAAGGATGACTGCCAATAAAGCGGCTTCTAGCCATCCAATTTCAGGAATGAGCCAAAAAGCAAATAAAGTACCTAGCACAACCGTTAACGGAAGAGCAACAAATAAAAGGCGAGAGGATAATGATATATCACCTTTAAATGCTGATAATCCTGTTCGCGCCGCATTATTAAAAAAGCTCAACCCCAAAGTGGCTGCGCCTACAAAAAACAAAATAGGTGCAATATCATTTGTGCCTAAATCTTTTGCCAAATCTGAATTAATTATAATGCCCGCAATAAGAAAAAAAATAGGGGCATTGATAATTGATTTTTCTAATTTCCCAGAAAAAAGACTAAATATGAGAAAAACTACGGCTATAGCAATTATATCTATCATAGGATTTTTTTCTAAAAATGGAATAGATGCAAGCGTAAACACGATCTACAGTGTGCTAATTATAATGTATAGACGAATTTGTGGTTGTTATTGTTTTCAGGACTAAAGCTGCCATAAATCAACTGCGAAACCACAACTATCGAGTAATAAATTTTATCAGAAAAAAAGGAACGATTTCAAAAAACCTTTCAGAGATGCTTAAGATAAAGATAAACCTGACAAGTCATTGAGATTTGTCAGGTTTATATATCGTTCTATTTATCGCTTCAGGCGAAATATATCAAGACAATTCACTTTGCGCCTAAACACTCTCTTTCGGGTTTTCTCCATATTGATTAGCTCCATAATCACCGTCGGTAAAAAGGAGTATCAACAACCAAATAGAGCCAATAAGAGGAATAAAGGTAATAAGCATATACCAAGCACTTTTTCCTGTATCGTGAAGTCTTCTTACCAAAACAGATATGCTCGGCACAATAACGGCAAAAGTATAAATTAAGGAAATTATGCCATAATTTGCATCAAGGGCTAGGCCTAGTAAATAATCTAAACCAAAAGCAACTGAAGCAAAAATCATATTAAATAATATAAACATCCAATACTCTGTTCGTCTTGCTCTACCTTCAAATACAGCATATTTTTTCATCGCTTGCAGATACCAATTCATAAAACACTCCTTTTTGTGATACTAAATAATTGAGAAAACAGTAAAATCATTCTGGTCTTAGCAAAGTGAGAAGTCAATAAAAACTCAGTAAAAAGAAAAACCTGACAGGTCCTAGACTTCTCAGAAGTGCGACCTGTCAAGTTTTTGTAGGGATTCTATTTTCCAGAAAAAATTAAGCGAGGGTAGAGGGAGCTACCACTGCGCCATGTTTCTCTGCTAGAGCTTCTAGGTTTGCACGTTGAGATTTAAGCACTGTCCAAAACTCTTCGGGCATATTTTCTTCTACGCTGTAGAGTTCTTCCATGCGATCCAATTTTGCAAGGTACTTATCGGTACGGATGCTAAATTGCTCTACGTATTCTTTTTCGGTATAGTCACGACCATCAAATGCGCCATCAAAGAGAGTTTTGAGGTCTTCGTATTTAGGAATGAAGCCAATGGGGGTTTCGATAGCTTCATAATCACCATGAACGCGCCCTTCTGCCCACAAAGCCCAAACGCGCTTATCGGTTTTTTCGTTCATATATTTGCCATCTGCGTCCTTGATGAAGTAATTGGTAGCAAAAACTTTAGGACAACGTTTGAGTTTATTGCCAAATTTGAGATGGTTTCTAAGATAAAGAGAAAGCGGCACAATAACGAAATCCATATTTGCCATGGGGCTAGATGCTCGTTTCCCAACTGCGCCGAGTGTGGTGGCTGTAGTTTCAGATTCTATCGTTGCGCCAACAAATACACCATGCTCCCAACTGAGGCTTTCCGCTACAGGAACGGTGGTGTCTGAATCCCTGCCGCCATAGAAAATCCCGTCAATGGCTACGCCATCAGGATTATCGTAATTCTCATCGGCATTATCTAGTTCGCTGATACTCAAGGTAAAACGAGCGTTAGGATGAGCGAGCTTAATTTCTTTGCCAGCATCATCAGTATCGCCTTCTTTCCATTCACCTGAGAAGTTGGTGCCTTTAGTGGGAACATCAACATCATCGCTCATGCCCAGCCAATAAGGCTTGCCATCTTCGGCGACTAAAACATTGCTAAAAATTAATTCTTTGGGTTCAGTAATGGCTTTATAAATAAGGGGGTCATCTTTTGCATTTACATCACGAATAATACCGAAAATACCGCGCTCGATATTTACGCCGCGCATTTCACCCTCTGCGCCTTCGCGAAGGTAGGCAATATCATCACCAACAACAGTTGCGCCTTCAATCATGGCGGTAGATGTTTTGCCACATCCACTGGGATACGCACCCGCAAAATAAGTCTTTCGGCTCTCATCTAAGGGATAAAAAGCAGAGATAAACATGTGCTCAGTAAGCCAATCTTCGTTATTTGCTTTATTAATTGCTAAGCGTAAAGCCAGTTTCTTACAAGCAAGTGAGTTACCCGCATATTGATTATTAACAGACATTACACGATTCTCGGTAGGGTCAATATAAATGCGGCGTTTATCTACATTTTGGGTGATATTATCTTTCAGTTCCCCTGCGCTATGACAGAAATGGAAATATTCATTTTTATCTTCCATATTCTTGAATTCTTCATAACCTTGTCGATACAAAATATCTTCACTGTGAGCTACATAAAAAGAATCGGTGATTTGTAAGGTGCGAATGGAAAAACGGGAGTTTGTTGGTCCTAAGCAGAAAAAACGCACAATCATCGTTTTGCCTTCCATAACACCATCAAGCAATTCAAACATTTCAGCTAAACCAGCTTCACGCTCAACCACGTTTAAACCGCGGCTCAAAGTTTGCCCAGCGGGCAAAAGTGTAGCGGTATTGGCTTTATCACGTCCTTGGTCTTGAATCCCATCAAAATGGATTGTATGCCCTTCCATTGCCATTTTTTTCTCTTCGCCATTATCTAAAGCCAACTGCCGAACCTTGGCAATATCTTCAGGCGAATCATCAAAAACCATCACAGTTTCTGGTTTCATTCTTTGAATGGCTCTATTAATATCTACCCAAACCTTGGGGTTATCTAAAGCGTCTAACTTCCCCTTATCAGCATCTGAAATTTTATAGGTCATTTTTTTTCCTTTTCTAAATTGAATACGATTTTATTTTAATACGCTAAAAACTCTGAAAAATGAGTTCAATACAGTACTTTATAACCCCCAAAAATAATTTTAGTGACAAAAAAGAAAGAACTCAATATGTCTTATATAGCAAAAAAGCCTGCACGCCGTGCAGGCTTTCTTCAAATAACTTAAACTTAGACCCACCCCTGACCTTTGATAAAGTCAGTAACCACGGGGACATCAAAATACTCACCCTGATAAGCTTTATAAGCCCAATATAAGAAAACCAGCCAGACAATGGGAAGACAAAGCGCGCCTATAACCGTAATACTAAGAACTATAGCTATAACAGCAAAAGCCACATTTAAAGCAAGAGATTGAACAGCATGGAATTTAATAAATGGTCTTTCTTTCTTATCATCTACAAATAACACGATCAAGGCAACAATACCGAAGGCGTAACCAAGTGCCGCCCACAATTTGTCATCGCTGGTAATTTCTGCTTCTGTATAAGTTGGTTCTTCATAAACTGGTTCTTCTGTCATTTTTACTCCTCATAAATATATGAATAAGACTTAATAGACCCTATTTTACAGTGATTGCCCCCAAAAAGCAAATAAAAAAGTTGTATAATACCCTCATGAAAAACTCACCCAGAATCGTATTTATGGGATCGCCCGATTTCGCCGCGATTTCCTTACACGCCTTAGCAAAAAATTTTAATATAGTTGGGTGCGTCACTCAACCCGATAAACGCGCAGGACGTGGCAAAAAACTCATCTCTCCACCAGTTAAAATTCTTGCAAATGAGTTGAATATCTCCACCATCCAACCCCATCAAATAAAAGATGAGAACGTGATGGATGAACTGCGCCGCTTCGCCCCTGACCTTATCGTGGTTGCCGCCTACGGACAAATTTTGCGCCCCGAACTACTCGCCCTCCCACATTATGGATGCGTAAACGTACACGGATCACTGCTCCCCCGTTGGCGCGGTGCCGCCCCCATCCAAGCGGGCATTCTCGCAGGCGATGCAGAAGCTGGCATCACCATCATGCTCATGGACAAAGGCATAGATACAGGTGACATGCTCTCCAAACGCGCTATTCCTATAGAAAACGATGATACCGCTGAAACACTATTCAACAAACTTGCCCCCTTAGGCGCAGATTTGCTCGTAGAGACTTTGCCTAAATATATTACAGGTGAAATTCTACCTCAACCCCAACCCGAAGAAGGCGCAACCTATGCCAAAATGCTCAAAAAAGCTGATGGGGAGCTAGATTTTTCAAAAACAGCGGTAGAACTAGAGCGACAAATCCGTGCCTTCTCTCCGTGGCCCAGCTCCTTCTTTCAGTGGGAGGGGAAACGCATCAAAGTTCACCGCGCAAAGGTTGAGACGCAGAAAAGCCCCGGCATTGGCACACAAGTTCAAGTTAAGGGTGTACCTGCTATAGGCACAGCAGAGGGGATTTTACTCCTCGAAGAAATTCAACCCGCAGGAAAAAAACCCATGTCGGGAAAATCCTTCTTGGCAGGAGGTAGGAATTGGGGAAATCCCTCTCTTTAATCTCCCCCGAGGGGGGAGAAGAATTAAAACGCCGCCTTTATCAACGGAATTTCCATTTCTTGTGGTGTTAGCCCACCATGGTGCCCGTAGTAATTCATCTCAAATTTATCTTTTTCATACCACCAAACCGATTCATAGCGATAGGAGAGAATGACCAAGTTCCCCACTCGTGAAAGAAAAGTTTCTGAGATAGTTTCACCGAAATAACCTGCGTCAATAAGTTCCTGCATTTTGACCACATCGGCTTTACCTTCAAGGCGAGATTGTAGAAATTCTTGCGCTTCATTTAGCAAATCGTCTTTGATATATAAAAACATATCTCTGGGAGAGCCAGCGGGGACGAGCGAATCGCCAGCCTTATTTACTTTGAAGAACTTTTCGATGCCCTCAAATCTGGGGTCACGATTGAGAAAGATGGTTGTGGCGGGGTCAACTTCTACATGACCATGGTCGGCGGTGAGGAGAAAAAGCGTCTCTCCACGCGAATGCTTTTTTAATGGAATCAAGAATCGGGTTAGGAGCGTATCGAGTAGAGTTTCTATCTCTGCGCGGGCGTGCAGGGATGTCGGTCCGTATTTATGCAGAATCCCATCCACATCCCCGAAATAGAATCCTATATAGCGAGACTTGTGTGATTTGTTGAGGAGCAGATGCAAATTAACCATTGCTTCTGAAATTGTGCTGTAGCCGTGTAGTTTAGCCCCATTTGCGACAATATCAGAGTAGGCGGATTTTACGATGCCGCTATGCTGAAAAATATGCGCTTCTACGCCCAAAGCCTTGAGCACGGGATATATATTTTGATTTGGGTACAACTCGCTTGGGGCAACGCCGCTAGGCTTTGCTGTATCACATTCTTTTGCTCCCCCATAAGAATAAAGTAGGGAGGCAAAAATAGCATCGAGTTTGGGTTCGTAATACTGCCATTCAAAAATGCCACTCTCGCCAACGGGCAAGCCCGTGTGCCAAGTGGTAACGTGCGCCGCTGTTGTAGATGGAAACTGGGAGGTAATTTTTTCTATACTGCCGTGTTTTTCAAGCTCAACAAAAAAAGGGTGTTCTTTAAAATCTTGATAAAATCGCCAGCCAAAGCCGTCAATGAAGAAGAAGATGGCCGTTTGATATTCTTTTTTTTCAAAAATCTCTTGAATATGCTGGGGGAGATGAGCAAATCCACCTGAGTCGTAGCGGGGTTTAATGAAGTTTGGGTTCATATATTTCTCTTTAGAAGACAAAAGTTGAGATGTGTGTTTTAGGGCTCGCTTTTTTTATTAGCCATCTTGTTTCTTAGTTCTGGCATCCAAACGTAAATGAACAAAGTCAAGAGGCTATTTTTATGAATAATTCTAATTTTGCTGTATTTTCGCGTTGTTGGTTGCCACTTAAGTTTATATGATTCTGTGCCGCGCAAAAAATCTATCTCTTTATAGCCTAATGCAAAAGATTTTTCGGTTGCTAATTTAGAGAGCAAAGTGCCTATAGATACTTTAGGGTCAAAACGATAATCAATAGATGCGCGCCAAGATTCATATATACCATTTCGTATAAAGCCATATTCATAAGCGAGAGGTGTATTATCAATTTCTAGCAAAAATAAAAGCAATTGCCCTTTTTCTTGCATACGCTTCAATAGTTTTTTATGAAATTCTTGCTCTTGAGTTGATTGATAAATAATGGGGTATTTGCTATATTGGTCAATTTCAATAATTTTCTGAAAGACTTCCCAAGTTGCATTTTCTCCAGAAAAGTAAAAAAAAGAAACTTCTCCCTTTGCCGCGGCGTTGCGCACAGCTCTGCGGATATTTTTACGAAAATGGCGCGAAAGGCTTGCGTGGTAATCGTCCCAATTCCCTTCAAGCGGAATATGAAAATGCACCGATTCTTTTTCTTTTATTTTCATCCCCTTTTCGTTCAGATATGATTTAAATTGCGTTAAAGCGGGGTCACTTTTAAGAAAGTTATTGAGCACTACCGTATCCCAATCTTTCTTGTGTTCAACAAGATAGTTGCCCATGGCAAGCAAGGCGCGTTCACTTTTATCTTTGAGTAGAAATCCGCTCACATCACATAAGGGCGTGCCCAAAGGCTCTAATACACGAAAAGAAAATCCCCTTCTCTTTTCAGTAGAAATCATTAGGGGCATAATACCCAGCAACTCATCTGACTGCCATGCGGTCATTAAGTAAAGTTTATGTTTTTCTCCGTAGACCTCCCACCAAGAATATAACCACACCCAAGACAAAAAAATTGTCTGAACATGGTTTTGTGCAAGAAGGACACCCCAAGCATCTTTTAGATCTAGAAACTCTTCTTTCTCTTGAATATGACGAATTTTAATGGCTTTGTTTTTAGGTGACATTTTTTATGCAAACCTTTGGGTTATTTAAGATGCCTTAGAATCTCTTTTGGAAGATGTATATTAGCTAGGGGGACTAGTATTTCTATAGCAATAGAAATACGCACCGCTCTCAATTTAGGCTTGAGTGCCAACCCCTAAACACTAGCGCGGTGGAGACATTGAAAAGCTCACGCAGAAAAAAAATTGACCAACGGCTCTCAAACTAAATTCACGTTTGAGGCGGCGAAGAAGAATTATCCTGCTTGCATCAGCTTTTATTCTTCTTCATCATTTTTTACCATTCTCAAATTAATATCCTGCGTTGGGAATGGGGATTCTATCCCTGCTTCATCGAGGGCAGCTTGTAAGGCTGTATTAACAGCATCAAACATTTGGCGGGTATCAATATAAGATTCTATCCACCAGCGAACGCGGAAGGTCATGGCACTTGCCCCCATTGTTACATAGAGCGCATCTACGGGTTTGTCTTTTAAAACGCCCTCAACTTGCCTAACGGTATCAACAATCAGTTCGCGGACTTTTTCTATATCTTGACCGTAGCCAATACCAATTTCGAATTGCACTCGATAACGTGGGTCAGGGAAGGTGTAATTGACTACCTGACTCTTGCCAATAATAGAGTTAGGAACAATCACGAGACGATTGTCACGGGTGCGAATACTGGTGGTACGAGAGCCTATTGACACAACATCGCCCCAAGTATCTAACCCCTGAATTTCAATACGGTCGCCGATACGATAAGGTTGGCTAATGAGGATGATGAAACCAGCAATAAGATCTCCAAGAACATCTTGTGCCGCTAGAGAAATTGCTAACCCACCTATGCCGAGTGCTGTTGCCATTGCCCCTATTTCAACACCAAAACGACTTAGCAGTACTTGAATGCCAAAAATCGCTAAAATAATATGCGCAACTCGGTGTAGCAAAGGCAAGATATTTTCGAGACTCTCAATATCGCTTGCATCACTTCTTTCTGCAATTTCTAAGACATAGGTGTCAATAGCATAATCTATCAATATCCAAAGTATTGATACGCCAATTATTAGGTAAATTGTAAAATAAAAATGATGTAAAAACTCCTTAAAGCCTGCAGGAATAAAAAGAAGACGATTAACCGCGAACTCAATGAAAAGTGTGTTAACCATCCAGCGAATATGAGGAACAAATACTTTTAGCAGGTCTTGATCGGGGGTTATTCGCAGATATTGAACAAGCTTGCGTAACAAGTAGATTACAACTCGCCATCCAATAAAGATACCAAAAAGAATAAATAAGATAGATACACCTAAATTAATCCATCCATCAACCCTTAGCCCAAGTACCACTGTTTCATTAATGCCCACGGCATCGGTGATTTTTTCGACTGCATCAGTCACTATTCCAGGCAGAGGTGTAGCCTTTGGAGTGGGTGTGGTTATAGCAATTTCCTCTACGGCTGAGGTAGCTTCAGGGACTGGGGAAACCACAGAGGTAGCAGTAGGTGTTTCTGTGGAGGGCACCTCAGTTGATATTTCGCTACTACATGATGCGCTAAAGAAAGCCAAGAGAAGTATTATGCTAAGGTAAGTGATTGTCATTTTTCTTTTCATACTTAAATCCTAGATATTGTTGCTATACGCCCTTTATGTTTTTTGCTAAAACTAGCAAGTTTTGATAAAAAAACCAGAGAGAGATTTATAATCCCCTCTCTGGTTTAAGTTTTTGAAAATTATGCCAAGGCTATAATTTCTCTTTCACTTCTACTTCAGAGGGCGTTTTCATAACTACCCCCTCTTCACGCAAGCGTTGTATTATTTGAACCGTAATTGCTGTTAACGGCACAGCCAGAACCATTAATAGAACACCACCTATAATCCCTGCTGTAATGGTGACCAAAAAGATTAAAAACGGATGCAATTTAAGCATTGATCCTAAAGCCCAAGAACTTACAACTGTTTGTAAAACTCCGTTTGAGATAATAACTGCAATAAGAACAATTAACGCAGTCTCTGCACCACCTGCTCCTAAAGCAATCAACACAGCAAAAGCTCCCCCAACCCAAGCGCCTAAATAGGGAACAAATGAAGTGAAAAAGTATACGACAAGAATAGAGCCTGCAAGAGGCACATTTAGAAGAATGAGAGGAATAGCCACTACTGCGGCAGTTATCGAAGCTGTTAGTGCCGTACCCCGAAAATAAACCAATACTGTCTGACTAGCATCGGTAACAATCTCTTCACTTACTTGAGCACTAAGGGTAATTTGAGTGGCTATCCAGGATTCAAATGTATTCGTATCTCGTAAAAAGAAATAAAGGAAGAATAAACTAAAATAGGTTCCTACGCCAAGCGAGACTATATTTGAAATTGTGCTTCCTAAAAAGCTAAAAACACCTTTAAAAAGAATGGGCAAACTCTCTGAAAGTGCTTCTTCCACTTGCTCAGGGGATGATGGTGAAATATCAGGTTGTCCCAATTCAATTTGCAAACTTTCAACCCCTGCCTGCATTTGAGATGCGATCTCAGGCGTTTGTTGAACAACCCCCACGATAACCAAATAAACAAGAGCACCAAGACCAATCAAGACGAGAAGCATTGCAATTATAGAGCTTATCGTTCGCGGCACTTTTCGGTGCGTCAAGAACTCGACCAAAGGACGCAAGAGAATTGCCGCTAAAATACTAATCAGTAACGGGACTACAATCTCAGTTAAGACAGATAGAAACGCCACAAGAACTGCAAGTGCCAAGACAACACCAAGAAAGAGCCAGCCCTTTACACCTAACTGGCGTAACCAAAGTGGAGCATAGTCGATAGTATTACTCTTCTGAGAATTATTCATAGGTTCTCCTTTTTTACTTGAAAATCTAAAGCCTCTTTACCTCATTGATGCTAATAAGTCTACCATTGCCGTTTGGCTCACGCTAAGCAGACCTTCCTGCGGCCGATCAAGATCTACAACGACCATTAAAACAGCAACAAAAGCCAGCGCAAAGAGAACTGTAGCTGTAGAATCTCTTTTTCCATCTGAGCTATCCACTACGCCCATCAGCAAGAAACTCACCATTGCCGCGGCATATAACATCATACCAAACAATCTCGGCAAACGCTTTTGAGCGGCTGTTATTCGCAATAAGTGAACATCTATGACTTCATTGATCGATTCAACGAAAAGCGCAAAAGTATCTAATTCTTCACCCTCTTCAAGATTTTCAACAACAATTTCCCATAATTCTCCATGAATTTCTTCAGAGCGAACGATTGCCCTTTCTAAATATGCTGGGTCTGTGGCTGAAAGACGTACTTCTGTATATTCTTTTAAAAGCTCGCGCGTTGCATCTCTATCTACATCGTTTAGAAAATCAGCTCTTAAATAGCTGGTTCCTATGGCATTTGCTTCCATAACTACCATTGCTTTTCGACCATCCTGCTGATTGATAACAATGCCAATAGTGAATGCCAATAAAAAAGCCATCAAGCCCAACAAACTCCCCACAACGGTACCCATTATAGGCCCTCTTTGTTCTTCAGGGTTTCTACGATACCGCCATCGCCCAAGAAGAAAGCCAATTTCAGACATTAAGAGAAATAATCCGACAGTTATTAAATAGGCTTCCAACAAAGAGAATTTATCCATAATAACCATTTAAATGCACCTTCTGTAAAAACTTTTTTTTAGAAATTCTTAGGAGTGGGATTTAAATAACTTATACATTTGAAGCATACCTCACTCAAACTTTGCCTTATTAATGGATAAATTGTTTTTTCCTAAGTCCTTAGTAAGTGGTAAGACGGAGAAAAAGCCCCTATTCTCTTTAATGAAGAATAGGAGCTTCTCATCTATAGTTTATTATGAAAATTTCTTCCATTGCGTGCGTAGAACCGTACCAAGAATCATCACTGGGATTATCTCATAGAATATCGACATCAGCCCAAGCGATACCAAACCAACAACCATAGCTAAGAAACTTGATGCAACATAGACTTGCCAGCCCCACATTTTCCACTTCCAAATTCCCAAAGCGGCAATCACATTAGCAAATGAGTGTAAGCTCATTAATGCTAGTAACCAGGGTCTAGATATAGAAGCACCTTCGATGCGCCATGTATGGAAAAAATATGTAGCTATTAGCCCTTGTAAAACGATAATAACCAGCAAAAATGTTAGCCAGCCACTGCGGTGATGCTTTACCTGCTTATCTTCAGTTTTCTTCGACATTTTTAATTCGGCCGCATTTACGCAACCATTCTCCTTGTATAAATTATCAATTATTTGAATACGAAATTATAGCATTAGTTGATGAGGTACATTCCCTTGAAGGGAACGAGTTCTCCTAGCCTGTTTTTGATAGGAACTATTTATCAGATATTTTGATTCGAACTGTTCTTTAGAGATGCACTATTTCATTACGAAATCGCGTTTGTTCGCAACACGCGTATTTTTGACTTGCGCGCTGAACCCAAACATCCGCGCGGCGTGAAGTTGCTTACGCCTAAAAGATGCCTGTTACTCAGCACGCAAGTTTAGGTCACGCGCGTCGCGGAGTTTTTATCCAACAGAATTAATTGTCAAAGATGTTGAATGCCCAGTATCCTGCTCCGCCTTCTAAGCGAATCGTAATTCGGCTTTCTTCGGCTAACTCAGCAGGGATGGTATAAGTTGCGGTCATTACGCCCGTTTCGTCTGTGGTCGTTTTGCCAACTTCGATGCCACTAGAAGCATCTGTATCTTCTTTATCCATCTTGGCTGTTAGTTCTGTGTCTGCGGGGAAACCTTGGGCACTAACGGTTACGCTAACGCCTGTTTCAACCGCACCAATGGTAATAGAAGGAACGATTTCAGGAATGAGTGTTTCGGCAGGTGGTACTGTTTCTTCTGGGGCTGAATTATTAGCTGAAACTAAATAAAATGCGCCGCCTAAGAGTAGAAGGACGATTAAAACGATAAGTATTATATTGGTGGTATTCTTTGAGTTTTTTGTTGATTCTGACATATTATTCTCCTTTTTCATAAAAAAGTAGCAGATTTAGCAAGAAAGTACAAAGCTCTCTGCTAAATCTGCTACTTAAATTGTGGCTTTATTCTACAACTTGAATGATGTTATAGAAATAACAAATTGTTTCGCCGCCCATGGTGATTGTCCAATATTCGCCGAACTCGCCAACCGCACTTGGGGATGTCATCGGTACGATAACGCTATAAATTTCACCAGTCGCAACATCTGCGGTTAGGTTCAAGTCGACAATATCGCTAAGGGGCTGGTCTGTCACTGCGCCTGTCTTTACAATAAGCGCATCTGCTACTGTCCAGGTTGCTGTTCCAACATTTTCAAGATCCCAAACCATATCAAAAGTTTCGCCACCTTTGAAGGTCGTTCCATCTATAGGGTCTTGTGAAACCAACTCACAGGTGACTGTGCCTGTGGGGGGAACAGACGTGGCAGGCGGAATCTCTGTAGCAGGAGGCGGGGAAGATGCTTCTACAACAGGGACATTCTCTACATTATAGGCGGCAACATAAGAACCATGCACCCACCCCAAGCCATCGGCGACATATTGTGAACCGACATTTACTTGCCACCAGAGACCATCTGCACTTTTCCCTGTAATTGTAGCTGAAGCACTCGGTGCCGCAACACCCAAAACGGGATAATTGGTTGCTGGACCGCTACGCACATTAAGATAATCGGTAGCTACGCCATAAGGTCCTGTAGTATCTGGGGCGGGGAGTTCGCTAGCCTGTGGTTCAGGCGGGGTTGCGATTACGGCTAAGTCTTCGGGGACATTCTCTGTGGTGACAAATTCTTTCTGTACCCATCCATGCCCGTCTCCGACAACATCAGGATCAAGGCGTACAACCCACCACAATCCATCTTCGCTAACGCCGATGAGCAATGCACTAGCGCCAGGTTGACCAATACCATAGGCAGGGAAATGATCACTAGGACCACTGCGCACATAGACCCCGTCCGCGGCGATCACGGCAGGTTGTCCTTCTTCTACAGGCTCAAATTCTGCTGTAGGCGGAACTGGTGGGGCTTCGATTGTAGGTAAACCCTCTGTAGAGGTTACTGTGGAAAAATTCACATCCACCCACCCAGTACTGGGAGAGACAATGGGCATATCAACGGCGTAATAAGCACCATCGGTGCTCACGCCCAATAATTTAGCCGTTTCACCACCCAGCATTAATTTATAAACTGGGTATTGCGTGCCAGGTCCACTGCGTACATTCACATTTTGGCTTGCCGTAAGGCTTTGTTCATCAGGATTAGCTGTGGGCAAAATATCTATGGGTTCACCTTCGGGAGGAGAGGCTATGGCTTCACCCTCTGCAGGTGCGCTTGTAGCGGCATCATCTCCCGATGAGCAGGCACTGAGAAGTAATGCCATTATCAATAGAGAGAATACTAAAACACGCCATATTTTCGTCTTTTTCATATTTTTTTCCTTTTTCCATAAAGCAAGATAAGTCTTGCTTTACATCAGATTAAATTAAGTTTAGTGTCGTCCAAAAGCTTGGCGTACACTGGGCAACATAATATAGACAAGAATTAAAGAGTTAACGAGGAAGCTAATACTCACATCTGTCCAATCTGCCCTGCCTACTAGATAACTAAAATCTACAATCAAGTTAAATGTTGATGTAACGGCTAAAAATAGCCAAGCCTGTTCATCCATATTCCAAAGCATCTGAACAAGCCAGAACCAAACCCAAGCCATCAAGCCCCACATCATCGCAGACCATAAACTAAAGCCCTGCATTGTAAACGCTCCGATGAAAAAGGGCAAAATGCCTAGCGATTGAAGAACATGGACTACAGCCAACACGCCAGCAACACCCGCAAGAATGGCTAAAAATGTTACTCCGACTGGACGTTTTTTTGTTTTTGACATAACTTCTCCTTGTTTTTTCTAACTACTCGTGTCTCCCACAAAGTAGCACTTTTTCTCATCATAACAAAGGATTGTCTCCAAGAAAAGCTCCTATGCAAGATGATACTGATAACTACTAGCAAGGAAACCCCGTTCCCTTGAATGGAGCGGGTTTTCCTTGCCTATTTTCAACAAAAGTTTACTTGCTAAAAGACATAATGTCTTTAGCAACTTCTTCACCGTTTTCGTCTACGAAATCAATAAAGCTAAGCATATTTAGATCAATCTTATATTCTTCAACATCTTCAAGCAACGATAAGAAATTGGCTTCTTGCTCCATAATGCCAGCCGGCTCAGCACAGGTTGCTTTTGGTGCAACTATGTCACTAAGTTCAAGCGCAGTGCCATCTGTTGTATATTTGCCTGAAAGGGTATTACACCCTGTATTGCCCGTAAAACTCCCATCATCGGCAAAAATTAGCTCTAAATGTGTTCCCGAGATTGGCGGGGATAAATTTTCATCATCGCTCTTGGCTAAGATACCACCGAGAACCCAAGTGGCATCAAGCAAATCGTCACCAGGTTCCCCTGTAGAAGGCTCATCAGTCGGGATGGGTGTCTCAACCGGCACAGAAGGAGTCTCTGTGGCAACTACAGGCGTACCTTCTGGCGTAGCAGTTGGGTCACCAGGGTCGGCAAGAACTTCAACGGCAACCGTAATATTTTCTCCAAATACTTCCTCATCTGTGTTGTGCATTTGCCAATAGCCTACATATTGAGCGACATCTTCTGGAGCAACCAAAGCAACGTAGACATCATATTCTTGGTTAGGCTCTACAACACCTTCAATTGCAGTAGGTTGCCCGTCCATTTGCGCTTCGGGCACATTGCCGCGCACAAAGTTGAGGTAATAGGTATCATCCCAAGTACAGGTACCCGTATTTTTAATGCGCCAACCTTTTTGAAAGGCTTCGGCTGGTGCAACTATGGGGAATTCTGTTAAATCCTTATCATCATAATTTAAGTCTTTAACAAGCTCCATTTCGTTTGTACAAGCAATTGGTGTTTCTGTTGCGGCTGGCGTTTCGGTTGGCTCAACTGTAGGCTCTGCAGTGGGTGGCGGGATAATATCTTCGGGCTTCAATCCAAGATACTGCTCTACCAATTGGTCAACTCGACCTTCATTTTGCAGATCTAATAATGCTTGGTTAATAACTTCTCGAAGCGTATCTGCCCCATTAGGAACAGCAATTGCTAATTTTTGCTGGTTAAGATTTTGCCCTACTAACATCAACTCAGGATTAGATAATGCCAAAGTGGCAGGCTGTAAATCTAAAATAACTAAGTCAAGGCGTTTAAGTGCAAGGTCGTTAATGGCATGTTCTGATTCAGAATACGCAAAAAGTTGGTCTTGAGAAATAAGATTGGTATTAACCAACTCTTCTTGTACCCAAGTTTGGTAAACAGAAAACTCTTGCACACCAATTTTTTTGCCCGCCATTTGGCTAGGTTCGGTAATTTGACCAATACCTGAATCTGCACGGGCTAAAATGCCATCTTGACTCACATAATAGATATTTGAAAAATCAAAATCAGCTTCACGCGCATCGGTAACAGAAAGCGCGGCAATAACCGTATCTGATTGCCCAGCGATTATAGTTGCCCCTAATTTTTCAAAGGCATAATCTGAAATTTCTACTTCAACGCCTAATCGGCTGCCAATTTCACGAATTAGAGCTGCATCAAAACCATCTACTATATAATTGTCGTTATAATATGAAAAAGGCGGGTAATCGGCAGAGGTAGCTACTCTTAACACGCCTGCTGTTTGAATTTTTGCCCAAGAATCATCTTGTGCTATAGGGGTTGGGCTTTCTCCTTTTTGTGAGTTGAAAAACCAAAAGCCCCCACCTACCATCACTAAACATAATATCAGGATGAGCAATATAGCCAAAAGTGGAAAAGTTTTTTTACCTTCTTCCTTGGTTATATTTTCGTCATCTTCTTCATAGACTTCTTCATTTTCTTCATACATGGTTCTCTCCTTTTTTCATTGCAGGGATGGGATGCACGGCAACGCGCGTGCCCTAAACTTGTGTACCAATCTTCCATATTTTTCTGGCGTAAACAACTTGCTTAGGCTCGCACTAAAGTTATGTCTAGGGTCTCAACACGCAAGCTAAAAACGCGCACGTCCCGAAATCCTTCCATTTTATTTCAACTATTTTTTTCACTATATCACAAAAAGTTCTAAAATCTAAATATCTTGATTCTATATTTAAGGCTTACCCGCGAAAATAAGAAATATATGCTTTAGATTCTGATGTGGGTATTGCCCCGTTAGCAAAAACGTGACAGCCACTCTCCTCTTTACTAATCATTGGAAAAGGGCTGTCACGTTTTATGTCGTTCTTTGTTGGAATTAGAAATTAAGACCCATGATAACCAGGAACCTGATTGCGGCTTCGTGCGCCACCAGCGTACCCAGCTAAATCAGCCATGAGAGCCAAACCAATCCAAATCCAGTCAAAGACCGACACTGGGAAGACAATTACATACATTATGGTTGTCCACGGGAAAAAAATAAATCCAATTAGTGGGGTAACCCAACCATTGAAAGCAGATAGTATTCTAAGTTGCCCCCAAGGTAATAGCCAGCCAACTAATATCGCTAACCTAGGACCAAAAAGCAATAGTGAGGAAAAGAAACAACACATATTAGTACTCCCTTTTTTGTTTTTAAGCCTTCCCCTCTCTCGTGTGAGAGGGGAAGGTTTTAAAGCCTTTTATTCTTCTTCTTTTTCTTCTTCTTTCTCTTCTTCTTCTTCAAACGTTCCGACAGTACCTTCAATGAGAAGTTCGTCTTCGGTTTCAGTTGTAGATATAACGGCAAAGCCTTCTTCTGTAGCCACAAATTGACTGCTTGTTACACCGTCTTCATTTGCAATCATATAACCGCCTTCAACCCCATTTTCTCCACCAGCTACACGCCCAGCAGTAAAGCCTTCTTTAGAGGCAATGGCTGTATAGGCTACATCGTGACCCACTTTGAGTTGCTCGGCAATATCAGCTTGCAGTTCTAAAGTAAAGATATCGGCTTCGGCTTCAGCTAAAGCTTTTTCTACTTGTGATACCCACTTATGTTCCACTACTGCAATAATGGCGGAGGAGCCGGGGGTCAATCCTTCACCAAGTGCTTTCAAACGATCGTCTGAAAAACCACTATCGCGCAATTTAGCAGTTAATCCACCTACTATGGCACCAACTACAGCAGGAACTGCTAAAGCAGGACCAGCAAGCAAACCAATAACACCACCAGCGATGCCACCAAGAACGGTACCTTTGCCACCACTCATATCGCCAGTTTCTTTGATATGAAGTTTGCCTTTTTCATCTTTTTTCAGTACAGCCGCATTATCAATTTTGATTAGATTTGCTCTTTGGGCTTTCTTAAGCTCTTTCAAAGCTGATTTTGCTGTTTTTTCATCATTGAACGCCGCTACAATTAGTTGAACAGGATTCTCACTCATTTTTATTTCTCCTAGATATAAAGTTCTTTTATTTTTAGTTTCTCTATATTAAAAAACGCCCTTTAAAAAGGAATGCCCCCTTTTTAGAATACCTGACAAGTCTTTCAGACTTGTCAGGTACTTTCTTAAATTAAACGTTTAGGCAAAGGCGGCTTTTAATTTTTCTTCTTGCTCGCCAGAGAGGTTTGAAGTTAAAAGTTCAAACTCTAACCCAGCTTCATTGATTGCCGCGGTAACTTTGTCTAGCACTACGTCACTTGTCATCAAAAAGAGTGCTGAGGTACCTTCGGTAACATTCACACGGATTGATTCTATGAAGCTATCATCTATACCATAATCAGCAAATTTACCAGCTAATGCACCCATAGCGGCACCGATTGCCATGCCAAAGAAGGGTACGAAAAAGATAAGGCCAAAAAGCATACCCCAGAAAGCACCGTCTAAGGCACCACGTCCTGTTAACTCAATCATCTGTTTGGTTTTGGGGGCTTTTTTGCCCTCTACCCAAACTACCGAAGCGGCGTCTTGCAATGTAATAAGTTTTTGTTTGGTCAAGCCTTTGACCAAGTCGAGCATTTTTTCTGCACCTTGTGTATCTTCAAATTTGAATACGGTAATAGTTGACATTTTTTAATCTCCTTAAATAGATTAGTTAGTTGATTGGTTAATTGGTTAATAAAAAAAGGCATGTACCCAAGAATGGGTTTTTACAGCCCTAATAACTGTGCCTTCTTGGCTTCAAAATCTTCATCGCTGATGATGCCTTGATCGCGCAAGCTAGCTAGTTTTTCAAGTTCGCCAAGGTAAGAGGGCTCTGCATCTACAGGCGGTGCCACTGGGGCTGGAGCAGGTGTTCCAACAGGCGCAGATTGTGCATCCAAAGCCTTTTGCTCTTCTGCCGTCAATGATTGCCCTTCAATCCCAAGCTCATTCATCGCTGTGCTCAAATCTTCATCTGTTAAATCTGCTGGGGGCATACCTGTATGTTCTTCAACACGTTGTGCGTCTTGCTGAGACATCTTGACCGCCGCATAAGTGCCGCTCGCCGCAATTGCAACCATACCACCTACGAGAATCATCCTTCGGCGTACCCTACGACGCGTTCTACGACGCGCTCTGCGACGCCCTCTGCGCCTGCCTCTTCGTCTTCCCGCCGCTCTTCCCATTTTTAGTACCTCCATAATTTGATTGTATTATGATATACACCATCCTAATTATACCTTATTTTTAAGGTTCATTTACTTATTGATCGCATTTTCACATTTTTATTGAATACACCATTTCTTAAAAAGCGGTGCGTAAGCCAACGACTATTTAGATGCCTCGCCTACCTATAAAGTTTCTTTTCTGAGACCCTTTACTAACTATCATTAGATGCCAAAGATGTTTTTTTCTTATCTTCTCTCTAACTTAACCTATCTGTTTTTTAATTATGCATGGGTTGATAGAAATCATTGCACGAAGTGATTTCCATCCTATTGACCTCGTTCGTCATTTCATGTACCCTATGAGCAATATGGAGATACTTGAGCGACCTTCCTTTTAAACAACGGGCATACCAAACGGTATGCCCGTTTATCTTTTCTCAACCTATGTCCGTCTTTAAGGAGACAAAATGTCTGAACAGATCAATGCTTTTGAAATGGCCCAAAAACAATTTGACCATGTTGCGGAACTGCTCGATCTAGACCCGCAAATCGCCGAAGTTTTACGTTGGCCCGCACGGGAATTTTCTTTCCGTATCCCCGTTCGCATGGATGATGGCACTTTACGCGTTTTTCAAGGCTATCGCGTACAACATAGCGACGCCCGTGGTCCCAACAAAGGTGGCATCCGTTTTCACCCGAATGAAACCATGGACACCGTCCGCGCACTCGGCACTTGGATGACCTGGAAATGCGCTGTAGCTGACATTCCTTTAGGCGGCGGCAAAGGTGGCGTTATCGTTGATCCTGCAACTCTTTCGACTGCTGAAAAAGAACGCCTCACACGTGGTTGGGTACAAAATATGTACCGCAACATCGGACCCCGCCAAGATGTCCCCGCTCCAGATGTAGGAACAAACCCCCAAATGATGGGCTGGATGATGGATGAATACTCCAAATTGGTTGGAGAATTTACCCCCAGCGTATTCACAGGTAAACCCCTCGGCGGCGGCGGCTCAGAAGGTCGTACAGAAGCAACTGGCTATGGCGTAATTTATACCGTTCGTGAAGCGATGAAACATCTCGGCATGGAATCAAAAGGCACCACCATGGCAATTCAAGGTTTTGGCAATGTTAGCCAATACGCGGCAATTGGTTTTGTTGAAATGTTGGGTGGTGAAATTGCTTGTGTCTCCTGTTGGGATCGTGATGACAAAGCCGCTTACACTTATAGCCACCCCAATATGTGTGATCCAAAATTCTTACAATCTATCACCGATAAATACGGTATGATCGACTCCGCAAAAGCCAAAGAGGCTGGCTACGTTCAAGAAGATGCTGATGCGTGGATTACCAAAGACGTAGACGTTTTGATGCCCGGCGCACTTGAAGGGCAGGTCAATGCTGAAACAATGAAAACTGTCAGCGATCAAGTGAGAATCATCGCCGAAGGCGCAAATGGTCCCACTACCCCCGAAGCAGATGAGATTATTCAGGAAAAAGGCATTTTCGATATTCCTGATTTCCTCTGCAATGCGGGTGGCGTAACCGTTTCCTATTTTGAAGGCGTACAAAATGATATGAACTTCTATTGGCCTAAAGATGAAGTTCTAGAAAAACTTGACCAGAAAATGACCAAAGCCTTCAAAGCAGTTTTGGATATGTCTGAGAAAGAAAAAGTCTATATGCGTGATGCCGCTTATATGGTCGCCATCGGCGATGTTGTTAAAGCAATGCAATTGCGCGGTTGGGTTTAAAAAATAGATACGATGATTGAAACGATCATCTGAAATACGAAGTATAGTAAAAAAAAGCCTTCCGTAAAAAACGGAAGGCTTTTTTTATTTACTACCAACTACACTATTGATTACCACTTCTTGATTTATTAGTTCTTGCCCCTCATCTTTCTCCATTCCTAACCAAACTAAAAACTCGATATTCCCCTTCGGTCCCTGTATTGGCGAGCGAATTAAGCCACACAGGTGAAACCCTTTATCTTGGGCAAAATCTATAATCTCATATAAGACTCTTTTGTGTATTTTTGGTTCTCGAATCACGCCTTTGCCGAGAGTGGCTTCTTCACGGGTAGCTTCAAATTGAGGTTTAATAAGAGCAATTACACTGCCTGCTCTCTCCTTCTCGTGAGGAGGGAAAACCCATTTTTTTACCACAGGTAATAAAACCTTCAGCGAGATAAAAGAGGCATCGATTACGACTAAATCAATGGGTTCAGGCAATTTCTCAACTTTACGGGCGTTGGTTTGCTCCATCACGACCACACGAGGGTCGTTTCGCAGTTTCCATGCCAATATACCGTGCCCTACATCAATAGCGTAAACTTTCTTAGCACCCTGTTGAAGCAAGCAATCGGTAAAACCGCCCGTAGAAGCACCCGCATCGGCACAGACGCTTTCCTGCACGGATACAGAAAACGCGTCCATAGCGGCGGCAAGTTTATCTCCCCCGCGCGAGACGTAGCGTTTACCCGAATCCACACTGAGGGGCACGTCATCCTGTATTTTCATGGAAGGGGCGATAGCGAGCTGTCCAGCTACACGAACTTTGCCCGCGATAACCAAACGCTGTGCTAAATCTTGCGTTTCGGCAAACCCACGCTGAACGAGAGAAATATCTAAACGAATCATGGCTCTATTGTATACCAAATACTTGAATGTAGAATTTCTCTATAGTCATCGCTTCTGCTCTTCTAAGCTACAGTCACTTTTTAAGCAGGAACGGGCTTTCTAGGAAAAATTTACCAATCTTATAATGAGTGTCCTACGATGATAATAAAATAATCGCACCTAATGCCATTCCAACACCAAGGAGTTGTCTTAATGTGAGCGCTTCATGTAAAAAAAGCATACCCAACCCCAGCGTGATGAGTGGATAAAGTGCGGTCATTGAAACAACAACTACGCTACGCCCACGAGTGATGGCAGAGAAAAAGAAAAAAGTTGCTAATGCCGCAGATACCCCTGAAATCATCGCATAAAAAATACCAATGGGCTTGCCCCCCGGTTGAAAACGTAATAAAAATGCCGCAATTGCAACAACTAGTGCTGAGCCAATAGAGTGGTATATAACAGCATCGGTGTCATTCAAATAAGATGTTGCAAGTTTTGAGAAAAAGCCCCATAGCCCCCATAAGAGCATCGCGGCAAAGGTAAATAAAAGCCAAAGGTTGTTCATCAAAATTATAAATCCTTCCCATATAATTCAATCTCTGAATCACCCTCAGGGATATAGTCTCGCACATCATCTATAGAAAACTCGGTAAAAATTAGGTGTTTTCTTTTAATTATGTTCATTTTTAAAGATTATCGTGGTCCCGTCCGCCCAAATTGACGTTCGAGCATATCCACCGAAAGGTGTATCATAGTTGGGCGACCATGTGGGCAGGTGCGCGGGGATTCGCAGTTTTCTAAATCACGCAAAAGGTTCTCTTGCTCAGCATGAGAGAGCGTTTGACCGCCTTTTACCGCCATCCTTTTGCAGACGCGGGCGGCAATTTTATCTTCTATATTTTCTTGCAAAGGTGTTTCATCGGCTTCAAAATCTTCGACCAAAACGCGGAGTGCGGCGGCTGGATTTGAGCCGCTGAAAAAAGTCGGGATGGCGCGAATTTGGAAGGCGTTGGGACCAAAAGTCTCTACTTCAAAGCCAAATTTTTGTAGCACGTGGAGATGCTCATTCAATATCGTAGTCTGCTCTGGGGGAAATTGAACGATGACGGGTTCTAATAATTTTTGCGATGCAATGGTATTTGCTTCACGTTGCGCTAAGAGACGCTCAAATAAGACGCGTTCGTGGGCGGCGTGTTGGTCGATGAGATAGAGCCCATCGGGTCCTTCGGCGATGATATAAACTTGCCCAATTTGCCCGACCAAGCGCATGAGGGGGATATTGGGGATGGTTCTCTGCTCTTCTTCAAAATTATGATTATTGGGGGCATTCTGCTCATTAGGGGCACTCAAGCTTGGGTCACGCGCATCTCGAGAAAATCCCCACGCGGGGTCAATCCCGCTACTCCGCTTATCTTCCCCTCCCCACAGCGCGGGCGGAGCAATCCCCATCTGCGGAACGGGGGTATAGGCTAAAATCGCTTTGCGCGTAGAACGCTGAACGAAGCTAAACATACGGCTTGGGTCTGAAAATCGCACTTCGGCTTTGGTGGGGTGCACGTTTACATCCACATCGGCGGGGTTGAGTTTGATAAATAATGCGGCAAGCGGGTAACGCCCGACCATAAGCAGGGTGTGATAGGCTTTGATGACCGCGGTAGCGAGCGAAATATCTTGCACCCAACGACCGTTGATAAAAAAAGTGATTTCTCGCCGATTGGAGCGGGTGAGCGATGTGGGGCTGATGAATCCTGTTAATTCGAGATTATTTTCAATCGAGTTCACTTCTAGCAATTGCTTTGCCACATCTACGCCGTAAAGGGTGGCAAGAATAGCTCTGCGGTCACCGTTGCCACTGGTTTGCAAGGTGGATTTTCCGTTTTGGATGAGTTTGAAGCGCACATCGGGATAGGCGAGCGCGTAGCGGGTGAGAAGCGCATCTATACGGCGACGCTCTGTTGTATCGGTTTTTAGGAATTTGAGGCGAGCGGGGACATTATAAAAAAGATTTTCGACTCGAAGTACCGTGCCGCGCGGTGCCCCAACTTGCTGAGGAGCAGTGAACATCCCACCTTCAACGAGCATTCGCGTGGCAACATTATCAGCATCTGTGCGAGATGTGAGCGTAAGCCGCGCCACCGAACCTATAGATGCAAGGGCTTCGCCCCGAAATCCGAGTGTGGATATACTAAAAAGCTGGTCAGCGGAGTAAAGTTTACTCGTAGAATGACGCTCAACCGCCAGCGGCACTTCATCGGCGGGGATTCCGTGTCCGTTGTCGGCAATTTCTATCATCTTTTTGCCCGCTTCTTCGACAGTGACGCTGATTTCTGTTGCACCAGCATCGAGGGCATTTTCGACCAATTCTTTAACCACAGATGCTGGTCTTTCGACCACTTCACCAGCGGCTATCTGGGAGGCTAATTCTGGGGGGAGAGTTTTTATAGGCATGGGGATATTATATACCAGATAATCGCTTTCACATGGACCTAAACGTCCATGCTCAAGGCTGAAGCTTGCTAAAGCAGACTCTTCTCGGCCGACTTTAGTCGGGTTTAGCCCATTAGCGCGGGCGTTAACGCCCGCGCGGAATAGTTTCTTCAAACTATCATGTGGCTAGAAAAGTTTTTAAAATTCGTAAAAACATGTCCAGTCCGTAAAATCAGCATTCTATTTTGATTCCCCTAAACGTTTACGAATAAAAAAACGGCTTTTCAGCCGTTTTTTATTTCTTTATTATCTTTTTCTAGCTTAAGCTAATTTAGCATCCATTGTAATCTCTGCATTCAAAACACGTGACACTGGGCATCCACCTTTTGCACCTTCGGCAATTTTAGCAAAGGTTTCAGCATTTGCACCGGGGACTGTAGCAACCACATCCAAGTGAATGCGAGTGATGGTAAAACCCGCATCCGTTTTCTCAAATGTGAGCGTAGAATTGGTGCTAACCGATTCAGGGGTTAGTTCGGCTTTTTCCAATTCGGCAGAAAGTGCCATCGAAAAACAGCCCGCGTGCGCGGCGGCAATTAATTCTTCGGGGTTGGTGCCAATTCCGTTCTCAAAGCGAGTGCTAAAAGAAAATTGTGTATCCGCAAGAACGCCACTATCGCTAGATATTTTTCCCGTGCCGCCCTTAAGACCGCCATTCCATACTGCTGAAGCTTTACGTTTCATGTTTTTATATCTCCTAAATAAGATGTTTTTTATGAACTTTGTAATAAAAATTATATCACAAAGAACAAGGGTATTTCAACCTTAGGGTTTTTCAACAAATTAGGGAGCAAGTGTTGGCATAACGCCATAGGTCGGCGCACAAACAATATCGTAATAAGCTAACTCTGTTGCTTTATTTTGCTCAGCATACGCGGCGGCTTCTTTGCCTATTATGCGAACTTCATCAATATGCCCTGCCGCATCCGTATCTGTATAGCGCGGAATGGTCATCAAAGGGTCGTTCATTCCCCCCTCAGCAATAAACGCGGGGCGTTGTTCATCATGATTATCGGTTATAGGAATCCAATTAAACATCACGGGACCGCGTGGGTTGGTCGTGAATCCCAGCCTGTAGCCAAGTTCGCGCGCAGTTGCAATTGGGCGCAGACCAAATCCGCCCCCGGGCCAAATAATAGCCAGCGGCGTATTGCCATAATGCTCCTGAATGCCCTTAATTGACCCTTGTAATTCGGTCATAAGAAACTCATCGGTAGAATTATCACTCATCGGGATATTATGAATCACCCCATGCGCCTGATAATCTACCCACCCTTCGGCGGCAAGTGCGGCGTTTTCATCCCAAATCAACTGTATGGTATCAGGATGGCTAATAAAAGCATTCGTCACCGACCACCCATAATCCTCATAAAAGGGACGGAAATTTTTATTAAAATACTGCGCATAATGCCGATCATCTGAAGTCAAAAGCACCGATCGAGAAGGAATTTTAGCGTTACTCTCCAAAAACCCTGCCACTTGCTCCGTATTAATTGCCTGAAATCCTTGCTCATGTAAATCGTTCAATAATTGGTTCAAGTCCCCCGCATTAATTTGGTTAGGCTTATCCACCTCACCACTCGTGATGCCGTGAATCATCACCACCATCACCACCGTTCCCGGCACACTATTATTTGGGTTCCATTTTGCTTGCAAATACTCACAAGTATCTGAAATATAAGTATGCGGCGTATCAAGCGAATGTAAAAGAGACGATTGATAAGCAACTGGCAACGCAGGCGGGGTACGAATTGGTGTTGCTGTGGGGACGGATGTCGCAGTCGGCGCATCTGTGGGGGGGATAGCCTCAGCCGTCTGCGTATATTCTGTCTGGATAGTTGCCAGCGCATCGACCGCGATTTGGGCTGGGTCGAGGGCAGTGGGCGTTGGAGCTGGTGATGAGCCGCATCCCGCTAAAAAAACAGCACTCAAGCCCAAGAAAAGAGCGTATCGAATAACAAAGCCCAAAGCTTTGCTCTTATACTTCAAAGAGATTTTCTTCATAAATTTCCTACTTAATTCACATCATAGCTTAAAATCGTTTTACCTAACCAAATTTTACCAGAAAGAAAATAACCGCATCTTCTCGAATCTAAAGACCGACCACAACGCAGGAAGCGAGCTAAAATAGTTTTTTACAAGAGAAATGGTAAACTTTGACAATAAACTCTATCGAGAATAAAATTCTTAACCGCCAATCCTCGTAAACCTTAGCAAAAAACAAAAAGTTAGTGAAGATTGGTGAAGATTAGCGGTTCTAAATCTTGAGAACTTTAATCCCGAATTTATTAGAAACAAAAAAAGCTCCCCGCCCTAATTAGGACGGGGAGCTTTGATTTTACTAAGCCTTGCTCAGGCTAATTATACAAGTATTAGGGAGCAAGTGACCAAGGTGCCGCTGTTTCGATTTCGCCTGTTTCCATGCGTGTTTCGTAAATGGCGGTGGCGAGGTTTAGTTTCTGTTGGAGCATGAAGAAACCGTGCCAGTGTGCCCAGTCTGGTGCACCCATCATTGCGCCTTGGCGAGCGCGGCGGCCATCGTGGTGCCAAATATGATAATGCAGGATCATAAAGCCGTCTTCCCAAGGATTATCTTTTAGCAAGCCTGCGTCAGCCAATTCTACGCGCATGGCCTCTACGGGTGTCCAGTACTCTACGTTGTAGAGTTCAACAGCTTTGTCACCACTTGCGAAATAGTTTTTGGTATGGGTGGTTGTATGACATTCGCCACAAACCTGTTCCATTTCGGCACGTCCGGCAACACCGTCGCCAGCGAACATTTCCATTGGGTCATCTTCAGTGCGGACTTTAGAAGTCTTTGCCCAGAGATTCCAGTAGAGACGTTGGGTTACGTTGTGAGTGGTCTCAAGATCGCCGATACCGCTCATATGACAAGTAGCACAGGTAGGCGCACGATAATCGCCAGGTTCCCATTCGCCAGAGGGGCTATCCCAAGTCCATTCTTCGCCTTCAGCCATAAAGATTTGGCCGTGCTTGGTGTTTTCAAATATCTCAATATCGGGATGATCAGGACCAATATGGCATCCACCGCAGGCTTCTGGCTTGCGTGATTCAGCAATATCGAAACTATGTCGGCTGTGGCAGACAGTACAATTTCCAATTTCACCAGTGGGGTATATATTACCAATACCAGCGGAGGGGTAAGTCTCTGCTGTGGGGTGCCCAGTATCATCTACTTCAATTGTGACACCATGGCATTGTTGACAACCAGTTTCATCAGATGCACCACTGAGTTCATCATTTTCGCGTCCTTCGTGAACATGGATCAGAGCCTGCATTGAGTCTTTTTCTTCGTATTGGATAGCCGCACGCTCATGTCCACTTGCGTGGAATTCGGAAACCGCATCTTCATGACATTCACCACAAGTTGCAGGGGCAACTAACATAGAGACAGTAACGGTCAAATCTTCATGACCTTCAACACCGCTCAATGCCATGGGGGAGTCTGCGTCAACTTCATGACAGTCGATACAGGAGATACCTTCGTCTGCGTGACGACTTCCATCCCAGTCAGAGACGATGCCGTGAGTTTCTGTGGCATGGCACTCTACACAAGAGCGCCCCTCGTCAGTCAAGCTAACTGTTTGGTATCCACTAGAACTTTCAGCGGCTTCAGGTGCATCTGCACCTCCGCAAGAAACAAGAGCCAAACTAGCGAGAAGTATGGCAAAAACGAGCATAAAGATTCTTTCTTTTTTCATCATTCACCTCTTTTTATTGATTATCAAACATTAAATAATTATTTTTCAAAGCCGTATTTATATTTTGTTTCCAACAGGTATTTGTTCAAATTGTCGTGCCCAACCTCTGCGTGACAATCCACACACTCAGAGCCTGTTTTTCCTTCAAAATAAGTGTCATGGAATTCTTTATCAGCGGTTGCCTCTTCCAAATTGCGATGACAAGTTAGACATCCACTATCGTAAACATATTCGTTATGGTCAGCTCGTTTTGCTTGCCAATCCAAGTCTGCCTCGTTTTTTGTTAGCGTTACCCACACATCATGTGTGCCAGATTGAGCTTTGCCAACAAAATGAGTAAAGACATTTTCATGGGAAACATGACAATCGGTGCAAGCCGCCATTACACCGCGAGGATTATTTCCTCCATGTACCGAATCATGATAAGACTTAACCATCGGTTCCATGGTGTGACAAGTGCCACAGAAATCAGCGTGAGAAGATACCTCAATGCCTGTTTCAATGGTCATCCACGAAACTACTGTCAGCAAAAGCAAGATACCGATGATGCCGAGCCAGGAGAACGTTTTTTTGCCTTCTTTCATTTTCACCTCAACTTTATTATATTTTCCGAAAAAACAATCGAATCCACTACGTGAATTATTAAAATATTACTGATAAAATTAATCTGGCGTTAATATACTCGAAAAAGAACCTAATATCAACCAGCAAAACAGATGATATTAAAAGAAAAAGCGAGTTTTGTTATAAAAACTCGCTTTTTCTCACCCAAACCGCCTAGTCTCTTTGGACTATTTTTCGTTTTTTTCTTTCTGAAACCACAACGCCGCCTGCACTCTGTTATTTATATGTAGCTTGTCAAGAATAAAGCGTAAATGCGAGCGCACCGTATTTACTGAAATTATCAACCTATTGGCTATTTCCTTGTTGGTTAAACCCTCTGCTACAAGCTCAAGAACTTCGTTTTCTCTGGGGGTTAAAAGATTGATTTCAGGTGCTTCTTCCTTGCGGGGAGCTTTAGATCTTTCGTTCTTATTTTCAATATTTTTTCTCTCTCCATTTTTCCCCACAGAGAGAATTGCAAACTCATTTAGCAAACGCGGCGCCATAGCGGGCGGAATAATCGCCTCCCCTTCGGCGACGCGCCAAATTGCATCTCGCATATATCGTGAATCTGTGACCGTTTTTAAAATATAACCTTGTGCCCCAGCCTTCACAGCTTCAAAAAGATCTTCGTCTTTCTCCGATGCCGTAATCATAATCACTTTTAAATCTGGGTAGGTAGCCAATAATTTTCGGGTCGCTTCTATGCCGTTCATGCCAGGCATTTTTACGTCCATCAAGATAATATCGGGCAAGGCGTTTTTCACTGTTTCTAGGGCAGAGATACCATTATCAGCTTCGCTAAGGATTTCAAAACGCGCATCTCTTTGCAAAAGGCTTGCCATCCCTTCTCGAAAGAGAAGGTGGTCGTCTACGAGCATGATTTTGATTGGATTTGTCATTACTTTCTCCAAATGAGGATGTCAACACATCTATAATATACGGCAAGGTGGGATGGGATTTAACGGGGATGCGCCCATTGCCGCACGGCTGTTCTTTTAACGGTATCTAGCCCAAATTCGCGTGCGATTCGCCCTTGTCCCAAACTTGTTTTTTTCAGGTCAACATCGAGGGGGAGATGGGCAAGGTTGCTGTTACCCGCGTCCCTTTATTCCTTTCACTTTTTAGATCAAAGGAGCCGCCCAAATTCTCGGCACGTTCACGCATAATGCTTAATCCAAAATGTCTTCCATCTTCTTGGCTGTCAAAATTGAAACCGCGCCCATCATCTTCAATGATGAGTTTTACATATTTTTCTTTTTTCTGCAAATAGATATTAACGCTTTTGGCATTGGCATGTTTACGAACATTGGTGAGAGCTTCTTGTAGGATGCGCAAAAGCTCGGTTTCAATGCGAGGTGAAAGGGTGAGTTTTTCTTCGCCGGTATGAAACTCGGTTTTGAGCTTACTGCGCTGACGAAACTCTGCAATCCATGCCGCGATCGTAAGATTAATATCGCCAGTGGGGCGAGTGCGAAGACCATCTATAGATTCTCGCACATCGTAACAGGCATCTTTGACCACATTGCGTATGGTGGTCATTTCAGTGGTGCTTTCTTCGAGCTTGCCTAGTTTTATATCTTCTTCTAATAATTCTGTTTTAATGCTCAGCCAGCCAAGCGTTTGGGCAAGGCTATCGTGTAACTCACGCGAGATACGGGCACGCTCTTCAAGAACGGCAATCTCTTCTATATGTTGGTGATATTTGGCGTTTTCTATGGCTACGCCAAGCTGATTGCCAATGCTTTCAAGCAGTTGCATAATTTCTGCTGAAAAGCTATTTTCTTTTTTACTCAATAAAACCATTGTGCCCAATGGGCGGCTATGAGATTTTAGCAAAATAGAGGCTGCACGAGCATACCCTGCCTCGATAAGAGTATATTCTTTTTCGGCACATAGGGAGTTGGGGAAGAGTATCTGAAAAGTATCTTTGTTTATGTTTTCAACTTGAATAGCATTTTTAAGAGAAGGGATAATATATTTCCCCGAATTATTAGCAAAACAGGCAATAATATCGGTAGATAAATTTTTATGAACGACTACGCTAGAATTTCCTTTTTCTAATAAATGGATAAAACCGCCCTCTGCACCAGAGGCGTTAATTACTTTTCCTAGGGCTTCGTTAAGTACTTCTTCGAGTGCGCCCGATTGGCTAATGATTAAAGCAACTTCTGAGATGGTGTCTAATTCTTGGGTGCGCTGTGCAACTCTTTCTTTTAGAGAGTCTTGTGACTTTTGTAAGCTATAAACCATCTCATTGAGGGTTTTTCCGAGAACTTCTAGTTCGTCATCTGTGTTGAGGTTACAACGCGCTTCATAATCTCCGTTGCTAACGGCAATTGCCACTTCTTCTAGTTGCGCCACAGGTGAGATAACCATTTTATTAACCATGATATATAGAGTGATCATCACCAAACTAATAATGCCGAAGGCAGAAAATGTGAGAATACGCCGACTTTTGGCAAGCGAAGCATCCATTTCGCTGATGGGAACGATAACACTTAAGCCGCCGCGCAGGTCTCCTACTTGGTAGCCTTCTGTGTTATGACATTTGAGGCAACTGGCTTTCACTTCGAGGGGAAACATGAGGCGGTACACTGGCTCATCGCCATTTCTATCAACTTCTGCTACGGGGTCAAAATGATCTTCAAATTGGATAAGAGCATTATGCTCGAACTCGTCCGACATATTTTCAGGGTTGGTTAATATTAAACTGGTGATATGAAATCTATAATCTCGTTTATCTCTCGATAAGTCTGATAATTCTTTTGTAACCATTGCGGGCGACTTTTGGTAATAACCATCTTCCATTTTTAGATAATAATCGCCTGGTGTTTTTGTCCACACACCATTATAGGATGATATCCACTCTCGGATAAGAGTCATTTCTGAGAGCAGAGCTTCTGCCTGACTATGAATTTGTTGCAAATGCTGTTTTTTTGTGTTGAGATAAATGCTATAAAAAAGAATAAAAATTACAACACTAATAATTAGCCCAATGCTAAGTGTTAACCGCATCCCTATGCTGGAGCGAAAAGCATAGCTTTTTTTGTTTTTTTCTTTCATAAAGTGTATTCCTAAAAAAATGTTTTTTAGAGCTTAGCTATCATACTATTTTTATGTCTTAATGGGGGGAGAATTTCTAGCGCAAATTTATAAAAAACGTTCACTAGGGCAAGCGGCTAAAAACGCGCGCGTATCGGTATCACATCCAATTGGGGGTATAATTTACATCTCACCGAAAAAAGGAGTATCACAAATGACTCAGTTTCTAATGTACCAGCTCTTCAATTTACTAAATCGTCCAGGACCCTTATGGTTGGTTGAAGCCAATTTGAGTGGGCTAAACCTGAATGGTGCCAATCTCGAAAAAGCCAACCTAAGCGATGCCCAAATAAGCGGTTCAAATCTTTCAAATGCTAATTTGAAAGGGGCAAAGCTAAAACGCGCCATGCTACGGGAATCTACATTGAAAAAGACAAATTTTGAAGGCGCAAATTTAAGTGGGGCAATGCTAAACAGATCAAATTCTTTTAGAGCCAATTATAAAAACAGTGATTTGCGAGAAATAAGCTTTAAAGATGCTCTGTTGGTAGAAGCAGACCTTTCAGGGGCAAATTTAGAAAAAGCGTTTGGAAAAAAAACCGTTTTTGAGAAAGCTAATTTTGAAGAGGCAAACCTAAAGAATATTAACTTTGACAGGGTAAATATGCAAGAAGCCAATTTGAGAAAAGCCAATTTGACCGAAGCAAAATTATTAAATGTTGATTTGAAAAAAGCTAACTTACGAGAAGCTTGCTTAGAAAATGCCGATTTGCAAGATTCAGATTTACGAGGGGCAGATTTACGCAACTGCAATATGAAAGGGGCTAGTTTGCAAGGTGTGGTCTTAAAGGATGCCAATTTAGAAGGGGCAAATTTAAAAGATGCCGACTTGCGCAATGCCATTCTTTTTGATGCAATTATGACAGGCGTAATTATGCCAAACGGCGAAATTAGGGAGTAGTATGAGTACTTTGGGATTGGTTGTTTTTTTCGGGTTATTGGGTGGTATGGCAGTTGGATTACAAGGTCCGCTTGCTAGTTTAATGAGCCAAAAAATAGGCACATTAGAGAGCGTTTTTTATATTCATCTTGGGGGCACTATAGCGGCATTAATCCCCTTGATTTTTTACGGCGGCAGAAACTTATCTCGTTGGCGAGAAGTGCCGTGGTATGCCTTAGTTGCTGGCGCACTGGGGTTAGGCGTTATCGCCGCCATGAGTTATATGGTGCCGCTCGTGGGCGTTGCTCCTTCGGTTGTTTTGATTGTGGCTGGGCAGTTGCTCGTTAGTGTTATCTTAGACCACTACGGTCTATTTGGTGCCCATCTTCGACCGCTCGACTTCACGCGTGTTTTGGGCTTGGGTCTGGTATTCCTCGGCGTGTGGGTGACAGTGAAGTAATACCCTCTACACTTCCCTTTAATTTTTCCTGCTTTTTGTCAGGCTGAATAATGATAAAAAAAATCTACCGCCTGCTATAATAAAAACATGGACACCTTCTTTTATTTTATCTGTTTTAGACAACCATAAACCCCAAAAGACCTGATGCGTTTCTATAAACCTATCAGGTCTTTTTATTTCTATTTTCAATTAAGGAGATTCTATGCAAACACTCTGGGAATATAGGTACGCCCACCGTACAAAATCAATGCAAGGTTCATTTATCCGTGAAATACTAAAATTAACCCAGAAGCCAGATGTTATTTCTTTTGCAGGAGGGTTGCCTGCCCCTAAAGTTTTTCCTGTAGAGAAATTTCAAGAGGCGGCAAATCGTACGCTCGCTGAACGCGCTGAAAGCGCTTTGCAATATGGCACAACCGAAGGCTATTTGCCTTTGCGTGAAATGATTGTCGAACGTTCTGCACGTTACGGGTTGAAAGTGAATGCAAATAATGTTTCTATCACTTCAGGCTCTCAACAAGCACTAGATTTAATTGGGCGGCTATTCATTAACCGCGGCGATAAAATCATCGTTGAAAACCCCACCTATCTCGGCGCGCTTCAAGCATGGAATGCTTATGGTGCAGATTATGTCCCCGTCCCGATGGATGAAGAAGGCATGATTACCACAGAGCTTGAAAAAGCACTCCGCACAGGGGCTAAATTCATCTATGTTTTACCAAACTTTCAAAACCCCAGCGGTGTAACCTTAAGCCTTAAACGGCGACAAGAGTTAGTACGGCTAGCCGACCACTATGGCACGCCAATTATTGAAGATGACCCCTACGGACAAATCCGTTTTGAGGGCGAGCATCTTCCCCCGGTAACGGTTGTAGATAGTGAATATCGCGGGCAAAACGGGGGTACTTATGATGGCAATGTCATCTATCTAAGCACTTTCTCTAAACTCCTTGCGCCTGGCATCCGTATTGCATGGGCAATTGCCGCAGAGAGCGTTATTTATAAATTGGTGCAAGCAAAACAAGGTGCCGATTTACACACATCCAGCTTTAACCAAATAGCCGTTTACGAGGTTAGTAAAAATGATTTTATAGATGAGCATGTCAAGGTTATTCGTGCCACCTACAAAGAGCGGCGTGATGCAATGCTAGAGGCAATGGAAGAGTTTTTCCCTACCGAAGTCAAGTGGACGCACCCTAAAGGAGGGATGTTCCTCTTCGCCACCTTGCCCAATGACTTAGACGCAATGGCGTTATTTGATAAAGCTGTAGCACAAAAAGTTGCTTATGTTCCTGGCACAGTTTTTCACCCCAATGGCGATGGAAAAAACACCATGCGCCTTAATTTTTCCTTCCCTGAACCAGATATAATTAGAGAAGGGATTGCACGCTTAGGGAAGATGTTGAAAGAAGAGATGTATACGAAGTAAAAAAAATACCAGAAATATAATTTTGGTGATTAAAAAACCCCCATTCTTTTGATTAGACCTCTTGAAAAAGTCTATTTTCTCGGCGCAGGATTCTCTAAAACACGCCGCCGAGGGCGGCGGCTAGAGCACTTATGCAAGAGGTCTATTAAGGAATAGGGGTTTTTCTTGTGTGAGTCTAAAACTCGCTTTCTTCGTTTGAAATAATGGTTGTTGCCATTTTTTGCAACGCGTCTAACTCTGTGTTTTCTGTTTTATTATCAGCAGAACGCCAATATAATGCTAATAACTCCAGCGGTGTGAGACTACTTACCACTTGGTCGGCGGGGAGGCGGATACGCGCTTCCATTTGAGGGCGCTTGACAAGATGAAACTCAAATGCTTCAGCGGTATATTTTCGTAAAGCGGGTTCATCTATCAGCGAATCCCAAGCACGGGGATATTCGATAACCAAGCGCACAATGGCATCTTTTAGTTTTTCTTGGGTAGATAATTTTGCTTTGAGTTTTGCTGTGATGTCTTCTTCACTATCTAATTTAATAAAACTATCTATAAATGGGCGGATTTCAGTTAGCTCTCGCCAATCTACTTTTGTTTTTCCTTTGGCAATATCGGCGATGACAAAGAATTTCTTATCTTTCACTTCGCCAAAATCAACGCGCTCAATGGAGCCAGGATAAATAACTGGGGGATGTGTATCTTCATTAAGATTTTGTGGCTTATGGATATGACCGAGCGCGACATAATCGAGCCTTTTATCTCTCACAAGCGAGCCTGATAACACCAAATCGTTGCCTAGCATCACCATTCGCTCTGCGCCATATTTTGCGCCTTGTACGGAGGCATGCGCGGTTAAAATTGTGGGAAGGCTTTCATCTACGTTCTCAAATGAATCTTCTACAAATTCGGTAAGCAATGTTTCAAGTTTTTCGTAGACTTTGCCCCCATCTTCTGCGCTCATTTGTGAATATGCCATCATCCCCGATTTTGAGACCCAGGGGAGGGCGATAATTTGGACGGGCAAGCCTAATTCTTTGGATGAGATAAACTCTGGCTTATCGAGCACACGAATATACGGGATTTCGAGGGTCTTAAATTCTTGCAAGGCGTGGGCACGCCCCGTGGCAGGTGAAAGGTCGTGGTTGCCTACGAGTAAAAGTGTAGGGATATTTGCTTGTGATAGGCGCAAGATTCTGCGCTCCCATTCTCGTTGGTAGGTGGGGGCAGGGGAACGGTCTTTATAAGTATCGCCCGCGAAGATGACTAAATCTACTTTTTCGGCTATGGCTGTGTCTACGATGGTGTCGAGGGATTTGAGGAAATCGAGGACGCGGAGGGGCAATCCTGTTTTGGGGTCGTGGCGACCATAGTTTGCCATATCTATATGTGCGTCTGCGAAGTGGAGTATTTTCATATTTAGGTTGAAAAGTTGAAAGTTAAAGGTTGGGGGCAGAGGAATATTTACGGTGGGAAAATGTTGATGGGCGGCACTCAAGTTAGAAACACGCGCCGCGGCGGGTCTTCCTGATCAATCCGATTACTCAGCATTCCATAATTCCAAATAAAAAATACCGGGGGAGAAGTTGGGATTGAGGCGCACTGTTTCGTACATGTCGGCGAAGGCGGCATCGTAATTGCCAAGCGCATATTCTGCCCGCGCTCGCCAAAAAAGACTTTCTTCGAGGGTTGGCTCAGAAATAGTTTCGTTGAGGGTGTTGTTGGCAAGATTGATAACATCTTGATAACGCCCGCTGTGATAGTAGGCGAAATAGGGTCCAGTTTGATACCACATGATACGGTAGGGACGCTGGGTTTCATCTTGTCCTAGTTCGGCATAGAGGCCAAAAGCTTTGTCGTAAGCGGTGCCTGCTTCACCATAACGCTGAAGAGTGACAAGGCTTGTGCCTTGATTGAATATCGCAAAAAACTGGTCATTGCCTTCGAGCTGGCTCTCTTCTTTTTCGGCGATTTCAAGGGCGTGTTGTCTTGCCCAAACTTCGTCTTGCCAAAGTCCGAGAGTTCTTTTTAGTTCTTCTTCACGCTCGGGGGGATATGCGACCATAAAGATATTGTTAAAAGAACGCCAGCCTTCTTTAAAATGATCGTAGTCGATGTGAAAATCAGGCCCATCGTTATAAGTATCTTGAACGATAAAGGCGGATTCGGCATCATCGTAGCCAGTTACGAATTGATAATGTCCTAGCCACGCGACTTTGCCTGTGTAGTCGGCTTCGTAATATCCTTTTTCAACCAATACGGGAAAGCCCTCAGCGATAAGGGCTTTGAGCAAATCTATATCTCCACCCAAACGAGATAAGGCTTGGAATTGAGTTTGCTCGTTAACAAAATCGACCATTTCGTAGGGCATTACATTTTTGTCAGGTTTGCTACGTTGAATAAAATCATTAATCTCAGCAACACCCGGCTTTATGACCTTGGCAATGTCGTCTCTATCCCCTTCCCAGCCCCAGAAGTTGAGTGCCATAGTGAGGTTGGCAGGACCACAATAGTTCCAACGGTTATGTTGGTCAACATAGACTACGCCTTCTAAATCTACCTTTTCGGGTAGCGCAGTAGGGGCGATCGTGGGCGTGATACTTGGAGCAGGTGTATTATTTTTTTCTTGCGTAGGCGCAATTGTAGGGGAAGGGGTGATTTCAACCAAGCGAGTTGGCGCAGGCGCGGCGGGTTGGAAAATTGCTTCGTCTGGCGGGTTAAAATAGTATTTTATTCTTGTCTTCATATCATCCACACGCCAAGATAGACGTGAGTGAACGGGAGGAAGGTTGTAGATTATGATTAACGCTACAATGCCAACCAGAATCCAGAGGGGGCGGGGTATTTTTTTCAGCATGAGGGGATTATACACTAGGGAAACTGAAAACTGAAACTTAGGGTATTTTTTGCTCTAAACGCAAACAAGAGCAAGGATAGCCCGCATTATTACTTTCAAATCGGCGTGCTTCGATAAGGCCTTCGCTTTCGTAGAGTGTAATCGCTTTTTTATTGCCATCAAGCACGATAGTCCAGGCATCAGAACCAATGACTTCAAGCCCTTTTCTTAACAAAAGCCGCCCTATCCCCCGATGATAATGAGCTGGGTCAACATAAAGCCACGCGAGGTATTTATCGTCTACGCCTACAAATCCGACTATGTGATCTGCCTCTGTGGCAACAAATTTTTGGCTCTTTTTGAGGTCTTCTACTTCGGAATCTTCTTCAATGGGTACAAAGGCTCTAGGATCACAGGAGCCGTGTAACTCATCTGGGCGTGCCGCGTCGTGAATGGCGCAGATTCTTTTCCAATCTTTTTCTTCGTAAGGGCGAATTTTTATCATAGCTTAGCTCCAGTGTTTTTCAATTATTGATTCCTGCAAGCTATTTTACAGTATAGAGAGATTTTCTGTCTAATCTACGAAATCTATGGAGAAAATTAGCCTAGTCTTCACCCTCTTCACACGGGGCATTGATTGGCAATTGTAAATAAAAAGTACTGCCAGGGCAATTACCTTCATCATAGCCATTGCTCTCCACCCAAACTTTTCCGCTATGCGCCTGTGCTACACCTTGTACGATGGCTAACCCCAAGCCTGCCCCTCCCCCTTTAAAAGCTGTTTTTCCTGAGGAGTGAAGTGCAACACTCCCAACCTGATAAAATTTTTCAAAAATCAATTGATGATGCTCTTCATCAAGTCCAATCCCTGTGTCTCGAATAGAAATTTCAATGCCAGGAATCTCATTCTTCAGCATAACTTTTCGCGTTGAGATTCTTATCTCTCCTCCATCGGGTGTGTACTTGATAGCATTAACAATCAAATGATATAACGCCTTTTCTATCATGCTTGGGTCAGCATAGATGTTTGGCATATCGTCAATATGGTTAATAATCACTTCGACATTGCGTTCTTTAAGGTTTTTCTCAAGGCTAACCACAATATCAAAAATAACCAACTTAACCAATACTGGCGCAGCGGCAAGATTTAATATATTTTTATCAATACGTGTTACGTCCAACATTGTATTAACCACTTCGTGCATACGATCTGCGCCTTTAGAAATTCCCGCTAACATACTGCGCAATGCTTCGTTTTCTTCAATATCAGGAAAGGCATGAAGCATATCCACGTAACCCTTCAAAACTGTCAGCGGGGTACGAAGTTCATGCGCGGCAACCTGAATAAATTCGAGTTTGTTTCGGTCTAATTGACGCAATACTTTATTCGTTTTTTGTAAATCTTTAATCGCTATTTTATCATTGGCACGAAGTCTATCTAACGTAATGCGGGTAATATCCATCGCCATGCGAGGGTTTCGCTTTAGAATAACTTCAAAATCTTTTTTCCCTATTTCCAACATAACACATTCAGATGTCGTGCGCACCGATGCCGAACGCGGCACACTCTGTATCAATGCTATCTCGCCAATCATATCGCCCTGCCCACCCAGACGTAAAATCCGTTCACCGCCACTGTCGTTTGTTTTCTGTGTAATAACCACTTTTCCATCCGCTACGATATAGAATGTATTTTCATACTCCCCTTCATGACATACAGTATAGTCAGCAGAATAAGAGCAGAACCGAGATAACTCTGCCATTTCGTGCAGTTCATCTCCATCTAAACCTGTAAATGCCATCTTTAGTAGCGCTACTTTATCATGGGCGGATGATTTTTTCATGCTCACAGTATAATAGTAAACTCTTTTGAAGATAATGCAATTTCGTTACAAATTCTTATATTTTGGATTCAAGTCGTAAGTGCTACTGACTGATACCCAAGGTGCTGTGCTGATGCGATGGTGCGTTTTTTCTTCCTAGAAGCTAAAGTTTTTTATGAGCTTCTTTTGGGATATAGCCACGTTCCCCTGTGCTACGACTTAGTCCATTGTGAAAGCCTATTCTTTTTGCAATTTTATTTCGCTGTACGCCTGTATCCAAAAGCCCTTTTATCTGGTATCTTTGTTCTCGGGCAAGCTGTACAAAGAATTTCGGAGAAAAACAAAAAAACTATGTTATTAGCATTAGAAAAATCATCATGTTGAAACACAAAAGTATTCATTGGCGAAAGCTTTTAAAAACACTGCGTGATGAACTTGTGCATTTGTTTCTCCCCGCTAAAGATTCTGCGTATATCTATGCCTTTCTTGGGCTTATTAGCTTTTTGGCTATCATTTTACGCTTATATTATATAGATAATGCTATTGGCTATGACGAAGCCTATACTTTTATCCGCTTTTCATCTAAGCCATTTAAGTTTGCTTTAGCAGATTACCATGCGCCTAATAACCATATTCTAAATTCGTTGCTTATTGGCGTGGCATATAGGCTTTTAGGCAATCATTTGTGGGTTGTTCGTGTGCCGGCGTTTATTGCGAGTGTGCTTAGTGTGCCGATGGCATTTGTTACGGCACGGCGTTTTTTCAAAGTGCATCAGGCGTTGGCTGTGGCTGTTGTTCTTGCGGTTTCACAAACGTTTATTCTCAATGCCGTTAATGGGCGAGGTTATCCTTTAATTATTTTTTTCTCATTGCTCTTGGCAAATTTAGCAGGAATTTTAGTGAAAGAAGAAAGCGGCTCTAAAGTGCAGAGCGGCTCTAAAGTGCAGAGCGGCTCTAAAGTGCAGAGCCGCTCCGCGCTTATTGCTTATGCTATTACGGGGGCACTTGGATTTTATACAATTCCGATTTTTCTTTACCCAATGGCAGGAATCTCTCTATGGATTGTGGTTACTTACCTAACAGAACCAGAGCCTTGGAAGATAAGATGGCATAAGGTAGGGGTATTTCTCGTTACTTGCCTTGCTTCTGGCGTGATGACCGTAATCCTTTACTCCCCTGTAATCATTTTCGGGACAGGGTTTAAATCACTGGTTGCAAATGATATTGTAAAATCACAAAATTGGCAGGGTTTTTCCGAGAACTTTATAGTGCGCAGTAAAAATACCTGGGAAAATTGGATGCTTTATACCAGTCCCATAACAAATTGGGTTTTGGCAACAGGATTTTTAATTTCTTTGTTCTTTTATCGCAAAGTTTCAAACCAAAGATTGCCCATGCAGGTTTTTCTTCTTGTTGGTGCAGGCTTTATGATTTTGCTACAAAAAGTAGCCGCGCTTCCTAGAATCTGGGGCTATCTTGAAATGTTTTATTTATTTTTCTCTGCGGCAGGACTAGCATGGGCTACTTCTAAGATTTTTACGCTCATTTGGCGGCGAAAGATAAGTGAAAAAATACTTAATAGCTTAGTTTTGGCAGTTGCCCTTATCGCTTTTACAAATATAACCATCAAAACACAAAATACAGAGATGCGAGCAAACCGTGCCCATTCATCTGCGTTTTATATGGCAGAGTATATTGCCACGCATATATCAGAAAAAGATACTGTCGTTGCTGTAGCCCCAATCGATATTCAAATTGCCTACTATTTGCTGATTGAGGGCGTCCCTTATGAAGTTTTCTATCAAAGAGATCATCCCAAAGAAATAGAAAATGCCTTTGTTTTAGTTCGCACAAGAGGCGAATATAATATAAATACCCTAGAAAAGGTGCTCAATTTTTATGAACTCACCGATAGCCTCGATGTAGATGCGGGGAACCTTATATTCGATTATGGTCCTCTCTTTGTCTACTCAATTCCATCCAGCGAATGACACCAGCTTTCAGTACGATTTTATGGGACACATCCCCCATCTCTTATATTTAAAAGGAAGCCTCGACACGCGTGATTTCAACTTGAGTGCCACTCATCAACATTCTACGATTGTCAACAAACTCCACGCTCGGATTTCAGCATCCAAGCCAAAAATACGCGCGTCTCAGTTCATCTGCCTGTCACCAGGTATGCTTGGTCTTTTAGGCTAAAAATATTATTTTTGATATTCTAGATCAGAGGAGAATATATGCCCGTCTTATCCATTGAAGGTGTAGGAAAATTTGATGTACAAAAAGGGACCAAACTGCTTAACGCGCTTGTTGAGCACGGCGGCAATCCGCGCTACTCGTGCGATGGAAAATCGAAATGCCGAGAGTGCCGCGTAGAATTTATTGAAGGTGAACCAAAAGAGATGACCAAAGCAGAGCGGTCAAAACTCAAAGATAAGGGCGTTTTAGGAAAATATCGCCTTTCTTGTCAATGCCTTATCAAAGAAGATATGCACGTCAAAGTGCTAAATCCTTATACCAAGCGCAAGAAAAAAAACAAGAACCCAGACCTATCAAAAAAGATTAAGCCAAAGGCTGTTTGGGTAAAGAGGAAAAAGGCGAAATGATTTTTTTGCAACTAAAATAACCCTTATATTATTTTAGCAATGCCCCGTTCTTTTTAAGAACGGGTTTTTCTTTTATAAAAGTTGAAAGGTGTTTTTTATGAAGATGATGAGTATTTTAGAAGAAATCTATGCTGAAATTCAACCTTTACTTAAAAAAGGTCATGTCGCAGACTATATCCCTGAATTAGCACATATTTCACCCCAGAAATTTGGGATGGCAGTCCTTAGCAATGATGGTGAAATTTTTCAAATCGGTGATGCGACAGAGAAGTTTTCTATTCAAAGTATTTCTAAAGTTTTTGCGCTCACTCTTGCAATGCAACTTGAGGGAGATGCTATCTGGGAACGCGTTGGCAGAGAACCATCGGGGACGGCTTTTAACTCACTCGTACAATTAGAGTATGAACAGGGAATTCCACGCAATCCTTTTATTAATGCCGGCGCGTTGGTCATTACTGATATGATTCTTTCTCATCTTGATAATGCGCAAGAGACAGTCTTAGCATTTATACAAAAATTAGCCAATAATAAAAATATAGCCTTTGATTTAAATGTGGCACGTTCTGAAAAAGAAACGGGCTATCTCAATGTGGCTTTGGCAAATTTTATTAAAAGTTTTAGAAATTTAAAAAATGAACCAGCAGATGTGCTCGATGCCTATTTTCACCATTGTTCTATTGCTATGTCTTGTACAGAGTTAGCACACGCAGGCATATTTTTAGCCAATAAAGGCAAATTGCCATGGAATGACGAGAAAATTGTAGCCCCAAATCAGGCAAAATATATCAAATCTCTCATGCTTACTTGTGGCACTTATGATTCCGTTGGCGATTTTGCCTACAGGGTTGGGTTGCCAGGGAAAAGTGGCGTTGGCGGTGGGATTTTAGCCGTTATGCCAGGGAAGTTTAGCGTATGCGTTTGGTCACCAGGATTAAATGAAACAGGGAACTCTTTGGCAGGTACAAAAGCCTTAGAATTATTTACGACATTAACGGGCATTTCGATTTTTTGAAAATCGCCACAACTTTAGCCATCTTTTCTCATAAATACAATATCTCCATCAAATATCGTCATCTTCACCTGCGTTTTCCCAATCTCTAACGGGGGAATTTCAAAAATATCATCTTCTAGCACCACCAAATCAGCCACCTTGCCGGGGGTGAGACTGCCTTGTGCGTTTTCTGTTCCTGCCACGATTGCCGCGCCCATAGTGTAGCCGTAAACGGCTTCTGCTACAGTTAATCGTTGCGATGGATACCACCCCTCTGCGGGGGTGCCATCATCACGTTGACGCGTCACTGCCGCTTGAATGCCCAAATATGGATTTGGCGAAACTACGGGGCAATCTGAGCCGAGAGCGAGTATCGTTCCCGCGTCTAAGAGATCACGGAAAGCGTAGGTGTAACGCGCCCTTTTACCAAGGGCGATATTGACCATATCCATATCTTCAGTTAAGTGCAAAGGTTGAACGGAGGCAACCAAGTTGAAACGCGAGAGACGCGTCAAATCTTCGGGGGTGCTATGCTGTACATGCTCAATCCGATGTTTGGGGCGGGCATCCCGCTCACCGTCATCTTCATCCAAAACTTCTTCATAAACATCAAGTAATTCACGCACTGCACGCGTGCCAATAGCGTGAATTGCTGTTGTAATCCCCACTTTTTCAGCGATGGCAATTTTCTCTGCTATTTCGGGCATGGGGGTGAGGGGCATTCCAGCATGGTCTGTATCTTCAAAATTTTTGAGCATCCACGCTGTGCGTGGACCAAGCGCGCCATCGGCAAAAAGTTTGATGCCGCCAATGCGCAGAAAATCATCGCCAAAGCCGCTCATAATGCCCGTTTGTGCCGCCTGCTCTACAAATTCGCCAGGGAGCATGACCAGTGAGCGCAATTTGAGCAGATTTTTTGCCCGAAGTCGCTGAAATGCGCGCAAAGCCAGCGTACCGCCCTCGCCACCCATAATACGAAAATCGTGCACGCCCGTAATACCGAGTTTATGAAGATCTTTCATGGATTTTTGCATTGCTAAATCAGTTTCAGTCTCGGTGGTTGTGGGCATGACGGCACGCACTAAATTGATGGCTAATTCATTCATCAAACCATTTGGTTCTCCATTTTTATCTCGCTGAATAACACCCATTTGGGGGTCAGGAGTCTTTTCATCTATGCCCGCCTGTACCAATGCCGCCGAATTTACCAACGCCAAATGTAAATCTTTGCGCCATAAAATAACGGGGTTTTCTGGTGAAATCTCATCTAAATCGATTTTTGTGGGCGTAATTGGCTCATCCCAACTATCTTGATTCCAGCCCTGACCAATAATCCATGCACCCGTTTTTGCATTTTCTGCGGCATCTTCTACGCGTGCCTGTAACTGTGCCAAAGATTTCGTATCGTCAAGCATGACCACTTTCGAAAGCAACGCCCACTCGTAAAAATGGATGTGTGAGTCGGTCAGTCCCGGCAATACGCGCCGCCCACCTAAATCTTTTTTTTCTGTTTTCGCTTGGGCGAGTGCCAGCATTTCGGCATCACTGCCCACCGCTAAAATTCGCCCATCTCGCAAGGCGATTGCGGTGGCATTTGGATATTTCTCATCTTGCGTATGCAATTTTCCGTTATATAAAATCAAACTAGGCACAGTATCTCCTTTGAACCGCCAAGACGCGAAGAAAAGCTTTTTGAATTTCCGCGTTCTTCGCGGCTTAGCGGTTTATTTTTTTGGCTATTTCACGGTCAACTTTTCCCATTGGGTAGTCGTTTAAATCTTTTAAATTCACCCAACGCATATTTTCTTGGATGACTGATTTTAGCATCGTGCAGGCGTACGCGTGTTCCGTTATTTTGAAGTGGGTATAAGCGTGATCAATAATGCAAAGTGCTTCACCCGCGTGAATTTGAACTTGATACCCCGCTCGAATCACATCTACCAGTCCCAAAACGGGATTGCCCCCATCTACGCGCCCATTGGGGAACTCCCACATCCCGCCCAATAAACCATCTACAGGGCGTTGGGCAAGCAAAACTTTTCCGTCTTCAACTATCACCGCCGCTGAATGGACGTGATGCGGCACTTTTTTCTTTCTCTTACGTACTGGGCGCATTGCTTGATTGCCAAGTTTATAAGATTTACAAAATTCAATAACGGGGCATTCTTCACATTTTGGCGAGCGTGGTGTGCAAATGGTCGCACCCAAATCCATTAGGGCTTGGTTATAATCGCCCGCTTTTCCCTTAGGGAGATTTTCATCGGCAATAGCCCAGAATATCTTTTCAGCTTGGCTTGTTCCTAAAACCGCGTCAATATCAAAAAGCCGTGCATAAACTCGGCGGATATTGCCATCTAACGCGGCGGCATCATGCCCAAATGCCATTGATGAAATCGCCGCTGAGGTATAGCGTCCGATGCCAGGTAACTTGATTAATTCTTGGGCCTTTTCAGGCAATTTCCCCCCATATTCTTGCGTCACTATTCTTGCTGTTTTATGTAAATTTCGGGCGCGGCTGTAATAGCCAAGTCCCTCCCACAGATTAAGTACATCTTGCTCATCGGCAGAGGCTAATTTTTCAATTGTGGGGAATTTTGCCATCCAGCATTCAAAATAAGCGATAACCGTATCCACACGAGTTTGTTGGAGCATAATTTCAGAAATCCACACCGCGTAAGGGTCAGGATGATCGCGCCATGGGAGGTCGCGTTTCTTTTGATGATACCAGTGGAGGATGTTTTGATGGAATTGGGGCATTTTTATTTCACAGAGTAGGTGGATAACAGTTTAATAACAACAGCCGCCCTCGGCGGCAGGATCCTTCTATTTCTCAAAATAAAGAAATTTCAAGGGTAATGGTAAATTTTGCCTGATATGAAAACATGTGTTTCGCACTTTTCCCCCTTCTCTTCAACAGGTTCAGGACACCGCCTAGCCTTCCCCGAAGGGGGAAGGGACATGTCTCTCACAGAGACACATTCTCCCCCTTCGGGGGAGATGTCCGAAGGACAGAGGGGGCAAGCGTCAGTCAATTTTAGCCACTACCAAATAATCCCAAACTACATGTGAATCGCCATTCCCTCCGCGGCATGAGCAACTTCCATCAGGGTTTCACTCAAAGTTGGGTGTGCGTGGACGTTTTGTGAAATCTCGGCAGGCGTGAGTTGTGCCATTTGCGCCAACGTCAATTCGGGCAAAAGCTCGGTCACTTCAGGACCAATTAAATGCGCCCCTAAAATCTCATCTGTTTCTTCATTCAAAACCAATTTTACCCAGCCGGCATATTCGCCCAATCCAAGCGCCTTCCCATTTGCCTGAAAAGGAAATTTAACCACCTTTACCGCTCCATTATTTTTTGCCCTTTGGCGCGCCTGCGCTTCTGTCGCACCAAAAGATGCCACCTGCGGCTGGCAATAAGTCGCCCGCGGCATCATCTCATAATTCAACACCTGCGTCTCTTTTCCCACAATCGCTTCTACTGCCACAATCCCCATCGCCGAGCCAACGTGCGCCAGCATCAACTTACCAGTCACATCGCCAATTGCCGAAATGCCAGCGATATTTGTTTCCATTTTTTCGTTGACTTGGATAAACCCCTGCGAATTTGTATCAATGCCAACTTCTTCTAAACCGATATTTTGGGAATTGGGACGGAAGCCGATCGCGACCAAAGCTTGCTCGGCTTCGATAATCTTTTCCTCATCGTCAACAGAGACGCGTACTCTCACCCCCCCATCTTCAACATCTTCTATTTCTTCAACTTTATGCCCTATGAGCATCTTAATTTTGCGTTTCTTGAAAGCTTTAGCCAATTCTGCCGAAACTTCCTCATCTTCCATCGGGACAATGCGCGGGAGCATCTCAACGATGGTTACATCCACACCGTAAGAATTCCAAATGGTGGCAAATTCTACACCAATCGCACCAGAGCCAATAATCACAACCGATTTTGGCAACTTCTCCTGTGTTATTGCCTCGCGATAACTGAGCACTTTCTGCTCATCAACCGCCCACACGCTGGGGAGCATCGCGCTCGCGCCGGTCGCGATTAAGATGTTGGGGGCAGATAAAGAGCTAAGAGAGCCATCCGCCGCTCGAAGCTGAACGGTATTTTTGTCCAATAATTTTGCTTCAGCCTCGTGTACATCAATCCCATTTTTCTTCATCAAAAAACCGATGCCCTTCACCAATCGATTTGAAACTTTTCGAGAGCGTTTAACGGCTACGCCGTAATCTAAATTGAGATTGTCGAAAGAAAAGCCCAATTCTCTGCCACGTTTCAAAAGAGTGTGTGCCACATCTGCGTTTTTGAGCAAAGATTTGGAGGGGATACAGCCCACATTCAAACAGACCCCGCCTAACCATTCTTTATCAATAATGGCAGTTTTTAGCCCCAACTGCGAGGCACGAATTGCGGCAACATAGCCACCAGGACCTGCGCCGATAATAATCAAATCATAGTTGTTCATAAAAACTCCTTTTTTACAAATTCTGCCGAAGAAGAGCCCATTCCATAGGTTCGTCTTCGCGTCTGAGATTGTTCTATTATAAAGCAACATTGCCTTTCATACGAAAGTACCATACCAATTTTCAGATTACCTCTTGACTTTTTAGAACAACTGTTCTATATTCTCTTTACCGAACATTCCTACTTTTATAACCGCTCACTCCCATCAACACCGAGCCTACAAAAACGACCTATATATGATGAGTTAGAACGCAAGCTCAACTCTTCTCGAAATCAACGTACAAGGCTTTTGTAGATCGATGGGGCTGAACAGTTACCCTTTTTCTACATGGTGTTTCAAACCAACTTAAGGAGGTTGCCATGAATAAAGCTTCTGTCCGTCCCTTTTCATCTTTTTCAAAAACCAGTCTACAACGAGGGCAAATTTTTGGTTTTATTTTGCTTGGTGCCTTGCTTGCCTTTGAGGTTTTCAATTTTGGTTCAACAAGTTTTGCCCTGCAAGACTTATTAGGCGACCTACGCTTTCTCGGTGTACGCTGGGCAACTATTTTAGCCCTAGCTTTTTGTGGCATCGATTTTGCCGGTATCGCCCGTCTCTTTACGCCCGAACAGGGACGTGAAGAACCTGCCGAAGTTTGGTATCTCTTCGGGGCATGGCTCCTTGCCGCCGCCATGAATGCAATGCTAACCTGGTGGGGGGTCTCGGTTGCGATGGTAAATAACCCCACTGTTCACAGTTCTATTTTATCTCAAGAGACATTGACCAAAGCCGTGCCCATTTTTGTTGCATTCATGGTTTGGATAACACGTGTCTTGATTATTGGCGCATTCTCTATTGCTGGCGATCGTATTTTCAGCATGGCAGACCAACCTAGTATGAGAAAAAGCTATACCAAAAGCAAACCACGCCCAAAAGCCTATAAGAAGCCCACCCCTACGCCGCAAACTTTTAGACCTGCGCCCAAACAACAAAGTGCGTATTCTGCATCTCAAACAAAGCGTTCAGAATCGAGTAATGAGCCAACGTATCACCCTGTTGGAGCAACTGCTCAAACCCAAAACAGCAATCAGCCCCCGTGGAGGTAAAGATAAGAAAAAAATCTTTTCGTCTAAATAATTTCATCCAAATAAAAAACAGGATTCTCATTGATGAGAATCCTGTTTTTTATTTGGTCACAGCCCTCGAAAAACGGAAGTCGGGAGACTTCAGACTCCGCTTTAAGCTCGGGCTCAACGTCTCCAGACGTTGGATTTTTGACTAATTACCTACTTTTTATTTGGAAATAAGAGAAGAACCCGTTCCCTTCAAGGGAACGGGTTCTTCTCTCATTTTACGGGGTGATGAGAAAATCACCCAATTGTACTTTCGCCATCTGTTAAAACATAAAAGCTACGTGGTGTTTTTTCACTGCGGTCGTAGATGAAGTCGGTGACGATATAGCCTGCTTTGAAGCTCTCTTCAAAGACTTCGCGCGTGAAGAATCTCCAATCTTGGGCTAACGAAAGGTTTTCGTTGCGTAATATTTGATAATCGGAGGGGATTTGGAGGAGGAGTATCTTTTTTTCGGGGCGGGAGAATGCTCGAGGTGGAAGAAGTAAGCCTGAATTCACGTCTGTTTCGGGGGTGTAGAGGGCTTGCGCATCTGCTTTTTGGTAATTGTCCAACCCTAAGGCGACCCGATTCTCTACATCCAATAAATGCTGGGTTGTGCGGCGGGTGTTGAGCCACCAATCCACCTGAAAGCGGTCGGAGGCGATGCCTGCGTTGAGTCCATCTACCATATCACCGTACTCTTCGCGTTTATAAGTATTGCAAACCGCACCAAGACGGGCGATGTTGAGATAGGCGTTGCGGCTGAGGAGAGGGTCGAATGTCCAGGTGATGTGATCTAGACCTTGTTGGCGCACCATTTGCCATTGTGCTTTTTTGAGGGCAAAACCAATGTCTTTGCCACGGTGTGTGGGGAGAACGCCCATTTGATGCGAACAATGTTTTGCTTCTAGTCCCTGCGATGTTTTACTAAGCCCAGGAAAACCATAAGCAAATCCGATCATTTTTTCATCTTCGTAGGCACCAAGGGCGATACCTCCATTATGAATAATGGTGACCAAAATATGATAGGGAACAATATCTCCTGCACCACCACCCCAAATTTCAGCAATGAGATCTTCGATGGTGTACATTTCTTCAACTTTTTCGAGGAGACGGATTTGGTAAGGAGGCATTTTTTACCTGTTTTTCAAATAAATATTATTTCCAATAAAATCTTATCCATCAGAAGAACCCGTTCCCTTGAAAGGAACGGGTTCTTTTGACTAATTCTCAAATATATGAGCTATAGCGAAAAACGGACTTCACAAGGAAGTCCGTTTTTTGTTTTTAGCGGGTTTTTTATTCTTCGCCTGCGATATAGGCTTCTGTCATTTCTTTACAAACGCTGTCTCTAAATTGTTTAGGGGGCGTTTTGAAGAAATAAGAGGATGGCGCAATAATAGGACCAGACAAACCGCGGTCTAGTGCGATTTTTGCACAGCGAACTGCATCTATCATCACACCTGCAGAGTTGGGGCTATCCCATACTTCGAGTTTCGCTTCTACGTTGAGGGGGACTTCTCCGAAGGTTGTGCCTTCCATACGAATATGGCACCATTTTCTATCACTCAACCACGGGACATGGTCACTAGGACCAACATGGACATTGCCTTCGCCAAGATCGTAAGGGAGCATGGAGGTAACCGCGCCTGTTTTCGATATTTTCTTCGACATAAGTCTCTCGCGCTCAAGCATGTTGAGGAAATCGGTGTTTCCGCCAAAATTAAGTTGATAGGTGCGATCAAGCCGAACGCCACGATCGACAAATAATGTTGTTAACACGCGGTGTAAGATGGTTGCTCCCACCTGCGATTTGATATCGTCGCCCAAGATTGGTAATCCTTTCTCACGGAAACGATTTGCCCAGTATTCTTCGGAGGCGATGAAAACGGGGATACCGTTTACGAAGGCGCATCCCGCTTCGAGGGCTTGCTCAACATACCATTTTGTTGCCATTTCTGAACCAACAGGAAGGAAGTTTAGCACAACATCAGTTTTTGTATCTTTGAGCATTTTCGCGATATCGGCGGTAGGACCGGGGGCAGGCTCAATGACTTCTTTTAGGTATTTGCCCAAGCCATCGTGCGTCATACCACGAATAACTGGCACGTCCATGTGGGGAACGTCTGCAAACTTATAGGTATTATTGGGGTCAGCGTAGATTGCTTCTGAGAGATCTTTGCCAACTTTAGTGACGTTGATATCTATACCAAAAGTAAACTCAATATCACTAACGTGATATCCTGCCAGATTAACGTGCATCAAGCCCGGAACTGTTTCGTTTTCAGGGGTGTCTTTATAATGATGAACACCCTGCACCAACGATGAGGCGCAGTTACCTACACCAATAATTGCCACTCGTACTTTGTTCTTCTTACTCATTCTTACTCCTTCTTACTTTGAATTGAATTATTTTTAGCCATACTCTTGTGTTTTGCCATATATTTGTGTAAAAGCTGTGTTCTAATAAAGGGAGTATAATTTATCAATAGGAAATTCTAAATGACAGATAGTAAAAACTCCAGAAATCACGAACGTTTGCTTGAAACACTTCGCGCCTTAAGTGCTGAATCGGACTCCCAGGCTATACTCCAATCGACAGTTTCTGTTGCGCGCGAGCTAACAAATAGCGAAATTGCTTCGATATTAAAATATGACGAAGCAGACGAGCATCTTCATTTTGTTGCTACGCCCTTCTTTCATCGCGAGACCATTCAAAATGTTCGCGTTCCTTTAGAGGAAAGCATTGCAGGCTGGGTTTATCAAAATGCTCGCAAATTGGTCATCCAAGACGTACAAAAAGATCAGCGTTTTTATTCTGCGGTTGATCAGAAAGCAAACTTTCAAACGCATTCGATCTTGGCTATTCCATTACTTGTTAAAGGAAAACCGGTTGGGGTGCTTGAGGCAATCAACAAGACAAGCCGCGCCCATTATAACGGAGAAGATGTCTTTATCCTAGAGACTCTAGCATCTCATATTGCTTTGATTGTCGAAAATATGACCTTAGCACAAAACGTATCGCAAATGCAAGCCGCTACAGACCATTTAGACCAAATGAAAAAAGATTTCATAGCTATCGCTTCACATGAATTGAGAACACCTTTGGGGCTAATTCTTGGTCATGCCACTTTTTTACGAGAAGTTGTCCCTGAAAACCATTATGAACAACTAGATATAATTATTAAAAATGGTGGCAAATTAAAAACAATTATTGAAAACTTATCAAATATAGAGAATTTTCAAAGTGGTGCGGCGCGTATTCGTATGGCGAGATTTTCTCTCCCGGAGCTAGTCGCCAAAACAACCCAATCATTTCAACCTAAAGCAAAAGAAAAAAAAATCGACTTAAGTCTAGATACTGAAGGTGCCGATTTCTTCATAGAAGGTGATGAGGAAAAAATTGAAATTGCCATTCGCAATTTGCTAAAAAATGCGCTTAGCTTTACAGCCGAGGATGGACATATTTTAGTTACAGTAGAAAAGGGACAAAACTATGTGAAATTCACGATAATTGATAATGGTATTGGCATCCCCAATGAAGACTTATCGCAAGTTTTTGAACGTTTTTACCAAGTAGAATCTCACCTAACACGCCAGCATGGCGGCATGGGGTTGGGGCTTTCTGTTGCAAAAGTAATGATTGAGTTACACGGCGGAAAAATTTGGGCAGAAAATATGCCCGAAAAAGGAAGCCTATTTGCCTTTTTATTGCCTCTTGATAGAGATAAAACAAATGATGTACACACTTTTTTTCAACCCTAAATTTTCAAAAATATGATTCCTACGCTCCTTTTTGCAGGTCGGCTTAACCGAGAATATATCTTACCCGTTGACGGCGCACCTGTTCTTGACCGTGCGGGTGGCAATCCCCTTTATGCGGCGGGAGCGGCAACCCTTTGGGATGAAAAAATCGCGCTCTTAGCACGAGTTGGCGAAGATTACCCTAACCAATGGTTAAGCAACTTCCAAAAAAAAGGCATAGACACCGAAGGCGTTCAAATTATTCCTGGCTCTTTAGATTTGCGTTCTTTTCGCGCCTATAGTGAAAAGCGTGAACTCTTCATCTCGAACCCTGTTAAACATTTCGCAGAAAAGGATTTGAATTTTCCCAAAGCCCTCTTAGGATACAGACCGCCCGAAAAGAGAGAGAAATTCAAAACCGAGCGTCATCCCGCAACACCTTTAGCCACAGAAATCCCCGCTAATTATCTACAAAGCAAAGCGCTCCATATTGCCCCTCTCGATTTTAATAGTCAGGGGCTATTGCTTACAACTTTTAGAGCCGCCGACACAAAAATTATCACCCTTGACCCCTCGCCACGCTATATGGCACCCAATAGACGGCAAGATTTACGCTTATTTTTAGATGGTTTAACCGCCTTTATGCCCTCAGAAGAAGAACTAAGACAATTATTTTGGGGAGAAACACACGATCTTTGGGAAATGGCAGAAGAACTAGGAAGATTGGGTTGTCAATTCATTATCGTTAAACGCGGAAACAAAGGGCAATTGCTTTACGATGTGAACGCAAAAAAACGCTGGAAACTCCCCGCGTATGCCTCCCGCGTGGCAGACCCAACGGGTGCAGGTGACGCATTTTGCGGTGGCTTTTTAGCGGGTTTGGCGCAAGGCAATGCCCCTCTACACGCCGCGGCGATGGGCAATGTTTCTGCATCTCTCAGTATGGAAGGAAGCGGTCCTTTTTACCCTACAGAAATTTTGCCCGGGCTAGCTCAAGCCCGCCTTGATGTCCTAATCGGGATGGTGCGAGAAGTGTAGTAGAATAAAGGAGCGTGCGCATTTTTAGCAAGCGTGCGCGTTTTTAGCAAGCGCGCTCGCCTTCAACATCTTCACAACGTGAGCACGAGGCGCGTACCACACACACCCAGTTCAAGTTTCAGCACACCAACCCAAAACACGCGCGTCACGGGGCGTTATCCTAAAATCATGTCATATTCCAATAGATAATCATTTTCTAAACACTAAAGAACCACATCCATTATTCATGCACCATTAAATAAGGAGACGGAAATGTCAAGTGCAAAAAGTGAACCAAAGAAAAAGACACTCAATATCTGGATGGCTACCGCACTCGTCATGGGCACCATGATTGGGTCTGGCGTTTTCCTGCTTCCAGCTACGCTGGCACCTTATGGCGGAATCGCGTTGGTGGGATGGGTGGTCACATCTGTAGGGGCGATTTTATTGGCATTGGTTTTCGGCAAACTTGCCCAAATCTCCCCTGTTTCTGGCGGACCCTACGCCTATACCCGCATGGGATTTGAAGATTTCACAGCCTATCTGGTCGGTTGGGGATATTGGATTGCACTATGGGTAGGAAACGCGGGAATAGCAGTTGCCATGATTGGCTATTTAGCCGTTTTTATCCCTGCCCTTAATGAAACGCCTGCGCTGGGGGCAGGTGTAGCCATTGGCACGGTCTGGCTACTTACTTGGGTTAATATGAGCGGCGTACGCAATGCCGGTATTGTTCAATTGGTGACTACAGTGCTAAAGCTCATCCCCTTAATTGCAGTCGCCTTTTTCGGGCTATTTTATTTAAATGTAGAAAATTTTAAACCCTTCAATGCCAGCGAAGAGTCGCCTATGATGGCTGTTGCCGCCACTGCCGCCCTAACCTTATGGGCATATTTAGGGCTAGAATCTGCTACCGTGCCCGCAGATGATGTGGAAGACGCACAAAAAACCATCCCACGAGCGACTATATTGGGCGTTTCTTTGACCGCCGTTATCTATATTCTCGGCACTATTTCTGTTATGGGCGTAGTGCCACCCGATGCCTTAACTTTGTCTGTCGCTCCCTACGCGGACGCGGCAGAAGCCATGTGGGGGAAAGGCGCAGGACTATTCGTTGCCTTTGGTGCGGTAGCTTCTACTTTTGGTGCAATGAACGGTTGGTTGCTCCTTCAGGGACAAGTGCCCATGGCGGCGGCTAAAGACGGTCTCTTTCCTAAAATTTTTGCTAACGAATCAAAACAAGGCACCCCCACAACAGGCATGGTTATTTCTAGCATTTTGGTTTCTATTTTAATCGCTATGAATTTCACCAAAGGATTGGTAGACGCTTTTGCCTTCATCATCCTATTAGCAACGTTAACGGCTTTATTCCCCTATGTGCTTAGCACTATGGCAGAGCTAATGATATTTATCAAGTATCGTGAGCGTTTTGAGGGGAAGCGCTTGCTAAGCTCAAGTATAATCGCCAGTCTTGCCTTTATTTACTCTATATTCTGTATTTGGGGTTCTGGTGCCGAAACAGTGCTTTGGGGCTTCATTCTCTTACTGCTCGGCATCCCCGTTTATGTGTGGCTTCGCTGGCAACAGGCACAGGAGGTAGATGCAAAGTAAAAATGCTCATAAAAAGATAGCAATTTACCATACTACCTCGATAATTCAGAAAACAGGAGATTAATATGCTAAAAAACATCAATCAACATTTAAAAGATCAAGAAGCACCTTATATAGAAGCACTCAGTAAATTATTGAGTATCCCTAGTGTATTTGATGGAAATGCCAAAGATACACCTTTTGGCAAAGATATTGACGACGCACTAAAAGAAACACTTCAACTTGCCGAGAGCTTGGGCTTTGAAACCCACTACGGCGAAGGTGGCTACTACGGATATGCCGATATTGGAGAAGGGGAAGAGCTAATCGGCGTTCTGGGACATTTAGATGTCGTCCCCGCTGGCAACCTAGAAGATTGGAATACAGCACCTTTTGACCCGATCGTAAAGGATGGCAATATCTACGGACGCGGCACTCAAGATGATAAAGGTCCAACCGTTGCGGCATTATTCGCTGTCAAAGCCTTGCAAGACGCGGGAGTCACTTTCAACAAACGCTTGCGCTTTATCTTCGGCATCGATGAAGAAAGCCTGTGGGGTAGTATCACCAAATATCTTGAAAACGAAGAAATTCCCTCAATGGGATTCTCTCCAGATGCAAATTTTCCGCTGATTTATGCCGAAAAAGGCTTATTGCAACTCAAGCTAACGACTAAAAACGAAAGCGGATTAAAATTCACTGGCGGCAACGCCTTTAACGCAGTCCCCGATTCTGCTTTTTACGATGGCGATGAGCAAGAGGCACTAAGTGCAAAATTAGATGAACTGGGCTTTGAATATAAAAAAGAAGATGGGGGCATAAAACTCGTTGGCAAGGCGGCACATGCTATGGTGCCAGAAAAAGGCATTAACGCCATCGCCCGCCTATGTATAGCACTTAAAGCAATTGGCATAGAATCTAAAGCCATTAATTTTGTAGCCCAAGAAGTTCAAGAAGACCCAAATGCGACCATCATCTTTGGCGATATAAATGATGAGCCTACAGGAAAACTAAAATTCAATGTGGGTAAAATAGAGTTAGGTGAAGAAGAAATCCTTTCTATTGATACCCGAATTCCCGTCACAATCCCTAAAGAAGAGATTGTCGAAAAGCTACTTGAAGTTGCAAAAAGACATGATTTAACCTATAGCGAATATGATTGGCTGGCACCAATTTACTTGCCTCTTGACCACCCACTTATTGAAACCTTGCTAGCCGTTTACCAGAAAGTCACTGGCGATACCGAGACAAAGCCGCGCACATCTGGTGGGGCTACCTATGCACGGGCAATTCCTAATTGTGTTGCCTACGGACCCAACTTCCCGCATACTACTCTCACAGAACATCAACCAAACGAACATATACCCATCCAAGATTTATATACAGCTATGGAAGTGTACGCTCACGCTATTTATGAAATAACCCGCTAGAATAAATATCGCCTATCAAAAACAGTCTAAAAGAACCCGTTCCCTTGAAGGAAACGGGTTCTTCTAGCCGCTGAAGTTTTGTTTCTGAGAAAGCCTAATATAATTACCCAACTATCTTTCGCAAGACACAAGCAAAAACAAGGAGAAATAATGTCTAAAGAAAAGAAAGGCTTCAAGTTTCCCACTGCCTATACCATTTTATTCTTTCTGATTATCATCGTTGCCGTAGGTACCTGGATTATCCCCGCTGGCTCTTATGATTATACCGAAGAGGGCGAACCTGTCCCCGGCTCATACCATGAAGTAGAACAAAACCCACAAAGCTTCATTCATAGTGCTTTTATAGCACCCCTGCACGGCATGTACGGCATTCAGGATGATACTGGCAATGTCAATATCTACAACAGCGGTGGCCTTTACGGTGCAATTGATGTCGCCATGTTCGTCCTTGTTATAGGCGGATTCTTGGGCATTACCATGAAAACAGGCGCCATAGACGCAGGCATCGCTAATATCACACAAGCATTAAAGGGCAAAGAAAAATGGATGATTGTCGTTCTAATGATTGTTTTTGCGCTAGGAGGTACCTCCTTCGGGATGGCAGAAGAAACGCTTGCCTTTTATGTTTTAATCATCGCGGTAATGATAGCCGCGGGATATGACACAATCACTGGTGTTGCTATTGTTATGGTGGGCGCAGGCATTGGTGTATTGGCATCCACTGTAAACCCCTTTGCAACGGGAATCGCTTCTGGGTTTGCAGGTCTCTCCGTTGCCGATGGGATGCTAGGACGCGCTATCATTCTAATCGTTGGTACCGCCATCGGCATTGTCTATGTTTCTCGCTACGCCGAAAAAGTACGCCAAGACCCCAGCAAATCATTGGTTTACGATCAAAAAGCTGAAAACGAAGCCCACTTTGGCAACTCTTCTGAAGATGGCTCTTTCCCCGAATTCACGGGACAACGAAAACTCATTTTATCTTTATTTGGGATGGCTTTTTTCGTAATGATTTTCAGCGTAATCCCCTGGCAAGACTTGGGAATTCCGTTCCCACAATGGAATTGGTGGTTCGGAGAAATGACCGCCCTATTTCTATTCTTTGCCATTCTCATTGGCTTAGTTGGAAAACTAGGCGAAGAAAACATCGTCTATACCTTTGTAGATGGTGCCCGTGATATGCTCGGCGTAGCCCTCATTGTAGGCTTAGCTCGTGGCGTTAGCGTTGTGATGAACAACGGCTTAATTACCGACACCGTCCTCTTCTGGGCAGAAAGTGCCCTCTCTGGCTTAGGTGGCGTAGCCTTTATCAATATCACCCATCTGCTCTACTTGCCACTCAGCTTCCTTATCCCTTCCACCTCTGGCTTAGCAACCGTATCAATGCCCATTATGGCACCCTTAGGTGATTTAGCAGGCGTTAACCGAGCCTTAATCGTGACCGCTTACCAATCGGCAAGTGGCTTAATTAATCTAATAACCCCCACATCTGCTGTAGTGATGGGCGGGCTTGCATTAGGACGAATAAGTTACAGTAAATGGCTCAAATTTGTTGCCCCACTTATAGCCATTCTTTTCTTATTATATGTGCTAGTACTGAGCATTAGCGTATTGCTCTAAAAGGAAATTTGAAACCCGACAAGTCATAAAGACTTGTCGGGTTTTTATTTAGATTAGATTGAAGAACGCGCGTTCTTCAACAAGCGGCAACATACGTGACCTCAACTTGCGTGCACTCAACGAACATTTTTCTGAAGTAAACAAAACAACACGCCGCAGAGATGTTCACTGGGCAAGCAAGCCCAAAACGCGCAAGTCGCGGGCAATCCGTCCCCTTGAAGGGAACGGATTCCTCTAACCGTCAAACCAGATACTTACAAAGGATTAGGAAATCCATTTAGTTAAGGAGAAAGAAAATGGCATTCAACTTACGCAACCGAAGTTTCGTAAAACTTTTAGATTTTAGCCCTAAAGAAATCAAATTCCTACTCAAGCTCTCAGCAGATTTAAAAGCCGCCAAATATGGTGGCTACGAAGAACCAAAATTGAACGGGAAAAACATCGCCCTGATTTTTGAAAAAGGCTCAACTCGCACCCGCACATCTTTTGAAGTTGCCGCTTTCGACCAAGGTGCTCACGTTAGCTATTTAGGACCTACTGGCTCGCATATTGGCAAAAAAGAGACCATGAAAGATACCGCCCGTGTGCTGGGGCGCACCTACGACGGCATCGAATATCGCGGATTTGGTCAAGAGTTGGTCGAAACTTTGGCAGAATACGCGGGCGTACCTGTTTGGAATGGCTTAACAAATGAATATCACCCCACCCAAGTTTTGGCAGATGTATTAACAATGACAGAGCATAGCTATAAAAACCTGCCCGATATTTCTTTTTGCTATATGGGCGATGCTCGTAATAACGTGGGGCACTCGCTAATGATTGGCGGGGTAAAACTAGGTATGGATGTGCGCTTATGCGCCCCTAAAGACAATTTCCCCGATGAGGAGCTAGTAAAAATCTGCCGCAAAATTGCCGCGGAAACGGGTGCTCGTCTCACCATCACCGATGAGGTAGAAGAGGGTGTAAAGGGCGCAGATTTCCTTTATACCGATGTATGGGTTTCTATGGGCGAGCCTGCCGAAGTGTGGGAAGAGCGCATCAAATTATTATTGCCTTACCAGGTAAATGCCAAAGCTATGGAAATGACTGGCAACCCCAACGTAAAATTCATGCACTGTTTACCTGCCTTCCACAATACCGATACACAAGTTGGGCAAGAAATTTACGAAAAATTTGGTATCGAAGCCATGGAAGTAACGGACGAAGTCTTTGAATCAGATGCCTCTATTGTCTTTGACGAAGCAGAGAACCGTATGCACACCATTAAGGCTGTTATGGTGGCTACTTTAGGGAATTAAATTTATTCAATTAAAAGCCCTAAAGGTTTCTAGAGACCTTTAGGGCTTTTTTTCTTTGGAGGTAATAATGTCAGAATTTGGCGTATATTCAGAGGTTGGGAAATTGCACAAAGTCATCGTTCATCGTCCTGGATTAGAAATGCGGCGGCTGACTCCCAGCAATTGCCAGGAATTACTTTTTGACGATGTGATATGGGCACGTAAAGCCCGCCAACACCATGATGCCTTTGTCGATTTAATGCGAGCAGAATATGGTATCACTGTTTGGCGCGTTCACGAATTACTCGAAGATGTCGTAAAAACCCCCGAAGGGCGCGCCTATATTTTAGACCGAAAATTAGTCCCAAACGAAGTCGGTGCAGGCAGGCTCATTGAGCTACGCAATTGGATGAACGAAATGGATCCAGAAAAATTAGTCGCTCATTTAATTGGCGGCGTTGCAGTTGCTGAACTCCCCAAAGATTTGCGCACCCATATAGAGCAAGCCTATGCGGGTACAGATTTTATGATCCCGCCCTTGCCCAACCAGCTTTTTACCCGCGATAGCTCTAGCTGGATTTATAAGGGCCTAACCATCAACCCTATGTATTTCCCTGCACGCCACAAAGAAAACCTGCACATGTCTGCTATTTATAAATTCCATCCCGAATTCAAAGATGGCGATTTTAATATCTGGTGGGGCGACCCCGACAAAAACTGGGGCAACGCAAACCTAGAAGGCGGCGATGTGATGCCCGTTGGAAAAGGAATTGTGCTTATTGGCATGGGCGAGCGCACAACCTACCAAGCTGTTAGCCAAGTTGCCGCAGAACTCTTTAAGCATGGAGCCGCAAAGCGCGTTATCGCCGCAAAGATGCCTCCCGATAGAGCAAGTATGCACTTAGATACCATTTTCACCTTTTGCGACCGAGATTTAGTTACCATTTACGAACCGGCGGTAAAAAACATCCAACCCATTAGTTATTACCCCGGCGACAAAGAAGACAAATTGCACACAGTCATAGAAAAAAAAGGCTGGATAGAAACCGTGAAAGATGCGCTAGACCTAAAAGAATTACGCGTTATTCCCACTGGCGGCGATATCTTTCAGCAAGAGCGCGAGCAATGGGACGATGGCAATAACGTAGTAGCCCTCGAACCTGGCGTGGTCGTAGCTTATGACCGCAATGAGTGGAGCAACGCCCGTTTACGCAAAGCGGGTGTCACCGTTCTTGAAATTAACGGCTCAGAACTAGGGCGCGGACGTGGCGGCGGTCACTGCATGACATGCCCCATCTTACGCGATCCCGTGTATTAGTGCGGGCAATGCCATCATTGCACCCTTCCCATACTGATATACTAATATGCTGATTATTGGATAAAGGAATCCGCTACGCGCGTGTCCTCAACTTGAGTACCGCCGAGCAACCTTTTTCGTGGTTCAAACAAGGCAACGCTCACGCCTCATCCAAAGCTCAGGAAAGAGCACCCCAGTTCAATGTACGCATGGAGCGGTTCAAAAACATCCACTTACGCACCGCGCGCTATGTCAATCCAATAAATTAGAAAAGAGCAAACCAACTTCCTCTTCCCTGATTTCCTAATCTACTAATTTACTAACCTACTCATTCTTCCCCAATGGAGGTACAAGAAAAATGGTCAAATCGTTTGGAAAGATATTTTCAATTGTAAAACTGCATAAATGGCGGTTTTTCCTTTCGCAAGTGATGATGTTTGTTGCGGCATTTGCAACCGTTAGCTATTCCACATTGATTACCCCCTTAGTCAACCAAGGCATGGTTGCAGGCGATGTTGAAGCCGCCTTAGATATTGGTCTTAATATGATGGGGTTGGCAGTAATTATGGGCGTTTCAATGGCTATTGCCGCTTCTCAAGCTGTCTTTTTTGCACAGGGAGCTTCGTATATGGTTCGCAAATTATTATACGAAAAAACTCAGGCTTATTCCTTTGAAAACTTCGACCATCTCTCTACTGGCAAGCTCATGGTGCGCCTAAACGCAGACACAATTAATGTGCAAAATGCTATGCAACAAAGCATCATGCTAGGTGCTTATGCCCCTTTTATGCTTTTAATAACCATCCTATTGGCGATCAAAAATACGCCCGATTTGGTTTGGGTACTAATAATTGTTGTTTTTGTTGTTCTATCTTTGATGTGGTGGCTAATCCCACCCATTGCTAGGGCATATAGAAAACGACAGGAACGTTTAGACGACCTAAACAATACCTTACAAGAAAATCTAACAGGAATTTCTGTTGTTAAGGCTTTTGTGCGCGAAGAATATGAAGTAGAAAAGTTTACTAGAAATGCCACTAATTTACGTGTGCCGGCATTGCAAGCCGCTTGGCGAGTGGCTTTTTTTTCCCCCTTGCTAACGGGTGTAAGCCAACTCTCTATCATTTTTTCTATGTGGGCTGGTGGCAGTAATGTATTAAGCGGCTCTGGCATGAGCGTAGGGCAAGTTAGCACTTTCAACTCTTATATGGCAATGATTGTTGCACCTTTGGCGATGATGGCTATAGTTATTCCTTTGGTATTGCGTGGCGATGTTTCTGCCAAACGTATTCTTGAAGCCTACGATGCTGAACCTACTGTGCAGGATAAAGAAGAAGCCAAAGAGATGAACATGGAAAAGGTCAAAGGTGAAATACGTTTTGAAAATGTTTCCTTTGCCTTCCGCCGACCAGACGGTAAATTTGACCCACCCGCATTAAAGAACATCAACCTAACCATCAAAGCCGGTCAACAAGTTGGCATTCTGGGCGCAACTGGCTCAGGAAAAAGTGCGCTGGTTAACTTAATTCCACGCTTCTATGATGCCACTGAAGGGCGCATCACCTTAGACGGCGTAGATGTGCGCGATATACCCCAAGAAAACTTAAGAAAAATTATCGGCATTGCTTTACAAGAGGCAGTACTTTTTCAAGGTGATGTACGCGTCAATCTTAAATTTGGCAGCCCAAAAGTGGATGATGATGTAATGATCGATGCCGCCAAAGCCGCCGACTCTTATGGTTTTGTTAGCAATATCCCAGAAGAATGGAGTGCTCCAGTTGCCAGACGTGGCTATAACTTCTCTGGCGGACAACGACAACGGTTATCTATCACCCGCGCGCTTACGGCGCAACCCAAAGTGATTATTCTCGATGACAGCACAAGCGCACTAGATGCCTCTACCGAAGGGCGCGTGCAATCGGCTATTCCTAAATTTATGAATAACGCGACAACAATCTATGTTGCTCAACGTATCAGTGCCGTTATTGACCTCGATCATATTTACCTATTAGAAAACGGTGAAATTGTTGCCGAAGGCAATCACGAAGAACTGCTTGAAAGCAACCCGCTTTATCAAGAAATTTACGAATCACAGCTCGGCGGCGGGGTCACCAAAGGACTTGACCTAGAGGAGGCAGTATGAGCACTGCAACCAAAACAATGGATAAACAAGAAGTAACCAGTTCAGAGCAAACCGATCTTTCTATGGGTACACTATCACGTCTCTTAGCTTATATGATTGGCGCAGAACAACGCCCCAAATTTATACTTGGCACAATTACCCGCGTTATCGCATTGCTAGGGCTGATAGCCTTACCCTACATCACAGGCGAGGGCATGAACGAAATCAGCGATCCTAACGGCAGTGCAGATGTACTCACCCGCTGGGCCGTCTACGGCGTTATTGCTGGTGCCTTCTACCTGATATTCAGCTTTATTTCCGACCGTACCTTTGCGAGTATGGCAACCAAAGCCCTTCATAAACTGCAAACAAATCTCTTCTCAAATATCCAAACCCTTTCAATGGATTTCTTCTACAAGAATCCCCCTGGGGAACTTTCTAGCAATGTCACCAATGATGCTGAGGTTGTCTCCTTATTCTATACCAACGCAGTCAACCAAATCATTCGCGCCACATTCCAAGTTGTTCTGATTTTCGGTGTAATGTTACTGATTAATTGGAAATTAGCACTTGTAGCCTTAACCACTATCCCATTTCTGCTAATTGGCATTTATGTCATCACCCAAATAGCCTCGCCTGCCTTTATTAGCCTTCAAAAAGAGTTGGGGGATATAAGCGGATTCCAAGAAGAAACCCTTGCTGGGCATAAAGTAGTCATCAGCAAACGCCGTAAAGAATGGACAGAGAAAAAACACGAAGAATATGCCGCTAATGTTTATAAAATAGGAAAAAGAGCTTTCTTAGCCGCACTAATGCAACTCCCGATGACCCAAACACTCACTCTCTTCCAAAATGTATTGGTGATGGTTGCGGGTACTTTTATGGTCATCAATGGAAAAACGACCTTAGGTGTAGTACTTGCCTTCTCTGGATATGCGGCATTATTAGCTTCACCCCTAAACCAGATTGCCAACCTCATCACAAATGCCCTCAATGCCTCTGCGGGTGGAGAGCGAGTCTTCAAGATTATTGATGAAAAACCAACCGTTAAAGATGCCCCCGATGCAACAGAATATGAATTCAAAGGCGGACACCTAGAATGTATTGACGTGGACTTTAGCTATATTCCTGGACGCAAGATTTTACGCAAAAACACCTTTGAGGTGCAACCGGGTGAAAGCATCGGCATTTGCGGTCCCACTGGCGCAGGAAAAAGTACGCTGATTAACATCCTCACACGTTATTACGATATTGACAGCGGCACCATCCTCATTGACGGACAAGACCTCAGTAATCTGACCCAAGCAAGTCTCCGCAAGCAGGTTGGCGTAGTGCTACAAGAGGCATTCCTCTTTACCGACACCGTAATGAACAACTTACTATACGCTCGTGAGGGCGCCACTGAAGAAGAGGCTATCGCCGCCGCAAAAGACGCAAATGCTCATGGCTTTATCATAAATCTGCCACAAGGCTACGACACCATGCTCACCGAGCGCGGTGCCAACCTCAGCCAAGGACAACGCCAGATGATTACCATCGCCCGTGCTATGGTGGCAGAACCCAAGCTAATGATTTTAGATGAAGCAACCAGCAACGTAGATACCCGCACAGAAAAACTCATTCAAGATGGTATGCACAAACTCATGGAAGGCAAAACCAGCTTCTCTATTGCCCACCGTCTAGCGACTATTCGTGATTCATCAAAAATCATGGTCGTCAACGGTGGCGATATTGTCGAATACGCCCCCCACGATGAACTGATGGAAAATAAAGATTTCTACTATGCTCTTTATATGAGCCAATTCAAAAGCAAAGCACCTGGTGGCGCAGAAGCCACTGATGTAGAGTTTATTAGCACGTAGAACTTCAGTGGCTAGAAGCCCCCGTTCCCTTGAAGGGAACGGGGGCTTTTAGCCAATCACCGATATTTTCTCATAAAAAAAGAGTTTCTCTTCCGAGAAACTCTTTTTTATTGCCTACACACAAATTACCGCGGAATAATCGCCTCGCGCTCAGGACCATTCGTCACCCAGCCAACTTTCACGCCGACCAACTCTTCCACCCGCTCCACATAGGCTTGGGCTTCGGGGGGCAAATCAGCATACTCACGAATATCACGAATATCAACTCGCCAACCGGGGAGAGTCTCGTAAATCGGCGTAACGCGCCCAAGCTGGTAAGAATCCAAATCATAATAATGCACAGATTTTCCATCTAACTCATAACCTGTGCAAATTTTTATCTCATCAAATGCGCTCAAAATATCAAGTTTGGTCAAGAAAATTTGATTGATGCCGCTAATCATGCTCGCAAAACGGACAACCTCCACATCGAACCAGCCCCCACGCCGAATGCGACCTGTGGTTGCCGCAACTTCGCTCAAGGTTTCGATGGCAAATTCATCGTCAAAAATCTCTGTGGGTAAAGGACCGCCACCAACGCGAGTCGTATAGGCTTTGGCAATCCCGACCACTTCATCAATCGCTTGCGGGGGAATTCCCAAGCCTGTCGTCGCGGCAGAAGCGATCGTAGTCGAGCCAGTCACAAAAGGATATGTTCCCCAATCTGTATCTAAACAAGTGCCCATCGCTTGCTCTAGCAAGAAATTTTTCCCATTTTTTAAGCCATCATGCACAATGGGGAATAATTCGCGAATATAAGGCTTCAACTCTTCATAATAGCCCATATATTCGTCGTAAATGGCATCAAATGCTAAAGCACTACCACCCAAGGCAATAATAATTTTATTTTTGAGCGTTAATTGCATCTTTAATCTTGAAGCAAAAATCTCACTGTCTGCAAAATCGCCCCAACGGATGCCGTTATAGCTGACTTTATCGGCAAAAGTCGGTCCTATACCACGCCGAGTTGTGCCGGTTGCGCCCTTGCCTTTGGCATCTTCATAAAGCCCGTCTAAAACTTTATGGTAGGGCATAATCACGTGTGAACGCGGCGAAATCAGCAATCTGTCTTTCAAGACAATTCCCGCGTCCACCAACGATTTCATTTCATCCAGCATCACAGCTGGGTCCATCACCACGCCACCCCCGACCAAACAAGTCACATTGGGATAAAAAACGCCTGAAGGCGTGAGATGAATTTTGAAAATACCATACTCATTCACAATTGTATGACCGGCATTATTTCCGCCGTTATAGCGCGCCACATAATCGTAATCACCGGCAAAAGTATCAATCGCTTTGCCCTTCCCCTCATCGCCCCATTGCGTGCCTAAAACAATTCTAACGCTCATTTTTCCTCACTTTTTAATACCCGCTCGGCAATCTCTTCTGCCAGCCCCACATAGGTCTGCGGAGAAAGTGCCAACAAACAAGTTTTAATAGATTCGTCTACCTCAAGTTCATTTGCCCAATTTTGATAAGATTTTTCTGTGATCTTTTTGCCACGCGTTAGAGATTTTAATTGCTGATATGCAGAGGGGATATTTGCCGAGCGGAGGATAGTCTGCGCACCCTCGGCAACAACTTCCCAATGCGATTCTAACGTGGCGTTGAGGCTTGGTGCGTGCCCTTCAACCCTATCTAGCCCCTTAACAACGCTCAGCCAAGCCACCAGCGTATGCCCGAATGCCTCCCCAAAAGAACGCCGTACGGTAGAATCAGAGAGATCACGCTGTAAACGCGATACGGGCAATTTACGGATATACTGCTCAAAAAACGCGTTTGCCAACCCTAAATTCCCTTCTGCATTCTCAAAATCAATAGGATTAACTTTTTGCGGCATGGTCGAAGAGCCAACTTCACCTTCTACTACACGCAATTTCAGAATATCATCGCTAATATATCGCCACATATCTTGAGTTAAATCGAGCAATATACCGTTAACCAATTGCAATATCTGAAAGTATGCCAACCAATTATCGTAGGGGATAATTTGCGAGCTAATTGCTGTTGGCTCTAAACCTAAATCGCGCAAAAACTTTTCACTAAATGCTAACCAATCTACTTTTGGTGCGCCAACGACTTGGGCGTTGTAATTGCCAACCGCCCCGCTCCACTTTGCTTCAAAACGATGATTAATAAACTTTTCACGTTGCCTTTCTAAACGCGCCACAAAAATGGCGATTTCTTTGCCAAAAGTGGTCGGCACCGCGGCTTGCCCATGAGTCCGTGCCAACATGGGCGTGGATTTATAGATTTGAGCAAAATCCCGTAACTCGGCAATAATCTCATCCAGCACAGGGATCAAGACGCGGTCACGCGCATCCCGCAAATCTAAGGCTACGGCGGTCAGGTTAACGTCGTCACTTGTCAGCCCAAAATGAAGATAGGAGCGGCAATCAAGCAATGAGCCACGCGCGAAGCGTTCCCGTAGAAAGTTTTCGATGGCTTTAAGGTCGTGGCGGGTATCCTGCTCCAGTTTTTTGACCCGCTTGGCATCGTCCAAAGAAAAATCAGTAGCGAGTTTTTGAAGAAAATCCAACTCTTTTTGCGAAAGGGTGCGCACTAAATCTGTCTCTTGCGAGAGTGCAATTAAATAGGCGATTTCAAGACGGGCACGGCTACGGATATAGGCGAATTCAGAAAAATACTCACGTAAAACTTCTGTTTTGCGAGTATAACGCCCATCGAGTGGGCTTAAAGAAAGCAAGGGGTTTTTCATATTTTGATTATATCATTGTGGTTTATAATGGCGGTGTTGATAATTGGCGTCCGAAGTCTCCAGACTTTTGGCTCCAGAAAAAAAAGGAGAAAATGATGAAAATTTTACCAAACACCGCCCTAACCTATGATGATGTATTGCTTACGCCCCAATACTCCGACGTGAAATCACGCCGAAAACTCTCTACGCGCACACAACTGACCACAAAAATTTCGATGCAAACGCCTATTGTTTCTGCCAATATGGATACAGTGACCGAGCATAAAATGGGGATTGTAATGGCGCGCGAGGGTGGGATTGGTTTTATTCATCGTTTTATGACCATTGATGAGCAAGTGAGGCAAATTCAGCGCGTTAAAAAAGCAGAATCTTTTGTGGTAGAAAATCCAATTACGCTTGGAACGACAAATACTATTGGCGATGCAAGAAAACTGGTGAACGAAACAGAAACAGGCGGCATCGTGATTGTAGATGAAAGCCACCGCGTGGTAGGCATTGTAACCACGCGCGATATGCTTTTTGAGTATCATAACGATAAGCCAATTACTGAAATTATGACATCAAAAGTAATTACGGCACCATTAGGGACTCAATTAGAAGAAGCTGAAAAGTTTTTGCATAAATACCGTATAGAAAAACTACCGCTGGTAGATGAAGAGGGGCGATTGAAAGGGTTAATTACACTTAAAGATATTATGAAAAACGCCAAATTTCCGATAGCTACAAAAGATACACGGGGGCGTTTAGCTGTTGGTGCGGCAGTGGGCGTAAAAGGCAGTGAATTAATACGCGTAGAGCGACTCTTAGAAGCAGGCGCGGACGCGATTGTAGTTGATATCGCACACGGTGATTCTGAATTAGAAGTCAACATCGTCAAAGAAATCCGCAAGAATTTTCCCCAAGCACAGATTATCGGCGGGAATGTGGCGACAGGTGGCGGAACACAACGTCTCATTGATGCGGGCGTGGATGCGGTAAAAGTTGGCGTTGGACCTGGCTCAATTTGCATCACGCGCATTGTGGCAGGCGCAGGGGTGCCACAACTGACAGCTGTGACGCAATCTGCCGAAGTAGCTCGCCCACAGGGAATTCCCATTATTGCTGATGGCGGTATCCGCACTTCGGGCGATATTGTCAAAGCACTCGCGGCTGGCGCATCTTCGGTGATGGTGGGCAGTTTATTGGCAGGTGCAGATGAAAGCCCCGGCATGGTGATGACGCGTAAAGGACATCGCTATAAAGTTTCACGCGGCATGGCCTCTTTAAAGGCAAATTTAGCCCGCAAAGCGCGTGAAGGTGAAAGCGATATCAGCAAAGAAGAGATTGAAGAATATGTTTCTGAGGGAGTCGAAGCCGCTGTCCCTTATCGTGGCTCAACGCGCGAGATTATTAAGCAACTGGTCGGCGGTTTACAATCGGGGATGAGTTATACAAATGCACATAATATAGAAGAGTTATACGAAAAAGCACAGTTTGTGCGCATTACGCCCGTTGGATTAAGAGAGTCGCATCCGCATGATGTAGAGGTGATGTGAAAAGTAAAACGTGAAAACGTGAAAAAAATGAAAAAGTAAAACGCTCCATCAAGTGACAAAAGCCGACTAAAGTCGGCTCAAATGAGTCCGCTTTTAGCGGGCTTCAGCTTTGAGCATGGACGTTTACGTCCATGCGGTGGAGTTTTTCGCGACACGCCTATTATCAATTTAATTATTTGATCTCCATGAAGGGAGCGAGTTCTTCTAGCCTTTTTCAAAAACCTAACCATCAAAGAAAAACACCATCATTTCTGATGGTGTTTTTTTGCTAATTTTGGGGTAATCAGCGGTAAAAAAATGGTCGGGGCGGGCGGATTTGAACCGCCGACCCCCGCGTCCCAAACGCGGTGCGCTGCCGGACTGCGCTACGCCCCGAACGAGAAGAGAGTATAATCCCAAGTATGGATAAACGTCAAGTATCTTTTAGTAAATCTAAACCTGACAGGTCTATGTGTAACCCCCCAGATGATTCTAAGGGGCGGCGACCTATCAGGTTTTTCATTATAGCAATGCTCGCGTGGCTTTCGGCTTGCAAGCCTTTGACACCTATGCCACCTGCTTCACCAACGCCTACGTTAACACGTTCTGCACCTGCTATGGCGCCCACACCTATGCAAACTTTAGAAGCACCTAGCCCAATACCAGAAGAATGTTCAGAGACGCGCGGGCAAGTGCAAAGTCACGCGTACGATTCGGTGCTTCTGCCCAATTATCATATTTATCTTCCACCCTGCTATGATTTTGATGCCGAAATACGCTATCCCCTCCTCTATCTTTTGCATGGCGCAAATTTTGAAGATGACCAATGGGTGCGGCTAGGCGTAGCGGATGAAAACCCCGCATATATTATCGTGATGCCTTATGAAAAGTACTCCTTACGCCCCATTTACGAAGCCGAATTTGGAGATATTTTTATTGACGAATTTCTCCCGTATATTGATAAAAATTACCGCACGCTAAAAGATGAAAAATATCGTGCCATTGGCGGGCTTTCGCGAGGCGGGGGCTGGGCAATTCATTATGGATTAACCCGCTGGGGCATTTTTGGTGCTTTTGGGGCACATTCTCCGGCGATTTTTTATCAAGATTATGCCGAGTTAGACGATTGGCTTAATAAAATCCCCACTGATTCTATACCCAGAATATATATAGATTCTGGTGACAAAGACCAAGACTATCTAAAAGTTGCCAATTTTGCCAATTTATTGGCAGAAAATAAAATCGCCCATAAATGGCGTTTATACGTAGGCTTGCACGATGAAAACTACTGGCGAGCGCATGTAGCTGAGTATTTACATTGGTACGGAGAGGCATGGGGCGAGTAGCAAGTGTGCAAGTTGCAAGTGTGCAAGTTGCAAGTGTGCAAGTTGCAAGTGTGCAAGTTGCAAGTGTGCAAGTCCTGAAAGCAACGCTCTGCGTTGCAAAGTTTAGGTTTCATACCTTCACTTTGCATCATCCTTCATTTCCTCTTATAATCCGCCTGTTCAAAAGCTAAAGAAAAAAATCTTGGCTTCAAATTCGTTTTTCTCTGTAATTATAAAATCCTTCTCCGTGAAATCGGCGAAACTCCGTATTCAAAAAAAGAGTCCCCTATGCCATTAAAATTAGAAGAAGTAGACCACATAGCCAAACTCGCTCGTCTCGATTTGAGCGCAGAAGAGAAAGCCCGCTATCGCGTGCAACTCTCCGATATTCTTGACCACATCGCAAAACTGAACGAACTCGATACCACTGGCATTTCCCCCACCGCTAATGCGTTTCAGGGCACAAGTGCCACTCGAGCAGATAAAGTGCATAAATCTCTATCTACCGCCGATTTGCTCAAAAACGCGCCTGATGCAGATAAAAATCAGTTCAAAGTGCCCGCAGTTTTTGGAGAGAAGAAATAATGAAAATTAAAGATTTATCACTTGCAGGATTAAAAGAATCGCTCTCTTCTGGGGAGATGAAAAGCACGGAACTAACGCGTTTTTATCTTGATTGCATCGGTGAACGTGAAACAGATGTAAACGCCTTTTTGCATATAGACGAAAAATACGCGTTAGCCAAAGCAAATTCAGCTAACTGCCCCAACTCACCGCTGTGCGGCATCCCCATCGCCATCAAAGATGTACTCATGGTAGACGGAATGCCCGCCACCGCAGGCTCAAAAATTCTCGAAGGCTATATGCCACCCTTCACGGCAACCGCTGTCAAAAAGCTCGAAGACGCGGGCATGGTCATCGTTGGGAAAACGAATACAGACGAATTCGCAATGGGGTCATCTACAGAAAACTCTGCTTATGGCGTAACACATAACCCCTGGAATTTAGACCGCGTACCTGGCGGCTCATCTGGCGGAAGTGCGGCGGCTGTCGCCGCGGGAATGGTGCCCGTTGCCCTTGGCAGTGACACAGGCGGGTCTGTGCGCCAGCCCGCATCCTATTGCGGGATTAGCGGAATCAAGCCAACCTATGGTCGTATTTCACGTTATGGATTATCAGCCTATGGCTCATCTTTAGATTCTATCGGTGTTTTAGCGCGTTCGGTGGCAGATATTATCCCCGTTTTCAAGACGATGGTGGGCAAAGACCCCCTTGATGCCACAAGCGTAGAATCCCCCACTACACCGCGCAGGTTGCCAGATGCTGAGTCGCTCAAAGGCACGCGGATTGGTGTTCCCAAAGAGTATTTTGTCGAAGGCACTCAAGTTGAGGTCGCGGGCGCAGTGCGGGAGGCTATCCAAGAATTCAAAAAAATGGGCGCAGAGATTATCCCCATCAGCTTGCCGCATACAGAATACGCCATCCCAGCCTATTATATTTTGGCTTCTGCAGAGGCTTCGGCAAATTTGGCACGCTTTGACGGAATCCGATATACGCAAAGAGAGGGCGCAGATACCTTGGCAGAGGTTTATAACCAAACCCGCGGCAAACTTTTTGGCGAAGAAGTGAAGCGTAGAATTATGCTCGGCACTTACGCACTTTCGGCGGGGTATTATGATGCTTTTTATGGACAGGCGCAGAAAGTGCGCACGCTAATTCGGCGAGATTTTGAAGACGCTTTCACAAAAGTAGATGCCATCGCCACACCTGTTGCGCCGACTACAGCCTTTAAGATTGGTGCGCATGGTGACGACCCGCTTTCTATGTATCTTGAAGATATTTTTACGCTTCCGGCAAATTTGGCGGGGGTGCCTGGCTTGGCTCTGCCTGTCGGGTTTGATGATGCCAATATGCCAATTGGGATGCAATTGATGGGCACACGTTTTAGCGAAGAATTGCTCTTTGATATAGGGAAAATCTACCAGCGAGAGACAAGTTGGCACGAGATGAAGCCAAAGATGGCAAGATAAAGCTTTTTGAGTACGGAGAAAATAAGCCCCGAAATTCCCTCACCGCACCCAACTCAAAAAAACACTCAAAATTCGCAAATTGGCACCAAAATCGGTATCAGTATGATTAGACAATTCAATATCTACAGAGGGGATTCCCTCCACCGAAGAAGCCCAATCGGTTAGGTTGCCACTATAATCACATCCTGTATTAACGGGCGGATAAGCATAAGGGCTTTTGTTGGCAATGGACTGCGCCAAATCGTCTGAGGGGGCAAAGGGCGGCATGCCGCCCGCAAAAATGCCCAAAGCCGCGCTATGGTAACTAATAAGCGCGTCAAAATTATGCAAAGAAATAAAATTAATTAAAGCCGTTGTCTCTGGTTCCGATGCAGGACCCACCCCGCCCGTTGTGGCTAAATAATTCCAGCATCCTTCTCTATCCCACTCTTCTTTCCAATGATAGGGGAAATTATGGTTCAAATCTACACCGTTTTCGTTCACGCGCCCAGTGCGGTCATGTGCGCGTGCCTCACCATCTGGGTTGAGAGCGCGCAAAATATACAGCGTCACATCAGCAGGTACCAATTCGGGGTGCACGTACAACTCTTCTATCAACTCATCAGCAAGCGCAATGGTATTCCACTCGTAGCCGCCGTGAATGCCCGCTACAATCAACCGCTCGCTGGCTCCATGCCCAAATTTATACACTTCTAGCGGTCTGCCCATCACCGAGTAGCCAATGACCATTGGGGGTGGGGCTTGCAAGGTGCTAGGTACATACTCAAATGCGGTAGGCGTGGTCACTACAATATGTGTGCCGCGCGGGTTCGGTGTCACGGTGGGGAGCAGGTAGGTTGTTGGGGCTAGGGAGGGCGCAGATACTAAAGTTGGGGAATCTGTTGCTTGCAAGCTATCTTGTTCAGGTTGCGAGCGAGTCGGTATTTTATCCCACAAAAAAAATCCCAGCCCTACCAATCCGATGATATTTATCCCCCAAACAATCATCAAAAATTTGGGCATTTTTCTTTTTTTTGCCATTAGTCTACTGCCCGCCGCAAGATATTGATAGCGATATTTGGTGCCCAGCGCAAGGCATTTTTAGGATGCCCGCCATAGCGCAAGGTGCGTGTTTTTTCGCCATCAGGCGTACGCAAAACCAACTCAGCAATTTGCTCATTTTCTCCTGCAAAAAAGGCAATGCCTAATGCCACTTCTGCCCCTTTTTCTGTTTGGATTTGGCGCAAGGCGGGGAGCAGTTCGTTGGGTTTGAGTTCACGATTTTTACTGTAGACGAAAGAGGGATTGGCGGCTTTCTTGAGCTGGGTAGATAGGTGGTTGTCCAACCCAGACTCTAGTGTGACCAACCGCCAGCCACGTTTTTCCACCGCCGCCAGCGTGACATCCGCGAGTTGGGCTTGGTTAGTGCCAAAAACAATTTTTCCTAATCGTGATCGGATTTCATTTTCAACTTCGAGAAGCATTGTGCTTACTTCATCTTCTGTTTTCCCCTTTGCCGCGAGCCGAATATCGACCATACCCGCGTGCGCCGATAAGCCCACGGTGGGATTCTCGAGTGCTTCAAGGTCAGCAATTTTTGTATCGAGCCTGCCTTCGCCAATACCCGCTGTACGCAAAATATGCACCTTGATAATTTCATCTAGGGCATAGCGTTTTTGAAGGTAAGGAATAACAGAATCATGAAGAACAGTCTCCATCTCGCGAGGCACGCCGGGGAGGGAAATAATTGTGCCTGCCCCCTTCCCTAACCCTTCCCCCTCAGGGGGAAGCGAACTATATTTAACAATAAAACAAGGCGCAGTGCCTACGGGGTTTTCAAGGGCAATTGCACCTTGCGGCACATAAGCCTGCCTTTTTTGATTTTCGGTTGGCTTTCGTCCATAAAGAGAAACTCGTTTTTCTATATCTTTCCAAAGTTCTGGGCGAAACTCGGTTTCTACGCCAACTGCCAGCGCAATGGCATCACGCGTAGGGTCATCAATGGTGGGTCCTAACCCGCCAGTGGTAATGATGATGTCTGTGCGCTTCATCGCTTCGCGAATCGTTTCAGCAATCCGCTCGGCGTTATCACCGATGGTGACAGTGCGATATAAATCTATGCCAAGGTCGCGTAAATTACGCGCAAGATAGCGTGTATTTGTATCTACAATTTCGCCAAGTAAAATTTCTGTTCCAATAGTTATTATTTCTGCTGAGGGCATGAGGTTAGTCTACTGTGTCTAGTAATCGGGTGGTTTGCTTAAAATTTTAGGTGTTTGACAGTTAAGCCGTTATTAATTAATTCGTTGAGTGCATCGATGCCTAAGCGCAAATGTTCTTCAACATATTCTTCGGTCACTTTTTCATCGCTTTCAGCAGTCTTAATCCCCGCCGACATCATCGGGCGGTCAGAGACAAGAAGTAGCGCACCTGTGGGAATTTCGTTAGAGAAGCCTGTAATGAAAAGTGTGGCTGTTTCCATATCTATTGCCATTGCTCGAATTGTGGCTAGATAATCTTTAAAATCATCATCATGCTCCCAAACGCGCCGATTGGTGGAGTAGACCGTGCCTGTCCAATAATCATGATTATGGTTGCGGATAGTGGTTGAAACCGCTTTCTGCAAATTAAAAGCTGGCAAGGCAGGCACTTCGGGCGGATAATAATCATTTGATGTCCCTTCTCCTCGAATGGCGGCGATGGGGAGAATAAAATCACCGAGCGCGGTCTTTCTCTTTAATCCGCCACATTTACCAAGAAAGAGAACCGCTTTCGGCTTGGTAGCGCTAAGCAAGTCTATTACAAGGGCGGCGTTAGGACTGCCAATCCCGAAGTTGATGAGCGTAATTCCATTGGCGGTGACATTGGGCATGGGTTTGTCATCCCCGCGAATAGGCGCGTCATACCAACCTGAGAAAAGATGGAGATAATGTTCAAAATTGGTCAATAAAATATAATCGGCAAAATCTTCTAAGGCTGTGCCAGTATAACGAGGAAGCCAATCTCGAACGATTTCTTTTTTATTTTTGAGAGTCATAATTAGTTAGTTGGGTAGTTGGTTGATTAGATTGTTTGGTAATAAGGACTTAAGAAGAAAACTTATATATTTGAAGTATGTCTTACTCAAATTCGGCGACTTAAATGTATAAGTTATAGAATTCTCATTCCTAAGGAGCTCTATATGCAACACATTTCACATTTTCACTCCCCATTTTACCCGAAAAAGAAAAATGCCCGACACAATATGTGTCGGGCATTTTTATATCTAAATTTATTTTGCAATTTAGTCTACGCCAAGATAGGCTTTTTGCACCATCTCATTGTTCTTAAGTTTCTCAGCATCATCGTGGAGGACGATTTGTCCCGTTTGTAGCACATAGCCACGGTTAGCAATAGAAAGTGCCATCAACGCGTTCTGCTCAACAAGAAGAATAGTGGTGCCTTCTTTATTAATCTCAACAATCGCATCAAATACGGCATCAACAAGAACGGGCGCAAGCCCCATAGAAGGCTCATCTAACATCAACAAACGGGGAGCGGACATCATAGCGCGCCCAGTAGCCAACATCTGTTGCTCGCCACCAGAGAGTGTCCCTGCAACCTGTTTGCGTCTCTCCTTCATACGAGGGAAGAGAGTGAAAACGCGCTCAAGGTCTCTGGCTATGCCATCTTTGTCTTCTCGGCTAAAATGGCCCATTTCTAAATTCTCTTGCACGGTTAATTTTGCAAAAACACCACGTCCCTCAGGAACCATCGCCATTCTTTCGTAAACAAGTTTATGGGCAGGTGTGCCCACGATATCTTTCCCTAAATAAGAGATACTTCCCTCACGCGGGGTCAAGAGACCGCTAATTGTGCGTAATGTTGTTGTTTTTCCAGCACCATTAGCACCGATGAGTGTAACGATTTCACCTTCTTCAACGGTGATAGAGATGCCTTTGAGGGCATGGATATTTCCATAATAAGTATGGATGTCATTAACTTCTAGCATTGCCATTTTATTCTCCCTTCCCCAAATTCAAACCGGATGCGGCACCACTTCCCAAATAGGCTTCGATTACCTTAGGGTTTGTTTGAATATCATGCGGTGTTCCTTCAGCAATTTTTTGTCCAAAGTCCATCACCCAGATTTCTTCACTAATACCCATAACTACTTTCATATCGTGCTCAATAAGCAAAACGGTGATTCCTACTTCATCGCGCAATCGGCGAATGAAGTGCATCAACTCGATGGATTCATTCGGGTTCATCCCCGCAGTAGGCTCATCTAATAAGAGGAGCTTGGGTTTGCTGGCTAAGGCACGCGCAATTTCAAGTCTGCGTTGTGCGCCGTAGGGCAAATTATGTGCAACCTGATCGCCAAGCCCGCTTAAGCCAACAAAGTTGAGCAAACGAATGGCTTCTTCTAGTGCTTCTTCTTCTTCTTTGATAAAACCTTTGGTTTTGAAGATTGCTTCAAGCCAATGGGTTTTAAAGTGTTTGTGTTGCCCCACCAAGATATTTTCAATCGCCGTCATTTTTGAAAAAAGACGGATATTTTGATAGGTTCGAGAAAGCCCTTTTAGGGTAACTTGATCGGGGCGAAGCCCTTCGATATGATGGTCTCCATCAAAGATAATTTCGCCTTCTGTAGGGGTATAAAATCCTGTGATGCAGTTAAAGAAGGTTGTCTTCCCTGCACCATTAGGACCAATAACGCTGGAGATGGAATTTTCCTTAACTTCGATTTCAAAGGAATTAACCGCCACGAGACCACCAAAGCGTTTTATTACATTACGTGTGCTAAGTATTATGCTCATGATTGTCTCCTAGTTCTCCGCCAAGCTAAGTTCTTCATCTGTGCTCGACTCTCTTTTTCTTCTTTCGTCAGGCAAGAAACCTTCTGGTTTATAGAGCATCATAACGATGAGCAAAACACCATAAATCAACATGCGGAATTCTGCAAACTCTCTAAGTAATTCTGGTAAGCCAACCAAAATTAGCGCACCAGCAAAAACACCAGGGATGCTACCAACGCCGCCTACAATAATTAGGGCTAAAACGTTGATAGAAATAATTAGGTTGAAACTGTGAGGAAAAATAGATGTTAGCTTTGAGGCAAAAATTGCTCCTGCTAATCCTGAGAAAGCGGCACCTGTAGCAAAAGCCATCAGTTTTGTTGCAACCAAATTCATGCCCATGGCTTCAGCAACATCTTCATCTTCGCGCATCGCCATCCATTGCCTACCGAGACGTGAATCTCGCAAACGAGTGGCAATAAAAACTGCTAACAACACCCCTCCCAAGACAACATAATAAAGTTGTTCTGGCTGTACCAGCCTTATGCCAAAAAATTCAGGCTTAGGAATTTGCAGAATACCTTGTGCACCTCCTAAAGTCCCTTTGAAAACATCGGACACAGCGAGAACACGGATGATCTCACCAAATCCAAGCGTCACAATGGCTAAATAGTCGCCTCTCATGCCCAAGACAGGAACGCCCAAGATTATACCGAAGAGTATAGCCGTGAGAACGGCAACGGGTAATGCTGTCCAAAAAGTGAATCCTATATCCAATCCTAGCGCACCTTCAGAGGTTAACACGCCCATCACATAAGCCCCAATTGCGAAAAAGGCAACGTATCCCAAATCTAGCAGACCAGCAAAACCGACTACAATGTTAAGCCCTAAGCCCATTAGGATATATATGCCCACATTGTTGGTAACTTCTGTGAGGTAAGAACCAAGAAGAAGTGGCAAAAAGAGAATAACAACCATCAGGATAAGAGATCTACCTTTACTCAGTTGTTTTTTCTTTTGGGGCGAAAAACCAGCAAACGTGACTTTTATACCATCACCTTTCTGATCCCACCAAAGTGTAATTCCTGCTGCGACAAGAAATATAAATAACGCAATAATAGGATTAAGTGTTTCGCCTTCAAAGATGAATTTTGCCACCCCTCTGCCAAATGTATCTCGGATGCGGATCAAGAGAACTTCTGAGAATGTAGCGATACCTAATACCCACGCAACGCCTGTTACAAGAGGGTGCTGGATTTTTTTGTCTAATAGTCCAACAAAAGAAGCCAATGCGCTCATAACTGCAAAGAAAAGGAGAAGTATAAAGCTTCCAGCTACAACTCCCTGTCCAAATGTGAGAAATTCTGTCAGTGCAGGAGAAACGTTTGCTAAAAACTGACGAAGATCGGTATTTGTTTCCAAGAACACGAGAATTATTGAAGGGATGGCTGAAACTGCACCAATAACAAAGCCAACGCCAATAGGTTTTGCTTTGCTTTCATAATCCATATTCTTTGTGGTGAAATAAGCAACAGCCATAGGGGTTGCGACCAAGAAAACATGTCCCAATGAAAACCACCCAGTAATCAGTTCTCTTTCGCCCAACAAGGTGATAAAGCCAATGACATTTAAGCTGAGAATAACAACGCCCGCTATAAGACCTTTGCTAATAATATCTTTAATTGTTATAGATTTATTCATAAGAAGTCTCCTATGCCTTTTCTTCAGCTAAGCGTTCGCCAAGAATACCCTGCGGACGGAAAATTAGCACCAAGACTAGCATCGTAAAAGCAATTACGTCTTTTAACTGATGCGGAGATGGAACGCCCAAACCTTCAAGGAAAAGTGCGGGTCCAACTGATTCGAATACGCCTAAGAGTAACCCACCAAGTGCCGCACCAGGAATACTACCAATACCACCTAAAACTGCCGCAGTAAAGGCTTTGATTCCGGGGAAAAATCCCATAAAGTAATGAACTTGTCTAAATACCAAAGCATAGAGTACGCCTGCGATACCCGCCATTGCCGCACCCATTGTAAAGGTGATAGTGATGGCTCTGTCAACATCAATGCCCATCAAGCGCGCAACATCTTTGTTTTCTGCGGCGGCTCGAATAGATTTGCCTACTTTTGTTTTTATCACAAAAAGATTTAAGCCAATCAGCATAATAATGGCAACCACAATTACAAGAGCCTGCGATTTTAGAATTTCAATCCCAAAAATCGTCATCTTCCCGGCGATACTATCAATAAGCGGAAATGGCTTTACTTCTGAACCATATAAGCCTCTAAAGTAATACTGCCAGAAAAAAGATGCACCAATTGCTGTAATCAAAGGAACTAAACGAGGAGCACCACGCAAAGGCTTATATGCTACACGTTCAGTTAATATAGCAACGCCTATAGAAACAAGCATTGTTACAAGGGCGATAATGATTAGCCCAAGAACAGGATTTGCATCTAAGTATCCAGATTCACTCATAGGGATAGCAATGAAAATGGTAGATGTCATAATGCCTGACATAAAAAATTCGCCATGGGCGAAGTTAATCATGAAAAGTACCCCGTAAACAAGAGTATAACCAATGGCAATAAGTGCGTAAAGACTACCTTGAGCAATCCCAGCTACTATTGTATCTGTCCAGGCTTTCGCTGAATAAGGATTGTCCATTAACGTGGCAATTGTCCCCCAAAGCATGGCAACGATAATTGCCGCACGGAAAAACCACATGACCACACCGAGAATGTCAATTTGTTTAATTCTTTCTGACATAAGAGTTTTCCTATTTTTATAACTTTGTGCAAAAAAGATGGGGTCACTAATAGCGACCTCATCCTTAGGGATAAATATCAAACCTATCAGGAAAATCTGGCAGGTCTCAAAGACCTGCCAGATTTGAACTTCACAAGTTATTTGATATTCGTTCCCTAATTAAGACTAACTGATATAAAGCTTAGGGCCAGACAACTTCGTATTCGCCAGCGGTGAGCTGTGAAACGGTGATTTGTGGGTCAGCACAGTCACCATATTCGTCACAAGTCAAAGTGCCAGTAATGCCATCATAACCAGATGTGGCACCTAAACAATCGCGCATATCTTGACGGCCGACGTGAAGGTCATCACCATCAACAACGCCAACAGATTCAACACAGTTCAAAATCAGATTGGTTGCATCAAAAGCGTGAGCATGAAAAACAGAAATAGGCTTGGTGCCATAATCTTCTTCGTATTTTGCCAAGAATTCACTGTAGAGTTCATTTTCAAATCCGAGATCAGGACCAGAGAAGTACATGCCTTCACCAGCTTCGCCAACTGCTTCAATGGCAGCGGGGGAAATCATGCCATCAGCGGCGGCTAAGATTGTGTCTTCGAGACCAGCAACCTCTCTAGCCTGCTTGGTCAAGAATCCACCTTCGGCGGTGAAAACGGGGTAATAAATGAATTCAGGTTCGCCAGCGGCAACAGATGTGAGCACAGGGCGCATATCGGTATCACCTTTGTTTACAGCGGTGAATTCAGTAATCTCGCCACCGAGTTCTTTGAAGCTATCAGCAAATACTGCGGCAAGACCTTCGGTATAAGGATCGCCATCGTGGATTGCGGCGGCTTTTGTTATGCCCAATTCACTAAAGGCGAAATCAGCCATTGCTTTACCTTGAACTTTGTCATTATGCGCTGTGCGGTAATAACCAGGGTTCCAAGCTTCATCAGGGCTGGTCAATGAAGGGGAAGTGTTGGAAGGGGAAACCATCACGTAACCAGCTTCAGACATTACTGTGGACAAAGGGACACCAGCGCCAGAGCAAGAGGTACCAACGATACCGATAATAGTTTGGTCAGAAACAATCTTCTGTCCAGCAGCTTGTCCGCCTTCGGCGGAACAACCATCATCTTCAGCTTGAAGTTCAACAGCGTGACCAGCAACATCACCTTTGAAGGCAATAGCAATTTCAACACCATATTGGGAGTCCATGCCAAGATCGGTATTAGGACCAGAAATAACCAATGCAGAAGCAATGCGAACAGGCTCATCAGCATAATAAGTTACACAGCCAATTTCATCGGTACATTCGAATTCGCCAGCGGCGGCTTCTTCACCAGCGGCGGCTTCTTCTGCAGGGGCTTCAGGTTCGGGGGAACCACAGGCAGTTAATACCATGCTGGCAATAAGCAACAAGGCTAGTACAGCAAATAAACGTTTAGACATTTTTTCTCCTTCTTTCTATATGTTGTATTATAAAATACCCGAGTAATCGGGGGTGAAAATACTAGGCAGACAACGCCAACAAAGCTGTCCTAACCACCTCCTTTATATATAGCTTTTTGGGTAACACTAAATAAAACTAACACAAAAGACACTCATAAGTTATATAGAGCATCAATAATAGTTATAAAATTTAATAGGGGAAAACAGGTTTTATAGAAAGTTACTTCTCTAACGGCGTATATAAAACCTGGTCACGAATACGCAAATCTGTATTTCTAATTTTCATTGCCAAATCAGCAGAAAGGTTATACATTAATCTATAGCCCAACTGTGGATAAGTCTCACATAACATCAATAGACGGTCGCGAGGAATAACAACCAAGCGGGTGTCTTTTTCTCCGGCACTTGCTGATGCAGAACGTAAACCTTCATCGACCAAGGCTACTTCGCCAAAAGACTGACCGCGGCGCAAAACAGCTACGACTGTCCCCTTTTTACCTGCAGATGAATTAATTAAGATATTTACTTCACCACTTGCAATTATATATAGCTCTTTACTGTCACTATTTTCTTCAAAAACCATATCCCCCTTAGACAAAACTTCATCACGACATAAATTTGCCACCAACTCCAGCTGAGTTGGGGTAAACTGATAAAAAATATCGCTTTGTTTAAGCGTACTAACAAATGAACTCATTTTGCCTCTGGGATTTTAATTAACCCGCAGTGTAGCATATTTATAGAATGTGTGCAACTAAAAAATAAGATTTAGCAGGACAAACGCACTTTGAAAGAGCTTGCTACCGTAAAAAAACGCCTGTCGTTTGTAAACAGAAGTGCGTTATTTTCTGCACAAAAGCCAAAGGAAAGGCACTCAAGTTAAGGTCATGCTGGGTGCATTTCTTATCACAATATTTCACTTTTGTAATTTGAAAATCAAATCCTTTTTTGCAGAAGGATGATACAATCCAGCGTCAAAAAAACATCTGCTATATAGGAGTATCTTATGAAGAAATCAATCCCCTTTTTATTCGTTTTTATAACACTGGCGTTGTTAGTACAAGCCTGTGGAAGTCCAAACACACCAACGCCCAAGCTAACAGACATACCTGAAGCTAGTTCTGCACAAGAAGATACGGATATGGCTGAGGGAAACAATGACACAGAACTGCCAAATACAATTGACGAGTATTTAGCCATGCTCGAAACAGACCCAGACAATGCTAATACTCATCTTCTTTTAGGAAAAGCCTACCAAAAAAAAGAGATGATAGATGAGGCAGTGGCAGAGTATAAAGAAGTAAAACGCCTCGCTGAACTTGATCCTTCTATTGATATCACTATCCCCTCTATTGCTCAACTTTATTACGATAGCGGAGACTATGAAAAAGCAATTCCTGAATATATAGAAGTAATTAAAGAAAACCCCGATACTCTTGAAGAGTATATTCCTTTGGGATTCTGCTATTACCAACTAGGAAAGTATGAAGAAGCCGCCGAACAATACGAGAAACTTTTAGAACAAGACCCCGATTATCCAATTGCTTTATTTGGTTTGGGGAGTATTTATTATTATAAATTGGGCGAATTCGAAAAAGCATTGCCTTTACTTCAACATTTTTTAGAAGTTGAACCTAAAACAAAATATAGGGAAGAAGCAGAGACTATGATCGCTGATATTACAGGCGTAAAAGTCTTCGAATTTGAGGGAGAGACTAACGCAGGTATTCTTCTTAAAGCCGATACATTAAACAGTATCCTCGCTTCACTTAATTGTGATTCTGCATCCGAAGTGAAAAGTAAAATAACCTTCTCAGAACCTGAAGATGGTACCGAAGGACAAATTTGGGGAGAAGAAGAATGGCTAATTAAAGCCTGTGATGAAACAAAACTTTTTGCTATCACCTTTACCGCTGATGGTGAAGGAGGCACTTTCTTTGATACAAAAGAAATAGATATTGCCACAGACACCACTGGCTTGACTGTAGAAGAGCATCTTGATTTAGCGCAAGAGTATTACACTGAAGGAGAAACGGATAAAGAAATAGAAGAATATCTTGCCGTTCTTGAAATGGAGCCTGATAATGTACAAGCTCTTGCCTTTTTAGGATTAACCTATCACCTTGAAAAAAACAGAACAGAAGATGGCATAGCCAACCTCAGAAGAGCCTTAGCCCTAAGCCCAAATAACGCCTCTGCATTGATGTATTTAGGCTTTATTTATTATGATATTGAAAAGTATACAATGGCAATTCCGTTGTTTGAAAAGTTCTTAGACCTTCACCCAGACCATGAATTTAAAAACATGGTTGCAGAAATGCTAAACGAAGCAAAAACGCCTTAAGAAAGTGCCTTAAGGGAGCGCCTTTAAAAAATGCACAGACCATTTGTGCTATACTAGACATCTTGCATAAGTGCTCTAGCCGCCGTCCTCGGCGGCGTGTTTTAGAGAAGCCTGCGCCGAGGACGGCGCAGGGAGCGTAGAGAAAACAGGCTTTTGCAAGAGGTCTACTCTAAACTGTACAATTTCTTTGAGATAAAGTTAAAAACTTTATGCTTTCTTCGTGGCACTCGCATTTAAACCTGCTTATTTTTCACTTCAAGAATTAAAGGGCTAAAGAAGAATAAATCATGGCAAAGAAAAAAACGCCTAAGAAAAAAAAAGAAGAACCTAAGCAAGAAAATATCTGGCAACGTATTTCGGTTAACCGCCGCCTAGATTTTCTTGGAACAATACTGGCGTTCTTAGGCATCCTCACCTTCCTTAGTCTCGCAACAGGCACAAATGGCTCCGTCACCGATAGATGGGTCACATTCCTAACGAGCGCATTTGGTTGGGGAAAATGGGCTTTTCCTATCGGGCTTATTCTTATTGGCGTTTGGTTAGCCGCTCGCAATCAAGAGAGCATTCCCCACATTTCAATTGAGCGCATAACGGGCATTATCTTACTCTTTTTGGGGCTTTTAGTCATACTGCAACTTGCCTTAGTAGACCCTTTATATAATGTACAATTTGACGAAGCGCGGATAGGCGGCGGTTATCTCGGGGCACTCTTTATACGTACACTAAGCAATAATTTAGGGGGACTAGGCGCAACGGTCGTGTTTTTGGCTTGGTTGCTGATTGCCCTAACTTTAGTGCTAGACATGAGCATCAGCGAGTTCTTCCACACCATCAGCCCTCCCTTTATAATTATTTATCAAATTTGGCGAGAGCGCATTGAAGAAATACGCGCCAGAAGAATCCCAGAAAAAGAAATGCCACCCGTAAAAATGGATGGCTATACCCCAGCCAACGAAAACCCCGCATCAACACCACAAGTTCAGATAGGCGTTTCTGCAAAAGAAGAAATCGAATGGTTTCTACCACCTATTACCGAGATTCTTGACCCCGGCTTTGCCCCTTCGATTAATGACGAATACGTTGAAGGACGCGCCATTCTCATAGAAGAAACCCTCGAATCATTTGGTGCCCCCGTAGAAGTCGTAGAAATCAATCGAGGACCCACCATCACACAATTTGGCGTAGAGCCAGGGTTTATTCCATCTCGTAAAGGCAAAAAAACACGTGTTCGGGTTAATAAAATCACTTCATTATCAGATGATTTGGCATTAGCACTAGCCGCTTCACAGATTCGTATTCAAGCCCCTGTACCGGGGAAGGGATATATAGGCATCGAAGTCCCCAATGCAGAAATGGCCTTAGTTGCTTTGCGCGATATTCTCGAAAGTGACCTCTTCAAAGACAAGAAAACGCCTTTAGGCTTTGCCCTCGGGCGTGACGTAGCTGGCCATCCGAAAATCGCAGATTTGACAGCAATGCCACACTTACTCATAGCGGGAACAACGGGTTCAGGTAAATCTGTTTGTGTTAATGCCATTTTGACCTCTATGCTCCTCTATAATACCCCCGATGATTTACGCTTGGTTCTCGTCGACCCCAAACGTGTTGAATTAACGGGTTATAACGGTATTCCACATCTTCTTGCACCTGTAGTGGTTGAAACCGAGCTGGTTGTCGGCGCACTACAATGGATGACAAGAGAAATGGACAAACGCTATCATGCCTTTTCTCAAACAGGTAAGCGCAATATCACCGACTATAACAAATATATAGAAGAGCGGGGCGGCAAAAAACTCCCCTTCATTGTCATCGTGATTGACGAGTTAGCCGACCTGATGATGATTGCCCCCGATGAAACCGAAAAAACGATTACACGGCTGGCGCAATTAGCGCGTGCTACGGGCATCCACATGATTCTTGCCACTCAGCGTCCCAGCACCGATGTAGTTACGGGGCTAATCAAAGCCAACTTCCCTGCACGCATTGCCTTTGCTGTTGCATCGGGCATAGATAGCCGTGTAATTCTCGACCAAACTGGCGCAGAGCGGCTACTTGGTAGTGGTGATATGCTCTACCAAGCCCCCGATGCGCCCGCCGCGTCCCGCTTGCAAGGCGTCTTTATTTCAGATACAGAAACAGACCGTTTGGTTGAATTTTGGCGAATGCAAGTGGGGTATTCTACAGATACGCAAAGTGCTTCTGGCGCACCAACAGAAGGCCTACCCAACGGCGTACCGCTTAAACAAGTAGAAATGTTTGACGATGAGATGGCAGAGAAAATTGACCCGCTCTACGATGAATCTATCGATCTCGTTCGCCGACAAGGGCGCGCTTCTGTTTCTATGCTTCAAAGAAAACTGCGCATTGGTTATACACGCGCCTCCCGTCTCGTTGACGAAATGGAGAGGCAGGGTATTGTTTCTGAACCAATGGGCGGAACGGGCGTGCGAGATGTGCTAGATTACGGAAAAGCGGGTCCACCCGCGGATGGAAGATAGTTCACGCCACGCACCCAGCCTTTTTACCTGCACCCAAGCCCAAAACACGCGCGTCGCGGGGTGTCATCCAACTATCCCAAAACTCTCACGAAATATGAAACGCTGGCTTATTTTATTCATCTTCACACTCACAGCCTGTACGCCCGCGCAAACCCCCATCCCAGAAATTGCAGAAATCCCCACTATTACCCGCACTCCTTTTCAACCTGCGCCTGCAACAGAGACATTTACGCCGCACCCACTTCCCACCGCAACCGCTTCGCCGAGCAATACGCCAGACCCATATTTGCCATATACAATTGAAAATATGCGTGCCCGAAATTATGGCGGTGGCGTTATTCAAATTCTTGAAAAACTAGAAGAATCGGGGTCTTTTACTCGCTATAAAGTTCTCTACTTAAGCGATGGTTTGAAGATTTATGGCTTTATGAATGTGCCCAAAGGAGAGGGCGTTTTCCCTGTTATTATCGCCATTCATGGATATTCTGACCCCAATAATTATCAACTTACCCCTTACTCGACCTCTGCCGCCGATGATTTAAGCAACGCCGGCTATCTTGTTATTCACCCTAATCTGCGCGGTTACGGCGAATCAGATAATGGGGATTTTCTCTATAGAGCCGGCTTGGCTGTAGATATTCTCAACTTAATTGCCATTCTAAAAGAAGAGGGAATCAAAGTTGGGGGCATAGAAAAAAGCAAAACCGACCGCATAGGCATTTGGAGCCATAGCATGGGCGGAGAAATTGCTTTACGCGTTATCGCCGTTAGCGATGACATCAAAGCCACCATGCTTTACGCCCCCATGACGGGAGATATTATCAAAAATGCTCAAACTTATCAAAAAATAGTCGCTCACCCCATATTTCAAAAAGAACTCGAAACCCCCGCTCATCTCATTGCCGCAATCTCCCCCCTTTACCATTATTATCATGTCACTTCTGCCATTCATCTTTATCATGGCACAGCCGATGCGCTTATTCCCGTTCAATATAGTCAAGAAACCTGCCTAGCACTCACCAGTCTTGGCAAAGAAATCGACTGCACCTTTTACGAGGGTGCCGCACATACTTTCAATAACAACTACACCGCCCAATTTGAATATAGCTTTTATAATTTCTTTGAAACGCACCTCAAAAACCCCTAAGGTATAATCTGCCCCATGACTTACACAACCATCTTCTTCGACCTAGACGACACCCTCTACCCTCACGAAAGCGGACTTTGGCAAGGCATAAAAGACCGCATTAGTCTCTATATGCACGATGAACTGGGATTATCTTGGGATGAGATCCCCACCCACCGCGAAAAATACTTCCTCAATTACGGGACAACACTCCGCGGGATTCAAGCAAACTTTTCGGTGGATGAAAACGCGTATCACGCCTACGTGCATCAACTGCCATTGGATGAATATATCGCCCCTGACCCAAACTTGATAGCCCTCCTTGAGCATCTTCCTCAAAAGAAGTACATCTTCACCAGCGCAGATGCAAAGCACGCGCAGCGCGTGCTGGCACATTTAGAAATTAGCCAATACTTCGAGAAAATTCTCGATATTTACGCCATTGCCCCCTACGCAAAACCCCAACCCGAAGCCTTTGCGCGTGCGCTAGAAATTGTCGGTGAAAGCGATTTCTCTTCCTGCGTGATGATAGACGACCTCCCTCGCACTACTCACGCCGCAAAAGATTTTGGTCTCTTTAGCATCCTAAAAGGCAATAAAGGCAACGCCGATGATGCCGATGCGAGATTAGAAAACTGGGATGACCTCCCAAATTTACTTGGTATTACTTAAACCTAAATTCAACAATTATGAAACTCGGCTTTTCCTTTTCTGCCAAGAATTTTTTCGTTAGTTCTCACAGAAGCACTTTATTCTAACGATAAAAAACCAAATTTCTATTTCAGAGATCTCTTATGAACCCCTATCTTGTTATCCTGCTTATTATTGCTATTATTGTCTTTTCAAACCTCATCATGTTTGCCGCGGTGCGTGGCTCAAGCGGTGTAAAATTTGAATGGTTTAAAACCACCAAAACAACCCTTAGCCAACCCTATCAAAAAGAGGGAGAACAACTCAACGAATTGCGCCAACGTATTGATGATTTAGACGGACAGTCTGAAAAAACTGATATTTAAGCGCATATATTCCTCATATACTTATTTCACAAATTTCTAATTATCGCGTGATAAGCTAAAAAGAAAAAAGACCCAAAATAAAATACGGAGTTAATTTATGAACAAAACCCTTCGCTACCTTCTCACCGGCATATTTTCTGGTGTGTTACTCATCATCATTTTCTCAGGCGGATTCGCGGCAGGCTATTTAGTCAAAGACGCTGTTCCTGCAGGGATTTTTGCCGCACCAACCCTACCACAGCCACCAACACCCGCCCCTGAAACAGCAGATGCCACCCCCGATGAACTAGAGATTCTTTTTGAACCCTTCTGGGAATCCTGGCAAATTGTCCACGATAGCTATGTAGACCAACCCGTAGATGACCTTAAGCTTATGCAAGGTGCTATAGACGGGATGCTCTACTCTCTTGGCGACCAGCATACAACTTATATGGATCCCGATGAGTTCAAACAAGCAAACAGTAGTATGGAGGGAGAGTACGATGGAATTGGTGCTTGGGTTGATTCTACAGGCAATTACCTTACCATTGTTAGCCCCATGCCTGGCTCACCCGCCGAAGAAGCTGGGCTAAAAGCCGGTGATATTGTTATTGCCATTGACGGCGAAGATATGACGGGAATAGACGGTTCTCTGGTCATCCGCAAGGTGTTAGGGGTAGCGGGCACAACGGTAGAGCTAACTATCGTTAGAGAAGGAGAATCGGAGCCTCTCAAGTTTGAGGTTACGCGCGCCCACATCGTCATTCCCAGTGCCGAAGGCGAAATGCTTGAGGATAATATCGGGCATATTGAAATAAATACCTTTGGCGACAATACAACCCCAGAATTGCGCACAGCCATTACAGAACTTCTTGACCAAGGTGCAGAGGGGTTGGTGATTGACTTCCGCAATAATGGTGGTGGATATCTAACAACGGCGATTGAAGTTGCCTCAGAGTTTTTACCTGAAGGTGAAGTGGTTCTTTACGAAGAATACGGTGATGACACACGCGATACACATATAACTTTAGACAATGGCTTAGCAACCGATGTGCCGATTATTGTGCTCATCAACGAGGGTTCTGCTTCTGCTTCTGAGGTAGTTGCTGGCGCAATTCAAGATCATGAACGCGGGCAATTGGTTGGTGTAACTTCTTTTGGCAAAGGCTCTGTACAAAACTGGATTGCGCTCAGTGACAATCAGGGTGCTGTACGCGTTACTGTTGCAAAGTGGCTTACACCCAATGGTAGAACAATTCACGATATTGGCTTAGACCCCGATGTTATTGTTGAAATGCTCGAAGAAGATTATGAAGCTGACTTAGACCCACAATTGGATACCGCAATTGAGCTTTTATTAGACGAAATCTCTAAATAATAAAAAGCTAAGGGCTTGGGAAGAAATAACTTATACATTTAAATCGCCGAACTTGAGTAAGATATACTCCAAATGTATAAGTTGTATAATTCTCCTCCCTAAGCGCTCAGACTTAGGATTGATATCTTATGTCTGAACGCTTATAAAAAAGAAGGTAAATATGTTTTTCAACTCATCTTATATTCTCTATATGCTACCCGGCATTTTGCTTGTGGCATTCACCTCTTGGTATGTGAAATCTTCCTATAAAAAATGGAGTAAAGTGCCTGCTCGCAGTCGCATTAGCGGATATGAAGCCGCACAGCGTCTTATTAAGCGCGCGGGGCTTTATGGCGTGCAAATTGAAGCCATTAGCGGTGAAATGACAGACCATTATGACCCACGTTCTAAAACCCTTCGTCTTTCTCAAGGTGTGGGGCAAGGGACTTCGGTTGCTTCTTTAGCAATTGCCGCACATGAACTTGGCCATGCTATGCAAGATGCTGAAGACTATTTCCCTTTAAAGGCGCGTAGTGCGATGGTGCCGATGGTTAATATCGGCTCAAATCTTGGTTGGGTGTTGATTATGGCAGGGCTTCTACTCAATTGGCTCAATATCGCATGGCTAGGTCTCGCCTTTTTTGCTGGCGGAGCACTTTTTGCACTAATGACCCTCCCTGTAGAATTTGATGCCTCTGCTCGTGCAAAACGCCTTCTCGCCGAAACAGGAATCATTCAAGGCGCAGAAGAACAACGCGGCGTAAATAATGTCCTTAACGCCGCGGCACTAACCTACGTTGCCGCACTTGTCACCGCTCTTTTACAGGTGCTTTATTATGCCAGTATGCTCACAGGACGTAAGCGATAAAGTTCTTGAAGTATCCCCAAAAGGTCTCTCATAAATTTATGAGAGACCTTTTTTATTTAGCATTCTTCACAATTCCCAAATCTCAACTTATAATTCCGACATGAAATCACAAGATATTCTTTCTGTCGTCATTTCCGTTATCATTATTATCGCAGTCGCTATTTTGCAAAAACAGAGCAAAGTCGTTGCCGCATTAATTTCAACCATGCCCGTTCGCGCCGGGCTTGCCATCTGGATTGTCTACGCCGCAACCAACGGAAACAAAGAAGACGTAACCCAATTTAGCCTCAGCGTTGCCTATTCCCTCATCCCCACCTTTCTTTTTGCAGTCGCCGCCTGGCTTGCCGCCCGCGCAGGCATGAAATTAGGGGGGATATTAATCTCAGGCTACACAACTTGGGCACTTATAGCCGGGACAATTTTCCTCGCCCGCAAATTTTTAGGGTTAGGATGATAGACTTGCACTGCATCTTCTTTTGGATGCGTTACAAGTCGGGATTATTGAGCTAACCCGATGTGCAACGCATTTTGCAAATGCAATGCACATCTACAGGATGAATAAAAAATGCCTTTATCTGGATTATTAAACCACTGGCGAACGCGCTCCGAACTTGCCTCCGCCATATCAACATGGCGCGTAGAAAAAGCGCGTCCCGCCAAAACGGCACCCATCCCCAACGACCTACCGCCCCTCCTAGCAAATGCCCTTCGTGCACGCGGCATAGACCAACTCTACAGCCATCAATCCCTCGCATGGGAACACGCCCGTGCGGGCAAAAACATCGTCCTAGCCACCAGCACTGCCAGCGGAAAAACTCTCGCCTACAACCTCCCCGTTTTAGCAGAATTAATCGAAAACCCCAAAGCCCGTGCCCTCTACTTCTTCCCCACAAAAGCCCTCACCCAAGATCAATTGAGCAACCTTTCTGACTTGCAACTTGCAAACTTGCCTCTTGTAACTTATGACGGCGACACCCCATCATCCCGCCGCCCCGCCCTCCGCAAAAACGCGCGAATTCTGCTCTCAAACCCCGACATGCTCCATACGGGTATTTTGCCCCACCATACAAAATGGGAAGAGCTCTTCAGCAACCTAAAGTTCATCGTCATAGACGAGATGCACACCTACCGCGGTGTTTTTGGCTCACATGTTGCCAACGTCATTCGCAGATTGAAAAGAATCTCTAATTTTTACGGTGCAAATCCGCAGTTTATCCTCACCTCAGCGACCATCGGCAACCCCGCCGAACTTGCATCAAACCTCATCGAAGAGCCTGTTGAACTAATAGATGAAGACGGCTCTTCACGCGGCGAGCGTCACTTTTTGATTTACAACCCACCCGTTGTAGATGAAGCCTTAGGCTTGAGAAAATCGTCTTTAATGGAATCCATCTCTTTGGCAGGAGATTTGCTCGCAGAAAACGTGCAGTCTGTCGTTTTCACACGCTCAAGAAGAAGCGTAGAAATTATTCTCACTCATTTGCGCGAAAGAGACCCGAAAGGTTTCAATCGCGCCACAATTAAATCAGAATCTTTGCCCTCAAAACCCTCGCATAAAAAACGCGATTCGACAAAATCTTTCGGGGCTGATATACGCGGTTACCGCTCAGGCTATCTCCCCGCCCAACGCCGTGAAATCGAAAAAGGTCTCCGAGACGGCGATGTTTCTCTCGTAGTCGCCACAAACGCCCTCGAACTCGGCATAGATATTGGCGGTCTCGGCGCGGCGTTGCTGGTCGGCTACCCAGGCGGGATCGCATCTACATGGCAACAAGCGGGGCGAGCTGGGCGAGGCGATGATGCCGCAATCGCTATTTTGGTCGTCTCGGCAAATCCGCTGGAGCAGTTTTTAGCGCATCACCCCGAATACTTTTTCTCTCGCTCACCCGAACGCGCCCTTATTAACCCTGACCATATCCTAATTTTGCTCAATCATCTGCGCTGTGCCGCCTTTGAGTTGCCCTTTAAGGATGGCCAGGGATTCGGCTCACTCCCAGCAGAAAGCCTCTCGGAGTTTCTCACGTTTCTCGTCGAATCGGGGGAGTTGCACGCGTCCAACCATCAACACTTTTGGATGGCAGACAAGTATCCCGCCGCGGATGTCTCGCTCCGCTCTGCATCCCCAGAGAACGTCATTTTGCAAATTCACGATGGCGGAAATCCGCGTGCGCTTGGCGAAGTCGATCTAAAATCAGCAACGTGGATGGTGCATCCACGTGCAGTTTATTTGCATGAGGGGCAACAGTATTTTGTGCAGGAACTCGATTTAGCGCAAAACACCGCCGCGCTCATCCCCGTTTCGCTCGCCTACTACACCCAACCTCTGCGCCAGACTGAAATTTCGTTATTAGATATTTTGGCAAGTTCCCTTCCCCCCTCGGGGGAAGGGCTAGGGAAGGGGGCAAAATCTGCGTATGGCGAATTGCTCATCTCCGAGCAAGTAACGGGTTTTCGCAAACGCAGTTGGGAAAACGGCGAAAATTTGGGCGAAGAAACGCTCGAACTACCGCCGCGCGAATTTCAGACCACTGGCTATTGGCTCTCGCTTAGCGATGCGACTACCGAAAAATTGCGCTCGGCGGGGACGTGGAGCAACGATGCCAACGATTACGGCGCAAATTGGCCGCAAATTCGAGATGCCGCCCGCACCCGTGATTTTTTCACTTGCCAAGTTTGCGGGCAAGATGAAAGCGAGCGCAAGCACGATGTGCATCATAAAATTCCTTTTAGGAATTTTGCAAAACGGGATGATGCAAATGCGCCAGGAAATTTGGTCACCCTCTGCCGCGCTTGTCACCGTAAAACGGAAGAAAATGTGCGGGTACGCTCCGGATTATCTGGCTTGGCGACTGTACTTGGACACCTTGCCCCCCTCTACTTAATGACCGACCCGCGCGACTTAGGCGTTTTCTCCGACCCCGCTTGGGCTGAGGCGGATGGGCTTCCCACTGTCGTCCTCTACGACCAAGTTCCAGCAGGCATCGGCTTTAGCCAAAAAATATTTGAGATGCAAGAAACCCTCCTCGCCAGCGCACTGCAACTTGTGGAAGAATGTCCCTGCGAAGATGGCTGCCCCTCTTGCGTTGGTCCTGGTGGCGAAAACGGTAGCGGCGGGAAGCGGGAATCTTTGGCGATTTTGGAGGAGATTATCGTACACCCTATATGAAATAGAGTTATCCTATTTGCATAAAAGTTTATACATCAATACCATGAAACTTACGGAGGGCAAACTTAATCAGGTAGCGGTCATCTTGGAAATATTTCGAGGAATTCTTTTTTCAACGTATATTTGAATTCTAGCTACCTGACAGTTTCATATTTTTTACAAATATAGATGAAAAGAAATTGAAATTCTTTCTTGGTTAGTAAGCCTCCTTTCAATAGAACGGAGACCAATTTGGAAGATGGACAAATCGCGGCGTTCATTTCTATCTGCTAAACAGCGCAAACCAGATTTGATAATTTTTGGCTCAAAGGCGATTAGACCAAAATACACAAGAGCAACAGCGAAAGTTAAGCGAGAAAGTTTTCGGAAATCTCGCAATCGCTTGTTTTCAAGATTGAAGCCATGTCCTTTCATATCGCCAAAGATTCCTTCTATCCAACGTACCAAGTGTCCACTTAGACCTGTCATGAAGTTTGAGAGCTTGACAACGACATACAGATTCTTTTCCAATATAGCGAGTATTACTTCTCAATCACTGGCATAAGTAATTCACTACGATATTGTTCTGACGAGTGAATTTTACAGTACCCTTCGGTACTGCGTTTATAAGTAAAGGGCTGATTCACTTTCACGCCACTAATGAAATAGCGTCCCTGCACGACAAGACGCAGTTCATCACCTTTGCGGAAGTAGGTTGCTGAGGGTTCGAGCTGGAGTTCCATTTTAGCAACTTCACCTTTTTGAAGAGGCTTAAGAGTATCAAAATCATGCTCGGGGGAAAACGGTGTACTCAGGTCTTCATTCGCTGTGCGTAAAGCAACCCGCTGGGCGGTTTTGGTCACAATATCATTGGGGAAGCCGTAAGTACCGTCAAAGGTAACTTCTTCCCCGTTGTGGAATTTCTGGATACCTACAAAGAGATTGGCATCATCACAACCTTCGAGTTCGACGTAGAGTGTCAGCTTCATCGGCCCTACGATCTCGGCATTGTGCTCGAAGATATAGGCGTATTGAAGGCTGTCTTTTGCCAAGTCAAAACTTGGCGCAGATTCGGCACCATCTCCGCTTAGCGACATGGCTTTTTTCTGCCCGTCTAAATAGATAGGCGTCCAAACCACGTTTTTAGGCGGAAATTGATCTTCATAGCGAACTTCTTTGACAGCATCACCAAACTCACGGATTTCAAGACGCACTTTAGGATGCTCATCCATGCCGTTGTCAGTTTCCTTCAAAAAACGATCGAAAAATTTGAGCATCAGGGCATTCACTTCGGTGCTGTAGTAGGCAGTCCACTCACCCCCTCGATGGGTATAAAGCCATTTTTGCACCGACCCAGCCCTTTTGTACGCGCGATCGCTGCCGCGGGTGTGCATCATCTGCGAGGCAAAGCTAATGCAATTCAGCATAGGCACTTTGATTTCTTCAAAATCCGCAACAAATGATTTCCACCAATCGTCGCGGGTCTCGTGGTCGCTTTGCTCGTGGCGCAAATCCATAGCATCACCAAATTGCTGGATGCGTTCTGAGAAGAAAGGTGTAAAACCATCTTCTCGTACGCCGCCGGGGTAGAACCAGTCTTTGTAGAGATCAGAGACACCTTCCCAAGGGCAAATGGCTTTAAGATGTGTGGGCTGCATTGCGGCGACTTTGTACTGATTGATTGCCAAATAGGATACGCCCAGCAAACCGACATTGCCATTTGACCAAGACTGGACTCCTGCCCACTCAACCGCATCGTACAGGTTTTCAATTTCATCCTGATCAAAAAACTTCTGCGGCTCAATGCCTTTTGGTGACAAACCAAAGCCCCTCTTGTCGATATTGATGACAACATAGCCATGAGATGCCCAAAAATCGGGGTCTGGGGCTTCAAAACTTGTCTCATCTGAAAAATTAATTGTGCCCGGTTGGCGCGCAAAGCGGAACTGGATATGCATTTGACCGTCTTTGCAGAGTACGTCCTTACGAGCAGGATGAAGTGAGAGCAATGCGGGGAAAGTTCCAGCCTGCAAAGGCATGTAGATATTTGCGCTTAGATAAGAGCCATCACGGGTTGGGATATGAACATCCCGCAAAATCTTAATGCTCGGGCTAATCTGATTGACCATCACATTTGAGGGATTAATCAAGCCACGTAACTTTCCAAAAATCTGTTTCGGGGAATTCTTTTTTTCGACGTACATGTGGGTTTACTCCTCTGTCTTAGGAGGCAGAAATTTCTCGAAGGTGTGTTTTATATTTCACTAGACCAATAACAGGCAACGCCAAGTTGAGACCTAGACCGATAAAAAAGTAGGGGTTCAAAAAAACATTCGGCAGAAGCCCCTGATTCACAAGATAAAACACCGACCAAGCCCCCACCGGGATATTCAGTAAAAGACTAACGACCAAACCGGCGTTGTAGCGTTTGCGGGCTTTAATCCCCAATGCGACATGTGAAAGACCAGCAAAAAACGAGAAATAGGGCAACCAAAGACCATAGCTATAGTCTTTAGCGGCAAGCAATCCAAAAAGCGGCAGGATAATCCAAATCAAAACGATATTAATCACGAAGACAAAATTCTCGTCAAGGGGCTTGTCTGGGGTGTCGAATTTCATAATATCCATATTGAAAAACTTGCCAAAGCCACCGGGGAAGATATATTCTTCGGATTGGTGAAGCATATAGAGTGGCGTTTGCAAAAGAAGCAAGAAGAGGACGAAGTCACTGTCTTTGACAAGGACGAAGAGAAAGGCAAAGAGGAAGATGGAGACAAGGAGCCCAGCTTTTGCCCAATCTCTTTTGAACCAAGCGAAATATTCTTTAAGTGTCATTTTATTTTCCTTTTCCGTAATAACGGTGGTTGAGTAGTTCTGACCGAAGCGAGGAGCGTATCGAAACCATAAACCTATGGTTTCGATACACTTATTGGTTTCGATACGGCGAAAAGCATCGCCGCCTCAACCAACGAGTGTATTACTGCAACACAGCTAAAAAGATGCGCACAAATTCATCACTCATATTCTCGACAGAAATCTTGGCTGGCAATAAATCACTCATGGGGTGCATAGCAATGGAATAACCAAAGATCATGCTCATAAATGCCTGCGCCGTGAGTTGCGAATCGGCTATTTGTACTTTGCCTGCATCACCTTGTTTATTGAAATAGCGCACGAGCAATGCAATCATCCCGCTCGGATTTTGCGCCAAAGCGGCTTTCATCTCAGGGAAATGCACGGATTCAAACATCAGCATTCGGATTGCATCTTGTTGGGTGATGAAAAAATGCAGAGCCTGCTGACTAATGAGCGTCAAATCGGCTTCAAGGTCGCCGCTGAGCTGGGTTTCGAGCATCTCGAAATCCACACCGCCGCCAATCTCTTGAATAACGCTCTTGAAAAGCGTCTGCTTATCACCAAATTGGCGGAAAAGCGTCACTTCAGCAACAGCGGCTTTATCGGCAATTCCCTGCGTGGTGGTGCGGGCATAGCCGAGCGTCTGAAAAGACTCTGCCGCGGCCTCAAGGATGCGTTGACGGGCTTTCTTTTTGGGGGAGAGGGTTGTATTTGTCATAAGATCTCAAAATGTAAGTGAATACTTACATTTTAGCCGTTTTGTGAGATTTGTCAAGTTATACGTAAAACAGCACAACCCTGCGCATAGACTTGACCATATCCCCAACCCCTCTAAATCATATTTGAAACAGCGTAGCCAACTCAATAAGTCCCTTTTAGGGTAGATGATCGGTCGTACAGATTTGACAAGTCTTGCCCTTTAGGGTTAAATATAATCACATTTGAACGGGGAGCCTTAATTGGCTGAGAGGAGCGCACCGCGCTCGACCCGCATAACCTGATCTGGATAATGCCAGCGGAGGGATTTTGCGTTTCATCAAACATCCTCCAAATTGGTAGGATGTTTTTTTGTTATGGAAGACCCGAAAGGTTTCAAACGTACCCTAATAGAACGAGAAACGATACGAAAAAAATCATCTCGTGAAAAATGAGTATAGATAAAACCTTTCGAGTCTCTAAAGATTATGCTAAAACGCGCCTTACTTTTCATAAATGGGGATTTGCCCAACCATGATGCCGCGCGCCAACTTCTTCGGGATGATGACTTCATCATCGCCGTGGATGGAGGCTTGCGGCATGCTCTTGATTTGGGCTTGATACCCTCTGTCATCATCGGCGACCTCGATTCGATAGACCTAACAGCTTTCACAAACCTATCAGGTCTGAATGATGCTGAAATCATCCGATACCCCATAGACAAAGATGAAACCGATTTAGAGCTTGCTCTCGAATACGCAATTAATGCAGGTTACGAAGAAATCCGTCTTGTCGGCGCACTGGGCGGGAGACTCGACCAAACGTTAGGGAATCTTTCTCTGCTCACCGACAAATCTCACGCTCGGGTAGATTTGCGGATAGATGATGGGGTCGAAGAAGCGTTTTTTATTCGCACTCAAGTTGAAACCTGTACTGAGCCGAGTCGAAGTATTCACGCGCGCATCGGCGAGATTATCTCGCTCATCCCTTGGGGCAATCCTGTCACAGGAATCCGCACCGAAGGCTTGCGCTGGCAATTATCCAATGAAACGCTCTACCCGCAGAAAACGCGTGGCATCAGCAACGAAGCGATTGGTGCGCGCGTAAAAATCCATATTGAAAGTGGATTGTTGTTGATTGTTCATAAAAGAATTTAGACGTACTGCGTAAAACGTATTGCGTAATATTTCTCCTTACGTTTTACGCAATACGCAATACGAAACAGGAGTTTCCATGTACCGTAAATTACTTATTTTTCTCTTTGCACTCGCTCTTACTGCCTGTGCGCCCAAAGCAGAAGAACCAACTACCTTAACTGTGATGACGCACGACTCGTTTTCAGTGAGCGAAGAAGTGGTGGTGGCTTTTGAGGAAGCGTACGATGTAAAAGTGGTTTTTCTCGCCAGCGGGGATGCCGGCTCTGCGCTAAATAAGGCGATTTTAACCAAAGGTGCGCCCCTTGCCGATGTGCTTTTTGGTGTGGATAATACCTTTCTCTCCCGTGCCTTAGATGCAGAAATTTTTGAGCCTTATGATGCACCTGCCTTGGCTAAAATTCCCGCAGATTTCAAACTAGATGATAAAAACCGCGCGCTACCCATAGATTTTGGCGATGTTTGCATCAATTACGATAAAGCCTATTTTCTGGAGAACGAATTAGCTGTGCCCTCCAACTTTGAAGATTTATTAAAATCTGAATATGCCGAGTTGCTTGTGGTTGAAAATCCTGCCACATCATCTCCTGGATTAGCGTTCTTGATGGCAACAATTGCCCATTTTGGAGAAGATGGTTATTTGAATTATTGGCAGGGATTGACCGATAACGGTGTCGTGGTCGCCGATGGCTGGGAAACGGCGTATTATACGCATTTCTCTGCTTCATCGGGGCAGGGAGCGCAACCGATGGCGGTCTCTTATGGCTCTAGCCCCGCGGCAGAAGTGATTTTTGCCGAAACAGAGCTAAATGACGCACCCACCGCCTCGCTTTTGGGCGAAAATATGTGCTTTAGGCAAATCGAATTTGTGGGCATCTTGGCTGGCACCGAAAACCGCGCCCTCGCCGAAGCCTTTATAGATTTCATGCTCTCTACCGAATTCCAAGAAGATTTACCAATGCAAATGTTCGTTTATCCCCTTCTGCCCTCCGCTCAATTGCCCCCAGAGTTTCTTCAATATGCCGAAATGCCCCAATCGCCTGCCACGCTAGATTCTGCACTTATTACCGAAAAACGCGAACAATGGATTCAAGATTGGACACAGGTAGTCCTCAAATAATGTTTAACCGCCAAGACGCAAAGAACGCCAAGTTTTCTCATAAAAACGCCAAGAAAAACAAGTTTTTTTCTCCGCGCTCTTGGCGACTTGGCGGTTCTCTTAACTGGCTCCCCGCCCTTCTCTTTCTCTCTCTTTTTTTCTTTTATCCCCTCCTAAGAATTTTAGCGTTGGGCGTAAATTCCCCTGAATTTCTTGCGCCTGCCTCATTAAAAATAGCCGCTGATAGTCTCGGCTTCACCCTTTACCAAGCCACGCTCTCGATGCTTTTAACCCTCGTGGTCGGTCTCCCCACCGCGTACCTTTTTGCGCGTTACGACTTTCGCGGCAAATCGATTTTACGCGCCCTCACCGCTGTCCCATTTATGCTCCCTACTGTGGTTGTCGCGGCAGGTTTCAATGCCCTCTTGGGCACAAGCGGCTGGCTTAATATCACCCTAATGAGCGCGTTCAATCTCGAAACCCCGCCCATCAATCTCCTCTACACCCTCAAAGCCATTCTTCTCGCACACGTTTTTTATAATACCACCATCGTTATCCGCATCGTGGGAAACGCCCTCAGCCAACTCGACCCTCGTCTCAACAACGCCGCCCGTCTGCTTGGCGCAAATCGTTGGCAGGCATTTTGGCGCGTCACCTTTCCCATTCTCCGCCCCGCCATTTTTTCTGCCGCCCTGCTCGTCTTCCTCTTCGATTTCACCAGCTTTGGCGTAATCCTCTTGCTCGGCGGCGCAAAATTCTCCACCCTCGAAGTTGAAATTTACCTCCAAACCCTCCACTACCTCAACCTCCCGGTCGCCGCGCTCCTCTCTGTTATCCAACTCCTCTGCACCCTCGCCTTTTCGATTTTATATAGCAAGCTCAACACTCAAACTAAGTACCAAAAAAGTGCTAAAACGCCCACCCGCCGCGCCAAATCTACCCCTGAAAAGATTTTTCTTGTTTTTTCTGTAATTATTTTAATCGGATTATTTCTCCTCCCCATGCTTGCTTTACCTCTCCGTTCTGTGACGCAGATAGATGGAGATCGAGACGCGCGTGAACTAAACTTGAGTGCCACCTATTATCGTGAGTTATTCGTAAACAGCACTGGCTCACGATTCTACGTCCCGCCTATCACCGCCGCGAAAAACTCATTGCAATATGCCGCCATCACCGTTTTTCTCTCCCTTTTACTCGGGTTTCCAGTTGCCCATTCCCTCGCTAAACCGACTCGTCTCGATCGCCTGCTCGACCCGCTCCTCATGCTTCCCCTCGGCTCCTCTACCGTGACGCTGGGGCTCGGCTTCATCATCGCCTTTAGCAAGCCGCCCCTCAATTGGATTGCCTCCCCGTGGCTTGTTCCCCTTGCTCATACAATGATTGCCCTCCCCTTCGTTATCCGCGCCCTGCAACCTGCGCTCGCAAATATCCCACAACGATACAGAGAAGCCTCTGCCATGCTTGGCGCATCCCCGCTACGAACATGGTTCGAGATAGACTTCCCCATCATCCTTCGTGCTGTTCTTTCTGCCGCCACCTTCGCCTTTACCGTCTCTCTCGGCGAATTCGGCGCAACATCGCTATTAGCGCGCCCCGAATACCCCACCATCCCCACCGCCATTTACAGGTTTTTATCCCAACCCGGCGCGTTAAATTATGGGCAAGCAATGGCAATGGCAACGATTTTGATGCTGCTTACCACATTAGGGATTTTGGTGATCGAGAAAGTAAGACTATCAAATGCGGAATGGTAGTTGTATGCAGACTATTAAACTGCTATAGTCTGTAGATGACAGTTTTTCGGTGTGTATATACAGAATGTGTCGTATAAGTGTTGTTAGTTTGCAAAAAAGGTTGACTTATTGAGACAAAATTAGTGTTTTTAAATTGGGTTGCGGAGCATAACCGGAAATCAACGATGGTCACAATAATTTCATCTTCTTCAACGCGAAACCTAATCATTTCAAATAACCAATAGCGAAAAGATTCATTCGGCGCGCAATCACGAAAATCGTTATTTGTTGAATTTGAATATCTTAGCGCAAAATCTCACCATTTTTGATGATCAGTTTAGGCATTGTAGGCCCCAGGATTTTGCTATCTTTCTTTGCGCTTTCGATTCTATTAATATCGTCATCGTCAAGATGTACATCCAAACATTGAATAGAATCTTGAAGTTGCGAAAGCGTTCTTGCACCCATTAGAGGAATGATATTGTCTCCTTTTGACAAAACCCAAGCATGGGCAAGTTGTGATATAGTAATCTTCTTTTCTTTAGCAATTTTTTGCACTATTTCAATAAGGGGATCTCTTTTTATACTATGAAATTTTCCGAAAGTTAAAATCCCAAATGCGACAACACCAATACCTAATTCTCTTGTCGTAGGCAAAATTTCATCTTCAATATCGTTATTGGTAATGGAGAATTCGGATTCGATGAAACTTACTGGATGAACATCATGTACCTTTCTTAATGTAGGTGCATCTACTTCCGAAACACCTAAATACTTTACGTATCCCGATTTAATCAAATCTGAAATAGCTCCTATTGTTTCTTCGATCGGAATACCGATGTCTATGCGAGCTGGTTGGTACAGATCAACATAATCCAAATCAAGGCGCTTAAGGGAGTTGGTTAAATATTTTTTTACATTTTTAGGCCCGACATCTATTTTGGCCGATGGCATCGGTGGATTACCAAATGTTCCATATTTAAGAGAAACAAATGCCTGCTCTCTTTTATATCCTTTTAGAGCCTCACCAACCAGCAATTCGTTATGACCATCTTCTCCATAGAAGTCTCCAGTGTTCAGGTGATCAATTCCAGAATCCAAGGCGGCATGAATTATTGATATGTTCTCACTTCTTGTCAATTCTGATCTGATCGACAACCTCATGCATCCCAGTCCAAGCCGAAAAGTTTTGATGCCATTATTTTCATATTGTTGATTATTCATTTTTAGTATCTCCTAGGTACGATTGTTAATTGTTGTGATTTTTTATTACGTTCATATACTTTGGCTATCAAGGCAGATGTTAGATAAATCATATATTCTTTGGATAAACATTTATTGTTATTTTTGATATAGCAAACTGATCTAAGTTTTAATTATCAGAGGCTGGTGTTGACTTTGTTGACTGTCTGCCCATATCACTATAGCTAGTGCAAGAACGCTGGTAGACAATATGCCAAACATCAAAGGCTGAATCGTAAAATTAAATGCATTTCCAAGAGCAGTGCCGATGACAAGAGAAATCATGCCGCTGACAAAGCTGATGGCAGAATTGGCTAATCCGGCAATATGGCCCAGAGGCTCCAGCGCAATTGCGTTCATATTTCCCAGCATTAGCCCAATGCAGAAGAAGATGATTGCCAACGTTGCGAGGAATCCCGCCAAAGGCAAAGTCCCTACTACTCCCATGGAAGCCGCCCCGAAGCTGACGACTATAATTCCAATCGTTGCAGCGCGAATAATTCTGTGCATATTAAAACGTTCAACGATTTGTGCATTTACAAAACTCGCTACCCCAATCGAAAGGGCTGCTAAAGCAAAGTAAATAGCAAACAAATCACCTGTATGATAGATATCGTGGAATATCTGCTCAGCACTCAATAAATATGCAACATACCCTGTCGAAACTAGCCCCATCGCTAATGTATAACCTAAAGCCATACGATTGGAAGTTATTGCCCATAGCCCATCCAAAACGGGTCGGATACCCGCCTTTGTTTTATGTTCGGGGTCAAGAGTCTCTGGTTGACGCAGCCAGAACCAGACCATAACAATGCCAGACAAAATGAATATGATCCAGAATATTGCCTGCCAGCCTGAGATCAGCAAAATGCTTTGACCAAACGTTGGTGCAATGATGGGGATAAGAATGAAAATTCCCACAGCCAAAGACATGATCCGGGCCATTGCTGCACCTTCATATTTGTCACGGATTAGGGCCATTGAAACAATTCTTGTAGCTGCCCCGCCGAATCCTTGCAAAAATCTCGCGGCCAGCAGGATTGTAAAGTTACCTGATAAGACGGAAACTAAACTACCGACCATAAAGATTCCTACGCCAATTAATAAAGCAAATCTTCGCCCAATCCGATCTGACAGCGGACCATAAAACAACTGCCCAATCGTTAGCCCCAGCATTAGAACTGAGACAACTTGTTGAATGGTGTTTCCTGATGACACATTGAAAGAATCACCAATCACCGGTAATGCCGGTAGGATTGCGTCAATAGACAGCGCCCCCAATGACATAATCAAGGCTATGAGGACGAGAAATTCGCCCTCCCGAATATTTGAGTTATTTGACATTATCTTCTTCCATTTGTAGGCATTTCATCATCATAACCATGGGCTGGTGAGGGTTTCCAGTTGATCCCACAATGCGACAGACTTTTGCTCGTCTTTAGCCGCATCTGTCGATGGCAGGTCTACGACACCAACAACATTGTGCCAATAAGCGCCATTGGGAAGATCCTGAGTTGCAGCAATAAGTGCGGATTGGGCACCTTCTTCTTCTGAGATCAGTAATTTACTCATCAACCAAGATGCAACCTCTCCCCTTGGAGCTCCACCAAAACCACTGAGAACAACACCCGGATGCACAGCATAAGTTTGAATGTTTGGATATCGTTTGGCTAGTTCCAAAACCTGCCAGAGATTGCCCAATTTGCTGCCAGCATAGGCCCGGTTTCCATTGTAGTGTTCTGGTTTTGACAGACATTCATCTGTCATGACGTAAACTTCTCCAGTCGTCATGACAATCCGTGCATTGTCGGCCAACATCCCCCGCTCGATTAACAATCGATACAGCAGATGGTGACCAAAGACATTCACGGCGAAGGTTTTTTCAATCCCTTCCGACGTTGTTTGATGATTAGGCATCATGATTCCGGAATTGCAAATGACGATATCGAATTTTCGTTCAGCCAGTTCATCAACGGCTGACACGACTGAGGCTGGTTCAGCCAGATCGCATTTGATTGACTCTATTTCATCGATGACGCTGGTGCCCTTGGATACACCTCGCGAAAGAGAGATGACTTCTGCTTCGCGTTTCAGTAAGCCGCGGGAAACAAATTCTCCCACCCCTGCACCGCCGCCAGTGACAAGAGCTGTTTTGCCCTCAAGAAGGGGAGTCTCGGGGCAGAAGTGATTCTTTGCTTTCTGCCGGAATATGCACGCAAACATGCGTCTATTATTTCCTGTTGCTGATTTTTTTGGGGTCAAATCTATTGACATACTATCTCCTTCTTTTTGTTGAAGAACCTAATCGCTAATATTTTTTGGCAAGCGAATACAAGCCCGAAGAATTCGGGGATTTTTATTGGGTTCTGCCAAGTTTGCTTTTGGATTTGCGGTACAGACGTACCCAAACTACGAATAAATTAAACCTAATTCATTTTCAAGAAAACCTACTTCTTCAAAGCATCCCAAACAATTCCAGATAAATAGCTTTTGGTAGATTCATCCAAATTAAGGCTCCCTTGTTTGACTAGACCAACCACTTGGTCTGCTATACCAGCCCCTACTGCATGGATAATTTCGTTATTCAAACTCTTAAAGATGCCCGTTTCTCTCCCCTCCTGAAGCAAGGCAGTATTGACTTTCTTATGGTCATTCCAGGCATCTAAAGATACTTTATCGAAATATGGGGATTGTTTCCACTGATCCAGGAAATTTCTCTCTTTTTCATAATCGAGCATAAAGCTAAGCATATCCATCCACATCGCACGGAATTTTTGTTCAAACGAGGTATCGCGGGCATCAGTAGTTTCCTGAGTTTCATTGATCTGCTTGAGCAACCTTAATCCTATTGAAACGATTAAATCTTCCTTGTTCTCAAAATATACGTATAGTGTTGATGGTGAAATACCTACGCGTTTTGCCAGTGCAGACATCTTAATACCTGCAATTCCTGTTTCGTAAACAATATCCAGCGTCTGATCTATGATGGCACGTTCTTTTTTACTATCTTTGAGTTTCATACAAGTCCTTTATCGAATATCTATTCGATAATATATTATTAATTATCATTCTTGTCAAGTCAGTTTTTCCTGTACAATTCCAGCATAACATCAGAGAACGCGATAAAATCACAATACAACAAAATGCAAACTAACCCAAGCTGCAGCGGACTTGGCTACGCCAAGGTGGTAAGCGGCGCGAAAATATAAGTTTCGATTGGGTAAATTCAACTTCGGGAGCAAAAACACCAAGCCGCTAAGCAAACCGTTAGGCAGTTTATTTAGAGTAATGCCATAAGTTTTCTTTTGAGTAATTAAATGGGTCTAGTCATGGATAAAACATATATTGAGCATCCTGTTTTTGAACAATTGTCAAAATACCGCTCAACGACAACTACAATTACCCATCAACGACAACTAGAAATGCCCACGCAAGGGGCGCAGAAAGCCGTTAGACTTCTCACTCAAAACAGAGAAGGAGAAAGAAAACATGACGGCAACAGACGCCCAAGTGAGGCTACTAATGAAAGAAAGAAACCAAGGCAAGACGCAAGAACAGGCAGCAGTCAAAGCGAATCTGCGTAGCAGAAAGACGGTTGCAAAATACGAAAAGCTTGGAAAACTACCCAG
>JADGEO010000002.1:140875-141434 GCA_016744335.1 Anaerolineales bacterium
AAGAACCTCGCACCTACCGCACTCGCCCAGACGCATTTTCAGCAATTTGGGACGAAGTGACGCTGATGTTGGAAAAAGCTCCTGGGTTAGAAGCGAAAACGCTTTTCGAGTGGCTACAAGAGAAGCATCCGGGAGAATACCAAGAGAATCAACTGCGCACTTTTCAGCGGCGGGTTCAGGCATGGAGCGGACTGAATCAAGCACAGCTCTTGAGCCTGGATCAAGTACGCATCCCTGGAGAAATGCTTCAAACGGATGGCACCTGGATGAACGAACTCAAGATTACTATCCGGAGCGAACCCTTCAATCACCTGCTGATTCACAGCGTGCTGCCCTACTCCAACTGGGAGTGGGGACGCATCGCCCAATCCGAATCGCTGCTCTCAATCCGCTTGGGATTGCAAAGTGCCCTGATCAAGCTCGGGCATGTCCCTGCCTTCCACCAAACAGACAACAGCACCGCCGCCACGCACAATTTCGGTGCCAAAGCCCGCGAAAAAAGCCTGCAAGAACGTGGCTACAACGAAGAATACTTGCAACTACTGGCGCACTACGGCAT
>JADGEO010000030.1 GCA_016744335.1 Anaerolineales bacterium
CTCTAGCTCATCGAATATATATAGCCCTTTTTCATCTGTAAGTGTGTCTATGCTCATATAATTGGGGTCGGAATCTTCCAAGCCCGATGTGCTAAGAGAGACAAGGGCATTTTCGATGATTTCATCGTTTTCTGTCCAGTAGACTTTGCCCTGTATTCGTACTGCCGTGGGGGTGGGCGTTGAGGTGGGCGTTGGTGTAAATGTAGCTGTTGGCGTCAGGGTAGCGGTTGGCGCTGACGTTGATGTGTGTGTTGGCGTGTGTGTTGGTGTTATTGTAGGACCAAAGACTTGCGCTGTTCCACATGCCGAAAGAAAAGGTATAATTAAAAGCCCAAGTAATAATTTGCGAGTTATCATATTTTGTTTTTCCTTAGACTTCTTGCAAAAGTCTGTAGCTCCCTGCGCTGTCCCCAGCATAGGAATTTTGAAAAAACGCCGCCGGGGACAGCGGCTAGAGCATATATGCAAAAGGTCTATTATATTTACAGAATAAGGGCTTAGGAAGAAATAAATTATCCATTAATGAGACGAAGTATGAGTGAAATATGCTTCAAATATATAAGTTATTTAATTCTCATTCCTAAGCGTTGAAAGAAATATATAAAGAAAAACTGCTCTTCTCATGAAGAGCAGTTTCTTTATGTTAGCAGTGTTGGATATTGAGAAATTGTGTTGTTTATGGGGCGTTAGTTGACGGGGCCGTTATAACTCGACATGTCAGATACGGGATGTTTTATACATTGATTATAAGAATCAAAGAAATTGTCTGACTGGCCCCATTGTGCATAGGCCGCTTTCTCATCACTGTACGTCCAGTCTTCATCGTAAGAATATTGCCCTGTGTGTGTTATAGTTTCACCATTGTACTCATAGGACCAACTATAAGAATAACCATAACATATGTGATTACCTGGAACGGTAGCCCAAAAGCCTTGCCCAGCCAAGCCGACCATAACAGATTGCCCAGCGTATCTATTGATATCTTTGACTGTGCAGGCAACATTGCCATCGTCTTTGAAGCGGCAGTCTGTACTTAGTGCATTGCCGCCAACATTAGCATAGGCTGAATTTAGGTCACTTTTGCTCAGACCTGATGCTTCAAAAATAAATACAACGCCTTTGCCAGGGATAAAGCGTGTTTCTAGTAGCTTTACAGTTTTCCCGCCGTTCATAGGAGCGGCGGCAGTGCCTACTATAAAGACTAAGAGTGAAATTAAAATTAAAACGCGTATTGTACGAGCCTTCATGTTATTCTCCTTAAATTGAATGTGTCTAAGCTACTAACATAGGTTGAGTATACTATATTTGTTCCTTACAGTTTCGTTAGATTTAGGGAAAAAGGATGGATAAACTTCCTAAGTGTAAGTGACATAACTGTCATTCTCATACTTTAAAAAAAGCCTTTCTCACAAAAAATAATACTTTGAAATGAGCTATCTGTATATACTCAAAATGTTTATTTTTACTAAACGTAGCGTTTAGTTTACGCATAAACAATGCGCTTAGCGTTAAATAAAAAGAATGTTTTTAGGCATTTACTTGTCCCGCATTGTCCTTTTCGCCCCATTTCAAGATATGGCAGTGATGGTTTTGATTCTAATATAAGAAATACTCTTTCTTTAAACACATCTTTGCGACAAGTACTCCGAAAAGCATCGTCTCACGAAGAAATCATCGCTTACTTAACTGATGTTACGCAATTAATTTTTCTGGTAAAAAAAGGGCGATTTATCGTCCTTCGGCTATGAGCCTGTCGGGTTTACCCACAGGCGGCGCGGATTAATCTAGCCCGCCTGCCCGTAAACGGAGCAGGCTCATAGCGGAAGTCCCGCTGGGACTGAAAATTGCTCTTTTTGCGTAACATCAGTTACTTAAAGACCACTACCAACTTCCTTTTAGTTATGTTACGATTTCTACGTATGTTTATCGCGAGGGTGAAAATTATATTACTTGAGTTTGTTTTTTCTTGCACCTTTTCTCTTTAAACCTTAAACTTGCTTTATGAAATTAAATACTCTCACCATTTCTCAGCTTCAAAAAATAATTCGTGAAAAATTTATTTCTCCTGTCGAAATTGTAGACGCGTGCCTTGAGCAAATTGATCGCAGAGAAGAAAAAATCAATGCCTTTATCACCCTTAGAGCAGAAGAAGTGCGTGCTCAAGCCAAAGAAGCTGAAACCTTACAAATGAAAATTTCTGCTGAAGAGATGCCTCCACTTTTGGGGATTCCGCTTGCTGTGAAAGATTTATATGACACGGCTGGAATTCGCACTACGGGTGGCACATCGTATCTTGTCGATAATATCCCTATAGAAGATGCTGAAATTATTAAACGCCTAAAAAAAGCGGGGATGATTATGCTTGGCAAAACAAATACGCATGAGATTGCACTGGGGGTGACGACCGTTAATCCGCATTATGGGACGACAAAAAATCCACATGATTTAACGCGCATTGCTGGCGGTTCTTCGGGAGGTTCTGCCGCGGCATTGAGTGCAGATATGGTTCCCGCCGCTTTGGGGACGGATACTGGTGGATCTATTCGTATCCCGGCTTCATTATGTGGCGTGGTGGGACTAAAACCAACGCGCGGACTTATCTCTTTACGCGGCATTATGCCTCTTTCGTGGAATTTGGATCACGCGGGACCCATGACGCGTTCTGTTAGAGACGCGGGTTTAATGCTTAATGCTATGGCGGGCTATGATGCTGATGATGCGTATTCGGTAAAACGTCCAACCGAAGATTACGCGTCCATAACGGAGGCAAGCCTAAAACACGTGCGAATCGGGGTGGCTGAATACTATTTGGATTTGGCAGATGCTGAGGTCGCATTTGCAGTGAGAAAATCGGCGCAGGTTTTTCAATCGCTCGGCGCAAAAGTAGAAAGCGTAGATGTGGCTTGGCTTAACGAAGCCTACCGCGCTAATGCGTTAATCACTCCCGCCGATGGTGCCGCTTATCACCACGAAAGAATGATAAAAACACCCGAAGTTTATGGAGAAGATGTCTTGCGTAGGTTGCGAATGGGGGCAGAGTACACCAGCACCGAGTATATTTTGGCGTGCAAAACCCAAGCTGAGATGAAGTGGCGCATGACACAATTTTTTGAGAAATATGATTTACTTTTACTGCCCACCACCGCCGTTATCGCCCCACCAATTATGGGAAAAGATGCCGTAGAACAGGCTAAATTATTAACGCGTTTTACGGCTCCTTTTAATTTGACGGGGGTGCCTGCACTCTCAATTCCATGTGGAGGTGCCGCGTGTGGGTTGCCTATTGGCTTGCAAATTGTGGGCGCAAGTTGGGATGAAAAAGGTGTTTTAGAAGCAGGTTGCGCGTATGAAGGAGCAACAAAATAATGGATATTCGTTTGGCGAAATTTAATGATATTGAAGCGATGCGTACTATTTATAATCAGTCTGTAGCGGTAGGATACCAAACGGCGGATATTTACCCAGTAAGTTTTGAAGATAGGGAGGCATGGTTTAATGCACATTCTTTTGAGAAGTATCCGATTTTTGTAATTGAAGATGAAAGCATGGTGCTTGGCTATTTGTCTATTAGTGCGTATCGAGTTGGCAGAATGGCATTGCGGTATACGGCTGAAGTTAGTTATTATATTCATGAAGATTATCAGAGGCGTGGAATCGCATCGAGGTTGCTTGAGCACGCGCTTGAAATATGCCCGGTTTTAGAGATTAAAACTTTATTTGGTATTCTTTTGGACAGCAACGAAGCAAGCTATAAATTTTTAGAGAAATTTGGTTTTGAAAAATGGGGGCATTTACCTTTGATTGCAGATTTTGATGGAGTTGAAGTGGGGCATTTATATTATGGTTTGAGACTCACGGAAGAATGAAAAGTAATTTCAACTTTAAATATTGTGAATTCGCCATAAACGCAGCGAATATATGACATTTGTCACTATATTCGCTGTGTTTATTTCAATATACTAGACTTAACAGATTTGCAAGGTCGATAAATTCATTTTAGGTTTTGGGAGGAAAAGATGAATAAAAAGGGGTTTTGTGGGATATCAGTGGTCTTAGGGTTGGTAGTTTTATTATTCAAGGTTTCTTGTGTTTGCTTGTATTAGGTTAGTGAATTTAGTATTTTTTTGCCTTAAAATTTAAATGTATTTTGAAAGTCATTTTTTTATATATTTATAAAGCAAATAATTATTCGATTTGGCTTGGAACTTTCTCGGGAGTGAATATGAGTAGTCGCGTACAGCAATTAGCGAAAAAAAACAATATGACTTTTGATGAATTTATTGGTGAGATGCGTAAACGGGGGTGTAGTGAGCCAACAGCAATCAAGATTTGGAAGGGTGCATACGAGGAGTTTGATGATTTTAAAGATAATGATATCTATCTTAGTAATTTAAGAAAAGCAGCAGATGTTTTACGCGTTAGGACAGGCATGCTTGTTTTGAACTGAATGGTATTTTCGTGATTGATTTATTACTAGGAGAGAGGATATGGAATTAAGGCGGTATATCAATATTCTTTGGCGCAGAAAGTGGGTAATTATTTTTACGATTCTTGTAACGATGATAATTGTTGTGTTAGGTACGGGGATGCAAACGCCAAAATATAGAGCCTCTGCTGTTTTGAGAATTGCGGCATCAAGCAATGGTGCGATGACTTACTCTGATTATGTGCGCGCAACTCAGATGACGAATACTTATGTGGAAATTGCGACGAGTAGACCGATATTAGATAAGCTTAAAGAACAATTAGGTCTCGAATACCTACCACCATTGACCGTTGAAGTTATTCCCAATACTGAACTAATACAAATTTCTGTTGAGGGAGCATATCCCGACCGTGTGGCAGAAGTATCTAATTCTTTAGCCGAGATATTGGTTGCTGAAAGTAGCGAATTATATTTAGGGGGAGGGGACAAATCTTCGCAGGACATTCTTGGTGAGCAGATTGCTAAGTCGCAAATTGACCTTAATCATACGCGAGATGCCTACGAAAAGCTTATTATCCAAACCCCTGCTATTCCTGAAAAGATAGAAACAACAAGACAATTATTGCAGTTAAAACAAGGAGCACATGAAAGATTACTTGAAGACTATCGAGAAATGGCACTTAGAGAAGAAGTTCGTTCTAGCTTGATTACCGTGATCGAGCCAGCTTTGGCACCACAAACTCCCTTTGAGCCTCGTACATTATTTAATTATGTGTTGGGGTTTGCTCTTGGGCTTATTGGTGGCGTAGGGTTAGCATTTTTTCTTGAGAGCCAAGATACATCTCTTTATGAAGTAGATGATATTGAGGCTGTTGTTGCTCTAAGGGCTATAGCACAAATCCCAAGAGCAAAAAAAGAAGAATTGGACAATTACCAAAATGATACATCCAAGTTTGCGAATGCTTTTCAAAATATAGTAGTCAATCTTCAGGCAACGCAAGGTGAGCGAAGATCGAAAGTTTTATTGGTGGTAAGTGTTGAGGAAAATCAGGGGAAATCTATGGTTGCCCATCGTTTGGCTCTTACGCTTGCTGACTTTGGGGAGAAAGTTATTGCAGTTGATTGTGATACTCGAACGCCAAAATTGCACACCTTATTTGAACTTTCGAATAAAAGTGGACTTTCTGATGTGCTGGAAGAGAACGTAGGTTTGAAGGACGCATTACAGGAAAGTTCATTTGAAAATGTTAAATTACTTGCCGGGGGAACAAAAATGTCTCATCCCTCTAAATTGCTTGGTTTATCTCAAATGGCAGATTTGTTAGATGATTTGCAGAGCGAAGCTGATTATATTCTTTTAGATTCATCAGCATTACAGGTAGCTTTCGATATAGCCTCTGTTGTTCCTAATGTTGATAGAGTGCTATTTATTGTGCGAAGAGGACATGCTCATCGTGAAGCTTTAGATTTTATGAACAAGGTGTTGGCAGGACCAAGATTCCAAGACAAACCAATTGATCTGATTATAAATTAGGGAGCACTTGGTAGCGCACATTAAATAATCAGAAGAAAGCATAAATAATTATCTGGAGGAAATAATGAATAGCACTTCTAATATCATTGATGCGACTTGGGGAAAAAGGAAATCTCTTCCCTTGCCTCTCAGAATGGCGGCGGGATGGGGTAAAAGAAAGGTATCTCCTCATTGGCTTTGGGAATCTAAAGAATTTCAAAACTATTTTGATTTTCTTCAAAAAAGTCAATGGTGGTCATTAGAGGATTTGAAAGCATTTCAGTTACAGGAGTTGAAAAAGTTAGTCAAATTCTCCTATGAAAACGTACCCTATTATCAGCGTACATTTAAAGAGAAAAAAATACATCCATCTGATATCAAATCCTTAGAAGATATTCAATTATTACCACTGTTAACAAAAGACGAAGTTCGCACGCATGCAGAAGAATTTGTTCCTACAGGCGTTGATATCTCAAATCTCAGGGTATGGGTAACTGGGGGCACATCAGGAAAACCACTAAAGGTTTATCAGGATTTGTTTTATTCCTGCATGATTGAAGAAGCCTTTAGCCTTCGACAGCGATTATGGGCAAAAGATTATAAACAATATGACCGAAAAGTTACGCTTACACGTGACCCAAATAAACGCACAAGAACATGCTGGGACTATAACAATACAGAGCACGAAATTATACTTAGCTCTTTTGATATGACAGAAAATAATATGTTCAAATATGTTGATCTAATTCATGAATTTAAGCCAAAAATTATCATTGGCTACCCATCAACATTAGAAATTTTTGCTAGATTTTTAAAGAGAAATAACCTTTTCTTGCCGCCCTTGCAAGGAGTCTTCAGTGGGTCTGAGGCTCTTTTCCCTGGACAGAGAATTATTATTGAAGATGCCTATGATTGTAAAATGTTCTCTAGCTACGGCATGTCAGAACGTGTTGCTGATGCAACCGAATGTGAAGAGCATAATGGATATCATCTTAGTATGGAATATGGGGTTTTTGAATTATTGGATAAAAATTCAGAACCTATTACAGAACCAAACATTTCAGGAGCCGTAGTAGGGACAGGATTTCATAATAACACAATGCCATTAATTCGCTACCAGATGTTTGATTTAGGCACTTACTCTGAAAAACAATGTGCTTGTGGTCGGCAAGCCCCACTTATAAAAGCATTTGAAGGGCGAGTCCGTGAGTATTTTGTTGCAAAATCAGGCAGACTGATAACACTTCAATTAATATGGGCTGGCAGGCATCCTGTGTGGTCAAAGCTCAGTGAAATGCAATTTGTTCAGGAGCGCAAAGGGGAAGTCTTAGCAAAAATCGTGTTGCCTCCGCAGTATTCACAAGAAGAGATAGTCAGAGAATTACGTGAAGAAATTAGCAAGATACTCACTGAAGATGAATTTCAGTTTGAGTTTGAATTTGTTGATCAAATGCCATTGACGCACCGCGGTAAACTGAACTTTTTAGATCAAAAAATTCCTTTGGATTTTGAAGATGTTGCCAACGCGGGATATTAATAAAGCATGGCAACTCAGTTTGAAATAGAAAAAATAACAACGTCAATCGTTTTCGGTGCTCAAAGGTATCTTAAGCCTTTCCCTCAAGAGTTTTGTCTAATTACAGGTCCGCCTCGTTCAGGAACATCAGCTTTGAACACTTGGCTAGGGCGTCAGCGTTCGGTAGTCGCTTTTCATGAATCTCGTATATTGCTAAGCGTCAATCGCTTTATAGAAGAAGCTTTTCGTTTCGAAAACTTAGAGAGCGATAGAGAAAAAATTGAAAAACTAGCACATAATCTTGTTTATGATTATTACCTAAATTCAAGTATTCTCTTCAATAAAAAATTGCTCGTAGAGAAAGAGCCTCTTGAACCCATTGCTATTCCATCAAAAGATTATTTGCAATTTATGGTAAACACAAGAAAAATATTCCCCAACATAAAGTTTATTTTTCTACTTCGTGACCCTATAGCAACGATTTGGTCTATGTCTCGCCGAACATGGGGAGAATCTCTCACAATGCCAGAAGCTCGGAGATTTTCTCTTAAAGAATATGCAGAAAATTGGTGTGCGTGTGTTGATATAGCCTTAGAATTTTCTGCTGACGCTAATACCTATCAGCTCCAATTTGGAAATTTAATCAATGATTCAAATAAGGAATCGAAAAAGGTTTTTGATTTTTTGAAACTTCGTAAAGGAATTCCTTTTAAGCCTCGTTCGACAAGCAAGATTGGCTTTTCTAAAGAAGAAAAAGAAGAAATTTTGGAGATGGTTCAGTCTCATCTCAAAAAATTAGAACTTCAAGGAATAACAAATTTATAGGATGAAGTGCCCGCACCTCGCGCGTGACCTTCATTTGAGTGCCCTAAATGAGCATTTTCTCGGCGAGAAGCCCTTTCCGTTTATTCCATAAATCGGCTTGGGTGCAGAACCCAAGCTCAGGTCACGTGTGAAGCGGTTTTTTATCCGCAGTATTTTTTAGAGAAAGAAAAAATGTCCACTTTATCTAATAAAAAATCTTTTAATATAAATAATCCCATATTTCAGATTTTGGTAGGGGCTTTTTTAGGTTTGATACTTGGGTTTGCAGCCTATTGGTTCTCTCCCCTCTTGGTATTTGGCGTTGTAGTTTTGGTTTGGTTTGCCTATGCTGTGATGAAAAAGCCAGAAATTGCTTTATTAGGTATTTTGGTGCTCACTTCTAGCGTTATTTATGAAGACCAGTTACCTCAACTTTCGCTTGGTGTTAGTTTGCATATTCCAGATATATTACTCTTGGGTTTGTTGGGCATTGTTATGCTTCGCTGGTTGGTGGAGTATGATTTTAAACTTATTCGGACACCCCTTGACCGCTCTCTTTTGGTTTTTTTTATTATTCCTGTTCTCTCGACACTTATTGCTGTATATCAGGGTCCTGTAGAAATTCATTTGGCTAGAAGGGCTCTTCGAGTTTTCGCTTATTATCTAACTTTTTTTGCGGTTACGAATCTTGTGCGAGAACGAGAACAACTAGACTTTTTGTTGAAAGGAATATGGATACTGGCAACTGTAGTGGCTCTTGCGATGGTGTTGCAGTTTCTCTTGGGGAGCTCAGTGCAGATATTATCAGGGCGGGTTGAGACTTTAGGCACTCAAGATACGCTGTACGAAGGTGTTACGCGGGTACTTCCACCGGGGTGGTCAGTTGTTTTTGTTTCATTTATTGTAATTTTAATTATGCTGATTCTTGATAAAGCGACATCTTTGTCTTGGCTAAGGTTTGCTCAGGTGAGCCTATTGGGAATGGCGCTGATTTTTACTTTTCTCCGAAGCTATTGGGCTGTTTTGTTGATGGTTTTTCTGCTATTACTCTATTTACTCAGGGGAGAATATCGTAAAAAACTGATTAGGGTTGGCGGAATAGCGGTTTTTCTTATTATTGTTGCTCTCTCTGTTATATCCATAAACCCTGATTCAAGACCTGCAAAATTAGTAGCCGCATCTTTGGTTAGATTTAGTACTATTTTTGAGGGAGAGACTTTTCAGGGAGAGGATAGTTCTTTAAATTGGAGAAGGGTTGAAAACGAATATGCGGTCCCAGCAATTAAATCTAATCTGTGGGTAGGGTTAGGGTTTGGTTTTTCTTATCGACCTTGGGATCCTAGAGTAGATAGACCAGACCCAGGTGGTTTATTTTACGATTTTAGACGGCATATACATAATGGTCATCTATGGGTTTTGTTGCAGTCTGGGCTGTTGGGGTATCTAAGCTTGGTGTGGTTATCTGCACACTTTCTTTGGCGTGGATTTAGCAATTGGAGAAGTGTTCCAGATTATAAACTTAAGAGCGTGGTGCTTGGATTTTCACTTGCCTATTTGGCAGTTTTTATCGCGGCTGTAACGAATTCATCGTTTACTCAGTGGCGATGGACACCTCTGCTCGGTATTATGATGGGTATTAATGAAGTAGTCCTAAGGCAGTCAGAAAGAAGTGGTCGGAGATAAGCAGGAAAATATATAAATAGTTTGGCGAAATTCTAAAAACTTTATTAAGGGTTAGAAATGTTAAGAAAATTCATCAAAGACATCGCAAAATATTCGCTTTCAAAGTTGTTACCTGCACTTACAGCTTTTATCACTACGCCGATTTTAACAAGCCTATTTCCGCCTGAAGAATATGGAAGATGGGCTTTATCTTTGAGCGTCTCTTCGTTTCTAATTGCGTTAGCAGTATCTGGTTTGGGGAGTGCTGTAATTCGTTTTTATCCAGCATATAAGGCTAAGGCAACATTAAATAATTTCTTTTCAACTTTATTCGTTGCTACAGGCATTATTACCCTTTCTATTGCCGGGGCGGGGGTTTTGATCCTGGTTTTATTCAAAGAGTTATTGCCCCCAGCAATAATTGAGTTTGCACCCCTTATTATCTCTATATTTATTGCCCAAAGTGTTTTCGTAATTTATATGGCAGTTCTAAGAGCTAGAGAGAAAAGTGGTGTATTTACCACTTTCCAATTACTCCTTAATTATGGGGGGCTTGGTTTGGGGCTTACGCTTGTCATTTTCTTTGATTTTCGTGTAGAAGGTTTGTTATTAGGCACTCTCATAACGCTTCTCTTGATTGCCCCCGCTTTGTTTTATGTAGCAACAAAAGATGCTAAGGTCAAGTTTAGATATTTCAAAAGGAAAGATGCGCGCGAAATTGTAGATTATGCATTGCCATTAACAATTGGGAGTATTGCCATGTGGGGGTTGCGTTTGTCTGATTTGTTTATTATTAGTTTCTTCTACTCTGCAAGAGAGGTGGGATTGTATACCGTGTCTTATAACATATCGGCAAAAAGCATTGAGCTTCTAGTAGCACTTTTTTTGCTTAGCGTCTCTCCCTTATTAATGAATGTCTGGGAACGCGAAGGGCAAGAGGCTACAGAGAAAAATCTTACGATGGTTACAAGAGTTTATTTAGTAGTTTGCCTCCCCGCTGTAGTTGGCTTGAGTGTTTTGGCTTTCCCTTTTGTGGTTTTACTAACCTCTCCAGAATACTATGAAGGATATAGAATTTTTGGTTTAGTAACTTTATCAAGTTTTGCTTGGGGCTTGGCAAATATCGCTCAGATGGGAATGGCTATCAAAAAACGCACTCGTCAGCTTGGGGCTAATCAAATTATCTCTGCCGTAATTCATATTGCTTTGGCTGTCTTTCTGGTTCCGCGCTTTGGATATGCGGCAGCGGCTGTTTCCACATTAATTGGTTATTCAACTTTGCTCTTCTTGCAAGCTAGATCGTCTCGGCAATATATATCTTGGCACTTTCCTTTCCGTACGTTGATTAATGTTCTTGTTGCCTCTTTCGTAATGGGATTAGTGACTTATTACGTTTACGCTTTGGCTGGGGATGCTAATGATGTTTCTCTTAAATACCTTGCCCTTAGTGTGCTGGTGGCAGTTCCAGTTTACCTCTTGTTGCTTTGGGTGCTTGGAGAAGTTAAAGAAAATGAAAAAAATATCATCTTGCAATCATGGAAGAGATTTGTAAACAGGCAAAGCGAGAAAATATGAGCGAAAAAAAGTATAAACGTGTGACGCACTTTTTTCAACGCAGCAAAGAGCTAGGTCTGAATAGGACGCTTCAGCGTATTTGGACGCGGTCTGTTGGTTGGCTTAGCTTATCGTTTGAATCTCTTTGGTGGGGTTTTATGGCTCGTAAAGTAATAAGTGATTCTTCTTTGTTAGCACACACTACGGGAAATTGGCGCACTGTGGATGATTTTCTCGGATATTTAGGAAGTCATGCCCCATCATCTTTTATTTTTCCACACGAATCTGATAAGGAAACAGTACGCATTTTAGGAAATTGCTATCCGCAATATTTATCAGATGTGATTGCCTCAGCTGATGCTGTATCTAAAAATCAAGTGAAATTACTTGGTCATATTTTTGAATATCCGATGGGTATTGATTGGCAAAGTGACCCAGTGACTAAATGGCACTGGCCCTCTCTATATAGAAAGCGGATGAAAAAATATATTGGCGCAGAGCGTCCCGTAGATTTGATTCTTTTTTGGGAGCTTAATCGTCATCAACATTTTATTAGTTTAGGGATTGCTTATTGGATAACTGGCAAAGAGTGTTATGTTGATGCGTTTATTGAGCAGATTAAAGGTTGGATAGAAGCTAATCCTCTGCAACATAGTATTAATTGGTATTACCCATTGGAGGTTTCTATTCGTCTTATTGCTTGGACTACCGCATTTCAATTTTTCCGGACCTCACATAAATTTCAACAAGAAGTAGGTAAAGATTTTATTAAAAGTTTATGGCAACAAGCTGATTTTCTACGTCACCATCTACAACCTATTAGAACAGAAAACGACATTCCGAACAACCACATGGTTGCGGAATTGACAGGATTAATAGTTGTAGGCACAGCTTTTCCAGAATTCATTGAGGCAACAGAATGGCGCGAAACAGGGTTGCGCTTGCTCATTGAGCAGGCAGAGGTGCAAACTTATGCTGATGGTGTCCATAAGGAGCAGGCTTCGGGTTATCACCGTTTTGTGACTGAATTGTTACTCCTTGTTGTCGTTAATAATAAAAGCATATTGAAAAAGGAGCCTATTTTTAAGGAAACACTCGAAGGGATGCTTGACCATATACTTTTTTCTCTTTCGCCAGATGGTACAAACCCTATGTGGGGAGATACCGACTTTGGACGCACTTTAGGTTTGGGATTAGAGAAAGATTTTTGGGATTTTCGCCATCTCTTATCTACTGGGGCAGTGCTTTTTGCCCGACCGGATTGGAAATTTGCGGCAGGTCACTTTGATGCGGAATCTTTTTGGCTCTTAGGCATGGATGGATTGCAAAAATGGGATGAATTGACGACTGAATTACCGCAAAAAACTTCACGCGCCTTCCCACAAGCAGGTCAATATATTATTCGAGATTCGTGGAATGTAGATACAGATGTTGCCTTTTTTAGATGCGGAGAATTTGGTTTAGGCGGGGAGGGACATTGCGCTCACGCACATAGTGACCTTCTCAGCTTTACACTATGGATAAATGGACAGCCTTTACTTGTAGATTCAGGCACATATATCTACCATGGGGCTATGCGAGATTATTTCCGTCTGACCTCTGCTCATAATACCGTAATGGTTGACGGGCTTAATCAAGCAATTCCGCAACCTAATTTTAATTGGCGAGAAATTTCTGATGCAAAAAATATAGCTTGGTCAGAAAAGAGTGTGACAGGCGCAGTAAATTACACTAATGTGGAATTCACCCGAAAACTGTCTCATCCAAAATCTGGAGTTTGGGTTTTAGACGATAGTTTCTCTGGAAAAGGTGAACATAGAGCAGAATGGTTTTTTAACTTTGCACCGGGCTTTGATTTTGAATTAGAAAAAGCAGAGCAAATACTTAAGGTGATGAAAGACGGTATACCTTTCGTAAATCTATATTTACCTAAAGGCGAGATTAGCGCAAAATTGGATGAAGCTTGGTATTCTCGTCAATATGCTGTTAAAGAAAGTACGCATAAATTAAATGTGCAGTGGCAGGGCGAATTAAAAGAGCAAGGTGAAAAATTTAATTGGAAATTTGAATTCATATCAAAGAGAAAGGGAATGTGAATATGGCATCTCCACTTAAGCATCAAAAGAATAGAGTCCTTATGATTGCTCGTGCATTTCCCCCCTTCTTTCCAGTGGGACATTCTATTCGCGTAATTAAATTTATTAAGTACCTACCAGCCTTAGGATGGGAGCCTCTTGTTCTTACTGTTGATGATAATCAAGAATACGAAACTTTGCGAAAAGTGGGGAGCGAAACTTTGCTTTCCGAGGTTCACTTAAATTTAATCATCCATCGTACACGCGTGGGAGAAGCCTCTTTAGCGTATTTAGAAAAAGAAGAAGTGTTAGGCAAAAAAAATGGGCTAATGGGGATGGTTGTCAAGAATTTTGCCCGTCTACGTCGTTGGTTTTTTTGGCATCTTCTTCCTGACCCCGCAATTAATTGGCTTCCCTTCGCGGTAGTACGCGGAATAAAGGTAGTGAGAAATGAAAATATCTCAGGCATTTTTGCGACATGCCCACCTCACTCGGCGACTTTAGTCGGGGCATTTATAAAATTATTTACAGGCAAGCCGCTCATTCTTGATTATCGTGACGATTGGATTGACACCCCTTGGTACGAATCTAAGCCGGCGGTAATCCGCTGGGTGGATAGGACGATGGAAAAGTGGGGCGTCAAAACGGCAGATAAAGTCATTTTGGTTACAGAATGGAGCAAGCGAGCATTTCAGGCGCGTTACCCATCACAGCCCAAGGATAAATTTACGCTGATTCCTAATGGATGCGATTTGGGAGATTTTGTCTCCTTAAATAAGACGTTTACTGCACCTCCCAAGTCGAAATTCACGGTCGTTCACGCTGGTTCGTTAAATATCTCGACTGTTTGGGGACGAAGCCCTGCCGGACTTTTTGAAGCGATTCAGAAAATCCTAGTAGAAAATCCAGAGCAAAAAGACCATATCAATTTTGTCTTTGCAGGTGATCTTCCCAGTGAATTCCAAGCGATGGCAAATGAAATGGGATTGTCAGATGTCATTCAGGGCGTAGGCTATTTGCCTCACGATGAAGTTCTTCATCTAATAAAATCTGCCGATTTATTGCTGGCAATGAATTATGAAGGTTGGGATACTTTAATTCCTGGCAAAATTTATGAATACTGGGCAGTGGATGGTGCACCAATTTTATTATTAAGCTGTCCGGGTGCCGCTGAAGATTTTATTGAAGAGCATAAACTTGGCTATACAGTTGACCCTTATGATGTTGAGGGCATTCAAAAACATATTTTAAATATATATAAGCAATGGGATTCGGGTTCACCCTTAAAGATAAATACCGCTGGCATTGAAGCCTATGACCGCAAATTCTTATCAAAAGAACTTGCCGAAGTTTTATCAATAACTTTATTGGAGCAAGGAGAATAATATGCGAATTTTAGTGATTGCCGATTATCTGCCCTATCCATTAATTGGTGGCGATAGGGTTCGTATTTACAATATCCTTCGCCGTGTTGCTCGTAAGCATGAAGTGTCGTTGGTGGCATTTCTCGAAAAATCATCAGATATTGAAGGCGTAGCGCATTTGAAAGAATTTTGTACGCATGTAGAAGTTGCCAATTTCAAGCAACGCAGTAAGTGGGCAAAATTAGCAGGAATGCTGGGCTATGTACTATCGGGCAAGCCACCAGAGTTGAGACTTTTGCAATCGGATGAGTTGACGAAAAAAATCAAAAAACTCACATCCGAAACAGATTTTGATATTGTGCAAATAGAGCATGCTCGCATGGGGCTATATCTTGAAACGCTTCCCCCAAGTAAGTCTCGAAAAAGCATCGTCATGTTTCATAATTTTACTGCTCAACAGTACGGAAGAGTTTCACATATTGAAAAGCATTGGTTTAGAAAATTGCGCTCAAAACTTGACAGCCTTGCAATGGGATATTGGGAGCCGCGCTACGCAGGTAAATTTGATTACAGCACAACGGTATCAGAAGATGACCGCCAATTATTGCTCAATGCCAATGCTCGTTTAGAAGTTGAGGTTATTCCTAATGGCGTAGATGTCGAAAAATATCAGCCGCTTTCTTTTGAAAAGCCGCTTTCTTTTGAAAAAATATCTCAATCGCTCTTGTTTTTGGGCAATATGGGGTATCCGCCGAATATAGATGCGGCACTCTATTTTGCTAAAGAAATTTTCCCCCTTATCCAGAAAAAAAATAACGCAACAGAGCTTTGGATTGTCGGTCGTGACCCTAGCCCCCAAGTTTTGGCACTTGCCAACGACAATCTCCACGTCACGGGGCGCGTAGAAAAAGTGCTTCCTTTCTATCAAAAAACTTCCATTTGCGTGGTTTCTTTGCGGGCGGGTGGCGGCACTCGGCTCAAGATTTTGGAGGCAATGGCACTCGGTCGCCCGGTGGTTTCAACAACGATTGGCTGTGAAGGTTTAGAGGTCGTTGATGAAAAAAATATCCTCATTGCCGATACACCTGTCGAATTTGCAGAAAAGACAAGCCGCCTGCTTCGAGACAAAGAGCTATATCAACGCCTTGCCACAAATGGCAGAAAATTAGTGGAAACGCACTATAGCTGGGATCCGATTGCAGATAAATTGATTAAGCTTTATGAGGAGATGATTACGGGATGAGAAGCCGCGACGCACGTGACCTTAACTTGCTTGCCCCCAATCAACATCTTCGTAGCGGACACGTTATCCCGTTCACGCCTCTAATTTGCTTGGGTGCGGCACTCAAGCCTAATGCAAGCCCGACGCGGCGCAAAATCCTAGGATCGGAATGAAATGACCATCCATCCCGTTAGCGTTATTCTTTGCACTTATAACCGCGCAGAACGTTTGCCGAGAGTTATCAAAGAACTTTGCGCGCAAGATTATCCACAGGGTGCTTTTGAAATCATTATTATAGATAATTGTTCTACAGACAATACGCCTGAAATTGTTCAAGAATACGAATCTTCACTGCTTTGTTATGTGCGAGAAAACCAGCAGGGCGTCAGCTTTGCCCGTAATCGAGGTGCAAAAGAAGCGAAGTTTCCATATTTGGCTTATCTGGATGACGATTGCAGTGTTGACAAAAATTGGCTCTCAGAGCTTGTATTGGGATTTGATATATCCGAAGATGTATCTATTGTGGCTGGACGCGTTGAGCTTGCTTTTGATGATCAAAAAATACCTGCTTGGGTTGGGGCTATATCAAAAAGATGGTTGGCTGAATTCAATTTTCCCGGTTCTGTGCCAAGATTGTTGGATAATCCCGATTATGTTTGTGAAGGAAATATGGCAATAAGAAAAAAAGCTTGGCAGAGCGTTGGCGGTTTTTTAGGCATGGACCAATTTGGTAGCCCCCATTTGGCATCTCAAGAAATTGTTTATTTGCTTGAGCAGATTAAAACTAGCGGCGGCAAAGTAGCTTTTATGCCAAATGCGGCAGTTGAGCACCATACCCTTATCCCCAGCCAACGTGAGATGTTGAAACGAGCATATTTTCATGGTGTTTCTAGTGGCATTCTAAGTTATTTACTAAAAGGATTTTCGTGGAGTTCTGTATTTTTTCGTGTAACAGCTAATGCAGTAGCCTCTTTTCTTCTTTTCTTTTTATCACTCATCTTGTTTTTTGATAAAGCTATCTCTATGGATTTTCTTTTGCGAGCATTCATGCGTTTGGGCAGAGTACTAAGCGAGTTGCGTTTAGCGGGCAATTGGGATAGTGTGCGGGCGTGGGAAGCAACGTATCAAGGGAAGGGCTGATTATGAAAACAGAAAAAAGTATCTTTATTGTCTGGAAAGAATATCAAAGGCGTGTAGATGTGATTGTGCCATATCTAGAGACAGAACATATTTATTTTTATTATCCTTGGGAAATGAAATCGAAATTTTTCAAAGCGATTTCCTATATCCCGAAGACTATGGGTACATTGAAGTGCCTTTTTAGAAACAAACCATCTCTTGTCTTCGTTCAGTTTCCGCCAACACCAGCACTTTATGCGGTTGCGCTCTATTCGTGGCTGACAGGTGCTCGTTATGTGGCAGACTGCCATATTGGTTTAACCAATCAGCGGTGGCTTAACTGGATTTTTGTAAAAAAAATACTTGCTAAAGGGCTAATGATTGTTCATAACGCCCACCTTATTCAGCAAGTAGAAGAGAGCGTAAAAATAACGCCATTTGTTTTAAGAGACGGTATCGCAAAAAAACAAATAGACACAACTGGTGCGCAGACTTTGCTTGAGAAATTTGGGCTATCTTCAAAAAAATATGTGCTTTTCCCTAGTAGTTTTGATAAAGATGAGCCAGTAGAAGAAGTTTTTGAAGCCGCAAGATTGTTGCCCGAAATCAATTTTGTAATGACTTGGCACGCAGAAAAACTTAGCAAAGAAATGAGAGAGGCTGTTCCTAAAAATTTAGTGCTAACAGGTTTTTTAGCGATTAATGACTTCAACCAGATTTTTGCTAATGCGGGTGTCGCTTTGGTGCTGACGACAAATGAAGGTGTACAGCTTAGTGGAATGCAGGAGGCAATGGCTTTTGAAATCCCATCGGTTGTTACTGGTTTGAAAACAACTCGATTTCTTTATAAGGACGCACCCATTTATATAGAAAACACAGCAGAATCTATTGCAGAAGGCATTAGAAATGCCTTCAAAAACGAAAAGGAACTTGAAGAAAAGATAAAAGAATTGAGAATTGAATCTGAGAAAGAATTTGATGAACAAATTGCTAATCTTAAATCAATTTTGGGATTAGATATGGGAGACATAGTGTCATGACTCATATACGCGAAAATATCCTCGGCACTCAAGTTAGTGCCGTTAATATGGAAAGGGCATTAGTAGAATTGGATTCCTGGATAGAAGAAAGCGATTCCCGTTATATTTGTGTTACCCCCGCTCATTCAATTATGGATGCCTATAACCAGCCTGAGGTGCAAAGAATTTTCAATGCCAGCGGCATGACAGTGCCCGATGGCATGGCAATTGTCTGGATTCTAAAATTAATGGGGCAAAATCACGTTAGCCGAGTATATGGTCCTGATTTATTAGAAGCAACCTGTGAATACGGATTACAGAAAGAGTATCGCCATTATTTTTATGGAGGTACGCCTGATGTAACAAAGAAACTTAGCCAAAAACTTTCGGCAGATTTCCCCAACCTGCAAATTGCAGGAATTTCTACCCCGCCATTTCGTCCCTTATCTGCTGAAGAAGACGAAGAAATCATTGAAAAAATTAACCAATCAGAAGCCGATATTATCTGGGTGGGGCTGGGCGCACCCAAGCAGGAGATTTGGATGCAAGCGCATTTGGGCAAAATAAATGCCCCCGTAATGGTGGGGGTCGGTGCCGCTTTTGATTTTCTTTCTGGCAATAAATCTCAAGCCCCACTTTGGATACAGCGCAATGGGCTAGAGTGGTTATTTCGTTTTATGCACGAGCCAAAGCGGTTGTGGTCTCGTTATAAGCAGTATCCAAAATTTGTTTTTCTTGTATCTTTAAGCCTTTTTGGAGTTTCTAAGAATAAAGTGTAGTTTATAAAATCGCTGTTTTAGTGAAAGGGAGAGGAAAATGCTTAGACGTTATTCTGTAAACTTTGAGTTATTCTCAATTTTATTAGATGCAATATCTGTATTTATTGCACTTGTGGCAATTGGCTATGCACATTTGTGGTTAGATGGCTTGCTTTTTTTTACCCAAAAAATGTGTAGATTGCAATTACCCGTTATATATTATGCTCTTTTTCCTATAATATGGGTGTTTCATAATTTAGGCTTATCTTTGTACGATGGTCGTAAAAGTATGCTTTTTAAAGATGAAGTCTATCGATTGTTCCTTAGTTCGGTGTTGGCTACAATCAGTTTGGCGGGGCTACTCTATTTTGTTCCCGTAGTTTTTGCCCGCTCACTCTTTATTGTATTTATATTAATTGCAACTGGGTTTATGGGAATCTGGCGCGTTATCATACGACTTTATTGGAGAAAGCAATACTCAAATGACCAAGAATTAAGGCGTGTGTTGATTGTAGGGTGTGGAGAAATGGGGCGGCAAGTATCTGCCCAATTTGCTCGCCCACCTGCATCAAACCTTGAGATCGTTGGCTATTTAGACGATGACCCAGAAAAAATAAAAAATATGCCCAATGTTCTAGGCTCAATTATTGATTTAGAAAGAGTAATAGAGTTTTATAATGTCAATATCTTGGTCATTGCACTGCCTTCTAGTGCGTTTGCAGTTGAAACCAATATCGTTGAGCGAGTGCGTATGAAACCTGTCAAAATCTGGGTTGTTCCTAAAGCGCATCGCTTATCATTATTTCAGAGTGACGTTATTAGCCATTTGTCTTCCGTTGGTGTTCCACTTATTGATGTTCGGGCACCAGCAATTTCTAATGAGCAGCGATTACTGAAACGTCTCTTCGATATCATCGTCTCCTTTGTGGTGATTATACTCACTTTGCCAATCATGGCAGTTATTGCCATATTAATCAAACTCGATAGCCCCGGTCCTGTTTTCTTTCGGCAAAAGCGTGTTGGAGAAAACACACAACCTTTTGAAATGCTCAAATTTAGAACTATGGTTCAAAATGCCGAATCGCTTGCTTCTAAAATGATAAAAACAGACCAAGTTGGGAATGTAGTGCATAAACATCGTGATGATGTGCGCATTACCAAAATAGGGCACTTTTTAAGACGCTTTAGCATTGACGAACTTCCACAGACTTTCAACGTCTTGCTCGGAAAAATGAGCTTGGTAGGTCCAAGACCTGAACTGCCATTTCTTGTAAAAAAATACAAAAGTTGGCAATACGTTCGCTTTTCCATCCCGCAGGGGATGACAGGCTGGTGGCAAACTAATGGGCGCAGTGATAAACCGATGCACCTTAATACTGAAGACGATTTGTACTATATCGAGAATTATTCAATTTGGCTCGATATCAAAATCATCCTAAAAACTATCCGAGCAGTAATCTCAGGGCGTGGTGCCTATTAAGTTAGATATGAAACCGCACCGCGCATGATTTTGGGCTTGAGTTCCCTCAACAGATAGGGCGCGGCGTAAGCAGAAGAACGTCCACGTCTGGAAGATGCTTATTTATGGCATGCAAGTTCATACCACGCGTGAAGCGATGCTCTTCATCCTAGAAATATGTACTTAGAACATCTTAACCTTAGGAATAAATCTAATGATTTCAAAAGGAAACCTACTCATTTTTTTACATATTGTTAAAGCGGGTGGGACTTCGCTAAGATGGGCGCTGGAAGATCAGTTCCCCTGTAGACATGTTTTGAGGTGTTATGAATCGAAGGGATGTTCATTGGAGCAGATTTCTGAAATGCCTGAAGAAAAGAAAAGACGATTTCAGTTTTTTGTGTCTCATTATGCCTTTGGCACCCATGAGATTTTTCCTCAACCAGCTTCTTATATTACGATGTTGCGTGAGCCAATAGCTCGTTCAATTTCTCAGTATTATTCCTTTATTCGTGGAGGGGAGCGTGCTAAGTGGAAAGAAAATCTGCGCAGTATTGCCGATTATATCTATGCCATGAAGGAAATGAAATATGACAATATACAGATTCGATATATTGCCAACCTCACAGAAGAAGATGAGATAACTCCCGAGCATTTGGCAATTGCTATAGCCAATTTACAAAATTATTTTCCAGTGGTTGGTATCACAGAACGATTTGAAGAGTCATTGGCTTTATATAGCAAGGTCTTTGGATGGACGAAGCTAAATTATGTGAGACGAAATGTGACAAAATCTAAGCCAGTTGATTTTCAACTAGAACCAGATTTGTTGGCATTGCTCACGAAGAATAATGAATTAGATTTAGCCCTATACAAATTTTGCCTGTCTCTTTTTGATGCAGAATTGAAAAAGTATAAAATTAGCGATGCCGATGTTCGTTCTGTCTCGCAAAGCACAATGGGTTCTAGAGGGCGTTTATATTTTAGAAGGGCTTTTAGAAAGGCGCAGAGAAAGGTGTTTCAGTTGCCGTGAAGATTAATGAGAAAATTTTCTCATTAATTTATTCTTGCCAACGTATGGTTGGAGGAAAAACTTATGTGGTTAGGAGAAGAAATTTCAGAGTTTCATCCGCTTATTGGAAAGTATTTAGTACCCAATAAAGAGAGCCAGTTAACGCATCCTGAATGGGGTGATTATTCTGTAAAGGCAAATGGTGATGGATTCCGCAGTGGCTATGATTTTTCGCTGCCCAAGCAAAAAGGTGTGCGGCGTATATTGCTTTTTGGGGATTCAAATGCGTTTGGAGACGGTGTTTCGTATGAGATAAGTTTTGCAGGCAGGCTTGAAAAACTGCTTCCCCATGTTGAGATTTATAATTTTGCTATGGCTGGGTTTGCTTTAGACCAACAATATATATGTTATGAAGAAATAGCGAGTAAATTTGAGCATGACCTGATCATTATTGCGCCCACAGTTGAAACGATTCGGAAAATAACATCTCGTTTCATATTGGCTAGAGATGAAGATAGTGTGCAGAGGTGTCTGGCAAAGCCCTATTTCAAGTTAGTTAAGCAGAAATTAGTTCGTGTGCATGTGCCTTTGGAAGATAAGTATATTGATATAGAAACACTTTTGCCAGAAGATAAAGCAAAGGTGTTTCGAGCAAATCCTTTTGCAGATATAAGAAAGCTGCTTGATAGAACTCGTTCATCGAAGAAAGCGCCAGTTCAAAAGCACAAAAAAAGAAGATTAATAATGGATAGATTGAATATTCTTTTAAAAAGATCTCCGATAAAAAAAACAATCACAAAAGTACGCCCATATCCAGAATATGATAATGCTGATACCTCGGCGTGGAAAATCACGAGTGCTATCTTAGGAGAATGGTCTTCGAATAGTGAAAAATCAATGTTAATAATTCCTTTGCCCAGTTTTATTTATGTAAAAGAACGTGCAGATGCAAGAAATTATCAGATGCGTTTTCGGGAAGTTGAAAATGAAACATCTTGCTCAATATATGACCCTCTTCTCGATTTGGAGAAAATTTCTTTAAAAAAACGTAGGCAATTATATTATCTTGAAGGGCATCTGACACCCCAAGGACATGCTTGGATGGCAAAAAAAATGGCATCGCATGTGAAACGAATACTAAAGAAAAAAGCATAGTTGAAAAAGGAGGCTTAAATGCCCAAAATAGAAAATGAAATTCGTCAGTTTTTAGTTGAGAATTTTATTCTAGGGGATGAAGTGGATAAAATGGGTTTTGATGAATCGCTTTTAGAAAATGGAGTGATTGATTCAACCGGTGTCTTGGAGGTGGTTTTCTTTGTTGAAGATAAGTTTCAGATAGAGATAGATACCGAAGAAGTTCTCCCAGAGAATTTCGATACGATCAATCGCCTTGCTGCCTATATAAGACGGAAACAAGAATAGAAGCGTATCTATAAAAGTTATACCTTCACCAAATGAGCTTACACATGGATGTAAACGTCTATGCTCAAGGCTGAAGCCTGCTAAAGCAGACTCTTCTCAGCCGACTTTAGTCGGTTTTAGCCCATTAGCACGGGCGTTAACGCCCGCGCGGAGGAGTTTCTTCAAACTGTCATGTGGTTAGGATTTTTACATAGTTTTCAGAAAAGAGTAAAGGGTATATGTGCGGAATCGCTGGCAAGATAAACCTTAGGCAAGGTCAACCGATAAATTCAAAGTTGATTTATCGCATGTTGGATACCATTCATCATCGTGGTCCTGACGAGAATGGCGTTTATACAAATAACCAAATTGGTTTGGGCAGTGCCCGTTTATCTATCATTGACTTGGTTAGTGGAAAACAACCAATTTCTAATGAAGATAATACGATTTGGGTTGTTTTCAATGGCGAAATTTATAATTATATTGAGTTACGCTCAGATTTAGAAGCTAAGGGACATGTTTTTCGTACGCAAAGCGATACGGAAGTCTTGGTTCATCTCTACGAAGAGAGACCATCAGATTGGTTACTGCAACTAAATGGTCAATTTGCGATAGCCCTATGGGACCAGCGAGAGCAGGCTCTTATTTTGGCACGTGACAGGATGGGGATACGTCCACTCTATTACACCGCTAAGGACAACTATCTTTTATTTGCATCAGAAGTGAAATCCCTCTTTGCTCATCCCGGTATTGAACCTGAAATTGATCCCACTTCTCTTGCGCAGATTTTCACATTTTGGTCAACGCTTGGATCCCGTTCTAGTTTTCGGAATATCAGAAGTGTGCCGCCCGGTCATTTTGCGGTGATAAAAAAGGGCAAAATAATAATCAATCGATATTGGCAATTAGATATGACTCTCAATCGGGATGTGCCCAAGTCGCTTGATGAGGCGGCGGAGGAGCTTCGGTGGCTCTTGAGCGATTCAATCCGTTTGCGTTTGCGTTCAGATGTGCCCGTTGGTTCCTATCTCAGTGGGGGGCTAGATTCTTCTACTATCACCGCCTTAGCCAGCCAGCAGGCAAAAACAAGATTGAAGACCTTTAGCATTGCCTTTGGCGACAAGCTATTTGATGAAACGCAACATCAAATACGAACCAATGAATACTTAGATATTGATAATCGCACCATTCATGCTACTCTTGAGGACATAGGCGCAGCTTTTCCTCAAGTTATTGCTCATACTGAAACGCCTATTTTAAGAACTGCGCCAGCCCCCATGTTTTTGCTTTCAAAGATGGTTCACGAGAATGATTTCAAGGTTGTTTTGACAGGTGAAGGCGCAGATGAGATTTTGGGGGGCTATGATATTTTCAAAGAAGCAAAAATACGCCGATTTTGGGCGCGTCAACCAGATTCTGAGTTGCGCCCGAGACTTTTAGAACGCCTCTATCCTTATCTCAGCACGACCACTTTTAGCAAAGCTTATCTGAAAAATTTTTTCAAAAAAAATCTTGAGAATACAAATGACACTTTCTACTCGCATCGTCTTCGTTGGCAGAATACAGCGCGTTGTATGAATTTTCTTTCGCCAGAAATCAAATCTGAAATTAAAGGATATGACCCCTTGGCAGAGTTAGCTGAAACCCTGCCTGCAGAGTTCAATAACTGGGAAGCATTTGCGCAGGCTCAATACCTTGAAGTTACTGTATTTCTTTCAGGCTATTTGCTTTCTTCTCAAGGCGACCGAATGGGGATGGCGCACTCAGTGGAGGGACGGTATCCATTTCTTGATCCACGCGTTGTTGATTTTTCGGTGGGACTACCCGCGAATTTTAAGATGAGTGGGTTAAGAGAGAAAGTGGTTTTGAAACGCGCTATGCGTGATATCTTGCCTTATGAAACTGTAAATCGTCATAAGCAACCCTATCGAGCACCAATACGATCTGTTTTCTTTGGTAAAAAGAGTCCAGCTTATGTGAAAGAAAATCTGTCTCCGAAAAAAATAGATGAGACTGGGTATTTTAATGCAAAAGCAGTGTCTGGTTTAAGTAAAAAGTGCAATAGCACTGGTCGTGTCAGTGAGACAGAAGAGATGGCACTTGTTGGTATTCTATCTGCTCAATTATTAAATTCTATGTGGAGATCCTAATGTCTATTCTTGCAGAATCTATGAAAATCAAAGTTGATGATGAAGAGTCCCGCCTTTCTAAATGGATGAAGAATTATGTGTTCCGTGAATTTAAACGCCGTGGGGCAGTAATTGGCGTGAGTGGCGGCATCGATTCTTCTGTGGTGCTCGCCTTGGCTGTTCGCGCCTTAGGGAATAAAAGAGTGGTTGCTTTGGCGATGCCAGAAAAAGACTCTAGCCCTGATAGTCTGGAATTAGCCATTCAACTATCTAAAAAATTTGATGTTGAGTTGCTTAAAACCGACCTGTTCCCAGCTTTAGATGCGCTTGGATGCTACAATAATTTGACAGATGCTATAAAAGAAACCTATTCTGATTACGACCCAAAGCAAGATAAAGTCAAGTTAGTTCTACCAGATAATTTACTCAATAAACCTAGCCTAAATATATTTTCTCTCGTGCTTATGCGTCCCAACCAATCCGAAGAACGCAAAATTTTATCTCCCCAAGCCTATCTAGGCATTGTTGCCGCCTCGAATATGAAACAACGAATGCGCATGTTAAACCTTTATTACCATGCCGAGAAACGCAACTACGCGGTACTAGGCACAGGCAATAAAAATGAACACTATCAAGGCTTTTTCGTAAAATACGGAGATGGCGGCGCAGACCTACAGCCAATTCGGCATTTATATAAAACCCAAGTTTATCAATTAGCACGATATTTGGATATCCCACAAACAATTATTGAGCGCATTCCAACCACAGATACCTATAGCGCAGGCAGCACGCAGGAAGAATTTTATTTCCGTGTACCTTTTGAATTGCTCGATAAAATTTGGCTAGGCATGGAGATGGGGATGTCTACCAGCAAAATTGCAGATGATCTAGATTTGACCGCCGAACAAGTAAAAAGAGTTATGGACGATTTGATTCAGAAAGAACGCACCACAGAATACTTGCGAACAGCACCTTTAGCCATTCAGGATTAATACCGAGCCGCGCGTAATTTGGGCTTGAGTGCCAACTTTAGTCCGATTCTTGGCGTCAACAGGGGAGCTTTCATCTATTCAACTAACTTCGATTTAACCACTTTGCCATGCTGATTTATGGGCAATTTAGGCATAAAAATAACGTCTCTGGGCACCATATAGCGTGCAAGCTCTCGCGTACAGTGGGCAATAATCTCGTTTTTGCTAATCTCAGCATGGGGTCTTCGAACAACAAAAGCGCGGATTGCTTCTCCGCGAAGTGGGTCAGGAACGCCAATTACAGCAACTGCCATAACTTCTTCCCTTTCTAAAATACAGCCTTCCACTTTTTGGCTACTAATTCGATTCCCGTAGGATTTTATAAAATCGCTTTTGCGGTCTTTAATATAAATAAAACCCTCTTCGTCAATGGTGGCTATATCCCCTGTTTCTAAATAACCATTAGCAAATTTTTCGGCATTGGCTTGTGCATCGTTGAGATACCCTGGGGAGATATTTTCCCCTCGTGCAATAATTTCACCAACTTCCCCTGATTTTATATCCTCACCATTTTCATTTACTACCCTTAAATGCACATTGGGGATGCCACGTCCAATTGAATTGAGTTTTGTTTTTAGCATATTTGGGGGCAAATAAGATAAGCGGGCAGTGGCTTCTGTTTGACCATACATGACATAGATTTTCGTTTTGGGGCGAATATCAATTAACTCCTTGAGCAATACAGTAGAGAGCTTTCCGCCCGCTTGCTGAATTTTTTTCAGCGTAGGTAATTTTCGTTTTGAAAAGGTTGAATTGCGTAAATAGATTTGAAAAGTGGTAGGAACGCCCGCAAAACCCGTACAGGACTTCTCCTCCATTAAATCTAAAACTTTTTCGGGAAAAGCAATAGCATCACCAAGCACAAGAGAACCGCCTACTTTTAGGTGCGTGTGCAAAAGAGAAGTGCCGAAGCAATAATAAAATGGCAAAACAGCCATTATTCGTTCATTTTGGTCTAGTTCTAAATATTGGATAATGGAATCTGTATTTGCTTGGATATTTAGGTGGGAGATTCTCACTATTCTGGGTTTTCCCGTTGTGCCTGATGTTAGCATCCACGCGGCATCTTGATTTTCATCGAATTCTGCTGGTTTACTAGGCAATACTCCGCCAGCTTGCTCGTTCATCGCTTTTTCATCGATTAAGATAAGGGATGCTGAGAAAGCAGAAGCATATCTTTTGCGTAGTATTTTTTCAACGCATAGGGCTTTGCATCTTGTTTGTTTAATCTGCTCTGATAGGTCGTTTTTAGGGAGTTTTGTGGCGAGGGGAACTGCAATTGCGCCAATTTTGATTATTGCCAAATAGCTTGCCACCCAAAACAAAGAGTTGCGCCCTAAAATGCCCACACTATCACCGGGAGATAGCCCAATGTTTAGGAATTCATTTACCAAACTGATTGTCGATTTCCTTAAATCCCCGTAACTAAACACTTCTTTTGCTGTGAATAAAGCAGGAGCATCATCATTGATATTGGATTCAAGTAAGTAGTCGGTTATATTCATTTATTTTTAGGAAATAGTAGGATGATGGCGGGAAACTGCGCCGTTTTAGACGTGTTCTAGGCTTGAGTTCTGCACCCAAGCTGATTTGTGGCGTGAGCGAATAGGCGTTTACACCAAGAAAATATTGAATAATGGCACGCAAGTTGAGGGCGCGTGCGTCGCGGTTCCTTATCCAATTTATGGTGCTGAAGTTATATTATCCAAAAAGATATTGCTATCATCTTCAATTGGCACCATGAGCCAGGCATTTTGAAAACCAATAATGCTATTCCTGATAATTTGGTTCTCTCTAGAATGGCAATCTCGCGGATTATAATAGTATTGATAATCAGGGTGAGTGGGGTTATCAGGAGGCAGGGCGGCTTCTATTCCTGCACCAGAACCCGGGTAATCATTGCAGGGCCAATCAGTTCTGTTTTCGTAGGATGATATTTGTACCCCCGTTTTGGCTGTATCGGCACCGCCCGTAATTGTGTTATTCTGGATGATATTATTATCGCCACCTTGAGACGCTATCCCTACGAAGACGTCGTAAATAGTGTTTTCCTCAACAAGGTTTGCATCTGATAAATCCCATTCAAATAAAAGCCCGATACACTCCACTGTACTTCCTAGGCGACTAAGCGTGTTCCCGCGGACGATATTATTATTGCCCAATAGATTTAACATCTGGCATCCATGTGGGCTATCTAGCCTGTTGCTAACTTTATAAATTTCGTTATTTTCGATTAGGTTAAAGTTTCCATTGAATTGCATGCCAGATTCTCGGTAAAAATTATAAACACGATTATTATGAACATGCCAATAATCTGTGCTATGTTCTTCCATTGAACTCCAATTGTTTTTAAAGGTTCTAATGCCGGCGGCTGTTTCAATAAAATCTATTCCTGCTATTTCCCAATAGTCACAGTCTGAGACAGCAATTGCAGAGGATTGTTCTCCTTCTACCCCTTGCATTACAATCCCTTTTTGGCTTTCCACGCCATTAGAGAGTAAGCGCGGCGATACATTTGTACCGATAATTTTTATATAATCGGCTTTGGGTGTTTGCCAGCTTGCTGGGTTTTTGGGGTTGAGGGTGCATCGAAATATATTGTAATTATTATTATCTGCAACCGGGATTTTGAGAAGAACCTGTTCATTGGGGTAGTTAGTGAAGTGAATAGGATGTGACGCTGTGCCTGAATTTTGAAATACCCATCCCCCCATAGGTGATATATATTCCCCGCCGTGTATAATAATCATATTGCCTGCATTGGCTACATCTACCGCTTTTTTTATGCTTTGCCACGGCTGAGATTCGCTTCCATCATTTTCATCGTTGCCATTTGTTCCGTCTACATAATATCTTTGGGTAATAACGGGTGTTGGCGGAGGCGTATTGGTAGCACGAGGTGGCGTATTTGTTATAAAAGGTATGATCGGGGAGGGGGGTGGCGTGTTTGTAGGAATGGGGGCTGTGTTTGTACACGAAGACAGAATAATAGCCAATATAAGGATGCCGCAAAACATAAAACAAAGTGTTGAAGAAGTGAATAATTTTCTGCGACTTATTTTTTTGCTTTTGGTCATTTCCCATTACTCCATCTAGGGTTTTATTATATACCAATATATATTGTTTTTGCTAGTCACCTGATACCTTGACGCAACGATTTCTCAAATCTCACGAAAAACCGCAAAGATGCTAAGAAAAACTTAAAAACTTTGCGGCTTCGCCGATTCTTTTGTTGAAAATACCCAAAGTCCCAAAATTCCTAAGACTTTTGAAACAATTCTTTTCTCTCAAAATGGTAAAATTAGCATTATTCTAAAATTGTTTTCTGAAAACCTGAAATTCAATAGAGGTAATTACAATGGACACGACTACTACTCAACAACGCGCCATTCATGCGCTACGCTTTCTCTCAGCCGATGCCATCCAAGAAGCAAACTCCGGACATCCCGGTTTGCCAATGGGCGCGGCGGCGATGGCATATACCGTCTGGACGCGTCATTTGCGTCACTACCCCAAAAACCCAAAATGGTTTGACCGCGATCGCTTCATTCTCTCTGGCGGGCATGGCTCGGCATTGCTTTACGCCCTCTTGCATCTCACTGGCTACGATGTTTCACTCGATGATTTGAAAAACTTTCGTCAATGGGGCAGTCTCACGCCCGGACATCCCGAATATGGGCACACCCCCGGCGTAGAACTCACCACAGGTCCCCTAGGCATGGGATTTGCAAACGGTGTTGGTTTTGCAATCGCCGAAGCTCATCTGGCGGCTCGCTTTAACCAGATGGGGCAGAAAATTATTGACCATTATGTTTATGCAATTGTCACTGATGGCGACTTGATGGAAGGCATCGCCTCCGAAGCCGCCTCGTTGGCTGGCACGCTCAAATTGGGCAAACTTATCTATCTTTATGATGATAATCATATTTCTATTGATGGCTCAACCGACTTGGCTTTCACCGAAAATCGCGCTAAGCGTTTTGAATCTTATGGCTGGCATGTTCAGACAGTTGCGGATGGTAATGATGTGGAAGTTATCGACTCTGCAATTAAAATGGCAAAAGCAGATTCGCGTCCCTCTATTATTATGTGTCGTACCATCATCGGCTTTGGTGCCCCCAATAAACAGGGGACTCACGGTGTACATGGTGCACCGCTCGGTGACGAGGAACTTGCTACCGCTAAAGAGAACGCGGGATGGGTCGTTGAGCCGCGTTTCCACGTTCCAGATGAAGTTTTAGGGCATTTCCGCGAAGCTGTCCCGCGTGGACGTGAGCAAGAAGCTGATTGGAAAATGCGTTTAGAAGCCTACGGACGAATTGCACCAACTAAAGGTAAAGAATTGAAGAGACTCATTGCAGGTGACTTACCTGAGAATTGGGCAGATGCTCTTCCTGTCTTTGAAGCAGACGAAAAAGGGATGGCAACTCGCATTGCTTCTGGTAAAGTATTGAACGTGCTCGCCGAAGTCATTCCTGAATTTATGGGCGGCTCGGCAGATTTGGCTCCTTCTAACAAAACGTGGATTGAGGGCGAAGAAGCCTTCTCTGCCACCACACCCGCGGGTAGAAATATGCACTTTGGCGTGCGTGAGCACGCGATGGGCGCAATCGTCAATGCGATGGCTGTGCATGGTGGCATTATTCCTTATGGCGGTACTTTCTTAGTCTTCTCTGATTATATGCGTGGTGCATTGCGCGTAGCCGCCTTGTCGAAGTACCCATCTGTCTGGGTCTTTACGCATGACAGCATCGGCGTTGGCGAAGATGGTCCCACACATCAGCCCATTGAGCATGTGGCTTCTTTGCGTGCAATCCCCAATATGACTGTCATCCGTCCCGCAGACGCAAATGAAACTGCCCAAGCATGGAAAGCGGCAATTGAAAATAGAAATGGCACAACTGCGCTTATCCTTACTCGCCAGAACCTTCCAACCTTCGAACCTTTTGACCGTCCGACAGTGTCTAAGGGTGCGTATATTTTGAAAGATTTTAGCGAAAATCCCGATATTATCCTAATGGCATCTGGTTCAGAGGTGAGTTTGATTCTTGCCGCGGCAGAAAAACTTGCCGAAGATGGCGTGATGGCGCGCGTCGTGTCTGTTCCTTCCATCGAGATCTTTGAGAAAGAGGATCCAGATTACGTCGCGTCCGTTCTCCCGCCGCAGATGAAGAGCAGGTTGGCGGTCGAGATGGGCATCGCGCAAGGGTGGTGGAAATATGTGGGGAGTGAAGGCGGCGTTTTATCCATAGAAAAATATGGCGCCTCTGCTCCTGCACAAAAGATTTTTGAAGAATATGGCTTCACGGTTGAAAACGTGGTGAAGCGTGCAAAAGAGATTCTCAAATAATAAGTGCATTGCATCTTAAAGATGTGTTGTACTTCGGGTTTGACTATGGATATAGAGACAATTTACGCCATTCTCCTGATTGGCGGCGGTATTTTTGGCTTATATAGCGCAGTAAAAGGAGAAAGCATAGAAAAATCGGATGAACCGAAATTGAGCAAAAACGCCTCCCGTGCCATCTTTGCCGTGACGGGCATTGCGTTGATAGTTTTTGGTGTCTTAAGACTGCGTTAAAAAGTTTGAAGGTTGGAAGGTTTGAAAGTTGTTTTTGCAACCCTCTAACCTTGTAACCTTCCAACGTTTTAACATTCAAACATTCAAACAAAGGAACTTATGAACCCCATTCAAGAACTTACAGCCCTAGGGCAATCTATTTGGTACGATAATATCCAACGAGAACTACTTGAAAACGGCGAACTTGCCGCCATGATAGAACGCGGCGATATTCGCGGTGTGACCTCGAATCCCAGCATCTTTCAGAATGCGATAGCGAACTCAAATGATTATGATGACGCACTAAAACCTTTGCTTGCCGATGGCTGGGATGCAGAAAAAATCTTCTGGGAACTCGCGGTTAAAGATATTCAGGATGCCTGTGATATTTTTGCCCCCCTCTATAAAGAAAGCGAAGGTAGCGATGGCTATGTTTCGCTTGAAGTCAGCCCTTATTTGGCAAATGACAGCGAAGGCACGATTACGCAGGCAAAAGAACTTTGGACGCGTGTCAATAAACCCAATCTAATGATAAAAATTCCCGCTACAAAAGCTGGCTTGCCGGCAATTCGGCAGGCTATCGCGGCGGGCATTAATGTCAACGTGACTCTCATTTTTTCCATCGCTCGCTATCGTGAAGTTATGGATGCCTATCTCGCTGGGCTTGAAGATCGCGTGTTGGCTAAAGAGAGCATCGCAGATGTTCACTCGGTTGCCTCTTTCTTTATTTCACGACTCGATAGCATTATTGACGATCAGCTCCCTGAAAACTCCCCTTTGCGAGGCAAAATTGCGATTGCTAACGCTAAACTTGCTTATGAAGCCTTTGGGCAGGTTTTCAGCGAAGCTCGTTTTGGGAAAATGCAACTCGTGCAGGCAAATTATCAACGCCCGCTTTGGGCATCGACTAGCACCAAAAACCCCGCCTACCCCGACACCCTTTATATTGACGAACTTATTGGACCTGCCACCGTCAACACCGTTCCCCCTAAAACACTCGATGCTTTCAAAGACCATGGCATGGCGGCGGCGACTCTCAAAGCTGATTTGGATGAAGCGAAGAAATCTGTCGCCGATTTGGCCTCCGCTGGGATTTCCCTTGATGATGCCACACAGCATTTGGAAGACGCAGGTGTGAAATCTTTTGCAGATGCGTTTACAAGTTTGCTTCAAACGATTAAAGATAGAAAATAAGACGCAACTAAGAACCCGTTCCCTTCAAGGGAACGGGTTCTTAGTTGCCATATCTACGGAGATAAAATGAACCGCGACAAACTTGGACTTTTGCTTGATTCCGTTAACCAACGGATTGCCGACCTCAACACCGATTCTGTTCCCGCTCGCCTTTTGTTGAATGATCCCGCGTTATGGACGCAAGACTCTGCTGGACAGGAAGAAATCAAAATTCGCCTTGGCTGGCTAAAATTACCCGAAACTTCTCGTGAATTAGCAAAAGAAACAATGGGTTTTGCTAAAGAAGTCAAAGACGCGGGTATTAATAAAGTTTTGCTCCTTGGCATGGGTGGCTCTTCGCTAGGTCCTGAAGTGATGTCTCTAACCTTCAACCTTCAACCTTCAACCTTCGCTATTTTAGATTCTACCGACCCCGCCCAAGTCGCTGATGCACGCAAAAACTTCTCACCTGAAGAAACGCTTTATATTGTTGCCAGCAAATCGGGTGGCACGGCTGAAACGATGTCTGCGTATCATTATTTCTGGGAGCAAAGCGGTGAAGATGGCAGTCACTTTATCGCAATCACAGACCCTGGCTCCAATTTAGAAAAAATGGCAAAAGAACGCAACTTTCGTAAAATCTTCATGGCGGATTCTACGGTGGGCGGACGTTATTCTGCTTTGACCGCCTTCGGACTCGTCCCCGCCGCATTGATGGGGATTGATACGAATGAAGTGCTTGATTCTGCCGCAGAAGTGATGAATACCACAGAAGACGCACTGTTTTTAGGGGCAGTCATGGGTGAAGCGTTTTTGGCAGGACGCGATAAGTTGACCCTTATTACCGATTCTGCTTTTGACTCTTTTGGCGCGTGGGCAGAACAACTGATTGCCGAATCTACTGGCAAAGAAGGAAAGGGAATTGTGCCTATTGACGGAGAAGCCCATCTTCCCGCAAATGAATATGGCGATGACCGCTATTTTATTTATCTTCGTCAAAATGGGGAGTATGACGATTTTATTGCTCATCTCCAAGAAGCAAATCAACCTGTTCTTGAAATACAGGTAACTGATAGCTATTCTTTGTTTGCCGAATTCTACCGCTGGGAATATGCGACAGCTATCGCTTGCCATATTTTAGGTGTAAATGCCTTTGACCAGCCCAATGTTGAAGCCGCCAAGATAGAAGCTCGTGCCCAAATCACTGCGTATAGCCAGAAGGGAGCATTGGATGAAGGTGATGCAACTTGGGAAGGGGAAGGTGTCCAAGTTCGCACCAATGCTGATATAGCGGGAGCAAGCCTAAAGTCCGCGTTTGATGCATTTTTGGCTTTAGGGCAGAAAAATGATTATGTTAGTATTCAAGCCTATTTGCCGCGCAATAGCCAGATGAGCGCATCCCTCCAAAAAATTCGTAAATCAATCCAAGAAAAAACGGGATTGGCAACAACGCTTGGGTTTGGTCCACGTTTCTTACATTCAACGGGGCAGTTGCATAAGGGCGGCGCAAATAATGGTTTGTTTATTCAAATTACGACAGATGTAGAAAATGATATTGACATCCCCACGCAGGGAATGAGTTTTGGCACGCTCGAGCGCGCCCAAGTTCTTGGCGATTATGCCGCGCTAGATGGGGCAAGCAGGCGGGTGATGCGAATTCATTTTAATGAAATGGAGAAGGTCGCGGTTTTAGAGGAGTAGTTTATGAAAAAAAGTGCCTTTTTGTTTTTGATATTGAGCCTGTTATTTGCAAATTTGGCATTTCTTTCTCCATCTGCCCCCGCGCTAGAAATCACTAATAATGAAGTTCGTTTAGATTTCCCAGACACAATCACTTTTAGTGCAAGTTTTGAAAGTGAGGTGCCAATTACGGCGGTGGAATTAGAATACGGTGTAGACGCGCTAACTTGTGGCACGGTAATTGCTAAAGCTTTTCCGCAATTTGAGCCATCAACAAGTGTAGACGTGGAGTGGACGTGGGAAATGAAGCAATCGGGGTCGTTGCCGCCGGGGGCAACCTTGTGGTGGCAGTGGCGATACGCCGATGAAAGCGGGGCAGAACGTGTCTCAGAGAAAAAGACAATTACATGGCTCGATTCTGAACACGATTGGCAGACGCTTACTTCGGGGCATCTCAATTTGCATTGGTATGAGGGCAATCAGGCTTTTGCTGAAGACCTTCTCGGAACTGCCGAAGAAGGGCTGGCATTGCTCGAAGAAGATGCCGGCTTAGTGCCCGATTACCCAATCCATTTTTATATTTATGGTGATACAGAAGATATGAAAGATGCCATTCTCTACGAACCAACGTGGACGGGTGGATTGGCATACCCAGGCAACAGCATTGTTATCATCGGTATTTCGGGCAACGGCGATCTTGAATGGGGGCGTGATACGGTCAAGCATGAGTTGACCCATATAGTGGTTGGACATCTCACCTTTTCCTGTTTGGGCGATGTCCCCACTTGGCTCAACGAGGGGTTGGCAGTTTATAACGAAGGCGAGTTAGACCAAAATTCTGCAAGACAACTTCAAGACGCTATTGATAATGACGAACTTTTTCCACTTCGTACCCTTAATGGCGGTTTTTCAGAAGATTCTATCAAGGCACATCTTTCGTATAGTCAGTCTTATAGTGTCGTAAAATATATGATTGAAGAATACGGGCATGAAAAGCTGAGTGCCGTATTGGTCGCTTTGCGCGATGGGACAACGATTGACGCCGCGTTGGCAGAAGCCTATGGATTTGATATAGACGGTTTAGAAGCCGAATGGCGAGGTGCGATTCACGCGCAGTCTCAGCAGGTTTCTGCTCAACCAACTGCACAAGCGACCCCAACTTTTGTGCCGACCTATATACCTTACGCGGGGGAATCGTTACTCGTGACCCCAACGCCTTTTGACATCCCAACCGCCATGCCGCCAAATGAAGAAATTTCAACTTCGTCATCCGAAGAAGATGGTAATTTTTGGCTGATAATGGGCATTATGTGTTGTTGTGGTTCTTTTCTTTTTATAATTTTTGGCGTAGTGATTTTCTTTTTGGTCAAAAAGAGCAAAAAAGGAGCAGGAAATGCAAAAATCTAAAACCTCCCTTGTAGTAAGGGCTTTTGCACAGCGAGGTGCCGCCCTTAGTTTTTTCGTACTTGTTTTTCTCGCAATATTCATCTTTATAGCCATCCCCGACAACGCTTCTGCGAGCAAATTGCAACAAAACAACGCCCAAACTTTAGTATTATCAGGGGGCGAAAGCACCAACTCGCGCGAATATGACCCCGCCACTACGCATGGTTCTGGCAATAAAATGGTCTTTAGCGGATTAGTCTCTTTCGACCCATATCTTAATCTTAGCCCCGATTTAGCCGAAACTTGGGAAGTGAGCCAAGACGGCACTGTTTACACTTTCCATTTACGTGAAAGCGCAAAATTTCATAATGGCAGAGCGGTTACTGCTGAAGATATACGTTATTCCTTAGAGCGCGCCCTCAGCCCTGCTATTCAATCAGATACTGCCCTAACTTATTTGGGCGATATCGTTGGCGCACGGGAAATGGCGAGCGGAAGTGCAGAAAATGTTTCGGGTATTAAAGTAATAGACGAACATACCCTTCAAATCACCATTGACGCACCCAAGCCTTATTTTCTGCTCAAATTAACGTATCCCACCGCCTTTGTGGTGGATAAAGAAAATGTAGAATCGGGCAGTGAGTGGTTCCGCACGCCTAATGGTACGGGACCCTTCAAATTGGTCGAGTGGATTCCTTTTGAAAAAGTTACCTATATAGCGAATCAAGACTTTTATTTGAGTGTGCCAGCTATTCAAAATATCATTGTAGAGTTATATAGTGGTGTGGGCGTTCGGCTTTATGAAGCTGGCGATATTGATATGACCGGGCTTCATTATTATTACGCCGACCGTTTTCTAAATCCCGCCGAGCCGATGCGCACAGAAATTGTCTCAGGCGTAGATTTATGCACGGGCTACGCGGTTTTCGATGTTACGCAACCACCTTTTGATGATATAAAAGTTCGGCAAGCCTTTTCTAAGGCTTTTGACCGTCAAAAATATATCGACATTGTCAAAAAGGGACACGCCCTCCCTGCCATTGGCATCTTCCCACCGGGGTTACCGGGATTTAATATCGGGTTGGAAGGCTTGATATATAATCCTGAAGAAGCACGCCAACTTTTAGAAGAATCTACTTATGGTGGCGCAGAAAACTTACCCCAAATTGTTTACACTGATTCAGGAATCGGTTCTTATGTCAATACCGATGTTGCCGCAATTGTGCAAATGTGGGAGCAAACTTTTGATATAGAAATCATCGTAGAGAATGTAGAGCCAAACTTTTATTATGACCAAATTTACGCTGGTGAGCATGGGCAAATTTTTCGTGGTGGCTGGTGCGCCGATTATCCCGACCCAGAGAATTTTGCCGATGTGCTATTTCATAGCAGTTCAGCCCAAAATAACGGCGGTTATTCAAATTCTAAGCTAGATTCCCTGCTCGAATCCGCCCGAATAGAGCCTGATATAATGAAACGTATCGCGCTCTACCAGGAAGCCGAGCAGATTATTGTCAACGATGCGCCGGTACTTTTTATCACCCACTCGCTTTCTTATCAACTGGTGAAGCCTTATGTAAAAGGCTATATTTTCACCCCTATTTCTATTCCTATTTATAGATATATGTGGTTAGATGGGAAGTAAGAAATTCTTGGGGATAGGATATATGAACCCGTCCCCTTGAAAGGGAACGAGTTCATATATCCGCCGTAACGAACGTGACCTAAGCTGGAGTGCCGAATCCTAAGCTGGGTCGCGGCGTAAACGGGAAAGTGTCTACGCAAAAAAAATGTTGACTGACGGCATACAAGTCGAACCTAAGTGCGACGCGGTCTCGCATCCCAAAGAATCGTAAAGCGAGATCTACTTCGCATAGGCAAAATTATGGAAAGATTATTAAAAGCAGGTATTCGTGCTGCACAAGCAGGGCGAATGGATGAAGCAACCAAGATGCTTACGCGTGTGGTGCAAAAAGACCCGCGTTCTGTAGAGGGGTGGTTTTGGTTGGGGATGATGATGCCAAACGATGCGCAGAAAATAGATTGTTTTCGGCGTGTGATGAAATATGACCCTGACCATTTTGAAGCACGAGATGAATTGGTGCAGTTGGGTTATTTGAAACCAGAACCACCTCAGGCGGAAGCTGTACCGGCGTTTTCTTTTGATGAACCAGAAGAAGAAAGTGCCTTTTCCTTTGACGAGCCAGAAGAAGAGAGATTGCCAGTTTTTGGTGCTGTGGCATCAGAAGAAAAGGATGACGTACCTAGTTTTTCTTTTGACGAGCCAGAAGAAGTGCCGCCTGTTTTTTCTTTTGATGAGCCAGAAGCAGAAGAGGAAGCCTTAGCAGATTTTGGGCAAGAACTGCCCCCAGCCCCTTTGTTTGCGACGGAACCAGAAGAGATAAATTTAGCTTTTGGTGAGAAATCTGCCGCTACGCCCGTGGCGACTTCTCCTTTCGCTGGTGGTATGGGGGAAGATTCTTTTAATAATTACTATGAAGATGTAGAAGAACCTAAAGAAGAAACCGAGCCATCTTTGGGCGAACTTGATTTCATGGGTGATGTAGATGAGGATGAAGGCGCAGAGGAAAAACCTGCAAACGCCAGTTCTAAGGGAAGAAAAATAGCCTTGGCAATTTTAGGTGTTTTGGCTTTCTTAGCTGTTGGGGGTGTGGTGACTATTTTCGTGTCTCAACCTACTTTGGTTTCTGATATTGCTTCGGCAATTATTCCACCAACGGCAACGGCTACAATGCCGCCTACTGCTACGCCAACGATGGTCCCAACGCCAACACCCTTGCCTTTTTCTGAACTAGAAACACAAGCTTATGCGCCCGTTTTTGAACCCTCTGAGTGTAGTTTTGAAACACCACCAGGGCAAAGAGTAGATTGTGGTTATGTGATTGTGCCTGAAAATCGCTATGGCGATGTGAGTAAAACAATTCGTTTGGCAGTGGCTGTTTATCGTGGTAGTGATTATGCGGCTTTTCCCATTGTCTATTTGCAAGGGGGACCAGGGCAAGCAACTGTTGAGTTAATGAGTGAGAATTTTGATTGGTCAATTTCTTCTTTTGTAGGAAAACAAGATTTCATACTTCTCGATCAGCGCGGTATGGGGCTTTCGGAACCAAAATTAGATTGTCCGAATGTAGATGAGGTTTATGAAGCAGAAGCTTCCGGAGAAGTTCCCGCCGAAGAAAAAGAAGCACGTTATTTAGCCGCTTTTACCGAATGTAGAGATAAATTAGTCGCAGATGGGGCAAATTTGTCTTCCTATAATACGATGGAAAATGCGGCAGATGTGAAAGACGTTGTTATTGCTTTAGGCTACGAAAAAGCGACCCTTTTTGGTGTTTCTTATGGGACACGTTTGGCACAAGTGGTGATGCGCGAAAATCCCGAAGTGGTCTATTCTGCCCTTCTCGATTCTGTTTTACCCATTGATGCAAAAGTTTATAATGAAAGTTCGGCAGTTGCTCAAACATCTTTAGATACCTTATATGCAGGCTGTGAAATAGATGAAGAATGTCGGCAATCGTATCCCGATCTTGAAGGTGATTTACAAGAAATAGTAGACCGTTTAGATGCTGTCCCGCTAGAAACAAATATCTTTGGATACCGTGAAAACGATTATAGTCGTAGCGTAAACGGTGTAGATTTCATGAGTTCGGTGCTATGGGCTATGCGCGTTCCCGACTTGCTGGATATTCTTCCGCAAGCTATTGGGCGTGCAAATGAGGGCGAAACAAATGTGCTTAGTTTTATTTTATCTCTTCCTGTAGGTGCGGTGAGCGATATTGATACAGGGGCTTACCTCTCTATTAATTGTCGCGAGCAGGTTTATGCCTCTACACCAAAAGAAGTTAGTGAAGACCTCGCCTCTTACCCCAATACAGAAGCGGTTGGTTTATCCTGGGTTTATGGAGATCCTAACTTTATTTTTGATCTCTGTGATACATGGCAAGTAGAAGGCATTAGACCCGGTGAAAACGAGGCTGTCTCAAGTGACATCCCGACATTGCTTATGGCAGGCGAATACGATTCAACTACGCCACCCTTCTGGGCAGAACAAGTGGCAGAAAACTTGAGCAACGCCACTTATATTGAGTTTCCTGCCCAAGGGCATGGCGTGGCATTTAGCCAAGATTCTACTTGCCCGCAAGAAATTGCAAAGAGCTTTTTTTCTGACCCAGCGGCCGCCCTCGATACTTCTTGTTCAATAGCGATGCCGTCTCCTGATTTCTCCACGCCTTATATGGGAGAGCCTCCTATCATCATGATTCCTGTTGTAAGTGAAGAAGCGGGCGTTATCACAACTGCCCCTGCAGATTGGATAACCTCAGAAGATAGCCCCGGCACATACTCCAGAGAGGCTTCTCTGTGGGATATGACCAGCATTAGCGCGCTAAAAGTGGGGCTTGATTTTGATAGCGTGATGAACGCCTTAGTAGGCGATTACGAAGGCATAGGGCTAGATAGTTACCCCATGCAGGTTGATGAAATAGTAGCCAATGGCTTGAATTGGAAATTATATGAAACGACACTTATAGGTCTACCCATAGACTTCGCCTTTGCCCGTGATGGCTACGATGCTATTCTCGTTATTTTTCTAAGTCATTCAGACGAGCACGATATCCTATACAAAGAAGTTTTTATGGAAGTACTTAATACAACAAGCGTTATCCCCACTGATAGATAATAGTCCCTCTTGAGAATAAAACTTTGGTGGTTAGAAGAAACGGTTTCCTTCAAGGGAAAGGATTTTTTTGACCGGTTTCTAATAGAGCATAATTGAAAATAAGGCAAAAATGATAAAGAAGAAAACGAAAAAAATCTCTCGTCGAGATTTTCTTAAACTGGCAGGAACAGGCGGTGCAGTTGCTATTCTCGCAGGCTTAGGGGGCGCAAAATATATCAAAAAAATAGAGATGGATGAGTTAGACCTTGTAGAATTATCCATCGAATTGCCGCGCCTTACTCCCGCATTTGACGGATATAAAATAGCCATCATCGGCGATATCCATATAGGCGGCTGGATGACGCACGAACGCCTAATCCCCGCCATAGATTTGGTACTAGAGCAATCCCCAGATATTGTTTTTCATACAGGTGATTTTCTTGCAGGGTATAGCTGGACACCAGAAATTGAGGCGCACTTCAACGACCTCCTAATAGAGCTAAAGCGTCTCTCTAAAAATATACTTAATATCGCAGTTATGGGCAATCATGATCATTGGACAAACCCAAGTGCAGTGCGCGAAGGTCTCAAAGAAGCCGATATTATCGAACTTGCCAACACCTTTTACACCCTCAAGCGCGGCACTGATGAGCTTCATATCTGCGGCGTAGATGATATTATGGAAGGAAAAGATGACCTAAACGCCCTGCTCATGGAACTACCTTCCGAAAACCCCGCCATTCTTCTCGCTCATGAACCTGATTTTGCTGATGTCAGCGCATCTACAAAGCGTTTCGATTTACAAGTCTCAGGGCATTCACATGGCGGACAAGTTGTCATTCCTGGTGTCGGACCTATCGTTTTGCCCTATTTAGCATGGAAATATCCAGCAGGCTTATATAAAGTGGGGGAAATGTGGCAATACACAAATCGAGGGCTTGGAACAGGAAAAGTCCCCGTACGCTATAATTGCCCACCTGAAGTCACTATTCTTACAATTAAGATGGCGGGATAAAGAGCCGCGCCACGCGTGCTTCAACTGGTTTAGCAGACCTGATTTGGGCTTGCTTTTTCCAAGTGAAGTTTTTTTGTGAGACAAGATTTAGCATTTCCCTTTTTGTAAGCGTTTAAGTACCTAAGCAAAAGAAATTTGGTATTTTGTTCCAATGCCATCCAGCACGTTTTTCAGATTGTCTTTGAGGCTT
>JADGEO010000031.1:0-4317 GCA_016744335.1 Anaerolineales bacterium
ATTGATAATGGCGCAACTCTTCACCGCGATAGAGCACCACAGAAGTGCCTTTTGCCGCGTAACCGTATTTATGTGTAACTAGCCAGTTTTAGTGCGTTTGCCCTACGCAGGAAGCACCTTGTAGTTGACAGGAGATTATATTTTCTCTATACTTCTCTACGTAAGTCCTAAGAGGAGGTTCGCTCTAAGAGGAAAGAAATATGCAATTGTCGCACTCCCAAAATCAACGCTATCAAACAATACATCTGTTTGCTAAAAAACGATTAGCACTAATTATTGCTGTACTTTTCTTCAATTTATATCCAACCCAATTAGTAAGCGCCGCATCTCCCGAGATAGATGTACTTGGAAATGGGGTTTCAATTATGGATGATGATAATTCTCCATCTATAGATGATCATACAAATTTTGGGAATGCCTTTGTTACGGGTGATACAGTTCTACGAACTTTCACAATTAGAAATACTGGCGGGGGAACCTTATACCTAATAGCTGACCCTAATATCAGAATCGAAGGAGAGCACGCTGGGGATTTTAGTATTACAAGGCAACCACCTTCTCCCATAAGTACTTACGATGGCAGAACAGAAACAACCTTTGATGTGACTTTTAATCCCAGCGCAGAAGGAATCAGAAGCGCACGCATTGTTATTGCCAATAATGATTCTAACGAGAATCCATATAATTTTGATATTCAGGGAACGGGGCTATCTGCCACAGGGGTTGAAATAGATATTACAGGTAATAATCGCTCCATTGAAGACAATGATTCTTCACCTTCAATAGATGATAATACTGATTTTAGCGATACCTCTGTAGAGGGAGGAACTACCACACACACTTTTACGATCAAGAACTATGGAGGCGATCCCCTTGATTTGACAGGAGTACCTATCGTTGCAGTTGGAGGTGCCCATTCAACTGATTTCACTGTAATCAGCCAACCTAGCACTCCCGTAGCAACAAGCGGTGGAACAAGTTCATTTCAAGTGCGCTTCAATCCCAGTGATGGTGGGACCCGCTCGGCAACGTTGAGCATAGCAAATGATGATAGTGATGAAAATCCTTATAACTTTTCAATTCAAGGGACTGGAAACGAGCCAGAGATTGACGTACAAGGCAACTCCCTTTCCATCGCTGATAATGATGGTGCCCCATCTCTGAATGATCATACCGATTTTGGAGACGCATTTTTAGCAGTAAATACCGTTGTTCATACATTCACCATCGAAAACACAGGAGCAGAATCTCTAGAACTGACAAATACACCAGATAAAGTTATCATCGGCGGCTCTCATGCTAGTGATTTTAAGGTAACTGCTTCTCCCCTATCCCCCTTAGATAACTCCAGACCCAGTACTACTTTTGAGATTACATTTGAGCCTAGCGCAACGGGGCTTCGCTCAGCCACTGTTAGTATAGACAGTAACGATGATGATGAACACCCCTATAATTTTGCCATTCAAGGAACAGGAAAATCTGAGGCAGAAATAGATGTAGTGAGCAACGGTAATTCTATTTTAGACGAGGATACAACACCCTCAGCGACCGATCATACCTTCTTTGGAGATGTTGATATAACAAGTAATGCACAAATATACACTTTTACGATAAAAAATATGGGAAATGAGGATCTAGACTTACGCGGTACTCCAAAAGTCAAGATTACAGGCATAAATTTTACTGATTTTAGCGTTACAGTACAACCCAGTTCGCCTGTATCTAATGCCGGAGGCACAACAACCTTTAACCTAAGGTTTGATCCTAGTGCTGTTGGCTTACGCAATGCAATGGTAAGCATAGAAAATAATGATAGTGATGAAGCCCCCTACAACTTCGATATTCAGGGTAGCGGCATTGACCAGCCTAATACTCAAGCAAACGCTGCTTCAAATGTTGCCGCAACTGACGCAACGCTAAACGGCACAGTCAACGCAAATAACGATAGCACAACAGTCACTTTTGAATATGGGCTAACTACAGCCTACGGCACAACTGTGATTGCCGACCAAAGTCCAGTGACGGGTACAACAGATACCCCAGTGAGCAAGGCACTCAGTGGGCTAACCCCAAACACCACTTACTACTATCGTGCGGTCGGGCAGAACTCAGTGGGAACAACAAATGGTGCAAATATAAGCTTCACCACAGATGCCCTTGCGCCAACAGTTACAACCACAACAGAGACAGGAGTTAGCGCAACCGACGTAACGCTGAATGGCACAGTCAACGCAAACAACGACAGTACAATGGTCATTTTTGAATACGGTCTAACTACAGCCTACGGTACAACTGTGACCGCTGACCAAAGTCCAGTGGCAGGTACAACAAATACCCCAGTGAGCAAGGCACTCAGTGGGCTAACCCCAAACACTACTTACTACTATCGTGCGGTCGGGCAAAATTCAGCGGGAACAACAAATGGTGCAAATATAACCTTCTCCACAGATGCCCTTGCGCCAACAGTTACAACCAGAACAGAGACAGGAGTTAGCGAAACCGACGCAACGCTGAACGGCACAGTTAACGCAAATAACGATAGCACAACAGTCACTTTTGAATATGGGCTAACTACAGCCTACGGCACAACTGTGACTGCCGACCAAAGTCCAGTGACGGGTACAACAGATACCCCAGTGAGCAAGGCACTCAGTGGGCTAACCCCAAACACCACTTACTACTATCGCGCGGTCGGGCAGAACTCAGTGGGAACAACAAATGGTGCAAATATAACCTTCTCCACAGATGCCCCTGCGCCAACAGTTACAACCAATGCAGCATCAGAAATCAGCATAAAGAGCACAACACTCAACGGTACAGTCAACGCAAATAACGACAGTACAACGATTACTTTTGAATACGGTCTAACTACAGCCTACGGCACAACTGTGACCGCTGACCAAAGTCCAGTGACAGGCATAACAGATACTACAGTGAGTAAGACTCTCAGTGGACTAACCCCAAATACTACTTACCACTATCGCGCGATTGGGCAGAGTTCAGTAGGAATAAGCAATGGCGCAGATATAACCTTCACCACAGACAAAATACCATCCGTGCTTTTCGGATCTAATACTTCGCCAAAAGATAACGCGATAATTACAACTAGACCAACAAAAATCACCGTAGAATTCAACCAAAACGTAAAAGGCGATGGCTCGCCAGAGGCTGCCGACAACATTATCAACTACTTACTGGTAGAGATTGGAGAGAATGAGACTTTTGATACAGTTGCCTGTGCCGCCGAAGTCAATGGGGGCATACAACCCGACGATATCCAAATTCCCATAAACACAGCCACATACAATAACAGCAATCCCTTCATTTCCACACTTAGCATTAATAATAATACGCCTCTGCCAATTGGAAAGTATCGGCTATTAATTTGCGGAACATCCTCTATCGAAAACCTGTTGGATGTCAAACTTAATAACGGATTATCAGATTCTCAGCTCAACTTCACTGTGCAAGCAGCCGCCTCGACCTTGCCCGAAACTGGCTTCCGCCATGGACGCGTGACTGCGCTCCCCGAGCAACCTACCGCCAAAGCCTACAAGGAAACAGCGATGATGCTGGAAATCCCTGCATTGGATGTGAGTATGCCCATTGTCGGCGTGCCACAAAGTGACTCTGGCTGGGATGTGAATTGGCTCGGCAATAGCGCAGGCTATTTAGCCGGCTCCGCCTTTCCAACTTGGGCGGGCAACACCGTCATCACTGGGCACGTTTGGGATGCGTATAATAATCCTGGCATTTTCTCCGACCTAAAAACGCTGACATACGGCGACCAAGTCCAAATCAAGGCTTGGGGGCTAACTTACACCTACGAAGTGCGTGAAAGTAATCTAGTCACCACCAAAAACGTGAACGCAGTCCTTCAATCGGAAGAATTTGATTGGGTCACACTCGTGACCTGCGAGTTCTATAATCCGTTCTCAGGAGATTATCTCTTTAGGCGCAGCGTAAGAGCGGTTTTAGTGAGTGTGAAGTAGAAAACCTTGAGATGTTCCCCTAAGAAAAAAGACATCCGAAACTTTTAAGGTTTCGGATGTCTTTTTGATTCTGCACAGAACTTCTTTGTTTACGCCCCTCCCCCGTTCGGGGCGCATTGCGTGCACCCCAGCCCAAATCACGTATGCTGAGCCTGCCGAAGCACCGTGGCACGTCATCCCTCGTCACACTTTATATAATAAATCCAAATACTTTTTCAACATATCTGAAACAACGCCGCGCAAGGGGAGCGAGCTTCCCATCCCATAAATTGGTGCCATACCGCCCCCCTCGTCAGGATTTTCGCGGACGAACGCGACCCCAGCT
>JADGEO010000031.1:4430-41453 GCA_016744335.1 Anaerolineales bacterium
CATATAATCCATCACCTTGAAGACGTTTACCGTATCTGAGCCAAAAGCAATCACATAAAGCGGGTTGCCTAAAATATATAATTCGGGGATTTGCCTGACACCTTTTTTGATAATTTCAGCGGTTTCCATAATACTTTTTGCCGCGCGTGTATAGCCATCTGCGCCCATCGTGAGTATAGATGCCCAGCAAGACGCACTCAACGCGCCGGGGCGACTGCCCGCCAAAGTAGGTGAAAAATATAGCCCACCGGGCCACTCTGTGGTGGTATAAAATTGATAATGGCGCAACTCTTCACCGCGATAGAGCACCACAGAAGTGCCTTTTGCCGCGTAACCGTATTTATGTGTATCAGCAGATATCGAAGTCACGCCACGTAAACGAAAATCAAAAAGGGGAACATCGTACCCAAGTTTTTGCGCCCAAGGGAGAACAAATCCGCCTAAGCAAGCATCGGTATGAAAGCCGATACCGCGTTTATAGGCTAGTTCTGAAAGTTCTTCAATGGGGTCTATTGTGCCATGTGGGAAAGAGGGCGCAGAGCCAACAATCACGATAGTATTGCGAGTAATTGCCTTGCGCGTCGCTTCTACATCGGCTTGAAAATTTTCATCTACGGGGATGCGAATCATCTTAATGCCAAAGTACTGTGAGGCTTTATCAAACGCGGCATGAACAGTCGTGGGGACAATCATATTCGGGTTTTTGATGCCCCTTTTATCTCTGGCATAATCCCTATAACTTTTCATTGCCAGCAAAATGCTCTCTGTGCCACCTGATGTAACTGTGCCAACAACTTCATCATCTGTCCCCTTTGCCCCGAGCATCTGAGCCGTCATAGAGATGATTTCCGCTTCATATTTTGCGGCACTGGGCCAAATATCGGAGTGAAGTGGGTTGCTCTGCGAATTGAGGGCATAAACTTTATTAAGAAAATCAATATGCGCTTGATCGCCATGATATACCGCACCTGAAACGAATCCATCTTCCCATTTAGCCGACTCAATCTCGTTTAAAGATTGCATTTCATCAAGAATATCTTTTTTGTCGCGCCCCTCAGCTGGGATTTCAGAGAAAGAGGTGAAATCTTTTCTATAGGGCTTGAGTGTTTCTTCTAAATCGCCCATAATCCCATCATATTCCCCTTGAATTTGTTCTTGCACATAAGGGATTTTTCTAAGATTGCGCTCTAATTTAGCCATCAGGCGCGGAGGTATCCAATCTAGTTTGTTAATAAATTCCATGGGGTCCATAATTTACTCTCTTTGTAAAAAACTACCTTTTCGTATTGCGTATTACGTAAAACGTAATGGTTTTTAGATTGTGCGTTTTGTTTTTTTACGCAATACGTTTTACGTAACACGCTTTACCCATTCAACCGCGCATACATCCCTTTATTTCGCTTATATATCCCTAAAAACTCTTCAAAAAGCTCATCATAAATTTCTCTGTTTGCAGAGTTTGGATAAAAAGTTTTTATAATTTGAGTTTGCTCTGAAATATCTTCAAAATTACTATACCCCAATGCAACCGATGCCAAAAGAGCGGCTCCACGCGAATTAGCGAAAATGGGGTCTTTCACTTGGCGAATTTCCCTATCTAGCACATCGGCATAAATTTGGCACCAGAGGGCAGAATTTGCACCCCCGCCGATGATATTTAACGCATCCATGCGCCTGCCTATAAACTTCTCTACATATTTCAAAAGCCATTTTGAGTTAAATGCCACGCCCTCAAAAACCGCTCTAATCAAATGCTTGCGGGTTGTTTCTAAAGTCATATTATGAAAGCCGCCCCGAATAGTATGGTCTTCAATGGGCGTGCGTTCGCCATAAAGCCAAGGGGTGAAAATCAACTTTCCACTCCCCGCAGGGGCGTTTGCCGCAACCTTGTCGAAAACTTTATATATATCGGGCACATTGGCTTCGGTGAGCAACGAATCTTCATGATATAAGATATTGTCTTTGAGAAATTTCAAACAAGCGCCCGCCGATTCTTGTTCGTTGAGCAATAAATAGCGTCCTGGCACAGGTGAAGGGAGCGAACCTAAGCCATGAACAATATCTGTTTTTTTGAAAGGGACATGACAAGTTAGCCAAGAAGATGTGCCTAAATAAACATGTCCTTCAAAATCTTTTACTGCACCAGAGCCAATCGCGGCAGAGTGCACATCGGGGGTGCCCATGACCACGGGGGTGTCTTTAGGCAACCCAAGCGCACTCGCAATATCCGCTTTTAGTACGCCAAGCAAGTCCACTGCACGTTTGAGATCGGGCAATTTATCCCGCTCTAAAGTTGTGATTTCAAAAAGTTTTTCATCATAAACCACATTGTCAATATCTCTATTATCCGTCACCCAATGCAGGGCAATCGAATCATAAGATGCGGCAAATTTCCCCGTCAACTTCAGGTTCAAATAATCTTTTGGCTCTAAAAACTTATAGGTTTTTTCGTAAATTTCGGGCAATTCATTTTTGATATATAAGATATGCGCAATCGGGTCTTTGCCCGAATGGGTAGGTGCGCCGCCCGTTTTTTTTATCCACTGCATTATTTTGGGGATGGCGTAGCCCTCAACCTGAATTCCCCCACCAACCACTTTTTTGAGATAAGGCTTGCCGCGCGTATCCATCCAGTTGATGGCGTTCATCAGTGGATTTCCCGCCTGGTCAACGGCGACCGTGCCCGACCATTGACTCGTACAACTGACAGCGACAACGTCCCTAATTTGGGCTGGGTGCGCGTGAGCCAAGCGTTGTGCCGCCTTGAATATAGACTGCCACCACTCATTAGGGTCTTGCTCTGCGCCACCATTTGGGAGCAATATGACTTTATTTTCCTCAAACTCATGTGCAATGACTTCACCTTTTGTAGATATCAACGCTACTTTAGGTCCACTTGTGCCGAGATCAATGGTTAGAATATATTTTTTGCTCATATTTTTACCTTTATAAAATTGGCTGTTCAGATTTGTCATTGAGATACAGCTTGACGAGGAGATAGTCTCTCCCTTACACCACACCCTCAACACTAGATAAGATAATTTCAAATTTCTCTATGGATTCGTCAATAACTTCATCTGTATCTGCCATTGAAGTATACATCCTTGAGCCGGCTAGCGTAATCATTCCCTGCGACATATACGCCGCGCCCATTTCTTCTATCATATGCTTGCGGCTCTTAATTTCTTTCATAGTTTTTATAGGGTTTTTCAAATTTAGCAACATTACGCCCGAAGTTTCGAGATGCACAATGCTCCCCTGATTATAAGCCACAAATGGCAAATTATATTTTTCAATAATCCCTTGCAAACCTTTGGTCAAACGGTCTCCCGCCCGCCCGGCTTTGACAGGTGCATTAGTGCGGGCCATCTCTGTAAGGGCGTAATAGCCCGCCACACACGAAAGTGGGTTCGCAGAGAGCGTTCCACCAATATAAGCGCGTTCCCCTGTCCCGCCAATGCCTGGGGCAAAGGAGTTGATTACCTCACGCCTTCCACCAACACCGCCTGCCATTGGATATCCGCCAGTGACACATTTGCCAAAAATGGTTAAATCGGGCTTCACATCAAAATAACCTTGTGCCCCTCCCATACCAATTCTGAAACCAGTAACAACTTCATCAAAAATGAGTAATGCACCGAACTCATCGCATAATTCTCGGACTTTTTTGTTGAAATCAAAAGGTACAGGGCGCGTCCCTGATTCTGGTCCCATTGGTTCAAGAATTACCGCCGCAGTGCCCCCGCGCAGACGATTAAATTGCAAAGTGCGCTTTAACGCCGATAAATTATTAGGGAAAAATTCTTGGGTATGTTTATTTGCCCCGCGCGGAATTCCTGTCGCTTCCAGATTTCGCGTGCCGGGGATGTGTAACCCATAAACCAACTGGTCGCTCCAGCCGTGATAAGCACCGCCCACCTTGATGATTTTCTTCTTTTTGGTATACGCTCGCGCGGCGCGGATTGCCGCCATTGCACTCTCTGTTCCTGAGCCGAGCATACGAAACATCTCGACCGCGGGCATATATTCGGTAATCAATTTTGCCAGCTTCAACTCATATTCGTGAAAAAGTCCCGTTGTAGGACCACAGGTATTAATCACATCTAAAACTTTTTCACGTACGGGAGCATAATTACTGCCCAAGACAATAGGTCCGCCCGCTTGCAAAAAATCTATATATTTATTGCCATCTACATCCCAAAGATATGCCCCCTCTGCTTTTTCAATGGCAATAGGGAAGGGGAGATTAAAGGCTAAATTATGTTGCACTCCGCCGGGGATATACTTTTTTGCCTCATCTGTTAACGCTTTAGATTTTGTGCATTTCTGCTCAAAATACCCAAGTACTTCATCCATTTTTTCGCGCTTGATAGGGCGTAAGGGTTGGCTGGTTAGGGCATTTAATTTTGTGTATATTTCATCTACGTCATGATATTTTGCAATTGCATATTTTTCGCTCATTTTTATTCTCCTATTCCTAAAACTTTTTTTCACCACCAAGAGACAAAGGACGCTAAGACCCGCAGGGAGACAAATCCCTTCCCTCTAAAGGGGAAGGCTAGGATGGGAGCTTATTCCCCACCAAGATCAAAATCGCCGCGTTCAATTTTCTTCTGATCTTGGCGCAATTTGGCAAAGGCAACCTCACGCACCACCAGCGGCGTTTTACTCACCTTTTTCTCAGAGCAAATCGCCAGCAAATATGCCAACGCCGATTTTTCTAAAATCTCCACATTATGCACAGCGCGCATCATATTATGCCCAAAAATTAGCGCACCATGATTTTTCATCATATAAGCGTTATTTTTATCTTTCACATGCTTCGCCACTTTGTTTTTCAACATCCCCGTCCCTGATGGCGCATAGGGGATAATTTTCACGCTTCGCCCTAAAAAGCGCGCTTGCTCATCAAAGAGGGCAGGAATTGGCATCTCGATTAACGTCAGCGCGCTGGCGTAAACCTGATGCGTGTGAACAATCGCATTTACATCGCCCCGCACTTCGTAAATAGCACCGTGCATCCCCGCCTCAACCGATGGTTTTAGCTCGCCCTCCAACACCTTTAAATCAAAATCTAAAATGCAAATATCCTCTGCTCGCATTTTCGCATAATCCATATTGGAGGGGGTCACTGCAAACGCGTCTTCCCCCGAAATCCGCATAGAAACATTTCCCCCAGTTGCCATCAGATACCCTTTATCAAAAAGGATTTGGACATTTTCGATGATTTCTTTTTTCACAGATGCAAATTGGCTCATTTTATTCTCCTACAGCAAACTTTACACTGGAAAGATTGTATCTCTCTATCTTGACAGCGTCAAGATTATCTTTTAGGATATGAAACCGCGACGTTCTTAACTTGGGCTAGGGTATCGCACCCAAGCAGGTGTGCGGCGTAAACGCTCTTTTTGCCGCGCAAATATTTGTTTAGGGCATCTAAGTTGAGGTCACGTATGCTGAACCTGTCAAAGTACGCGGTCTTATATCCAGTAAAAAATATGAAACAAAAAAAATATCATCACGGAAATTTGAAGAACACCCTCATCCAAGTCGGGATAAAAATCCTGGCAGAGGAGGGCATTGGGGCATTGAGCCTGAGAAAAGTGGCAAAAAATGCTGGCGTGAGCCACGCCGCGCCCTACGCCCATTTCAAAGATAAAAGGGCATTAATTGCCGCGATGGCAACAGAGGGACACACGCGAATTTATGAGAAAAATTCAGAGATAATAGAAGTTTTTGCCGATATGCCTTTACAGCAATTAGTAAAAACTGCCTGTGCTTATTTAGATTTTGGCATGGATAACCCCGATCTTTTCAGAATTACTTTTTCTGGCGTGGTTGAGCGAGAGCGTGATTACCCCGCGCTGGTAGAGATAACGCAAAAGAATTTTGAGATTCTACGTGAAATCGCATTGCGTTGTCAGGCAGAGGGAATTTTTGATGCCGATGATGCAGATTTATTGGCGGTTAGTTTGTGGGGCACGGTACATGGCTTGGTGTCACTCATCTTGCAGGGACAAATATCAGGCGAGGTGCTGGCGCACAATTCTCCACGCAAGCTACTCCTCTTTTCTCTTAATCAGATGACGAGAGTGGAGGTTGGAGCAGGGTTATAATAAGCAGAGTGCGCAGCTTTAATTGATTTCCAAAATTATAAAAACATCCTAGCCACCAGACACTTTAGATAAACTGTCTTTCCAATCTCACGCAATAAACGCAAAATCGCTAAGAAAAACTTAAAAACTTTGCGTTTTAATGGCTTTCTTAGCATAGCGACCTTTATATGAGACAGAAACCACGATATTTTAAAACTATTGGAGCTAAAAAGCGTCTATAATTCAGACTATAGCTTTTCAGAAAATCATCAAAAGGATGTTGAATGCAAGAAAGGCAAAACAACACACTTTACGAAGCTAAAAATCTTCTAAAAGAAGGCAAACACGATGATGCGCGCCAATTGCTGATTGCCTGCCTAAAACGCGATGAAGATTCAGCGGAAGCCTGGTGGATGCTGAGTTATGCTATAGAGGATAAAGAGCAAAAAACAGATTGCGTGAAACGTGTTCTTTCTTTAAAACCAAATTATGCACCTGCTCTTGCTCGCCTTGAAAAATTAGAAAAACCGACAGGTACTTCTCAACAAAGCATTGAGAAAGTTAAAGAAAAGACAAATATTATCCCTAAACAAAAGCAAAAAAAGAATAACGGGGTTTCAGCACTTGGTTTTATATTTTTTTGTTTAATTATGGCAGGGATTATTTATTTTGCTGGGGGAATTCTCGACACAGTTCAAACTGAAGGTGTTTCTGTTGGCAAATTTGCGCCTGATTTTTCATTAGAGAATACGAACGGGAAAGAACTTAGCTTAAGCGATTATGAAGGGAAGACAGTTATGGTCGTTTTCTGGGCAACGTGGTGTCATTATTGCGAGCAGGAGATCCCCACTCTTAACACAATTTACAACAAATATAAAAATCAGGACTTTGTTATATTAGCAATTAATCTTGGCGATAGCCCAGAAGAGGTAAAAAAATTCCAGACTTCGCATAATATCTCTTATCCCGTTTTACTTGATCCTAATAATACGCTCAAGAAAACATATAAAACTTCAGGGATTCCTGCCCATTTTGTTATAAACGCCAATGGGAAAATCATTTACGCCGAAGCGGGCTCGTTTAATGCCTCAGAACTTGACCAAAATATGCAAATGTGGCTTAAGGATACAACACAGTAAGACGTGTTAAAATCGTCTATAATTCAACAAGTTTCTCAACCTTCGAACATTCAAACCTTCAACCTAAAACCCTAAAACAAAAATGTCCACAGTAGATGAAATTAAAGACAGAATAAATATAGTAGACCTTGTATCGGAGAGCGGGGTGCAATTACGCAGGTCGGGCAGAACGCAGACTGGCTTTTGCCCCTTCCACGATAATACGCGCACGCCTGCTTTTGCGGTCTGGGAAGAGACCGGCACATGGAAGTGTTTCGGCGAGTGCAACGATGGCGGCGATATTTTCAAGTTCGTAATGAAAAAAGAAGGCTGGGATTTTAAAGAAGCCCTCCGCTATTTGGCAGATAAAGCGGGCGTAGAACTCAAGCAATATACGCCTCAGCAAAAAGATGAACGTGATGCCAATGAAAATCTGCGTACCCTACTTGAAGAAATTGCTCTCTTTTATCATCAACAACTCAAGACCCCAGCAGGAAAAAAGACCCTCGACTATCTGCGCGAAAAACGCGGGCTTTCAGATGAAACTATCGAAGCCTTTATGCTCGGCTACTCCCCAAATAGCTGGGATACGGTGATGAAACATTTCACCGAGCGCGGGCATACAGCGCAAGATTTAATGGATGCGGGGATGCTCTCTGAAAACGACTCGGGGAGACGCTACGATAAATTTCGTGACCGTTTGATGATTCCTATCCGCGACGCGCGTGGACGTATGGCTGGGTTCGGTGCCCGAACGATGGATCCTGACGGTGTGCCGAAGTACCTCAACTCCCCCCAAACAGCTATTTTTGATAAAGGTCATCTCCTTTATGGACTGGATCGCGCGAAAAAGGCGATTCGTACCCTCGACCAAGCGGTGATTGTAGAGGGCTATCTCGATGTAATTTCTCCACATCAGGCAGGCTTTGAGAACGTAGTCGCACCGATGGGGACGGCGTTGGGTGAGGGGCAGTTACGGTTAATTAAACGCTACACCCCTGGCAATCATATTGTTTTAGCCCTAGACCCAGATGCGGCGGGACAAAAAGCAATTTTACGCGGGTTGGACGCGGCACGGCAATCATTTGATAGAGAAACCGAACTAAAATTTGATGCACGCGGCTATTTACGCTACGAGGCACGTTTACAAGCCGATTTACGCGTAGCAAATTTACCCGATGGTTTAGACCCCGACCAAGTTGTTTTAAGAAATCCAGACGAGTGGAAAGAAATTATTGCGAATGCAAAGCCTATCGTGACGCACGTTATGGAGAGTTTGGCAATAGGGCATGACTTAAATGATGCCAAAGTGAAGACGGATATTGCCTCACAGGTTTTACCGCTAATTGCTGATTTACCAGATCCTATTGAACGAGAAACTTTTAGGCAACAATTGGCGCGGATGTTGAAGGTAGATGAACGCGCTCTTATTGGTGGAAAAGCATCGGGAAAACGAGTTGGTAGAGGGCAAAGAAATTCACATCAGAAAAATGTTCAAAAATCGGCAAGCCAGCCTAAGGTTGGGGGCGTGGCGGCAGTTCATCCATCTAAAAAAATTGAAGAGTATTGCTTGGGTATTTTAATGCGTCAGCCAGATTTGCTTTATAAATTAGATCGTGCTTTGCAAGAGTTTTCTTTGCACGCTTTAGGCGATGAAGATTTTGGATATACTGAAAATTTGACCTTATTTGAGGTCGTAAAAAATTCTTTGATACAAGACAAGCTAGACGCACACGTTTTTGTTGCTGAAAATTTACCAGAGACTTTAGAAAGTTTGGCGCAGAGATTATTAACAGAAACAGAGGGGATTAGCACGGTGGAGTCGAAATTATTAGAAGAGGCGTTACGCGGTGTAATTAAGTTGCGGCGTACCGTTTTAAACGATAGTTTGAACCAACTTCAGTATTTTCAGAAAGAGGCGCAAGAAAAAGGGGATTCTGTGAGTTCTTACCAAGAAACAGTGATGAAGCATATGCGTATGTTGCGTACTTTGGATGAGGCTCAGCGTTTAATGAAGTTACGGCGAGTCTAATAAGGACTTAGGAAGATATAAGTTATTTAATTCTCATTCCTAAGTATGGAGAAGATAAGGGAGACGCACCATGACAAAAAAAACCACAAAAAAGCTAAAGGATTTGACTCCTGCTGAACAAAGAGAGTTTGTTAAGGCGCGTAAGATGGTCTTTAAATTAGAGGAGCCAGATGAAAAGAGCCTTAACAAAATAGAGAGAGAATCTAAGCCGCTTGTAAAAGAAGAGGTACACATAGTTTCTAGTGACCCTGTGCGTTTATATTTAAGTGACATCGGGCGCGTTGAGTTGCTGGATATAAATAGCGAATTTCGCCTTGCTACGATGATTGAGGCGCAGAGTTTTGTGCAATCTTCTCGTTGTCAGCTTACTGAGGGTGAGATTTCTGTAGAAAAAAACACATATAGAGTTTTTATCAAAGATTTACTCTTTTTTTGGAAAATGCTAAATAAGGCTGTTCTAAAAAACAATGCTGAATTGCCCGATTTGGGATTGATGCTGGCGGAGGCGCAATCACTTCACCAGAGTTGGGAAAAAGACCAGCCCTCTTATACAAGGGCGTATTTAAGTAGTGGACAATGGGGAAAAGATAAAAATTGGAATGAATTGGCAAAACAGGTTTATGGCATTTTCTTATCTTTTTATATGTTTCCTTTTCCTTATGCAAAATGGTTAATAACTCATATTCATACTTATAAAAAGATGCCTGCTCGCAAAACTTTTTATAGAAATTTACCCGAAGATGAAGAGCTTCGCTGGGAATTGGACGCTATTTCTTATAGAGCTGAGACTGCGTCTCAGGAACTTTCACGTGCTAACCTTCGCTTGGTTGTCAATGTGGCAAAACGCTATATGGGGCGAGGGGTCTCATTTTTGGATTTAATTCAAGAAGGAAATTTAGGATTACTGCGCGCAATCGACAAGTTTGATCCCCGCCGTGGCTATAAATTTAGCACTTATGCTACGTGGTGGATTCGACAATCTATTAATCGTTCGGTAGCCGAACAGGCACGTACGATTCGTATACCTGTGCATTTATTTGAATCGATTAGCCGTATTTTTCGTGCTCAGCGCAGAATAACACAAGAATTGGGGCATATTCCTACTTCGGCAGAATTGGTACTTGGCACAGACTATTTATCAAGGGAAGATATTCAAAATATTATTCTTTTGCAAAAAAACAAGATGCCTATTTCAGCGGAGCTTCAAACCCGATGGGATTCTGCGACTAAGAAAGTAGAAAATATCTTGAAAGTTGCTGAAGAGCCTGTTTCTTTAGAAGTGCCCGTTGGAGGCGATGAATCTAGCCACTTAGGCGATTTTATTGAAGATGAAGATGCCATCTCGCCGGCAGATGCGGCGGCTCGTGAAATGCTTCGAGAACAAATGCAAAGCGCGCTTACTGATCTTTCAGAGCGCGAACGTCTTGTGCTAGAACTTCGATTTGGGATAGGTGATAATAGAGAGCATACGCTAGAAGAGGTGAGTCGTGAATTTGATGTAACGCGCGAGAGAATTCGCCAAATTGAAGCAAAGGCGTTACGAAAGTTGCGGCATCCTTCACGAAATAAGGCGTTGAGGGATTATTTTCCTTAAAATATCAATCTCTTAATTGAGGCTCATGCAATGACAAGCTATAACTTTTCCAAAAAAGCAAAAGTATCCCAAGGCGTGGATTAGTCTTGGAAGGGTCTGTAACAGGGGGACAAGAAATTCAGCAATTTGGATGGGGTTTATCCGAATAGTGTATAATCAATTTCCAGAGCTTCTTGGTAATACTATTTATCAACCCCAAAAAAGGAGAAAATATGACTCACCCACTTATAACTCAACTTCGCTTTGCCCGCAGTGAATTTGCTCGCTGTTTGGAGGGTATCTCTGATGAAGATGCTCGTAAGCGTATTTTGCCGATGAACTGTATGAGCTGGATGGTTGGTCATCTGGCCGCCCAAGAGCAAGATTATTTTGTCTTTTTCTCAGGAAGAGAAGTGCCTCACCCTCGGCTAAATGAAAGCTTTGGTTTCGGACAACCTGCCATGACCCCACCACTAGCTGATATGTGGAAGGTTTGGCATGATATCACAGCAGCAGCTGATCCTTTTCTGGACACACTTACATCTGAGCAATTCGACATACACTTGGAACAAGATGTAAAAGCCGTCAAAAATTCCCTCTTTGCTCCTAAACAAGTCAATGAAAAAATGCTTTCTCAAAAAACTGTGCGCTCAGGGGAAAATATCGGCACACGGCTATTGCGCACTACCTATCATTACTTTTTCCATACAGGGGAAGCCCATGCAATTCGCCAACAATTAGGACATCCAGATTTACCCTATTTCGTAGGCGATATGCCAGATTATTTATGGAGATGAGTTTATTGATTAGTAAAAAGCAAAAGCCTTCCAAGATGTGGATTAATCTTGGAAGGCTTTTGCTTTTAATTTTAGAGAATTTGAAACCGTCAGCTAATAGTTACTTTTTTCTCTGCCCAGCGCATAGTGAGCAAGGAAAGTGTACTAAGAATTGCAAAGCCAATAACCAATGGCAAGATCGTGTTGTTATAGCTTTGACCAATTACAATCCCGATTGGGACAGAGATAAAGGTTGAAAGCGATCCAACAACGGCGGCGCCCACTCCAGCAATATGACCAAGGGGTTCCATCGCCAAAGAATTCATATTGCCAAATAAGATGCCAACGCAGAAGAACGAAGACATCAAATAAATCATAAGCACAGGCAATGATGGATTACCCGCGTGGAAAAATCCAAGCAACGCAAAGCCGCCTGAAAGTAAAACCAGAATTTGCACTGCCCAATTGGATAGAACTCGCATGCCAAAGCGCATGACCAAACGTCCATTCAGGAAAGATGCGCCACCAAGAGATATAGCAACAATCGAAAAGTAAAGGGGGAATTTTTCACCCAGACCATATTGATTCTGAAATATCTGTTGTGCCGAATTCAGGTAGCCCATAAATGCCCCAGAAATTAATCCTGCGCCAATTGTATATCCAAGTGCTATTCTATCGGCAAAGACTTCTCGAACGCCCATCCAAATACGCTTCACCGAAAAGGCGATGCGGCGGTCTACCGGCAAGGTTTCTGGTTGACGAATGGCAAACCAAAAGGCTGTGATAAGTGCCAAAACCAACAGTACACCAAAGATGGCTCGCCAGCTTGCGAAGATTAGAATAGCTTGTCCGAAAGATGGCGCAATGATGGGTACGAGAATGAAAACCATCATCACAAAGGACATGACACGCGCCATTTGGCGTCCTTCATATTGATCGCGGACCAACGCCATCGTGACACTGCGTGGGCCGGCTATGCCGATGCCCTGCAGTAAACGCCCAACGAGCATTATCGTAAAATTGGATGAGAACATGGAAATCAGGCATCCTAAAATAAAAACTGCATAACCCAGATAAATACTTCTCTTTCGCCCAATACTATCGGATAATGGACCATAGACAATTTGCCCGATAGCCAGCCCTAGAAACAAAAAGGAGACGATTAGCTGTGTAGAATTTTCTCCTTGAACAGCGAGATCGCTCCCAATATCTGATAACGCGGGGAGCATTACATCGGTGGATAACGCAGCCAGTGCCATCATCATTGCCATTAGAGCAACGAATTCGCCGAAGCCGAGAGGCTTTTTGTTTTTCATAATTTCAACTCCAAATCAAAAGGTATAGGTATACATGAGCTGTACTGAATTTTTAGTGCGCTGTATCTTACAAGATTTCGGAATTAAAAGCAAAAGTCCCCAAGATCATGTCCCTTTCTAGTTGTCGTTGACAGCTCGTGCGTTTGTTATTACTAAAAAAATAAGGAAGTTAGCAGTAGGATAATCAAGAGTTGGGTATAATAGCTGTCGTAAGATTTAACAAATTCGTCAAACACAAAGGAGAGAAATACCGATGGAACTAAAAAAGCTTCAACTGTCTTCGCTAGAGCTTAGTTACTATGAAAGCTCAGGAACAGGTTCGCCAATAATGCTAATTCACGGTAATTCAGCGTCTGGACTAACGTATCAACACCAGATCAATAGTTCGCTTGGGGAAAAACATCGTATCGTAGCCATTGACCTACCAGGGCACGGAGATTCACAAGCATTTACCCAGATGGTGGAATACGGTATGCCGGGATACGCTAATGTTGTAGTAGAAGCTGCTAAAGCATTGGGGATGGAAGATGGCGTTTTCGTTGGCTGGAGTTTAGCTGGACATGTTGTGCTGGAAGCACATAAGCAATTGCCAAGTGCCAAAGGATTTGTAATCTTTGGAACACCTCCGTTGGCTTTCCCCCCAGCAATGGAAGAAGCATATTTGCCAAATCCGGCAATGGGAGTTGGTTTTTCCTCAGAAGTAACAGAAGAACAGGCGCAGGCTTACACAGATGCCTTCTTCGTTCCCGGAGAGACAGCACCGAAGGTGCCTTTCATAACAGATGTGCTTCGTACAGATGGCAATGCACGCGCGGGATTAGCAGCAAGTATCACACCAGATGGTTATCAAGATGAAGTTGAAATTGTGGGTAATTTGTCAATTCCGCTTGCCATTTTCCATGGTGAAGAAGAGCAGTTAGTAAATATAGCTTATATCAACAAATTAACCATGCCAACACTTTGGCGCAATGAAGTTCAGGTTATCAAAGCCGCAGGGCATGCACCCCATTGGGAACAAGCTGAAGAATTCAACGGGCTCCTAGAAGCGTTTATGGTAGAAGTGCTGCAATAAGCATCCGAAAAACACTTTACTAAATTACGAAAGAGATAGCATTCTGATTAATCAGGATGCTATCTTTGGAAAACTGCCCAACCCCGCGTTAAGCCAATTATCTGTAAAAAAGATACCAAGGAAATTTATGATGAAATTTAAAACACTTACTTTGTTTTTCCTTATGATTGTAATATCAGCATGTGGCTCAGATGTCCCAACTGATATTGAAGAGATAAAAGAACCAAAACCATTCGTATCTGACGTATCATCAGATCCACAACCGTTGCCGATAGCATTTGAAAAATACTTGCAAAGTAAAATGGAAGAAGACCATATTCCCGGTATGGCAGTCGTGCTGGTAGATGAAGATGGGCTCATCTATGCTCAAGGATTTGGCTTACGCAACGTGGAACGCAACCTACCTGTAACACAAGACACATTATTTAATATCGGCTCTACACAGAAATCTATGACGGCAATGTTAATCGCAACTCTAGTTGATGATGAATATTTTGAGTGGGACACGCCAGTAGTTGAAATTATGCCAGAGTTCGAACTTTCAGATCCAGAGGCTACGCAACAAGTCACATTTCGGCATTTGCTAAGTATGCGAGCGGGCATCTCCGAAGATGCCGAAGATGAAATTGACTCTAATGGAAGTTTTGAAGACCTACTTAATATCACAGCCGAAAACGAAATTTTAGACATGCCTGGTAAAGTCTTTGAATACAGCAATCTATCAGCGTCATTAGCTGGCTATCTCGGGACATTGGCTGTAGACGAGACCACAAAAGACCTGCACACAGCCTATGCAAAACTATTAAAAGAACGCATATTGACTCCAATAGGAATGAGAACTGCAACGCTATCTCTCAGCGAGGCGCAAGACAACGAAAACTTTGCCTATTCTTATGCCTTGTCAAGTGATAATGAACCTGTTCTAACAGAAACCTATGATGTTGAAGGAGATATATTAGCTCCTTCTGGATCACTCAAAGCCAGTGCTACCGAGATGGGATTATATATCCAAACTCAACTCAATTACGGACTAGCACCAAATGGAACGAGCGTGGTCTCTGAGAAAAATCTGACTGAAACATGGAAACCCTATCTCGAAGACTACGCTATGGGCTGGGAATCAAAAACATATCAAGGCATTACGGTTATCGTTCATGAAGGTGCGTATGATGATTTTATGAGCGTAATTGGATTTATGCCAGATGAAAATCTGGGCTTTGTGATACTTATAAACAGCGAAGAAACAGGAGCTATAATAGAAGAAGCCCCCCTTATATTAGCGGAACTACTTTCAGAATAGAGCCCAAACATTCCTGCGATGATTTCGTAAGGACGAACTATCGAAATAGCGAAGTACGAAAGATGTTTATGTAGACAATGTCTTGAGTAGAAGAGATCAACCCAACCCGCGTTAAGCTGGCCTGCCTTCGACTCTGGTATGCAGCGCAATTTTCTCGTGTTTAGTTTCGGTTAAAATTGGGTTGTGTTCACAAAGTCGGCGGGCGGCTTATGCAACCGGTAGACAGCACGTATTATGGGAAATACTCAATATACTGTACGATGATGCGCAAGAAATGGCGGCAGTAGAATGGGATTTTGAATATATTTATGATGGAAATTATGAGACTGCAAGAGATGTCGCCCAAAATCAACTCCAATAAAAAAGAGTGTGTCTGTTATAATCTTTAATATTGATTATCTAATAGCTGTGAGATCTACAAATAAAACTAAGGAGATATCCAAATGTACAAAAAAAGTATCGAATTACTCAACAAAGCGGTTGCCGATGAGTTGTCCGCGGTTCATCAGTATATGTATTTTCACTTCCACTGTGATGACCAGGGTTTTGAATTGTTAGCAGGCTTATTCATGCGCACTGCTATTGAAGAAATGCAACATGTCGAACTCCTTGCAGAACGGATTATATTCTTAGGTGGGGATGTTGAAATGATAACATCGGAAAGTGTGAAAAAAGTTCAAGATGTGGCAGAAATGCTGGAGATGGGCATTAAGATGGAGCAAGGCAGCGTCAGAGATTATAATCTCTGGGCAAATGAGTGTTCAGCCAACGCAGATTCTGGTTCCAAAAAAATCTTTGAAGGATTGGTTGATGATGAAGAGCGACATTATGACCAATATGATAACGAGCAGAACAATTTGGAGCGCTTTGGGGACCGCTACTTAGCCTTACAGTCTATTGAGATGAGTAAGAATATGGCGGCAAACAGGCCAACGGAATAAAAAATTGCACTAAAAAAGCCATCCAATACGGGTGGCTTTTTCTTTGCTATTTTCAGCCACCTAACCCACGTTAAGCTGTATATAAAATTGGAGAAAAGAGAGAAAATGGAATATCTAGATGGTGGGCGATCAAATAAGATTGCTCGTATAGATGGGGCAGTTCATCGTCCAGCCGGAGCATGGACACCCCACATTCATACTTTTCTCAAGCATATTCGATCTGTGGGTTTTACTGGTGCACCAGAACCAATCGGTTTCGATGCCACTGGGAATGAGATTGTTAGTTATATTTCTGGTGAAGTCAGCAACTATCCACTATCAGCAGCAGCAACCAGCATCCACACGCTGATTTCAGCTGCTGAACTCTTACGAGCATATCATGATGCTACAGTATCGTTTATCCCTGAGTTACAAGGAAATGAATCTTGGTTATTACCTGTACGAGAGCCCGTGGAGGTTATTTGTCACGGTGATTATGCACCCTATAACGTTGTTCTTGATGGCGATCGGGCAATTGCGATCATTGATTTCGACACTGCCCATCCTGGTCCCAGAGCCTGGGATATTGCTTATGCTCTTTATCGTTGGTCGCCATTAACCAGTCCAAATAATGCGGATGGTTTCGGGGACGAAACAGAGAAAACAGAACGCTGTCGCCTATTTTGTGATATTTATGGTCTCTCAAAAGAAGGGCGTGTTGGATTAATCTCATTAGTTGTTGAGCGATTACGATATCTGGTCGCGTATATGCAATCAGAAGCGAAGGCAGGTAATGAAGCCTTCCAGGCTAATATAGCTGACGGACATCATTTGATGTACTTAGCAGATATTGATTATTTGAAAACCAATTGCAAAAGCATCCAAGCAGCTTTGTAGCATGAAATTCGGGAGATTGATACCAGAAGTGCAAACGCTCGTACTTCATCAAGATAACGGACAAGAAAACAACAGTCGTAGAATCCAATTTATGTATCGAATGACATAATGAGCTGATTTGTTGCAACTCTGAATTCGCCTTGCATACTATTCACCCTATCACAGCAAATATAATCCAATTAAGCGCGTTTTGTGTATATTAGAACAACACTAGAATCGGATATTACTAAATCATGTGGCTATTCTTCTTCAGTTTACCAAAACAATGAAGTCGCTTGAGAAACGCTTTAAGCGAAAAACTGGGATAGAAAAATAGTTTATTGCTATCCACTTAATCCGTTTTCAAACGGATATTTATTTTTCATGAACCGCATTATTCTGTCAAGGGACATCTTCTTGTCCACATATTATATTTTAACCCTTCCCTCTATGGAACAGTTGGTAATGGTGTAGGCGTATCAGTCGACAAAATAGGCGTATCGGTAAACGTTGCACTAGGAAGCGGGGTATCAGTGGGCGGTAATGTCGGAGATGCGGTTTCTGTTGGTGGTGGGATAGGTGTAAACGTCGCGGCGGGCAACGCTGTAGCCGTAGGCACCGCGGTCGAAGTAGACGTGGGGGGATTAGTAGGTGTTGGTGTTGGCGGCGGCAAAATTATGGTCACGGTAACGAGACGTTCGGCAATAGCATCGCCTTTTTGTCCACGCAGGGTTAATCGCAGGGTATATTTACCATCAGACAACTCTTCTTCCAAAAAGTTCCAGGCGGCTAATTTTTCTACTGTTTTATATTCATCATCGCTTTTCTCAACCAAAACAACCCACTTGGATGGGGCTTCACCTTCCCCATATTCAAGTGTCCAATCACCAAAATTTTCACTAACTGTGACAATGCCCAAGATGTTGATGCCCGTTTCTGTAATTTTATCGCCATCTTTAGGCTTGGTGATTTCTAAATCTGGTTGAGGGTCACTTGCCTTACATTCTCTATCAGGAGCAAAGGTAATTTCTTTAGGATACCCATGCGCTTCAAGCCAATTTTCACCATCTTTTGTTTCCAACCATTTGCGCGCCCACTCATCATCTACGCGCATTACATAAAGTTCTTCAGTAAACTCATCACACTCATCTGAGGCTTCGAGACGTGTCCAAGTATCAATAATATTTTTTCTCCACAAATCCATGCCGGGGGGGAGAGGCGGTTGGTCAAAAGCAAAAACTTCTCTTTTTTTATCACCTTTACACGAAGTTGATGGCTCTGTCCCTGAAACAGCACAAATAACTTTATCTATAATGCCTTCTGGACGAGTAAAACTTCTCATATTTCCCCCTGTAACTATTGGCACTGCACTTTGCATGAATTGCGACCAAATCGGTGCCGCACCGCTCAAGCCGGTAGTGTGATTCATGGGCGTATAATCGGCGTTGCCAACCCAAACACCTACAACTAAATCAGGAGTATAGCCCATTGTCCAATTATCCCGATAGTCGTTCGATGTACCCGTTTTTGCCGCGGCAGGGAATGGAAGATGCAAGTAAGAGTTAGTACCAAACATCCACGACCGCGCTTCGTTATCTGAAAGAATGGATGAAATTAAATAGGCGTGTTCTTCTCGCAATGCTTGCTCACCTTGCGTAGGCGTGTACTCGTAAACGACCTTCCCCTTATGATCAAGAATTTTAGTGATAGCCACGGGCGGGATATGCACGCCTTCATTTGCCATCACAGAAAAGGCTTCAGTCATCTCTAGCAAACTAACTTCACCTCCACCTAAAGTGAGAGAAAGACCATAATCATCACGAGTAAGAGTGGTAATACCAAGTCGCTCTGCCATGGCTATCATGCCATCTTTTTCCTCGGTTTCAGGGTCATCGTAAATGCCTACAAAATCAAGGGCTTTTACCGCGGGGATATTGAAAGAGTTTGCCAGCGCGACGCGCAATGTTACCGCACCATGATAGTCTCCATCGTAATTGACTGGTTGATAGGGCGGACGTGGGTCATCTGGGTTGCCCGATGGCGGGAAGTCAGTTGGCACATCCCAAATCAAAGTGGCGGGCGTCCAATCTTTTTCAAAGGCGGCAAGATAAGTAATGGGCTTAATCGAAGAACCAGGCTGACGCGTAGGACTGGTTGCCATATTAACTTGCCCCGAAATTTCTTCATTATCAAAATCTGGTGAGCCGACCATAGCTAAAATCTCTCCAGTTTCAGGGTCTATGGCTACCAAAGCACCATTTTGCACGTTGCGGTCGCTTAATGAAGCAATTTGGCTCGAAAGAATCTGTTGAGCAGAATTTTGCAAATCGGGATCTATAGTCGTATAAACCGTAAATCCTGAACGATAAATCGTTTGTGCATCGTACTTTTCTTCTAAAATTTCATGCACATAATTAACCCAATGTGGGTAGCGCATGGAGATATTGGGGGGAGAAAACTCGTAATTGATTATATTTTCTACAGCCTGTGCGGCTTCTAGGGCACCGATACAAACACGCTCATTACTATTGCTAACTTCAATACAGTTCTTTTCTTGGCTTAAAGTATAAGAAAGAAAAATAACATCCCGATGGCGTAATAAAGTTTCATCACGGTTTGTATGAATATCGTGAATAGCCGGCGATTGGGGTATCCCTGCCAAAAAACTTGCCTCGGCTAAACTTAATTTGTCAGCAGTAGTCCCAAAATAAGTTTCTGCCGCGGCTTCAACGCCGTAAGCTAAATTACCATAATTTACTTCGTTTAAATAAAGCTCTAAAATCTCATCTTTTGAATAACGGCGTGTAATCTCTGCCGCGAGGATAATCTCACGAGCTTTTCGTCTATAGCTTTGTTCATAACGCTCTTCTTGAGAAAAAAGGAGCATTCGCGCCAATTGTTGGGTGATTGTAGACGCACCAGAAACAATTTCTTGATTGGTGTAATTTTGCCACAAGGCGCGCGTCAACGCGACTAAATCGTAGCCAGGATGATTATAAAATTCTTTATCTTCAGTTGCGATAGTTGTGGCAACTAAAAGAGGAGAAATGGCTTCTAGTGGAATATAAGTGCGTCTCCCCGCGTTAGGGTCAAGGATTTCGTAGAGAACATTCCCCTCTCTATCAAGAATACGCGTTGTTTCAAAATCAGACGCTCGCTCTCTCAAATCTTCTACTGAAGGGAGCGTGGCGGCAATTTCATTATATTGATAGACAGCATAAGTGCCGCCCATTATTCCTAAAATTATTAAGCCAACCATTGCCAAAAATATTAATTTTAAGAAACAGCCCCAATTAATTGACTTATTCCTAAAAGAAGAGAATAGGCTTTTTTTCTTCGCAGGTGGCAGAGGGGGAAGTGGCTGGGAAATAGGATTATAAGCGGCAGGCGTAACACGCGTTGCGTCCACATCTACCTCATCCACACGATGGGGGAGATGGCTCAAGGGGTCTGGTTGTGTTTTGTTTACCTCTTCTATAGGGGGGGGCGGGTATGGTGGCACAGGAACATCTACCCGCGTCTCATCTTCTGATGCTATTAGGCGGCGTAGGTAATCGTCTCTTTTTTCAGGTTTCGACATGGGCAAATTCTCTTCTCTGGCATTGTGGGCAAAAATGTGTACCACGTTGCCCAACTTTTATTTTTTGAATGGGCGTTCCACACTTGAAGCATGGTTTATTTTTACGCCCATATACTTGCAGATAGTTTTGGAAGTCACCGCCGCGATAAATCCAATCAATGGAGGTGCCATTTCGCTTAATGCCTTCTGTGAGCACCTTGCGGATGCTTCGCCACAGGATTTGGGCTTGGTGCCGCTCAATTAAATCAGATTTGGCAAGAGGATGCAAGCCTGCTAAATATAACGCTTCGTCTGTGTAGATATTGCCCATCCCTGCAATGAAGCGTTGGTCGAGCAAAAGCGGCTTAATTTGTCGTTTATGCCTTTTCAATTTTTCGTAGAGCATCTTTGCCGTAAAAGAATCATCGAGTGGCTCTGGTCCTAACTTTCCTAAAATATCTTCTGGGGTTGGGGTAAACCAAACACGCCCAAATTTACGCATATTGCTAAAGGCGAGATAATGCTCGTTCTCAAAGTACAATACTAACCGATCATGTTTATGAATTGGCTCATCTTTGCCCCGAACAAGAATATCACCACTCATACGCAGATGTATCAGGAGAGTGTCCACGCTAAGGGGTAACACGATGTATTTTCCACGCCGTTTAACGGTAGATATATACTGCCCAACAATGTTCTTTTTGAAATGAGCAGGCTCAGGGGTCGAGAGCGTCCCTTCCCACAGTAAATCAGCAGATTCGATTTTACGTCCAATCAAATCCGCTTGCAAACGGTTTACGATGGTTTCAACTTCTGGTAATTCGGGCATTTTTTAAGAGACCTCAGACTTTAGACTTGACACTTGACACTTTTGTCTTATGTCTAAAGTCTCTTACTCATCAAATAACTCACCCACACTGCGCCCTTCGTGCGCTCGCAAAATAACTTCTGCCAACATAGGCGCAACGGAACAGATTGAGAGCCTGTCGCCAAAGAGAGCTTTGGATGCTTCAGGAATGGGCACTGTATCGGTTGTAATAATGCCCTTAAGGTCTAACGATGAGAGTCTTTTTGCCGCATTAGAGGAAAAAACAGGGTGCACAAAAGCAAGGTAAACATCACGCGCACCATTTTGACGTGCCAAGCGAATAGCCTGAGCAATAGAGCCACCTGTATCTACTTCATCATCTACAATGATGACATCGCATCCATTTACATCGCCAATGATATTGAGTGCTTCGGCATTTGAGTCGTTGGCAACACGCCGTTTCTCAATAAAAGCAATAGGCATATCAAGACTCTCTGCATAATTGCGTCCTTTTTTAGCAAAGCCAAGGTCAACGGTCATGATAACGGGATTAGTGAGCTTCTCAAGCAAATTCTCTTTGATATAGTCTTCAATGGCATGAGAAGCAGTGAGTACATCACCGGGAATTGAGAAAAACCCCTGCACTTGCCCTGCGTGGGGGTCGAGAGTTATATAGCGATCTGCGCCAGCCACTTCTATCATATCTGCAACCAAACGGGCTGTAATAGGCACACGTGGCTGGTCTTTTTTATCGGAGCGACCATAGCAAAGATAAGGGACAACGGCGGTGATGCGCGCGGCAGAATCTAGGCGTAAAGTTTGGAGAGCGATAAGCAACTCCATCAGGTTTTGTTGTACGGGGCGCGAAGTCGTCTGAATTACATATACATCTTGCCCACGCACGCTTTCGTGCAATTTGACAAATAAATTATCATTAGCGAAGAGAATAATATCCCGTTCGCATAATTTTTTATCAAGATATTCTGCTATTTTATTCGACAAACTCGTTGAGGCTGTGCCAGCAAAGAGCTTAATATCGCCATACCCTTTTATTTCGTGCGTGTGAGTATTCATAATTCCATTTCCTTTTTCCACTCTGAGCGCAACACACTCATAGTAAGAATATCTTCGTATTTTCCATTCTTATAATGGGCTTCTCTTCTTCGACCTTCGTGAACAAAACCAACTTTTTCGTAAGCACGAATTGCCCAAATGTTTTTTTCATATACATAAAGCTGAATGCGATTAAGATTTAACGCCTCAAAACCATGTTTAAGCAAAAGCCGCATTGTCTCTGTGCCATAGCCTTGATTCCAAATCGTTTTATCGCCGAGCATAATACCTACTTCGGCAGAACGAACAACGGCATCTATATTAAACACGCTCACATTACCAATGGCTCGCCAAGAATCTCCATCTGGAACCTCTACCACCAGCGGTCTTTCGGCTTGGGGGCATTTCGCCAAGCCAGCGAACCATTCTTCCTCCTCCCATAACCCCATTGGTAAATAAATAGTTAGCCCTTTAGTTACTTCGGGGTCATTAATCCACTCCATAAAGAGGGGAATATCAGTCTTTTCTGCTCGTCGAAAACGAATTCTTTCTCCGTAAATCATTTTTGCTCCTCGTCCCCCCTCTAGCTCCCCCCGAAGGGGGGAGAACTTCTTCCTACTCTATTCAAAGGAAGGTTTTTAGCAAGCTCTCCACCGCGCCCCAGGGCGATTCTTCTCTTTTAACAATTTGGGATAAGGTGTCTGCGTAAACTTGGGGGGATAGTTCATCTAGAAAACGATTAAATAAAGTCTCTCGAAGAAGGGTATCAAACGTGACCTGAAGCTGGGTACGCGTTTGTCGGCTCCACTCATCGCTTTCACGCAAAAAGTCAACATGACGCGCAATTGCTTCACCAAGTTCGGCGATTCCATATCCTTCTTTCGCAATGGTGCGTTTAACTTCAGGAATCCAGGTGTTTTGCTGATCATAAACTTTTTCTTCTTCAATAACCATACTTCGACCATGATGCTGAAAAATTCGGCGTGTAGGGTGAGAGAGTTCAAGCATCCCGTTGAGGGCGCGTTCTGTATGCTCTACGCCGGGGCGGTCGGCTTTGTTGATGACGAGAATATCGGCAATTTCCAAAATCCCCGCTTTAATTGCTTGAATATCATCGCCGAGACCGGGAGCCTCAACCACGAGGGTGGTATGAGCGAGTTTGGCGATATCCACTTCTGCTTGCCCTGCGCCCACAGTTTCAACCAAGATGACGTCGTAATTTGCCGCGTCAAAAAGTTGAACCATCGCAGATGTTGACTGCGCAAGCCCGCCCAGAGACCCGCGCGAAGCCATTGAACGGATAAAAACATTTTTATCACCAGAAAGATCGCGCATCCGCACGCGGTCGCCCAAAACTGCTCCCCCCGTAAAAGGGCTAGAGGGATCAACGGCAAGAATGGCGACTCGAAAATCATGCTCTTTTCGATAATAGAGGGCAAGTTGGTTAACGAGCGTAGATTTCCCCGTGCCAGGCGCACCAGTCACGCCGATGAGATGCGCTTTTCCCGTATGTGGAAAAAGCGCATTCAGCGCAGCGCGTCCTTGCTCTGTATTATTTTCAACTTGCGTTAAAAGGCGTGTCAGGGCAAGCCGATTCTGATTCAAAAGAGCCTGAGATAAATTCATAGAATCTCAGGCTCTCTTTAAAATTTTGCGAATATCGGCGACTATATCTTCGGTGGAGGCACCTGGTCCATAAACGCCACTCACACCCATTTTTTGAAGCTCGGTTATATCTTCATCGGGAATGATGCCACCTAAAAAGAGCTTTACATCTTCTTGCCCGTTGGCTTTGGTAAGTTCGAGAATACGTGGCACAAGTGCCATGTGTGCCCCAGAGAGAATAGAGATGCCGATAATATCTACATCTTCTTGCAAAGCGGCTTCTGCAATCATTTCGGGGGTTTGACGTAAACCAGTGTAGATAACTTCCATCCCCGCATCACGTAAGGCACGGGCTACAACTTTTGCCCCCCTGTCGTGACCATCTAGCCCTGGTTTGGCAACCAAAACACGGATATTTCCTTCTGACATTGCTTCCTCCAGTAAAAAATGAGTTTTTTGAAGACAACGCGATTATACTATAAGCACACTCTAGGATGAGCTAGAGTCTATTGAAAATGGGCTAGAAAAACCCGTTCCCTTGAAGAGAACGGGTTCTTCTAGCCGCTGATTTTTTTCTAACAAAGCCTATTCTATTTCTAGCCACCTGACGGTTTCATAAAAGAAGCGTATAGTTGGTTGAGTGACTACTGAGCCAACCGAAGTGTAGGCGATGCTTTTCACCGTATCGAAACCAAGGGTTTGTATAAATTTAGCTATTTCGTGGTTTCGATACGCCCTCCGCTACCGCTACGGACTACTCAACCACCTTCAAAAATGAAATTACTAAAAACCATCTACCGCGATAAAACTATAAATTTAGCAGGCAAAACTTTTCACCGTAAAGCTGTGCGCGGCATTATTTTTCGCGATAAAAAATTGCTAATGGTCTACTCTCCCGTCTACAATGACTATAAATTTCCCGGCGGCGGTGTGAATGCAGGAGAATTGCATATTGAAGCTCTGCGCCGAGAAATTAACGAAGAATGTGGCGCAGAAATGACACAAATCACAGGAAAATTGGGAAAAACAGAAGAATACGCCATAGACGTGTTAAAAGAAGATTACGAGACTTTCAAAATGACTTCCTATTATTATTTTTGTGAAATCAAGGGAGAATTGGGCACACAAAAATTAGATGCTTATGAAGAAGAATTGGGCTATAAACCAGCGTGGGTAAATATAGATAACGCAATAGAAAAAAATAAGAGAAGCCTCGCTAACCCAAGTTCCTTTTCACATTGGACAAGGCGAGAAACTTTTATATTAGAAATGCTCGTTGACTAAAAAATCTCAAAAAAATGTTGACCAACGACACGCAAGCCTAAAGCACGTGCGTAGCAGGGAGCGTTATGCGATATCCTGTTTTGTAAGCGTTCAGCCATATTAAAATTATGCCTTAATCTTTCAACGCGAATTTACGCGAATGAGCGAATGACGCGAATTTTTAATGCTTTTGCTATATTTTTTCAGGAAACTCATACGTTTTTGTCATCTTTGCACAAAAAAACAAAAAAAGTTTTTGAAATCCGCGAAAATCTGTCTAATCCGTAAAATCCGCGTTCTATTTTGAGCCCCCTGAACGCTTACCCCGTTTTTTCTTTAATGCTTGCCTCACCAAAAAATCCATCAGCGGATAGATTAATCCACCCAGCAGATTGTTTAGGACAAAGAAGAATCTATTCCCCGCCCCGGGCAAAATCAGATACTTTTTCTTTGCAATCCCTTCTAAAGTTGTCTCGGCAACCGCATCTGCCGAAAGCAAACCTGCCGAACCAGAAATCTCTTTGGTTTCAAAGGGCTTATATTTGTTTTCATCTGCCATCATAGGGGTATCAGTATCAGGCGGGAAAACGATAGAAACATCAATACCTCTATATTTCATCTCAGAGCGCAAAACATCGGTATAGCCGCGCACCGCAAATTTAGACGCACCATAAGCCCCAAACCCAAACGCGCCGATAAACCCCGCCGTAGATGAGACATTCACAATATGTCCGCTCCCCCGTTCTAGCATGGCAGGGAGTGCAGTTTGAGTGAGATAAACCGTGCCAAGATAATTGACCTGAATCATCTGTTCAAAGATTTTAATGGGGATTTCTTCGATATAAGCTGGATGCGTCACCCCAGCATTATTGATGATGATATCTGGAAGACCAATCTCAGATTGGAGGTGGGCGAACGCGTTTTTAACTTGCTCTTGCTCCCCAACATCTACCACACGATAGGCGTGATTGCCATCGCCTCCCAGCGTAGCCAGTGTTTCCTTAAGAAGTGATTCTCGCCGTGCCCAAATATGTACATGCGCACCTTTTTCTGCAAGCTGACGCGCCAACGCTTGCCCAATGCCGCTTGAGCCGCCAGTAATAACGATGAGTTTCTTTTGAAAAAATGTCATTGATAATCCTTTTGAAAACAACTTTCTAGCCATCTGATACTTTGGGTGAGACAATAAATACAAACTGTGAAACTATCAGGCAGAAAAATTCACCACAGATAAACAGGATAAACGCTGATTTAAAAACTTTGCTTTATGCTAAGCTGAAAGGTATCACAGTAGTTAAACGTGGTAAAAATACCAAAACAAGATGCTTTGAGCCTTGAAATGTTTAGCAAGCACTTTAAACTATCATTTTTTCGCGATCTTTGCTAATTCGCGTTAAAGATTTTAAGACTTTTCATCAAGAAATATCCTGTTTATCTGTGTTCATCTGTGGTTAATTTCTAACGACATGACACTTTTGTTTTTGCAGGTGGCTGAGTAGCTCCGAATGCTTTTTCGGAGTGTATCGAAGCCACAAAAAAGCCGATTTTATACTAATTCTTGGTTTCGATACGGCGAAAAGCATCGCCTACTCAACCAACACGCGCTTCTTCTTCCAAACTGTCATGTGACTAGGTTAATTTTAGAACTATGGTAGAAAATTTCAAATCATTTTTCAACCTAAAGCCCAATCTCTTTCTTTACCATATTAATCGCATCCCGCAACTCTTTAGCTGATTTACGCGGGCTCTCTGCCCGCGCAATTGAACGCGATACGCTAATTAACATCCCCAAGCCATCTTTGCGTAAGCCGGCTTTGAGTGCAGTAGCTAAGTCGCCACCTTGTGCGCCAACACCGGGCGCGAGAAACCACAAATCAGGTGCGGCGGCGCGGACATTGGCTAAAGCCTCTGGTTGGGTTGCCCCAACTACAAGACCGATATTATTTTGTGTATTCCAATTTTGGGCAAGTTTTGCGACATATTCATATAATCGTTCGTGGGCAGGGGCAACCCCAGACCCTACGATTAGATTCTGTAAATCATCACTGCCTGGATTTGATGTCTTACATAATAGAAATGCCCCATTTTCAGGATTTGAAATAAAGGGGTCAACAGAATCTTTTCCCAAATACGGGTTCAGCGTAATCGCATCTGCGCTGAGATGCTCGAAAGCAGATTTTGCGTAGGCATCGGCTGTAGATGCAATATCACCACGTTTGGCATCAAGAATAACAGGAATAGATAGGGCATTGATATGGGCAATCAGTTTTTTTAGCGCAGTCCAACCCTCGGCACCAAAAATCTCGAAGAAGGCGGCATTGGGCTTAAATGCTAGGGCATAATCGGCTGTTTCTTTAACGATTCCCAAGCAGAAGTTAAGAGCGTCTTCGGCTGTGGGATGTTGAAGGCCTTGCCTTGAGCCAGTCGAAAGGTCGGCTAAATGTGGGTCGAGTCCAATACAGAGTAAAGATTGGGCATCCTCTGCGCGTCCATCTAAAGTATCAATAAAAGTTTTCATTTTTCTCCGTTTTTACGCTTTTCCAAGCACCATCGCCAACAACGCCATTCTCACATAAAGCCCATATTCCATTTGTCTAAAATAGGCGGCGCGGGGGTCGGAATCAACATCGGTGGTGATTTCGTTTACGCGAGGGAGGGGGTGCATGATAATCATTTGCTCTTTGGCGAGTTGCATCATTTCGGGGTCAATAATAAATTCATCTGCGACTTTTTTATAATCGGCGGGATTTTCAAAACGCTCTTTCTGAATACGGGTCACATAAAGCACATCCGTTTCTGGCAAAATCTCTTCAAGAGAAGCATACTCAGCTTGTGGGATGCCTTTCTCGGCTACATCTTCCATCACTTCGGCGGGCATTTTTAGGATATCAGGGGAAACATAGTTGAGCTTCACGTCGTAAAGAGTCAGCAAGCGTGCCAAAGAATGAACGGTGCGCCCATATTTCAAATCGCCGAGCATGGTGACGGTCAGGCCATCAATTTCACCTTCGCCGAGTTCTGAAAATATGGTAAACAAATCGAGCAATGCTTGTGTGGGGTGCTCGCCCACGCCATCACCTGCGTTTAAGATAGGCTTCGATGCCGCCGCAGCCGCGATTTTTGCCGACCCCATCTCGGGGTGTCGCAATACAATCACATCTGAATAACATTCTAGCGAGCGCACTGTATCTGCCAAGCTTTCACCTTTTGAAACCGATGAGAATTTAACATTATTAATCGGAATAACACTCCCTCCGAGACGTTCCATCGCGGCGTGAAAAGATGAGGACGTACGCGTGGAAGGCTCGTAAAATAAATTTGCTAAAATTTTACCTTTGAGCAGGTCAAAGGTACCAATGCGGTCGACCATCCCGTGCATTTCGTGGGCAACGCCAAAGATGTAATCGAGGTCTTTGCGATCAAATTGCTTGACAGACAAAATATCTTTACCGTACCAAGGTGTGTGGATATTGTCGCCAAAGGGCAGGTGAGGGGATTGAGGGGAAGTGGGCATGAATTAGTCTCCTTGTTTGTTGGTCTAAATGGTCTAACCAGTCTGAGTGGTCAGATGGTTTTTTTGACATTTGCTCTAGCCGCTATCCCAGCGGTGGGTTTTTAGAAACTCAATATGCAATACAACCTGTGTCTATCTATAAAAAAACTTCCGAAGTTTTGAAAACTTCGGAAGTTTAATGGAAACGATAAAAGGAAGAATAGAAATCATTCTTTGCCAGATCAGTTTTATGAAACGATGTATATGCCATATTTTACTCCTTTGATGGCGTTCATTATACAACAAAGCGCATTTTTTTTTACGCAAATTCTTAATATGGAGTCAAAAGTCTCCAGACATTTGCGCTTGCCTGCTCTAACCTCGAGGTTTCGGACTCCTTTCATCATAAACGAGAGTTATCAAGCCAACTTTGGAATTACTAAAAAAAAGCCTCGATTCTATGGTATCTTTTTCTCACCATGAAACTAAACAAACAACTTGACCAAATTCGTGAATCTTCCACCGTAGCGATGGCAGATCGCGTGCTGGCACTCAAAGCCAGCGGACGTAAAATTATCCCCCTGCATGTGGGCGATCCAGATTTTGAGACTCCGCACGCAATTGTGGATGCGGCAATGGATGCGCTAACGAATGGCGATACTCACTACGCCTCCAGCCGCGGCGACCGTGAGTTGAAGTTGGTTGCCGCCGAAAAACATCTGCGCGAAGTGGGCATCTCCTATGACCCCGAAAGCGAAATCCAAATTACGCACGGGGGCATTCACGCTTATTATTTGGCGTTGCAATCTATCTTAAATCCGGGTGATGAAGTCTTAATTCCCGACCCAAGCTGGGCAACTCATAGCAATATGGCCACATTACTGCGCGGGGTGGTGAGACGCGTCCCCGCACCGGCAGAAAATGGGTTTATCCCCCCCATCTCAAGTTGGGAAGCGGCACTCACGCCCAAAACACGCGCGCTTATCGTCAACTATCCTTCTAATCCTACTGGGGTTTATCCATCCAAAGAATATCTAGAAAAGTTGCAAACTTTTGCTATCCAAAATAATTTGTGGGTAGTAAGCGATGAGGTCTATCAGAACCTTTATTATGAAGAAAAACCAATTTCGTTGGGCGCATTCCCAGAGGCAAAAGAGCGCACAATTTTGCTGAATTCTTTCTCGAAAAGTTATGCGATGACGGGCTGGCGAGTGGGCTATTTGCTTGCGCCAAAAGGGGTGATAAAGCGGGCGATAAAAGCCAGCCAGAATTCAATTACCTGCGTGGCACCTTTCATCCAAAAAGCGGCGGCATTTGCGCTCAAAGACGCGGGCGTGCAAAAAGAAGCCGATGCAATGCGCGCCGCCTATGCCCGCAGGCGTGCCTTAGTTTTGCGCGTTGCCGATGAGTATCCGAAGAGCCGCCTCAAACTCACGCCACCGCAAGGTGCATTTTACTTTTTCTTAGATTTTCGCTTTTTAGGGCGTTCATCTCTTGAAATTTGTGAAGAGATTTTAGATGCGACCGGCGTTGCGCTTATCCCCGGCTCTGCTTTTGGAAAAGAGGGAGAGGGTTTTGCACGAATGACTATAGCGGCGTCTGATGCGGATGTGGAAGCAGGAATTCGGGCTATTTTTGAGTGGGTGGGGGAGCGGTGATCAGTGGTCGGTTTTCAGTAATCAGTGCAGTGTTGAGAGAGTGTAAGAATATGTAATCTGCTTTTTATATGTCGACATGATAAAAGACGTAACAAGAAAAGGGCCAGGAAACAGTATTGTACTTTGTGACCATCAAAGTTGTGGTTGGTATGAAGCATCTATGCCAGGAAACATCTTTTATGCATACATAGGACGGGTAGCTGGTTTTACCGAAATAGAGCTTCGTGCTGGGGCAGTATTTGCTCAACAAACAGACCCTGACAATAACCCTGATACAAATGATTGGCAACCTTCATGGAGCCCAATAGGGTTAGATCAAGCTACCGATCAAACCGCCATCACTCTAGGTTTTCAACTGTACAATCTAACACGCGGCAGTTCCGACATAAATTCTGTAACCGCGGCTTTCAAAACAGTTTTGAAACAATACAAAAAAGGCTTGCATCATCAATTCCCAGCTTTTACATCGTATTCTGTGTCTTACCCAAATACACCTAATGGTCCATTGTATCCAATTGGAAGGTTTGACGGCAATAATGGCATAGGTTGGCTTGGGAGATAAAATGAATATAAAAAAACATCATATATTGATTGCATCTGGTGTTATTTTAGCTTTAGGTGCAAGTTATCTCTTCTCTATAAAAAGACCTGCGATAAAAGAGCTACTAGTTGATGTTACAGTATTCCCTTCGGGGTGGTTCGCAGACCCAGAAGGTGCACAACCATCACCTTCTGCAACCCTTGGGGGTATCAGGTCTGAAGAACGGACAACTCTCTTTTTTCACTCAATAATAGGTAGTGCTAGTGAAGAAATTGAACGCTTTAAAAATAATAGTCAGGCAACGCAAGAGTTTTTCTCAAAGAAAGCTTGGGAGTTTCGTGAAGATAAGGAGATAGGAGTATTTTATATCCCTAACGAACTTCCATATCACAGCACTGTAGCCGATCAGTATTATTTTTCTTGTGTGGATCATGATGCTTACCCTTATCCATTTCTAGGATGTTCTTATCTGGCCCAATATGGAGAATATACTGTAACTTTTAGGATAGCTTGGAAGCTTGATGTTATGAGCTTTAGCGAACTCGAAGAAGTGTTACTCGCAATTGACGAGAAAATGAGTCCATATACAGAATAGTTTTGCTGATAGCGGTCTAGGAGATCGCGAACATTATACAACAACACTTGACAGGCGTACAAAACACACGTATTATGTATGGCAGGAGAAATAATATGCAAAAAACAAAGCTAACGGTACGCGTCCCACAAAATTTACTCAATAACTTTAGGCGATATGCTCAAGAGAAAAATACAACAATGACATCTCTTGTAGAGACTTATCTTTACAGCATTCCACCCCAAAAAATACTTACCGATGCCCCCATTGTTCATCGGCTAAGTGGCATATTGTCCCCTGAAATTAGCGTTGCCGATCATAAAAAACATCTGGAATTGAAATATGGCAACTAAACCCATTATTTTGATTGATACTAATGTCATCTTAGATGTCTTGCAAAGAAGAGAGCCTTTTTACGAAGCATCTGCACATGTACTAGCCGGTGTAGAGACAGGAGCAATCGAAGGTTTTATTGCCGCACATAGTATTACTACTCTCTTTTATCTCATTCAGAAAGACCAATCATCCGCAAAGGCACGTGCAAGTATTACCAGCCTATTGCAAATTCTTAAAATCGCTCCAGTTAATCAAAGTACGATTGATCAGGCTCTTAACCTTGATTATAGCGATTTTGAAGATGCTGTTCAGATGATTTCTGCTCTACAATGTAAAGCAGAATATCTAATCACACGCAATATAGCAGACTATAACCCACCTCTTCTTCCTGTGGTTCAGCCAATAGATTTCTTGGGCTTACTATAAAGAATACGGCGGTCTAGGAGACCGCCACCAGCAAAACGGCGTTAATTACACCCTTGATTTAGCCGCTGGTTTAACCCAAGTTTTGAACGACGGCACGAATACTTATCTCTACGGAAACGGCAGAATAGCGCAAACAAGTAGTACAACTGAATACTTCTTGGGTGATGCTTTAGGCTCTGTCCGGCAATTGGCTGATTCTGCTGGCGTGGTTACGCTCACGCAAAGTTATTCTCCCTATGGTGAAACGATTTCTAGCATGGGCAGTGGCGCGAGTGCATACCAATTTACCGGAGAATCAAGAGATGCGAATGGGTTAACATATTTGCGGGCGCGATATTATAACTCTGGTGATGGTAGATTCCTTACTAGAGATACTTGGAACGGAGATTACAACAGACCGCTCTCTCTGAACAGGTGGAATTATGTGGAGGGGAATCCAGTTAATCATGTTGACCCAAGTGGACATTATCTCTGCAAAAATTCAGAGAATTGTGAACTGCCAACAAGAAACCAAAGGAGAAGCGGTAGTTTGGGTGTGTTTAGAAAAAGTTTCCAAATGCTTCCTGTTTTTGATCAAAAAAATTACGGTGAGACTCTTAATGAAGGATATACAGGGTTTTACGGAAGCGGAGACTCAGTAACCCCAAATGCAGGGGACGCCATAGGTCTATTAAATGATTTCTTATTAGGGTGCAGACCCGCTCATTTGAAAGGGTACACACCATATTCCCAGCGTGTGATTCTGAATTATTCAGTTCACTATCAGGATATTCCTCAAATTGACGCAACAAGAACGATTGCTTTAGATAAGCTACGCATACGGAATTCATCTGATATTTTTGTAAACTATTCTGTTAGAGTGATTTCTGATAGGGTTTCCCAACCCCAAATTCAAACTTCATTCTCAGCTGCACCAAACGAAACAAAACAGGCTCCCTTCCCTATAGGAATGCTTGAAGCCTACAATAGATTTTCAGTATTGGTGCGTGCAAATAATCGTTGTCTTAGTAGTGAATGTCTTTTGCCTGATCCTCTTCCCCAGTTATATACTGGATTTTCAAATTTTGATTTTCACTATGAGTGATCTCTTTTTTGTATATTAACTTGGCAAGAGATGTCGTAACTCATAAAAAATGTTCTAAATGAGGCTGCAATATGAAAAGAAAATTGTTTTTTCTCAATCTGTTGTTAATATCCACTCTTTTAATTGGATGTTCTACAAATAATAGTTTAGCGGAAACACATCCTATTGACTTTGATGCAAATTATCTCAACCAACAAATCGAACTTATAGCAATAAAAGAACTAAACTCATTTAACACAAGAGACGCAGTAACAGTTCTTCTTAATTACAACACTACAGATAGAATAATCTTTCCTGAAAATTACAATTTAAGATTGTTTGTGCTTCAGAATAATGAGTGGGTAGAAATTTTTGAAGTACCAGTGGATGTATACCCAAAAGGCAATATTGTTTTATCTCCAGAAGATCCTTCGTCTTATGGCCGTATGGTAATGTTCATACCAAATACTCCAAATAAGGAGAAGAAATATCATTTACGAATATATGTTTTCGGTGAGCTACAAACTGTTGGTAGTGAAACAAAAACAGTTTCAGCATTTACAGATGTTAAACTAATTCCTTTGAAATAACGCTTGCTTGGTATGAAGAGAGTTGGTTCTACCTTGACGAACAAATATCCAGCCGTTTATATCCATGAATCACACAATTTGAACTTTAACAATACGGCGGTCTAGGAGACCGCCACCAGCAAAACGGCACGAATTACACCCTTGATTTGAACACTGGTTTGACGCAAGTTTTAGCTGATGGCACAAACACTTACCTTTACGGAAATGGAAGAATAGCGCAAGCAGGTAGCACTACTGAATACTTCTTGGGTGATGCTTTAGGCTCTGTGCGGCAGTTAGCTGATTCTGCTAGCGTGGTTATGCTCACGCAAAGTTATTCTCCCTATGGTGAAACAATTTCTAGCATGGGCAGTGGCGCGAGTGCATACCAATTTACCGGAGAATCGAGAGATGCGAATGGGTTAACATATTTGCGGGCGCGATATTATAACTCTGGTGATGGTCGCTTTGTTTCGAGAGATACTTGGGGTGGTGATTATAATAGACCGCTCTCTTTGAATAGGTGGGGCTACGCTGAGGGAAGTCCTGTGATGTACTCTGACCCAAGTGGACACTGTGTTTTTGGATTAGACACGATTGTGTGTGTCGTAGCTGGTGCAGGCGCAGTATACACAGTTGGTTACCTGACCTATGATCACTATTTCCCACAGGGAACACAGCCACAAGATACAAATTTAGGTTGGTGGTCTGGGCAATTAATGGGATATGGAAATTTGCAAGAAGATCTTGCTGTTATGAGTGATTGCAGTGAATGCCCCCTGCGGAGGGGGCTCGCAGGAACAGGAGCTTTGTTAAATACAACATTAGGAATTTCTGTTATACACGGAGCACTGAGAGCAGTTGCATCAATACCCAAAGCGGTGCAAATTTTCAGTTCTGGCACCCCAGTACAAGCTTTGAAGAGCTTTGCTCAAAGTCGAGGGGTTACATATCATGCAACAAGTTATATTGATGATGCGGGTCGAACATTCGCAAATTATCGGCCACCTGGAACATCTACCATCTATGTTGACCCAACAGGAAAAAGTAAATTAGAACTTGTTTCTAGCTTTATGCACGAACTGGCTCATGTTGAGCAAGGAACTGGTATAGCACATCAAATATCTGCTGCGTCAGCGAGTACAGGCAACATACTTAACATGCCATATGGATGTTTTTTGAATCCTGTAGAAGTAAATGCAGCAGCTTCAGCATTTGGTCTAGGGGGAAATAATTTTGCTATCTTGGTCGGGAGTCGAGGATTACTAGATGGAGGGAACACAATTAAATATGGTCCCCATAGGGATATCTCATTCGCACAAGCATTATCAAGACAATACAACAAATTAATAGATAACCTTTGTGAAAAAATGGGATATGAATAGGAGTTTATTTATGTGCTCTGAGGCCTCGCTTGACTATACAATTATTTTCCTCTTTATTGTTCTGCTTTTTAGTGCATCCCTTTTTTTAAGAAAAAAAAGGCCAGAAGCTATTAGAGACCCTCAAAACAATGCTATGGATTGGGTAATTACATATGGTACTGCTGTGGTTTTATCCGCTCTAATAGCAGAGATATTGGTCAGATGGTGCGACAAATAAGAGAGATGTACGGCGGTCTAGGAGACCGGGATAACAAATAAAAAAATCTAAACACCTATTTTCTTAACTGAAACCACGATGATTTCATGTATAATAGCAATATGTTACACCGTCACCTTACTCACCAAAACTTTTCACTTGCCGCTATTGACAACGTGATTTCTCGCGGCAAGCGATTGGATTGGGCAGAGTTGCGCGATGCAGTACTTAAAGACCCGCGTATAATGAAAAAGGTTCTTCAAGTGTGTCGTGCCCATACCTCTGACCCCTACGCCCAACGTTACCATTTCTGGAAAATATATGTCGAACGACAGCTTACCTGAGTGGGAGGAAGTTCTTTCTTCTGCCGCTCACTTGCAACGCATTGTGCCAGAAACCGTTCTCGTTGGTGGTACTGCCGCGTCTGTATACGCCACTCACCGTTTGTCTGTAGATGCCGATCATGTTTTGACTGATTTGCGACAACGCTTTGATGATGTGCTGGCTGAATTAGAGGCTGTAGCAGGTTGGAAAACAGCACGCGTCAGACGGCCAGTTTTGATACTTGGCAGTTTAGATGGGATAGAAACTGGAGTGCGGCAACTGATTCGGGATGAGCCACTGGAAACCGCTCAAGTTGAGTACCAGGGAGAAAAAATTACAGTTCCAACAGAAGCTGAAATTCTACGCATCAAAGGGGTATTAATTCTCAAACGGAGAGTGTTGCATAATTCGGGGAGGTAGTTGGAAAGTGGGGAGTTTTTCTGAGATAATAAGTTTCTTGACAACTAAAATCATCAGGAAAACTCCCCATGCCAATTCTACCCGACTTTCTAACAGAATTTATCGAAAATCATGACGAAAAGTTAAGAGAATATTACTCTGGAGAAATTTATAAGTCTATTCTTGAGCAAAGTAAAAGGCATATTCTCGTAAAATTAGCCTCCCACCTTGATTTTAGCGAAGCAGAGCAAGTCTGTGCGAGTTACCATCACCAAAGCGGACCGGGAAAGCCGCCAACACATACCGTATCCCACCTTCTTCGCGCTATTTTAGTGGGACAAATGAAGGGGCTATCCTTGCGAGAGCTAGAAATCGAACTGGCTACAAACTTTCTTGCGCGCTGGTTCTCTGGCTATGAACTTTTTGCCCGCACCCCTGACCACACAACCTTGGGACGTTTTGAAGGCTGGCTTTTGCTGAACCATAGGCGCATTTATTTCGATACTGTTCTGAAACAAATCGAAACCTTTTTCCCAAAAGAAAAAGATACAGCTCAAATGGGAGATACTTATGCGATGTTAGCAAATGCTTCAAAACATGGCATCGTAGATTTATTACGCATCTTTAGCTTGCGCATTTTAGAAGCCTGGCAAAGCTCAAAACATGATGATATCTTGTTGCGTGGCTTAGATT
>JADGEO010000032.1 GCA_016744335.1 Anaerolineales bacterium
GAGAGGGTTTTCTTCTCCTTAAAGCGGACATTTCTACTTGAAGCAAGTAGCGGACATTTTAACTTAACGTTGACAGTGAAAATTTTTGAGATGGATTTTCTCAACTGGATGCCGCTATCTTCCGCGTTACCCTTTTAAGGCGGTGTGTTAACTCATCTTCCCAAAAGGAACGCGCGTGCAGATTCTGGGTCTCGTTCATCAAACTTAAGGCGCGGTGAGTGGCATCTTCTGCCAAACCGTAATCCTTAACGCGATGCTCGTAATGCTTCGCCAACTCTACCCATGCGTAAATTTGCCCCTCCCCTGCGGCACGTTCCCACCATTTGACTGCCTCATCAATATCCCCGCGTCTTCTTTGCAAAATGGAGAGACGTTTAACCGCTTTCTGGAAATCTTCTTCGGGCAAATCTCCTGCCAAACCATATTCATAGAGATGTGCCGCGTCATCCCATTTTTTCATATCTTCAAAGAGTTTCGCAATGGCGATGATATCAAGGCTCTCTTCAACTTTTTCACCAAAGGGATCGTTGAGCATCTCCCCCGCATGATTGAGAAGAGCCGCAAGTGAAAGAATATCTATCTCATTATGATAAAAAATGCCCTTCATAGGTCTTGCATCTTTATCACGGAGATAATCAAAATACAAATATGGAATTTCATACCCCGGCACTTCTTCAGAGGTGCGTGTTACGCCCAAAATTTCTTTTTCAATAGATTGTAGCGTGCGTGAGGCAAGCCTATCTCGCCACAAACGGCGAGCGAGATGGAGAAGGTCAACATGTGCATAATCGTCAAAAGGGAGGGGAATACTATGCAATTTATAACGTGTTTCTAAAAGCGGCGCATCAAAAGATTTGCCGTTATAACTCACCAAAATTTCGCCATGCGCAAAAAACTCAGCTAGGGCTTCAAGCATGGCTGGTTCTTCAACAGGATCGCGAAGAAAGAATTGGGCAAGGATAAATTCATCCCCTTTATAACGCCCCACCCCGACCATAAAGGCATAAGTGCCTGTCCCGCCAGAGAGACCGCTGGTTTCAGTATCGAAGAAGATAAATTTTTCTATCGCTAATTCACTGATGCGCGTATCTTTTGCATATTCTGCCAAAATTTCAGGAATTGGTGTTGGGTGTAGAGAAATCTCTCCATGCAAACCTTTGATGGGGAACCGCTGTTCATAAACAAAACTCTCCCCCGAGGGCATCTGGCGATAATCGCCTTTTAGGACGCTGTCTATGGAGACGCGTTTAATGACTTTGGGTTGAGACACTTCCTTTGCGCCCACCTTAACACCCAATGATTTTAATTTATCTGCTAGAGATGGGGAAACTTTCTTTTTCTCATTCATATTAGAGTCTATCGGAAATAGGCTAGAAGAACCCGTTCCCTTGAAGGGGACGGGTTCTTCTAGCCGCTGAGCACCGCACTGTTCACATTTGCCGCCTTTGATTGATACGCGGGAAAAAGCGCATTGTCAGCAGAATGCTCACGAATATGAGCACCAAGCCAAAATACAAGGGCGATGCGGGATTTGCCGAATAGAGGTATCCTGCTAAAGGCGGCGCGAGAATCAGGGGAAACGCGCTCGCGGTTTCGGTCAATCCGTAAGCTAATCCCATTTGGGCATCATCTATAAGAGAGTTTACGTGTGCGGCGGCTAAAGAGCGGGAGGCGCGATATCCGCCTAGTAAAAAATAGGCAAGGCTGTAAAAGCCCATCCCGGAGCCACGCCAGAGCAATAGGGCAAAAAATGCAGTAGCAAGTTGAGCGAGTAAAAATCCTGTTCGTGCGCCCAACTGCCCCAAAATCAAGTTGAAACTAACATTGCCGATGCCACCTAAGGAACCGAGCAAACCAATCTGACTTAGCGATAATCCACGCTCATCTTGCAAAAAGTTCTGGGCAAGAGGCTGAGGCAAATAGAGGGTAAAAATAACAAAGAAAATGAGCACGAGAAAACTCAAATAACGTGTATTTTGAAGCAATACTTTAGGCGAAAACTCTTTCGCCGAGTGGTGCAGTTTTTGCGAGGGAAGGGTGTAAATTATACTCACGGAAATTGTAAAACTAATCGATGCAAAAATATAAAGCGAGCGCAAGCCATAATTTTCGCCCAACCAACCGCCAATGAGGGGACCAGAAACCATCCCTGCTGAGAAAACGGCAGAGATGAGGGTGAGGGCACGCTCTACCGTCCACTTGCCGCGTGCCGCAGTGACGTAAGAATTCATGGGTGAGATGACGAAAACAGTTAGGCTATACGCAATCAGTGCAGTTGTAAAAAGGGGAAGTTTTTCCGCGCCCGCCATCGCCAACGCCGCGAGCCAGCCAATTGTCCACGAGGCGCGCAATAGCGGTCTGCGCCCTATTTTATCGGCTAAATATCCAGCAGGGATGTGAACAAGCGTCATGGCAATGCCAACACCACCTAAAATTTGTCCTATTTTTATGGGGTCTGCGCCTAATTCTGCCAAGTAAAGGGGCTGAAAAAAGAAAAAAGTTCCTTCGCCCAGCCCCCATAGAAAAAGGGCGGCGGCGAGTTTGATGAGTGCTGGGTTCATAATTTAAGTTTGCAAAAGCTAAGTTTAAAGTTTTGAAGCACGCTGTACAAATTCAACAGCCGCGGGGAAAACTTCTGCCTTTGCTGGCTCGCGCGGAATAACATGCCCGCTCTCTGTAACCCACATCATATTTTTATCAGATGAGCCTAATTTAGCATAAATTCTTTCCATGCTATCGCCCGGCACATAGGTATCGTTTCTCGAATGAACGAGTTGCACAGGCGCATCAATATTTGGCAATGCGGCACGCATCTCGGTGAGCAAAAGGGTCAATTCGGTAATAGAGCGCACAGGATTTTTAGGGTAAGAAATATGCGATTGCCAAGACTCTTTATCGAACCAAGTTGCCCCTGGCTCTTCTCCCGTTTTCGAAAGATAGGATGTGAAGTACGACATAATTTTTGTATATTTGATGCGCGGATCGTCAAATTTATAAGGCGTAGACATAACGAAAACGCCCGCTACATCTAACTTGCTTGCCATTAAAAGCGACAGTACGCCCCCCATCGACAATCCAATTAAAAAGACCCGATCAACTGTGCCTTTAAGAAGATGATAGCCATCTTCAACAGAGTGCATCCAGTCGATATAGCGCGTCCGAATCATCTCATCAGGATTTGTAGCGTGGCCCGCGAGGCGAACGCCGAGTACGCTAAAGCCTTCTTCGGCGAGATATTCGCCCATCCAGCGCATTTCTGTGGGTGCACCGGTAAATCCGTGAATGAGAAGGCATCCGGTTTTATTGCCAGGGAAGTAGAAGGGTTCTGCGGAGGGGATTATCATGATTTTCTCCTAGGGGTAATTAGGGGCGACAAGGGTAACAAGGGTGGCAAAAGAGAAAAGGGACAAAGGGGCAAAGGTGGCAAGAGTTTTATGGTGATTATAAAACGATAGTTAAAATTGACTTTTCATCTGGCACAGGTGTTTTCTCATCCCACAAAGCTTGATAAACGCGATAAAGTCTTTGTGTAGTTTCGGCTACAAACTTATCCACGTCTTCTTGGGTAAGGTAAGTATCGGATGGACGATAGTGATTATTAATTTCATCATCGTCTCTTTGATAAAAAAATTTGATGTGATTTAGTTGCTGGTTTACGGCAGACATGGGCAAAAAATCAAGATCGCAAAATGTTGGCTGGGCATCTAAGAATACCCGCCAAAAAAGGCATTCAGGGTTATTGCACACATAAGCCAAATCTAGCCCATACCAATCTTTTTTCACATCAGAATTGAAATTTGGATTATTCAAGAACTCTTCCTGAAAATGTGCTTTCGTGGGACGATAAACTTTCTCACGCCAAAGATTGTCGGTCAATAAATGGTAGAAATAGCCCAAGCGAAAAGAGAAACGCTCAGGTTCTTTTTCGGGCGTAATATCAACTAAATGCTTACGATAAAAATCTAAATCCGCACTACCAACCCATTCTTTTTCTGGGCTAAGAAAATGAGTTACTGGCGGAGGTGGGTCAAAGTTCTCCCAGTTTTCATCTGGCACACCAGAATCTGGGGCAACATTGCCAACAGCAAATTGCCCTGCATCAAGATTGGGAATTAGATCGAGTATATTTTCCGTGAGGCGGAGGTGGACGATCCAAGTTGCCATAAATTAGTGCCTGTTTTTTGCTACCGATTTCACAGATTTACACAGATTTTTTCTTTTTGTTTTTCAATCCAAGTGATCTGTGAAATCTGTGACTAAGTCCTTTCACCCAAGTACAATAATCTCTCGCGGCAAAGTGGATAAACTCTCTGCGCCATTTTCTGTTATCGCCATATCATCTTCTACACGAACACCGTTACGATTCGGCAGATAAATGCCCGGCTCAACGGTGAAGGTCATACCAACTTCTAAGATGCGTTCATTATCGTCGCGCATATAAGGAGCTTCGTGGGCTTCCATACCGATTCCGTGCCCTGTGCGGTGGGTGAAGTATTCTCCGTAACCTGCTTCCTCAATCACTTTGCGCGCGGCGATATCTACCACTTTAGCGGGGAGACCGGGTTTTGCGGCGGCACGCCCAGCGGCATTCGCGGCTTGCACGATCTCATGGATTTTGCGATATTCCGCGTCAACTTCGCCAATCGCAAAGGTGCGGGTGATGTCAGAGATATAATCGCCGTAGCGTGCGCCCCAATCTATGACGAGGAGATCGCCTTTCTGAAGTTTACGCTCGGTTGGCGTGGCGTGCGGATTTGCGGAATTCTCCCCACCAGAAACAATGGGTTGAAATGGCAAAGGTGATTCTGAACCATGTTTGAGCAATTGACTGACTAATTCTGCGGCAATCGTTTTCTCGCTAACGCCGATTTTAATCATTGGCATCGTTGCTTTGAGCGCATTTTGAGCAATTTCTGCGGCTTTTCTTAACGCTGCAATTTCTTTCTCCCCTTTAATCATTCTTAGGGAGGCTATAGTTTCTGTTGCATCTGGGAATGTTGTAAGGGGCGCGGCGGCTTGAAGGTAACGGTATTCAAAAATCCGCATGGAAAGGGGCTCCATGCCGATTTTCTTCCCATCTAGGTCGAGATATTTAATGGCGTTACGGAAAACTTCTGTCCATGTTTTGGGATTTTCGCCGTAAGGAAAGGCTTTTATTTCATAAGAGAGATTGGCTAATTTAGCAACTTCTAATTCTGGTAAAACGATGGCAATACGACCATCTACTGCGAAGAGGGCAACTACGGGTCGCTCCATGAGGTGAAAATGAAGCCCACTTGCAAAAAGCAAGCTGAAACCGGGGTTGAGCGCAAGCGCATCCAAACCTGATTCTGTTAGGGCATTTGAGATGTTTCTTAAACGGGACGCGTCCATTAATCCTCCATCTAAATAAGAGCTAAAGCCCTTACTACAATATGTGGTATTTTTTTGAAAATTTACTTTGAACCCAATCAGAAATATGTGGGAAAAAATTATCTAGGAAAATGATAATAGCAAAGCCCCAAGGCATAATGGCTCTGCGACGTGGCTTTTTGGCAACTTGAACAACTTTTTTGGCAACTTTTTCTGATTCCATGAATATCCATTCGGGCACAGGCAGATTGCCCAAAGCTGTGTACTCACCTGCATCATCCATAAACTCGGTTTTTGCAGGGCCGGGGTATATGCCCGTGACATGGATGCCAAGAGGTTGTAGTTCTCGGCGCAGGGATGTGGTGAAGCCGCGCACGCCAAATTTTGTTGCCGCATAAATACTGTGAAGCGGGCTAGCCGTGAAGCCAGAGACAGATGCCATATTGATAATATGACCTTGGCGACGCGCTAACATATGCGGTAAAACGGTGTGCGTAACTTCGATTAGCCCCGTAAGGTTGACGGCTATTTGGGTTTCTATATCTCGCTCGTATTCGAGTTTTTCAAACCAGTTAAATTTGCCAAAGCCCGCGTTATTTACGAGAACATCTATATGATTGTAAAAATCGAGAGTGCTTTGAACCATGAGATGCACTTCGTCTACTTTTGCAATATCAACTGGGATGGCAAGAGCTTCGCCCCCAGAGTCTTGAATTTTGTTGACTAATTCTTGCAGGCGGTCTAGTCTACGCGCCGCTAAGACTACAATTGCCCCTTCTTGCGCAAAAAGATGAGCGGCATCGGCACCAAATCCAGAGGAGGCACCAGTGATGAGAACTACTTTTCCTTTTAGATTCATGGGTTTATCCTTTCTATAACCGCCAAGACGCGGAGAAAAACAAGAGTTGAACCGCCAAGAACGCCAAGTTTTTAAGATTTAAAGCTAAAAATGTTTTTTCTTTGCGTCTTGGCGGTTAAAGGTGTTAAGAAGAAAGAATTACACGTTTGATGCCATTTTTGAGCAACGGAACTTTGAAATTAATGAGCAACCCAAGTTCTAAGCCCGTTGCTTTGAGATATGAGATAACTTGTGCTTGATGTATTGGCGCAAAACTCTCTACCGTTTTCAATTCAACGACCAGCTTTTTGTCTATCAATAAATCCAACCTACCTTTTCCAACAGCATGACCTTTATACTGGATAGAGATTTCAGCTTGTTTTTCAAAAGAAATCTCACGCCTTTTTAACTCAACACATAGAGCTTCTTCATAAACACTTTCTAAAAATCCAGGTCCAAGAGTGCGATGAACTTCCATTGCCGCGCCAATCACCTTATATGCCAACTCATCTAATTCTTTGTCAGGCTCTTTTCTCATCATCTTTTTCTTTCCTGTTTTTTTGTTTTCTCTCGCTTTCCTTGGCGTTCTTGGCGGTTCAGTTCTTGGCAGTTCAACTTTTACTCTTCTTCCTCACTCGGCCTTAATGGCTCAAGCATTTGCTCTGGCGCAATGGCAATTTCTAGCACCTGGTCTAAGTGTTTTACGGGGATTATCTTCAAATCATTGCGTGCCGATTTTGGCATATCAACTAAATCTTTGATGTTTTTCTCTGGCAACAGGACAACCTTCATCCCAGCGCGATGCGCGGCGAGAACTTTATCTCGTACCCCACCAACGGGGAGCACGCGTCCCCTTAACGTGATTTCCCCCGTCATCGCTACATCACGGTAAACGGGATGCCCAGTCAACGCCGAAATCAGCGCGCTCGTGAGCGTAATGCCAGCACTAGGACCATCCTTCGGGATTGCGGCTTCTGGCAAATGAAGGTGAATGTCAATATGATCAAAAATCTTAATCGGAATATCAAAATCCCTTGCGCGAGATTTGATATAAGTTAACCCAGCTTGAACAGATTCTTGCATCACATCCCCAACTCGCCCTGTAATTTGCAAGTTACCTTTGCCTTCGAGAATAGCCACTTCTATAGCCATAATCTCGCCGCCGTTCATTGTCCATGCTAAACCCGTTGCTACGCCGACTTCATCTTCTTCTTCAATTTCTGTCATAAAGTATTCGGGCGGACCCAAAAGTTTCTCAATTGTCCGTGAGCTAATTTGTTGCGGAAAGCGTTTAGACTCTGCCTTAAGGCGCGCTATTTTTCGGCAAACGCGACCAATTTCACGCTCTAAATTCCGAACACCTGCTTCATAGGTATATTGCCGTATTACGCTTTGCAACGCACCATCAGAGAAACGCAAATCTAAATCGTGTACGCCACTTTCATCAATCTGACGAGGAATTAGATACTGATTCGCTATCGCCATTTTTTCTTCTTCAATATAACCAGAAAACTCAATTACTTCCATGCGGTCGAGCAAAGCATCGGGGATATTGTGCAAAGAATTCGCGGTGGTAATAAACATCACTTTTGATAAATCAAAAGGAATTTCAAGATAATGGTCGCTAAAGGCATTGTTTTGTTCGGGGTCTAAAACTTCGAGCAAAGCCGATGAAGGATCGCCACGAAAATCGGAGCCAAGTTTGTCTATCTCATCCAGCATAAAAAGCGGATTTGCTTTCCCAACTCGTTTCAAGGTCTGGATAATCCGTCCGGGCAACGCGCCGATATAGGTTCGCCGATGACCGCGTATCTCGCTCACGTCTCGCACACCGCCCAAAGAAACCCGCGCAAACTCACGTCCGAGCGATTCGGCAATAGATCGTCCCATAGACGTTTTCCCTGTGCCAGGTGCGCCTACAAAACATAAAATCGGCTGGCGTTCCTTTTTAGGTTTCAACGAGCGCACAGCGATATATTCTAAAATCCTATCCTTGACCTTCTTCAATCCATAATGGTCACGCTCAAGAATTTTAGCGGCACGCTTCACACCCAATTTGTCTTTAGAAAAATCGTTCCATGGTAAATCAATAATCCACTCAATATAAGTGCGAATAATCCCAACTTCGGGCGCCATTGGGGGCATTTGCTCTAAACGCGCTAACTCTTTTATGGCTGTTTCATTTGCTTCTTTGGGCAGTTTGGCTTCTTTGATTTTTTCACGTAATTCATTTACATCTTGTTGCCAAATATCTTCTTCATCTAACTCTTTTTGAATAATTTTTAACTGCTCACGCAAATAAAATTCACGTTGATTTTTGCTCATTTTCGACTGAACACGAGAATGTATTTTATCTTCTAGCTCCAAAACATCCACTTCCTGCGCTAATAAAAGAAGCAACTTTTCTAAACGCTCTCGAGGGCTAGAAAGCAAGAGTAATTTCTGTTTTTCTTGCACATCAATAACCAAAGTGGAGGCAATCATATCTGCCAACCAGCCTGGCTCAGAGATATTTAAGGCATAAAGATAGGCTTCATCAGGTAAAGCACGATCTAAATGAACATATTTATCGAAGAAATTCAGCACAGAACGCATGAGAGCACGCATTTCTTTATTGATATCTTTTGGCTCAGGAAGCAAACGCACCTTCACACGCAAAAAAGGTTTCATCTGAATAAATTCAACAATTTCTACCCGTCGCCGTCCCTGCACTAGCGCAGAACTTGCTCCTTCTGGCATACTCAGCAAACGCCCCACAGCCATCTCAACGCCAATAGGCAAAAATCCATTTGCGTCAGGTTTATCATCTTCTGCTTCACGCTGTGTTAGCCCAATCACCGTTTGGTCATTAGATTGCGCCTCCTGAATTGCTAAAAGCGAAGTTTCTCGCCCCACAAAAATCGGGGAAACCATGCGCGGAAAAATAACCAAATCTCGCAAAGGCACAGCCCAAGCCTCAAAAAGCCCATCTTCGTCCCCTTCACGATTCTGAACGCTATAAAGCTCCTCTGTTCGCTGTGAAAGCGATATGCCAAAATCTTCTTCGTCTTCAAAAAACCAATCGTTTTCTTTCATAATTTCCTTTAGTTTAGGAGCCAATATCGCCAGACATTGACGCCGTTATTTCTCACTTAAGACCGCCCTCACCGCCGCAGTGACAAAAATAGATCCTGCAGATAGGAGGAGGGCGCGCGTTTTATTAACATCTTCTAATGCCTGAACAACAGCGGCTTCTACAGGCGTAATTGCCTCTGACACGACTTCAACTTGCTCGGCGATGGTAAGCAGTTTCTCCGCATCAACTGCGCGGGGATGCTCGGCTTTTGTAAAAATCACTTTCTCTAAACGTGGAGCAAGTATCTCCAACATCTCTACTACTTTCTTATCTTCTGAAACGCCAAAAATAAGCACCACTTTCTCATCGGGGAAATATTCGTCTAGCGTTTGGCGTAGTTTAATAATAGAGTCGGGATTATGGGCTGAGTCTAACACAATTGGTGGTTTTTCACGCCAAATTTCAAAACGCCCTGCCCATTGCGTATCGGCAAACCCTTGTTTGATTTGCGCAGAGCTAATCATTAATCCCTCGCGGCGCGCTACAAGTAATGCGGCATACGCTGTGACTGCGTTCTCTACCTGATGTTCGCCCAAAAGGGGAATACTGAGCTTCATCTTTGGTGCGTTTCTCATCCATACTTCGAGCATTTGCCCATCTATGGATTTCTTTTTCACTCTGTAGAGAATATCGTGTCCGACACGCGTTAATGGCACATCGTACTCTTCAGCAACCCGCTCAAAAACGGCGCTCACGTCCACTTTCTGGGGCGAAACGACAAAGGGATGTCCTTCTTTCACAATTCCTGCTTTTTCGCGCGCTATTTTTTCCAGTGAATCCCCTAAAATCGCCGTATGTTCCAACGAGATGGAGGTAATCACCGAAACGAGGGGCGTGATGATATTGGTCGCATCCAAGCGTCCGCCCAAGCCGACTTCAATGACAGCCACTGTCACATTTTGGCGGGAGAAGTGAAGAAAACCAAGTGCAGTAGCAAGCTCAAAGGTGGTAATAAAAGGCACCTGCTCAACAGCGGGTTTCATTTCTTCGACCAACGCAACAAAATCATCCTTTGAGATTGGTGCGCCGTTTACTTGCATCCGCTCGGTAAATTCTTGCAAATGAGGTGAGGTATAAAGCCCAACACGATGTCCCGCAGCGCGCAATGCACTCGCTGTAAATGCCGCGGTAGAGCCTTTGCCCTTTGAACCTGCGATATGGATTATCGGATAATCATTTTGTGGGGCGCCGAGCAAGCGCATGAGGTCGCGCATTCGGTCGAGATTGAACTCAGCTTTAGCCAGTTCGGAGGAATGTTTGAAGCTGTAATTGACAAAAGAGTAAAGATAATCGAGGGATTTTTCGTAGTTTTTATTCATAGGTGAATTGTAAATCGTTAATCGTGATTTGGGAATTGGGAGTTGATGAAAATTTTCTTCACCTATCTTGACATCGCTTCGTACAAAACGTACAATTCGTACAAAGAAAAGGAGTTGAGATGTTCCCTACAAAAGTAAAAAGCGGCGATGCACGCGCAAATTGGCGCAGTATTTTAGATCAAGTTTTTACAGGCAAAGATATGCTCATCGAGCGCAACGGTAAAGAAATTGCAGTGATGATTCCAGCAGTAGATTATGCTCAAATCAGGGAAACTTTGGAAGAAATGCGTGCCGTTCGTGAAGCAGATACCGCCTATCAAGAATGGAAAAAAGACCCATCCGTAGCACGTTCTTGGGATAAAATTACTGCAGAACTAGATAGCGGAGAATAATTTATGGGGAAAAAGCATTGGGAAATTATCGTCCATCGTAAAGCCGAGAAAACGCTAAAACGCCTACGCGGTGAAATGCTAGAAAGGATGCGTCAGGCAATTAGCGCACTTGCCGAAGATCCGCGCCCCAGCGGATATAAAAAGATGACGGGGCATAAAGAATTCTATCTCATACGGGTTGGGCAATGGCGTATTATTTATAAAATTGAAGATGAAGAGTTGATTATCTTGATACTCACGATTGCCCCGCGTGGCAGTGTTTATAGGAAATACTAAAATGCTCGGATACCTCACCCTCCACCTCACCATCCCCGGCTGTAAATCGCTGAAAGAAAAGCGGAGCCGACTAAAGCCGCTTTTGACGCGTCTGCGTAAAGAGTTCAACATTTCTGTCGCGGAAATGGATTTGCACGATGTTTGGCAAAGTACCGTTATCGGTTGTGCGGTGGTGAGCAATAGCGGCGCACAATCCCAGCGGACTTTGCAAACTGTAGCCAAATGGGTGGACGAAAATTGGTACGATATGACTTTGGTGAATGAAGAAATTGAGATTATCACGTAAAAAACAGAACGCAGGCATTTAAAAGATTAAACACAAAGAGCACAAAGAAATTCAAAGGAAAAACAAAAACTTTTCCTTCGTGAACCTTTGTGCCCTTCGTGTTTAAATTATCTCTTTTTGCCTTTCTCAATCTTCTTCTGCAATTCTGGGGACCACGCAGAAATATCATCAGATGGGTAAATCTTCATCTCTGCGCCATCTTGCGTGAATAAATCAGATGCACTGCATCCCAAAATGCTTTTCGCCGCGGCAATGCCCGAAGCTGTCACGCCCGCAACGCCATGACTGAGCGTACTCGCTCCGCATAAAAACAACCCTTCAATTTCTGTTCTAATCGGGAACGCGCCGGGTCCCACCTGCCGCCTGCTTTTTGAGATTCCATATTGGTTGCCACGCGTCGCGTTGATATAGTGTTCGTTCGTCAGCGGGGTGGCTAAATTCCAGAAAACGATATTTTTGCTAATCCCCGGGACATGTTTCTCTAATTTTCTAAATAATTTTTCTGCCAATTCTTCTTTTTCCGCTTCATAACCAGCGGGTCTATCGCCATATTTTGAGCCAGACCATTCTTCAAACGCGTCATAATCCACGAAGGTAAATGCCTCGCAAGTATGAACGCCGCCGTGCATTTTCGAGGGGTCTTTGAGTGTCGTCACGGTCAAAAACATCGAGCTGGGCATCTCGGCTTTCAGCGCGTAATCCGTCAGTCCATGCTCATACGCCCCGTCCACGTCTTCGTTATCGTAGAACCAGAAATTTCCCGAGTCTAAACCCGCTTCCTTCAAATCCATGTCCACGGCAAAGAACAAGCTCAGGGCAGAGGTCGAGTAGGTTACGCGATCAAGTTTGCCAAGCAATTTTTTGCTCAACGCCTCGCGCCCCGTTAATTTGCCGAAGGTCACTTCTGGGTCTGCATTTGAAACGATATATTTTGAGTGGATGACTTCCCCATCCGCGAGGCGAATCCCAATCGTCTTCCCATCTTCAACCAGAATCTTTTCTACAGACGTGGATAAACGCAACTCGCCCCCGGCTTGCTTCAGCTCCCGAACAAAAGCGCGGGGAATGGCGAACGCGCCGCCGCGTGGATAGTAGCCGCCGTTGAAATAATGATGCGTGATGCCCGCGTGGACAAATGCGCTCACCTGCGAAGGCGGCATCCCGTGATCGCCAGACTGCCCCGCCAGAACGCCGCGCAAAACGGGATCGGTGATGAAATGCTCAATCAAATCTTGCCCAGAACGGGTTGCCCAGCGTAAAAGCGACATAGATTTCCCTGCCGCTTTGACCGCAGTTTGGGCATTTTTGACCTTGCCCAAAGAGTTAACGCCCGTGACCATTTTGTCGACCATTTCGATATAGCCTTCGATGCCCTCGGCTTCATGCGGGAAGTATTCGGTGAGCCGCGCCTTAAGATTTTCTTTGCCTTTGGGAAAATCGTATTGCTTATCGCCGATGACGATATGGTCGAAGCCATCGGGGTTGAGTTCGCAAAATTCGAGATGATTCGATACGCCCAGCCCGCGATAAATGCGATTCAGCGAGCCGCCCTCTTCAATCCCGCCGATATAGTGAACGCCCGGGCTAAAACGGTATCCGTTGAGGGTGAAAGAATGTGTCCACCCGCCTGCTACATCGTGTTGCTCACAGACGAGAACTTTTTGCCCTGCTTGGGCAAGGGCTACAGCGGCGGTTAATCCGCCTGCGCCAGAGCCGATGATTATGGTGTCGTAGGTTTTGGTCATTTTAGAGTTTCCTTTTTTCAACGCTAATATAGCGAATTGGCGAATGATGCGATTTTTTTGTGAAATAATGCTATAGAGTATAATAGATTAGTAAATTTTACCCAAAAACAAAAAAGTGACATATCATATGAAAAGTTTTTTCCACGGCAAAAAATATGCTTTTCAAGCAGAAATCTGCCTAAAAGACATAAGCCATTTTACGATTTATGGAAAACACTTAGAAACTTCTGCTGTCTCTCCAATTACAAATGTAAATTGCATTATTTCTTCATTCAGCAGCATCTTGGTAGACGAAAATGAAACTAGCAATATAAGCTGGGAATCAACTTGGGAAATCAAAAATCACATTCTCGCTGAAAAATTATGGCAAAAGGTAATTAAGTTTTTCCAAGAAGATGACTTTATTTGCTACTTGGAATATGAACTTGACGATGACAGAAGTTTGGGTGGCTGGAATTCTGCCTACAAGTTTTAATTTAAAATTATTACTTTTCCCCTTACGCTAAAAAGAACTAATATCGTACTTCAAAAAAAAGCCTTCTCCGTGCAATCCGTAAACTCCGTGTTCAAAAAGGAAACCCCATGCAAACCAACAAATCCCGCAATTTTCTTTTCTACATGTTCGGCGCACTCTACTTTGTACAAGGCGTAATTCAAGCCTATCAACTCAATTTCTTCAAACCCCACCTCAACGCCGAAGGCATCCCCCCCGATAAAATCGCCACACTGGCGGGATTAGCCCTTGTCCCCTTTATGCTCAAATGGGTATTCGGCATTCTCAGCGACCGCGTTAATTTCTTCGGCAAAGGGTATCGAGTCCCCTATATGGCACTCGGTGTGATTCTCTCTGCGGTGGCTTTTGGCTCTGCTTTTTGGATTAACCCTGCTGACCAATTTACCACGATGGCGGTCGTTATTCTTATCGCCGTATCTGCCATGACTCTCTTCGACGCAACCGCCGATGCCCTCGCGGTAGATATCACCGAACCCGAAGATCACGCTCGCGTTCAAAGTGTAATGACAGGTGGTAGAGCGGCAGGATTCATCATCCTTTCGCTCGTTTTCGGCATCATCGCCGAGCGGATGGGTTTTTCGGCAATCTTTTTGGCAATGGGCGTGATTATTCTATTTCCGCTCATCATGGTTTTTCAAGTCAAAGAGCCAGATCAACGCGCCGAGCGCGAAAAATTTGAATGGTCAGCCTTCAAACAACTCATCCGCCCCAATTATTTACTCTATATCTTCTTTATTGTCATGGCATGGACAACTTTTCAGGGCATAGACGGTCTCGTCACCCTCTATATGAGTGATGAACTTCAAATTAGCCCCGCCATACTCGGACGCTACGGCATGCTCAAAGGCGTAGGCATGGTCATCGGTGCGCTCATTCTAGGCTGGCTAATCAACAAAGTTGGCATCAAAAACGCCGCCCTCAGCACCGTGAGCATGGTCACCGTTGGCGGCTTTATTTTCAGCCGTGCCACCAGCCTCAATACCATTCTCATCGTGGGCGTTTTATGGGGCGTTGTAGTCGCCTTTCACTGGACAGTCTACGCCACCTACTCGATGGGCATCACCGACAAACGCATCGCCGGCTCCATGTTTGCGATCCTGATGACAGTCGGCAATATCGGAATCGGCGCAGGGGAAGCCCTAGCCACCCGCTTTGTAGACGACCTCGGATACTCCGGCGTATTCAGCGCAATCGCCCTCATCAATTTGGGATTGATTCCGATTCTCTTCTTTGCCCTACGCGGACTGCAAAAAGAAAGAGAGAAATTTGCTGGATGATTTTTTCCTACGCAGATTTTACGGATTACACGGAAAAACTTTTCATATATTATTGGATAAAGTGCTCCGTGACAAACGTGACCTAAACTTGCATGCCGCTGGTCAACATTTCTTCGACGTAAACATCTATTTATCTCCTTTTTACGAACAAGATTGCGCATTAGAACACAACCCTTAAACAATATGCTAAATTTTCTACTTGTCGTTTTGGGAAGCATCCTAGCAATAGCCTTGTTTTTGCTTCTAGCAAAAATATTTAACCTGCCAAGTGAGATAAAAAGAAAAAAAGAAATTCGCAAAAAAGAGCAAAGACTCGCAGAGCTACTCGATGGACAAGAATTAAACGACATTTTAGAAGCCTCACCCTATAAACTCAGTCGAGGGCAAGGCGATAATTGGTATGGCATTTACGATAAGGAATTAGGAAGAAATAAATTAGGCTCAGCACAATACAGATTAGATGCCGAACTCTGGATTGTAGAAAAACACTTCTCTACTGAAAGTACAGCAAAAATCTTTCTGTACAAATAAAAAGGTGACATAAATGTCGCACCACGCTCGTAACGCAACATTCATGTTGCCCTATACGCGGGAGCAGAGAAATGCTCACGCCACACTTCTGCTCACCATCAGCACCCAAGCCCCAAACACGTGCGTAGCGGTCAGGAAGACTCCGTTCCCTTGAAGAGAACGGAGTCTTCCTGACCAATTCCACAAAAAAAGGAAAAAAATGACAACTCCCATCTACCAAAAACCTGTTGAACTACTCCAAAATCTTATTCGTTTCGATACAACTAATCCGCCTGGAAATGAGAAAGCGATTATTATGTATCTCAAAGAAATTATCGAAGATGCTGGGCTAAAAACTACGATTTTAGCCAAAGACGACAATCGCCCGAACTTAATCACACGCCTGCCAGGGCGGGGAGATGCGCCGCCGCTTTTGCTCTACGGGCATGTGGATGTTGTGCCCACCACTGGGCAACAATGGACACATCCGCCCTTCGAGGGGGTGATTGCTGACGATATGATTTGGGGGCGTGGTGCGCTCGATATGAAAAATGGCATTGCGATGATGGTCTCCGCCCTTTTGCGTGCCCACGAAGCTGGCGAAAAACCACCTGGAGACATCATTTTGGCAATCGTGCCAGACGAAGAAGTAGACGGTTCTCACGGTGCGCGCTTTTTGACAGAAAATCACGCCGATTTATTCGAAGGTGTGCGCTACGCCATTGGCGAGGGTGGGGGCGTAAGTTTGGAGATGGGGGGCGAGAAGTTTTATACCGTTATGGTCGCCGAAAAGCAAATTTGTAGCGTACGTGCTACCGTACGCGGTAAAGCGGGACATGGCTCGATGCCCAGACGTGGCGGTGCGACCGCAAAATTAGCAAAAATGCTCAATACGCTCGAAAACCAGCGTTTGCCCGTTCATATAACATCAGTTGCGGAGCAAATGTTCTCCACAATTGCGACATCTCTCTCCTTCCCCACAAATTTAGGGATGAAAATGCTCCTTAACCCGACCTTCACTGACCGCATGTTGGATGCGCTGGGAGATAAGGGGCTTATCATCAATCCGATGCTACATAATACCGTTAGCCCCAATATCATTCGTGGCGGCGATAAAATTAACGTCATTCCTGCGGAAATTTCTGTTGAATTAGATGGTCGTCTTTTACCCCAATTTACCCCCGATGATATGTTGGCAGAGTTAGGCGCGTTATTAGGCGATGATGTTGAGTTAGAAATCACACATTACGATAAAGGTGCAGGCGCACCCGATATGACGCTCTACCCCCTGCTGGCTGATATTTTGCAAAAAGCCGACCCAAGTGGTACGCCTATCCCTATGCTTTTAAGCGGCGTAACCGATGGACGTTTCTTCTCCAGAATTGGCATTCAAACTTATGGCTATTTACCCGCGGAAATAACTTCTGAATTAATCGACTCAATTCATGCCGCTAATGAACGCATCCCCGTTGCGGCGATGGAGTTTGGCACAAATGCAATTTCGGAGGTCTTGAGGCGATTTGGGGAGTAAGATTAATAGACTTTATCAGAAATAAAACTTCAACACCAAGAAGAACCCGTTCCCATCGAGGGAACGGGTTCTTTTTGCTTGCTTCCAATAGACTTTAGGGAAAAGAATGCTATCTTTTATATTTCCCTAAGATTTTCTGCCTTCCTAGCTACGCTAGGAAATATAGAGAAAGTTAATATTAAATAATCCGCTTAATGGTAGACTCTCCTCTATGAAATCTACCGCACTCGCCCACCCAAATATCGCGTTAATAAAATACTGGGGAAATCGTGACCATGATTTACGAATCCCTGTTAATGGCTCATTTTCAATGAATTTAGAAGGGTTATCTGCAAAGACACAGGTTGTCTTTAATGAAAGTCTTCGTGAAGATAAGCTCATTTTGAATAAAAAAGCAATCTCGGGGGCAGGTTTGGTACGCGTTAGCCAAATTCTGGATGAAGTTCGTCTAAAAGCAAATGTTAATTTATTTGCCGAAGTAGTCAGTGAAAATAATTTCCCCACTGGCGCAGGGATTGCCTCCTCAGCCGCGGCATTTTCTGCTTTAGCTCTCTCTGCTTCTAAAGCCGCAGGGCTTGAATTAGATGAAAAAGAACTCTCTATTTTAGCGCGACATGGTTCAGGGTCGGCGTGCCGTTCTGTACCAAGTGGTTTTGTAGAGTGGACGAATGGAGAGACAGACAAAAACTCTTATTCTTTCTCTCTTGCCCCACCAGAGCACTGGGATTTAGCCGATTGTATTGCTGTGGTTTCTGGCGATCATAAAGAGATTGGCTCCACACAGGGACACCGAATTGCGGAAACGAGTCCCTTGCAAGCGGCACGCGTGGCAGATGCCCCCCGCAGAATTGAGATTTGCCGTGAGGCAATTTTAAAACGCGATTTTGAGACCTTTGCATCCATTGTAGAACAAGATTCAGATTTGATGCACGCGGTGATGATGACTTCAAATCCTGCGCTTTTTTATTGGCACCCCAGCACACTTCACGTTATGAAGTCGGTACGCACTTGGCGGCGGCAGGGCGTCCCCGTTTGCTACACGATTGATGCGGGCCCGAATGTCCACGTCATCACATTAAAAGAAAAAATGAATGAAGTAAAAGAAAAGCTAGACAGTCTCGATGGTGTTCAAAAAACACTTACAGCTACCGTTGGTGGTGCAGCGCGCCTGATATAATGACCACCTGCATTATGTCTAAGATACAATGCAGTTCTACCCTAATTTGAAAAGAGAGATTTTATGAATACAAGCATTTTAGCTGGGCTAATTTTTATAGGCGTTTTTGGTGTTGTTATTCTCATTCACGAGCTTGGGCATTTTTTTGTGGGGCGTTATTTCAAGGTCGAGGTCGAAGAGTTTGGCATCGGTATTCCCCCGCGCATGTTGCGTTATTGGTGGGGAAAAGGTTCTTTTACGCTCAATGGTCAACGCATTGAAATCCCTAGTAATTTCAACCCACCTTTTAAATGGCAAGAGACCCTCAACCAACCTGCAAAAATCACCGCCGATAAAGTAGATGAAAAATGGATTTTACGCACTATCGAAGTAGAGCTAGAAGAAGAAACTACAGAAGAGGCATCTGATCATATCCTGGTGAATGCCGATGGTACTGCTGTAGAGGCAGAAGCTAAAGTCCTTAGCGAAATCGTTCAGGTGGGGGAAGAAACAGGTGCATTGACACGAGAAGGCAATATCAGCGAAGTTCACCCCGGCACAGAATATACTATCAATTGGTTGCCCATTGGCGGATTCAATCGCTTCAAAGGCGAAAACGAAAACTTTGAAGCCAGTGGCGGATTTACCTCTGCGAAACCGGGTGCACGCCTTGCTATTTTACTCGCAGGGGCAACCATGAATTTACTTTTAGGCGTTGTAGTCTACGCCGTCATTATTTCACAAATGGGAATCCCCAATCTTGACACGATACAGATTTACAATATTTCGCCGAATTCACCCGCGTCTCAAGCTGGGTTACTCGAAAACGACATTATCCTGGAGATAAACGGGGAAGCAATAAAAACAGACGAGCAATTGCGCTATATTATCGCATCCAACATGGATGAAGAAATTTATATGACTCTCCAACGCGGAGATGAGATTATTGAAGCTCAAGTTACCCCCTCAAGCAGTCGTAGCGCAACAGAAGGGGCTATAGGATTTATGCCTGGCTATGCTTATGAAGATTCACCTTCTTTTATCGAAACAATGGTATACGCTGTAAAGATAACTGGCTATCACGCTAAAGAGATTTTACTTATGCCAGCAAAAATGATACGCGGCAATATCGCACCTGAAGAAGGGCGTTTTCTCGGTTTCAAAGGTATCTTTAATGTCTTTGAGCAAACCGTAGATGCCGATGTAGAAAGTCGTGTAGATGTGCCAACAACATCATCCCCTTCAGAAGCTACGCCCCCCCCCACCTTTTATACCCTAAACCTAATAGCCAGCCTCACCATTACGCTCGGTGTTTTCAACCTACTCCCCTTCCCCGCTTTAGATGGCGGGAGAATTTTCTTTCTCTTACCAGAGTTGATTTTCAAAAAACGCGTCCCCCCTCAATTTGAAAACGCAGTCCATGGCATAGGGATGATGCTCCTTTTAGCCTTTATGCTCTATATTAATGTAATGGACTTTGTAAACCCCGTTATTTTCAACTTACCATAGAAACGAATAAACCAACTAAACCAATAGACTAATATGCCCACTCTTAAAGATAACTTTACCGAATTAATCGTAATACTACGCGACGAAAGCCAAGAACTTTCTTTTGGCGCGCTCACAAATTTTGCCAAAGCACTCACTGATATTGCCCCAGCACAAATAAAACCCTTACTCAAAGTTTGGGGCGATGTCTCTCTTTCTCGTAGACATGCTTTGCTTGCCCATCTGAAACATGAACTAGATGATAATTTGCTCTATAACTTTAACGCACTAGCACGTTCGCTACTTCACGATGAAGATGGGATTACTCGCACTTATGCAATTCGTTTATTGGCAGATTATGAGCGCGAAGATTTAATCCCCACCTTTATTAATATCGCACTAAATGACCCTGAGATTGAAGCACGTACAGACACAATTTCTTTACTTGGCTTCTATGTATATTATGGTGAGTTAGATGAAATTTCAGATGAAAGTTTAAAGAAAATTGAAGAAACTCTGCTCCAAATAGCACAAAATGCCAAAAGAGCCAAATTTAAGCAATGCGCTGTAGAAGCTCTGGGATTTTCCTCCCGCGAGGAAGTTACAGCGTTAATCGAAAAAGCTTGGCAAGAAGAAACTGCCATGTGGAAAGCCAGCGCACTTTTTGCGATGGGACGTTCTTATGATAGTGACCGATGGCAAGAGCAAGTTTTAGAGGGTTTAGTTCACGAAAATGAGATTGTGCGCCTCGCCGCGACGAAATCGGCAGGAAATCTTTCACTTGATTTGGCTCGCCCTATTTTATTGAATAATCTTGGGGAAGAACAAGATGAGGTTGTGTTGAAGGCATCTATTTGGTCGCTCTCAGAAATTGGTGGCGAGGATGTGCGCGAGTATTTGCTATCTCTTCTTGATCAGCTAGAAGGGGAAGATGAGCAAGAGGCTTTTCTTGAAGATGCGCTTGAGAATCTTGATTTTACTGAAGGCGCGCAAAATTTAGAACACTTTGATTTTGATGCACCATAAATAATATCGAAATGCTTATTTATAAGGAGAAAGTTTAGTGGGAAAAACACTTCACAAACTCATAAACCTGCTCTTATTTACAGCACTCCTGTTTTTCGGTTCTGCGCGCCAAGTTTTGAGTCAAGAAGGTGTAGCGGTGTCAGATGCACAAGTCACTCATGTCTTTGGGGAGGAGATTCACTTTTCGGCGCAAATTATTACATCCAATCCAATTAAAGAAGCTTTACTTATCTTTCGCGAGGTAGATGAAGAAAACTCCCGTGTTATTTCCTTAAATGCCGATGAAGAGGGGTATATTAGCTATACTTATGATGCCAGTGAAAATTTACTGCACCCTTTTGCAGAGATTACTTATTGGTTTCAAATAGAATTGGCAAACGGAGAAAGTTTTACTAGCCCTAAGTATTTTTTCACCTACACCGATAACCGTTATGAATGGGAGACGCGTGAGGAGGATAATTTGCGCGTGCATTGGTACGAGGGAGACGAAACTTTTGGGCTTAGTGCACTTGACACTGCACGTTCTGGGTTGACCGATATTGGTTTGCTTTTTCCTGTAGATACCAGCCAACCGATTGATATTTATATTTATGCTTCTCCTAATGAGTTACAAAACGCACTTTTTATGGGCGGAGAAACTTGGGTAGCGGGACATGCTGACCCCGCTTTGGGGACTGTTTTTGTAGCTATTCCCCCCGGTGAACAAGAAGTAATTTTAATGCAAGAATATATTCCCCATGAAATGGCGCATGTTTTGCTCTATCGTTATGTTGGTGAAAATTATAATCTTTTGCCTATTTGGCTTTTAGAAGGGATTGCTTCGATGGCGGAGTTATATCCTAACCCCGATTATGAACTTGCGCTTGAGCGCGCTACAGAGAATGAGACTCTTATTCCCATTGCTGAACTTTGCTTAACTTTTCCCAGTGAACAATCTGATGCTTTTCTAGCGTATGCTGAATCTACGTCTTTTACTCGCTATTTATATGCTAATTATGGTTATTCGGGAATGGATGAGTTGATTAATGCCTACGCCGATGGCTTATCTTGTGAAGCTGGCACAGTGAGTGCCTTTGGTGAGACGCTTAAATATCTTGATGCCAACTGGCAAGAAACTGTTTTGGGGGCAAATTTATCGGGAGTTGCTTTTCGTGCTATTTTGCCTTATTTGTTGATTTTGACTTTGTTGATTATTGTGCCACTTCTTTTAGGCGTTTTTGGAGGAATGAGAAACACTTCGGAGAGTTAGATTAAAAGCCCAACTTTTTTTCTTTTAACGAGGTATAACGCCCCAACCCAATTACAAGATGGTCAAGCACTTCGATATCGAGTAACTTTCCTGCTTCACGCATAGCACGGGTAATGGCTACGTCATCGGGGCTAGGCTTAGGATCACCGCTGGGATGGTTATGAACAGCAATTAATGCGGCGGCGTTTTTACGCACAGCGGGGGTAAAAATCTCACCAACGCGCATGTGGGCAGAGTTTAGCGATCCGTGCGCAACAGTAGCAATATCTATCACACTATTACGCGTATTAAGTAAAATAACGCGCATTTCTTCTTTTTCTAGAGCACTCATCTCATATTGCACCAATGCCGCCGCATCTGCGGGGCTATTAATAGTGGGGCGTTCGTTTGGGGCTTCTAACATAAGACGACGCCCTAGTTCAATAGCGGCTTTAAGTTGAGCCGATTTGGCAGAGCCAATTCCATGTTGAGCGCAAAGTTCATCAAAATCTGCACGATGAAGCCCACTTAATCCACCCAAATCTTTTAATAAACGCTGTCCCATTTGCACTGCACTCTCTCCGGGCACGCCAACGCGTAATAAAATGGCAATCAGCTCCGATGAACTAAGAGCCTGTGCGCCTAATTGAGCCAGTCGTTCACGAGGGCGGTCATCTTTGGGGAGGTCGGCAATACGGTAAGTTGAGGGCATAAATTACTCTTTTTTCTGAAAAATTTGTATCTCTGGGTTAACAAAAGATACTCTAGTTTGTGGCAAAAATGGTGGGAGGGTGTAAGTAAATTCAGCAATCATCTCATAGGCGGTCTCACCTGCGAGAAGCTCATCAAAGAAAGCACATTCAACAGGATTACTTTCGTATATCACTTCACTTTTACATCGAGCATAAGTAAAACTATCTATAATGAGATAGTCGGCTCCACGATCTATCAGCCCAGCCTCCCCTTGATTGTACTTATAGGGCTTATTTGTGGGCACTTCATCGCCGGGATATTTTATAAAATGAACAGGATAGTTCCGAGCAACCGAAAAATAATCTCGCTCTATGTTCGGAGGATAAAGCGTATATTCGAGATGCGTATTTTCTTCTAAGGTTTTAGCAAACTCCCCTGCTTTGATACGAGAATCATTCTTGAACAAAAGCACAATACTAATAATAGATACAAAAGAGAATAAAATTATAGCGATACTACTGCCCCAAATAATGATAGGCGCGTATTTATATCCTTTTTTGCGAGAATAAAACAACAAATCTTCAAGAAAAAGGCTAGACAAAACAATAAACATAGGAACAAATGGCAAGAAAAAGCGATTTTGTAAATGATAGGCAAATAAATAGGGGAGATTGAAAATCACAATAGCAAGCAATATGACAACAACACCTTTATTTCTCTGCTCATTTTGGACTATTTTTGTATACTTACCGTATATCAACTGAATAAGAAGCCAAAGAAAAGAAAATAAAAACAAATAATAAAAAACTGTCCCTACACTCCCTTCAAATGCGCGCCATTGTGTAACCCACCCTGGCAAACTTTCAGGTGTGCGTGAATAAACAGACTGACGCAAAGCGGCTGGCACCATACGTTTAAGGTAATAAACCATCCATAACAAAAACTTAGGCGTACCAATACTATAGCCCAAAACTGCCAACCCCACACTGATAAAAATTTTCTCTACTGTTTTTAGCTTATCTTGAAATAAAGTTTTCCAATTCTCAATCAGAAAAACAACGACTACCACTAAAGAGAAACTTGCTCCCGTGTATTTGCTTGATGCCGCACACCCAACCAAAAAAGATGCCGCATAGAGCCAACCGCGATAACCAGAAAGCCGATATTTTACAAGAGCGAATAATGCAAATGTGATAAAAAACAACAAATAAATATCATTATGCGCAAAGCGAGCATGATGCGCCAAAATTTTATTTGTGAGCAGAAAAAAAGATGCTAAAACAGGGATATAGATATTTTTACTCAATATCTTTGTTAAAAAATAAACCAGCACAACGGTAAATCCACCTAAAAGAACAGAAATCAACCTCATCGCCACCCGCATAGCAGTCTCATCGCCGCCAAGCTCACGAACACTCCACCCAACCCCATACATAATATGCTTCGGCAAAGAAGGATGGTTATAATCTGGCTCAGTTGAGTCGAAAACCATCTCCCCATCTAGTGCCTTGAAAACACGCCACGCAATTTCATCTGGATGCCACTGCTCTGGGGCACCCCACTCAATGCCAGGAATCGTAATAAGAAAAAATAAAAGAAATAAGATTATCGGTATAAATTTCTCGTATCGTAAGAACAAATCTTTAAAATTAAACTTCATGAAAATTACCTATTATACGGGGACTTTTCTAATCCTTTCTGGGAGGGATAAAGAAAGCGCACCGAACGTGACCGATACTTGGGAGCCGAACCCCAGCTATGGGATTTAACACTCAAGCCCAAAACACGCGCGACGCGTCCCATTATCAAAAATATATTTTAATACGCTAACTCATCCTTATTCGCTGGCAAAAGAAAGGCATCTGCTGATAAGAAGAGAAGTAGCCAAAGAGCCAATCGCAACGCAATGCTGGCTTGGATGGCGTGCCTTGCTACCTCTAGCGCATCTCCGTGCCATGCAAGATAAAAATGGGGAAAAAACAAAAGCAAAAGCCCAAAAATCAGAAAAAAAACAGAGCCCTTTTTTAGAGAAAATTTTATGCCAATGACGCCTAACAAAGCTAAGAGCAGCAAAAGCCAAAGAGAGTTCGGGTAGAAAACACCACCAAAAAGCCATGCCATAAAAGGGGCATATTTTTCAGGGGCATAACTTTCAACGCTTTTAGGGGAGAGCATGGTTTCAAGGTTTTCCCAAGGGGATTTTAACGTATAAATGGGATGAGTGAGTAAAAATTGGATATAGACTTTTTTAGCTGATTTGAGCATCCAGCTTTCTGCATCGTTTAATGCCAGGCTATTGAAAAGAGCAAAATCATCATGGTGGGCAAAATTACCACTTAGTGCCAGCAACTCTGGTGAAACAGGCATATTTTCTTCTTCAAAATAGGCAAGAAATTCTTCATTAGGCAAAATACGGTGTAAAACGATATTGGTAAGCGGGTAAAGCCAGCGTTTCATCGTTAGCATTTTCGAGATTTGCATATTTTGATAACTAAAAATAACGATAAGTATACTTAATATCCAATAAAAACGCTGATTTTTGTAGAAAAACCCAATAAGCACTAGGCTCCCTGCAATGAGAAGACTTAAGTAGATATTGGTTTCACGCGTACCAATCCACCATGCAAAAAGAAAAATGAGCAAAGTAAATACTGCCCAATGCCAGTTTTTTACTAAGAGCAACCAAATCGCAAGCATCAACACCATTAAAGAGATAGAAAGGGATTCGCTTTGAATAACATGATTCCACAATTGGATGGAGGAGGCTAGACTAAAGCCCAGAATAAAATAAAAAGCAATGACGCGCAACCAAAGGTTACGAATAACTTGGCTAAAAGCCCATGCCAACATAAGCCATGCAAAAACAGAAAAAAGGGTTTGCGCTAAATCAATACTGGTAGGAGATACGCCTACCAGTTTATAAAAGACAGCGGCTCCCCAAGGCTTGGTAAAGGTCCACAAACGGAGGTCATTCCATGCAAAGGTGCTGGCAGGTAGTGTGTAATCGGAGCTATCTGCTAATTTCTTTGCTTCTTGAACAATCCAAAAACTTTGTATTTGCAAAACAAAATATAAAATTCCCGAGCCAAGCATTAAAATTATCTGGGACTTTTTTAATGAAGGTTGGCTTGAAACACTTGCTTTATCTGGGAAAAACTTTTGAAGTGGCAGAGGTTGCAGAATAAGCAGAGAGAAAAAAAATACCCCGCTAGAGAAAGAAAGCCATATTAGCGAGGGCTGTATACGCCCAAAATAAGTAAAATACCGAACAGCTTCAATTTCCCCTAAAGATGTGGGAAGAGAGACTAGAAAAATCAAGAAAGACGCAAAAAAGAGAGCAAACAAATTGTTTTCTCGGCTTAGCCAATGCTCAAGAGTTACGGCTTCATTTACTGAAATTTTATAGAGAGTAAAAATTATACCTGCCAAAATAAAGCTATTAATTACAAGAATTGCCCAACGCCCTATTGAATACCCCAGAAAGCCACCACTTTGTGAGGGTTCTGCCAAAAGGGTTCCAATCACAACAATCTCACCAAGAGCTGTTGCGCTGAGAAAGACCTGCATTATTCGCATTAGATGATTTTTAGGGGAAGAGAATGCCATAATGTGTTTTATTTGTAGGAGAATATCTTAGCTATTCTAAATACATAGAACAATCAAGCGGTTCTTGCCGCGGGGCAAGCAACTGCACATGAAAGGCTTTAAAAAATTCAATGGGTTGATAAAAACAGAGTGTCGGTGCAGACACCCATTTCATCCAAGCGTCTCCTTCTTCGGCAAAGGCACCCTCTTCATATTTTGGCACTACTTTAAGCGGCTCTGTAATAATTAGGCTAAAACGATGGTCGGCAAGGTCTTGATAATAGGGGATAAAATAATCGGCGTTGCTTGCCATCGCTTCGTTCATTAGGCGTTTTTTCTCATAGTCTGGCACAAGTCGAATTTTGGGCACATAGCCAAAAGTGAGAAGTTGGCGCAAGTCAATAAAGAGAACTTCCCCTTTTTTATCAGAAATTTCAGCAAATGAGCCGATGGTGTTTAACGTTTTTTGTACTTCTTCATCAGAAGGTAAAGATTTAATAGATGGGGCGGCAAGCCCATCATAATCAGTGAGAAACGCTACAAGCAAAACTTCATCTGAGCTAAGCACTAAATTAGGAGAGATTTTACGCATAGAGGCATAAGCGGGCAAAATCAAAAGAAGAATCACTGTGATCTTAATCCAAAAAGGTGCTTTATTAGATTGTCTAAACCATTGGCTGCCCCCATTTCTCCATGCTATTGCGCTTACAAAAAGAAGAGCAATCAAAAGCATATCGAGATTATGAAGATTATTCCCGCCTCCAATTTTTGTGCTAATAATAAGCCCAACAACCAAAAAGGCTGAAAGAGACCCTAATATAGATAGTTTTTGCCACAGAGAAGCCTGCCAATGTTTTTTATATAATAAATAGCTCAATAAAATTATTAGGGGCAAAATAGCAATAAGCAACCCGCCCACAATCCCTTCTGGGTATGTATCGTTGGGCAGTAAACGATACCAGAGGAGGGGTTGGTCATAAGCAATTCTTTCTTCAGGAAGAATACTCACACCTGTCCAAATTGATTGGATGATGGGGAGGAGATACCAAAGTGCGACCCCAGAAATAGCGAGAGCGATGGCGCGCCCCCAATCGCGGAGGGCGGGACGCGCTCCTTTCAGCTTGCTGCCGTTTAACGACATCATCCCAGCCCAAATCGCGGGGGCATAAGCCCATGTCCAACGGGCAGATTCGGCATAATATCCCGCCAATGCAACTAAAGGAATTGCGATCCATAGAGGGCGTTCCCATGCAATAGCTACCAAAATTGCACTAAGAACAAGCGGGGTATAAATTGGTCCTTGGTTAAGGAAAAGAAAAGCCCATAGTCCAAGAAGTAGCCACTCCCTTCTCCTATTTTTTTCTGCTTTAAAACTAAACCATCCGAGAACCATATAAGGGAAAGAAAAAAGTAAAGCACTCCAAAAACGATGAAGGAGAATACTCGCGTTTGGGAGTAGGAAAGGAATCCCCCAAAGTAATTGCCTACCTCTGGATGTAAGTGAAGGAATTTCTTGATTAATGGGGTAATTATATAAATCTGAGCCAAAAACAAGAGAATAATCCCAGAGGCGGTTGCCATCAGACCAGTAAAGATTAAAGGGATAATTGTTTACATCAGAAAACACATAAGCAAGTGTATAACTTGTACTGGTAAGCAAGATGCCTTGCAAAAGCGGAAACCAACCAATAAGTCTTTCTTCTCCCCTTGTGAAGAGTATGGCAAGCATAATGCTCGAAAATCCCCAAAGAAAAAATCGGAAATAGATGGGGCGAAAAACAAGCCCCCAAAGTGTATATTGAAAAAAGTATATGGGAAACACAAGGAGAATAATTGCAAATATCCATCGCAAAAAACTTACTCGTTGGCGAACAGAAATAATGCCTTTAATAAAGCCCTGCAATTGCTCTGCTCTCCAAAGAAAAAGCCATAAGATAGAAAGAAAAATGAACAAAAAGACAAGAGAAAGCACAAAGATGCTCCCCCACTTTAGAGAGAATATCCCGAAAATCTCCCCAGTGCCATTGGCTATATGATACAAATCAAAGACAATTAAAGAGAATAAAAAAGCAATAAATGTAAAAAAGACTTTTTTGATAATTCTGTCTTGGCTATTCTGCACGCGTGGGGACCTCGTTTTTATGCTTTTTCTGTATTAAAGCATTAATTGGGATATAGAATAAAAGCATTCCGTTTAATAAGTAAAAAAGTGCTCGCACCCCCAAAGAAACAGCCGCCATCTCTACTGGGTCGATGCCAAAAACACCATATAAATAAACCATAGATACTTCAGTAACCCCTAATCCGCCTAAAACTTGAATAGGGACAAAAGAAATCAATTGAAGAATAGAGGTGATATATATATTCTCCCATACCTTAATGGGTAGATCAAAAATACCTACCACTGTATAAGAATACATCATTGTAACAGTCATATAAAGAGCTGAAGTTAATACACTTTTTTGTAGCATAGAGAAAATTTTCTGTTGTTTCTCTTGAGCAAGTGAATGTAGGGCATCTAAACCGCGCTGGACTAAAGAAAACTCCTCTACCCTAATCAGGATAAGCCCCCTTTCAACTAAATTTATAAAGGATTCCCGAAATATAATTGTGGTCATCACAAGCCCAATGCCAAAAATAATACCCATAATTATAAGCACTGTTAGGTTTTGCAAAGTCTGAATTTCTTTCCAAACTATTTTTGAGGAAAGCAGTAGATATATGCCTACAATTAATACATCTCCAAACTTAACCATCAAAAATGTTATGCCCGATCTTGTTAATTTCACTTTTTTATCGGCTTTTAACATCGTCATATAAGAGGCGATTCCTGCTGTATTTGAGATAAAGTTTGAAATGATGTTTTGCCAAACAACAACGGTAAGCATATCTCTATAGGTAATATCATCGTCTATGACTGTGTAATACTGAAAGGCTTTAAGAAAAAGTAACAGGAAAAAAAATGCTACTCTGGCGAAAAACCAGCCCCAAGACATGCGCTCACTTAGTTCAGGAATATAACTTAAGTCTATTTTTTGTATAACAAATACAATCAAGCCTATAGCAAGAAGCAGTTTTATGGTGTTCCAAGAATAAAGTTTTTTTAATTTTTCTTTCATGTTTTTCTTTGTTATTTCAAATAAGCAGAGCAGTCAAGAGGTTCTTGACGCGGAACAAGTAACTGCACATAAACCGACTTGAAAGTTTCAATTGGCTTGTAGAAACAGAGTGTCGGTTCAGCCACCCAGATCGTCCAAGCGTCACCTTCCTCGGCAAAAGAACCTTCTTCATTTTTAAGTGTTACTTTGAGCGGCTCGGTAATAATTAGACTAAACCGATGGTCGGCAAGGTCTTGATAATAAGGGGCAAAATAATCAGTATTGCCTGACATAGCTTCGTTCATCAATCGCTTTTTCTCATACTCTGGCACTAGACGAACTTTAGGGACATAGCCAAAAGTGAGAAGCTGACGTAAATCAATGAAGAGGACTTCACCTTTTCTATCAAGAAATTCAGCCGATGTGCTAATACTATTTAGGGCTATTTCTACCTCTTCATCAGAAGGTAAAGATTTTATAGGTGCATCTGTAAGTGTATTATGATTTGTGAGAATTTCTACTTGCAAACGCTCGTTTGCGCTGAGTGCTAAGTTTGGCGATAGTTCCATTACAAAAGAATAAGCGGGCAGAACAAGTAAAAAGATTATGATCGTTTTTAGCCAAAGGGGTGCTTTGCTTGACTTATCGAACCATTGACTTCCACCATTTCGCCAAGCTATAGCGGACACAAAAAGAAGAGAAATTAGGAACATATCGAGGTTGTGGAGGTTGTTCCCGCCGCCAATTTTTGTGCTAATAACAAGTCCAAGAGCTAGAAAAACTAAAAGAGAAGCAAGCATTGCCAGTTTTTGCCAAAGCGAAGGCTGCCAATGTTTTTTATATAATAAATAGATCAATAAAATTGATAGGGGCAATATGGCAATAAGTAGTCCACCCAAAATTCCTTCTGGGTATGTGTCATTGGGGAGCAGACGATACCAGAGGAGGGGTTGCTTAGATGTAGATGTTTGCACAGATGCGATAATACCCTGAAAAATATCAAAGAGTTTAAAGACACCATTGCCCACAACGAGACCAATAATCACGAGTACTGAGAAAATGCCATAGATTACTTTTTTCTGTATTGCTGATAATTGCCAGCGTTTTTCTGAAAAAAACAGAAAAATTAGCAAGATGATGATTAATAAACTGGGAATTCGGATATCGGGAAAGAGCCAGAGAGATACGCCAGATATGGCTAGGATGAAGGCACGCACCCAATCGCGGATGGTGAGCTGTGCGCCTTTTAGCTGGATTCTGTTGATGGACAGCACCCCAGCCCAAACCGCGGACGCAAATTCCCACGTCCAACGAGTCGTTTGAGCATAATATCCCGCGAAGGCGACTAGCGGGATGGCAATCCACAATGGCGCTTCCCATGTGATGGCAACTAAAATTGCGCTGAGAATGAGTGGGGTATAAATAGGACCTTGATTAAGAAAAAGAAAAGCCCATAGCCCAAGAAAAAGCCATGTTTTACTCTTTTTTTCTTTTGTTTTGAAGACTATCCATCCAAAAATCATATAAGGGAGAGATAAAAGCAGGGCACTCCAAAAACGATTGAAGAGAATACTGGTCTTTGGCAAAAGGAAGGGAAGCCCCCATAAAAACTGCCTACCCGGGGAGATAAAAGTATAAATAGATTGATCGGCCGGATAATTATAAAGATGCCGACCAAACATGACAGAATAATCCCAGAGGCGGTTTCCATCTGACCAATAGAGGTTGAAGGGATAGTCTTTGACGTTGGAGAAAACACTGGCGAGGGTATAACTAGTGCTGGTGAGTAATATACTGTGAAGAAGTGGGTACCAAGTAATTAGCTTTTTCTCGTCCTTCGTGAGCACTATGGCTAATAAAGTATTTAGAAAAATCCAAATAAAAAGCCTAAAAGATGTGTCTCGAAATACCAGACCCCAAAACGTATATTGGAAAATATAAATAGGCAAGATAAGGAGTAGAAGGGCAAATATCCACCGAAGAAAGCTCAGTTTTTGACGCAGGCTGATAATGCCTTTGCTCAACACCTGCAACGCTTCAGGCTTCCAAAATAAAAACCACAAGATGATTAGTAAAAAAGTTAGAAAGATGAAAGCTAATGCTAAACCAAGCCCCCATTTGAGGGAGAAATCATTTATCCATGCCCCAGTTCCCTGTGCGATAGCATAGGATCCCCTTAGTATTTCCAAGAAAAAAAACGCCATACCAATAAAAACGGTAAGGCGAAGAAGGAAGGGAGCTTTTTTCTTCATTAAATTTATCATTTGCGTTTTTCTTCTTCTAGGATTTCCTTAAAAAAGGCTAGGCGTTTCTCTTCTTTTACTTTTGTATCTATCAGCGGGGCAATTATTTTGCGGTCTACGCGTTTGCCGCGCATTTTATAGGCAAAATCACGAATAAGTTTACCATGTGTGAGGATATTGTCTTCTGTATTCGGGATTTTTAGGAGGAAGTCTACGGTGAGGTCGTCTAGGTCGGTGTCTTTGTAGGCGAGAATTGTCGGTAAGCCGTAGGCGAGGTATTCACGGCTTTTTAATGAAGATGCTTCATGCATCTCTTTACGATGCGGAGCTAAAGAACTAATTGCTACATCTGCCTTTGCGAAGACTTCTAGATATTTTTCAGTTTTCAGATAACCATGTAGCAATAAATTTTTGGGCAAATGTTGGATGCTTGGCAAGACATCATAACCAATAATATCTATATGCAAATCTGGATTATTTTGCGCCAAAACAACCAGTTTATCAACACCGTGCCAGCGATATCCAGGAGTTCCTATGAAGACAAGTTTAGGGGAGGGATTGTTTGGTGCTGGAAAAGGCTTATTCATCTTAAAATTGATACCATTAGCAATAATTTTAGCTGGCTTATCAAAAACTTTGAAGTCTTTAGATTCTACTAACTCTTTTGAAACAGAACAAATCCCATCAACTTGATTGAATAAAATTCGGCGAGTTAAACGATTATAAGATGCGTATGAAAAACCTAATTCTTTGTGTTGTTCTACATCATTGGTGTTGATTTCTTCAATAACTGGGGCTATCGATATTAGTCTATGAAGAGGGTAAGCGTACATACCATAACGTAGATAGATTAAGTCTGGCTTATAGCTTTTGAGGGCACTAAGCATTTCTTTCGCCGCGCGAATGCGTCCAAGTTCACGCTGGAGAATCCCCTTGTGGGTTGGGTAGAAGAATTTTTCACCAGCAAGCAAGTTTAGGGCACGCGTGTCTTCGGAGTGCATGAAGAGACGTGCTTCGTGTCCGAGTGATTTCCACATCTCAACTTGGCTGTCGATTTTCTTCCCAACTCCACTTGAGAGGGTGCGTGCCCAGTGGAGGGATATATAAGCTATTCGCATTGGTTATTTGTCCATTAAAGATGCTATTTGGTGAGCGAAGTTGCTGAAGTTTTTGCTCGCATCATATTTCTCACTCCATACTTTTAGGCTTCCCTTTCTTTTTTCAAGTGCCAAATCGGGGTTGTCTATTATCTCAAAAAAAGCATGGGCTATTTCTGTTGGAGTGGGATTTTGTTTGAGCAAAATGCCATTTTTATCCGAAACAATTTCTGGGTTTCCACCTACATTTGTTGCGATGATGGGGATGCCGCAAGAGATGGCCTCCATGATTGACACTGGTACACCTTCGGTCTCACTAACATTAATAAAAATATCTATAGGGTTTTCTTTATAGAAAGCCAGAATTCTTTCGTTAGGTAAAAACCCAAGTAAAATGCCCTTTGCATTAGAAGGAAAGAGTTTTTTTGCCTTTTCTTGTAGAAGTTCTTTTTCTTTTCCGCCCCCGAAGTGATGCCATTCAAAAAACCGATTCGGACGTTGATCGGCAGATTTAGCGACTCCTTCTAAGAGCAGTTCTATACGTTTTAATGGCACTATAGACGAGCATGAAACTATTCTAAAGATATTATCGCTAGATGATGTGGTAATAAAATTTGGTTTTTCAACACCCAAACGAGCTACAATGAGCTTGTCTGAAAAGTTAGGGTAGCGATTTTGAATATATTTTTTTGCGTTTTGGGAGATAAGAAATAATTTATTCAAATCTCCTAAAGCTTGATGACGTAAGGGCCAGTAAGGTGGAGTATAACGTTCTTCATACACATCATAACCATGGGCTCTAGAGATGATTTTCATGTTAGAAAAGTGTTCTTTTAATAAGCCAAGTCCCATTGCGATTTGTGTGAACCAGTAACTGTAAAAAAGGGTGTCCTTTGTATTTACCCCTTCTTCTTTTAGCCAGTTTATTGTCCATTTCTTTGTTAGTTCTGCATCACCTACAAACTTTATAAGACGCAAAAACATTTGAGGGTGAAGAAAAATTGAAGGGCGTTGACGAAGTTCTTTGTAGAAATATGAAGATAGTAAGGCGTTAAGAATTATGCTTAATATACCTTGTTTTTTATAAAAAACAGAGAATTGATATTCAACACTCACATTATTCGGAAGAGCTAATTGTTTTCCTGAACTTTTTTGAGGGATGATAGTTATTTTATCAAAATGCTGTGACAAATAGGGCAACTCTCTCCCTATAAAAGTTTGTTCAGGAGATGAGATAGAGGGGTAAGTTTGGGTGAAGATGACAAGTTTCAAGATACAATCCTTCTTTTTTTGAATACGATCAGGACTTGCTAGTGTCTGGCCCATCTTCTTTGGAGTATAGCGAAAAGACTTTTTAAAAAATAGAAAAACCATTTCCAATCAGCTTTTGTTAGTTCTAATATAGCCTTTAAACTATTTTTCTGAAAAAAAGGGTAGAGAATCCAAATAGCGGCATCACCAAGCACTTTTTGTTTATGCTGTTCTATTTTACGGTTCTGCTTGTGTAGAAAATAAAACTCATCCCAAATCTTTAGATATATAGAAAGCAAATGTACCCGTTGCTTCTTTGCTTGCGGAGGAAAGCCCCTTAGTGCCTTTTGCAGTTCTATAATTTTTTGTTTAGAAATATCTACCCTTGGTAAAGATTGTTGGACAGCATATGTTGATATGTTAATAACCTGTTGTTCTCGTTTGCTGGCATATTTATGCGTCAGGCTTTGCGAACGGAGGCGATAATATAGCAAAACCTGCTCTAGGTTTTCTCCTTGGGTTATTAATAGAAAACGGCTCCATAGACCATAATCTTCGCCATATCTTACAGTAGCATCATACTGTAACCCGTAACGCTCCAGTAAGGATTTTCGAAACATCACTGTGGGATTATAAAATGGACTTTTAAACATAAAATACCAGCGTATTGCTATATCATCTTGAATAACGGGCAAAACGCCCAAGGGTTTTCCTGTCTCACTCATATATCTCATCTGCCCCCCTAGTATGCCCACACCAGAATTAGATTCTAAGAAATCTACTTGCTTTGTTAATCTGTCTGGTAAGCTAATATCATCAGAATCCATACGTGCAATATATTTTCCTCTTGCAACTTCAAGTCCAGCATTTGATGCGGTAGCTACACCTTGATTTTTTTCTAGTCGTATAGATCGAATTCGGTCATCAGTTTTTTTGTATTTTAAAATAATATCCCAAGATGTATCCGTAGAGCCATCATCTACAATAATAAACTCAAAGTTTTTATATGATTGCGATAAAATACTTTCGATAGCTTCTGAGAGGAAATCTTCGGCATTATATACTGCCATCACTACACTAACCATTGGAGACTTCTCGTTCACAATACCAGATCCTTGTTTTTTGTAAATTTAAGTTCAACCTCTTGGTGACAAGCCTCGGGAGTAAATCCTTTATATGACTTTATGTGAATTCTTTCGCCCCGTTCAAATCTAACAGCTAAGTCATTAACACTATAATTCATATTTTCACTAGCTCGATTCGGAATAATAGATTGTACTAAATTTAGAGGGTTGCAAAAAGTAGTTGAATGTTGATAACATGCAAGGGATGGTCGTTTTTTATGAAAAAAATGAGCATTATATGCCAGCTGGCTCTCTAGTTCATTTGGATTGTCAAATGGGAACCCGATCAATAAAGGTAAAAGGTCACTCAAACGATATAGTGAACTAGAAACTTCCAAGGGGTAACCAAAATCTCCGTCTGCCTTTGTCCAATTGAAACTGTACATATCATTGCTCAAATACTCAAACGTTGGCAGAAGTTGCCTACGTCTTTGAGGGTAACAATAAGTTGTGTTCTTGCCAAGTCGAAGAGAAAAGCCCAACAGTCTTTCTTTTTTTTCTAATATATCTGCAGCTTCTTTTAAACAGAACTCTTTCACAAAAATATTATCATCTACTAGAAAAAAAACATATTTATTTTTAAGATTTTGTCCTAGAAAAACACCAGACAACTGTACTAAAAATCTATTAACTGCTCTTCTCCAAAAACGATAACCTACTTTCCCTAAAGACCAGTGAATACCGCCTAATACGCTTATCCATGAAAGAATGTTAGTTGTAAAGCCGTTTTTTTTATTGAGTATTAGAATAGATAATAAGTCTTTACGAAAATTTTGTTCTTTCTTGAAAAAGACTTCTCCCGCATATTTCTGAATTAACATTTGATATTGTTTTTCGTGGCGCATATCAGTTGTTTTATATAAAACCCAAATTCTTGTATTATCTGTATCTTGACAGTGTGAAAAATAGGATTGTAATGTTGCATCTAATTGCATTGCACGATCTCGGCTGAAAACTATTCCTGTTATGCTCATTTTTATAACCTATTGGGATGATTTTAGAATTGTCGTATTTGTTGTGTTTAATAAAAAACCACATTTTTGATGGGGATATGTCTCATATTATGAATGCGTTTTTCCTTGATCTCAACTTAAAATCACATTTAGCTCAGCTTTTTATCCTATTTTTTTTGAAATTCAAACACCCCACAGCCATACCAGCAGCCAAGAGATGTATCAATATCTTTATCTGACAAAGATATACCCTTGTGGATATCGCCATTATCATCAATATAAGAGAAATCTTTGAGATCAAACTCGTTTTTTGTAATATCTAACATTGTTCTAAGAGAAAAAACGCGGTGGGCATTAAACTCTATCCTTTGAGGTCCAATTGGAACAGAAAGATATAGCGTTCCCTTCGACCTAAGAATTGAACACAGAGTCTCAAGTCCTGTCAGGTAGCCATCTGCTGCGATAGTGTCACCGTAACGCCCTAAGCCTATATGCTCTAATGTATGCAGACAAGAAAGGGAATCTGTGCAAGACCAAAAATTAGACGTAGGGTTGGTTAAATCAAATTGGCGAAAGATTATATTTTCAACCTTGTTTTTTATAGGGCGAATATCTAAAACTTCAATCTCTCGAAAGGAGGCTACATGGGCAACAAAACCATCTACGCGAGAGCCTATGTCAATATGTTTTTTGGGGTTTTGTTCAAATATTTTGCGAGCCACTAATAAATCTTGGTGAAAATAATGTCCAGATGCTACGCCTGATGTATCATAACGATCTGCTGGGCATGGGTAATTTAATTTAATCGGAAATGGTTCTAAATCTTTTGCTTGCTTAAATTTAAAATAATCTGCGAACAATAAATGAAAGCTTTTCACACTACGATACACCTTAAACACATCTATGCCAAACCCTCCAAACCAACGCTTCATCATCGCTTTCCACTCATTCCTTTTTGACATAAGTTTTCTCCTTATAGAAAATCAAATTTCTTTCAGAAAACACTTCTGAAAAACTTCTCTTCCGAAAGTTCTAAACGCTTTTGTTGATAAACCTACGGATAAAAATGTGGTGATTGCAACCAAACCTATACGTGGAATACTAAAATAATAAGTTACTGTTGATGGGAAAATGAAATGAAAAAAACTTAAAGTTATTATCAAAGTCAATAGAGGGATTCCCGTATCAAAAACAAACCACTGTTTCAATTCAGTAACTAGTATTTTTTTGTGAATAAACCATGGGAGAATTGCAAATTGTATGAAGTTAATTAATAGCCAAGCTAATGCAGCACCTACGCCTCCATATTCCAAAGACAATATAATTATCATTGGGGTAGCCGATACTAACATAATAAAACTTCTGTACAGGGGGAGTTTTACCCATCCATAAGCAACCGTTAGATTATATGGAATGTCAATTAAGTTTGAGAATGCTGTTCCTGCAAACAAAAGGCTCACTATTGGTGACACACTTATTGCTGTTTGCATATCATTTGTCCAGAGATAAATTAACTCTCGCGAGAAAAAAAATACAACACCAGCAATAGGTAAAATAGCAACCGATACTAATTGGGATGCTATGTGGTAATGTTTTTTAAGAGCATTTTTATTTCTTGCGGAGATTAAAGATGCAAATCTCGGAAAGAACGGTCGAACAATTTGAGGGTTAATCATTTTGAATTGATCATTTAAATTTGTGGCAAGAGAATAATACCCAAAATTTTCAAGTGAGAGTATCTTGCTAAGAAAAATTTTATCTATTTGATTGATAAAAAAAGAAAACAGAGATGTTCCACTCATACCAAGTGCAAAATGCCATATACTTTTAATAATATCTTTTTGAAAACGAGGACGATGAATACTCGCAGGCATGTTACGCCATAGTCCATAAGCGGTTATAGATAATTGCGTCATGCTCATGATTATTTGCCACACAAAAAAGGCTATAATAGGGGCTGAAAAAAAATAAACAACTAAAACCCCTCCTATACCTCGAAGAGTCGCTATAACTATATTTATTTTATTAAATAAAACAATTTTTTCTAGCCCAATTAATCCTCCTTGATAAAGAGTTAAGGGCCATTGAAAGAAAGTAATTACGCCCATTAATAAAATAACATTTTCAACGGTTGATGATGGAATTGATTCTGATTTTATCCAATAGGTTGCAAGAAATGAGGCACTTAACCAAACTGTTACGCATAAAAACAACCCTATTATCCAGTAAGGAATTTCCAATGTGCGCAATAAGTCTCGCGATTGTCCTCTTTTTTGAGAAGACGCAGCATAAAAAGAAATTTCACGTTTTATCGTTACGCTCAGACCTAAATCTAAAAAAGAATTAAATATAGTACGCAGGATATTATAAAACCCTACTAATCCATAGCCCTCCATGCCTAAAAAACGAATATAAAAAGGGACAGCAATCATACTAACGAGAAAAACCCAACCTTGCCCAGCAAAATTAGAAATTATATTTTTCTCTATTATTTTTTTGTTTTCAGACATAAAAAAACACTTTATTAAAATCAGGATAAGATAATACTGTCAAGCTTCAGTGCTAGTTGGCATAAGAAAATATCGCGAATTATTTGCTCTGCTACCCATATGTTTATTTCCTCAGTATGTGGGGTGCATTCCCAAAGTGTGGAAGATACACTCTAAATCCTAATTTATTGTAAAAACACACTATTCATGAGGGTGTAAAATTTATTGTGTAAATGGGTTATCCTATTCACCCTAGAAAAGGAACCCTAAAATGAAAAAAAGAACG
>JADGEO010000033.1 GCA_016744335.1 Anaerolineales bacterium
ACCTTGCCCAATCCATCCAACACGATTTGCGCGTTGACACCTACGACCACGTTCAGCATCTTAAACTTGCCTATTTTGAAGATCGCTCTACGGGCGGGCTACTCTCCATTCTCAACGACGATATCAACCAACTCGAACGCTTTATCAACGGTGGTGTAAACGATATTTGGCAGGTTATTACCACCATTATCGTTATCGGCGGCATTTTCTTCTATACCGCCCCCGAAGTGGCGTGGATGGCGATGCTCCCCATGCCCCTCATTATCTGGGGTAGTATCCGTTTTCAGCGCACCCTTGCGCCCAAATATGCCGCCGTTCGTGAGCAGGTGGGCATTCTCAACGCGCAACTTTCTAATAATCTCAGCGGAATCGCCACCATTAAATCTTTCACATCCGAGAAGCACGAGTTAGGGCGCATCACCACCGAGAGTGACCATTACCGCAAAGCCAACGAGAAAGCCATTAAGTATTCTTCGGCTTTTGTGCCACTTATCCGCCTGATTATCATGAGCGGATTTATCGCCATTCTCGTTTATGGTGGGCGCATGGTCTTGGCGGGCGAACTCGCGGTTGCCACCTATTCTGTGCTCATTTTCATGACTCAGCGATTGCTCTGGCCCCTCACCCGTCTTGGCGATACCTTGGATTTATATCAGCGTTCGATGGCGTCCACCGAGCGGATTTTAAATTTATTAGACGCAGACGCTCTCTTGGACGATGGTGATACGCCCCTGAATTTAGGCTTGGTGCGCGGTCAAATAACTTTAGATTCAGCCTCATTCGGATACGCCGCCTCAAATACAAACAACGTAATCAATGCCCTAAGCCTCAACATCCCCGCGGGGGATACAGTGGGAATCGTTGGCTCAACGGGCGCGGGTAAAACGACACTCGTGAAGCTCCTGCTCCGTTTCTATGATGTTCAAAGTGGACATATTTCTCTTGATAACCATGACCTTCGTGAGCTAAAACTTGCAGACCTTCGCCGCGCCATTGGTTTTGTTAGTCAAGATGTCTATCTTTTCCACGGCACAGTCCGTGAGAATATCGCTTATGGCACATTTGATGCGACAGACGCAGAAATTATCAAAGCCGCCAAAATCGCTGAAGCCCACGATTTTATAATGAGTTTCCCCGATGGTTATAACACCATAGTCGGTGAACGTGGTCAAAAACTCAGCGGTGGTCAACGTCAGCGTGTTTCTATTGCCAGAGCTGTCCTAAAAAATCCCCCAGTTCTCATCCTAGACGAAGCGACTTCCTCGGTAGACAACGAAACCGAAGCCTTAATCCAACGCTCATTAGAGAAGATTGCGGTTGGGCGCACAACCATTGTCATTGCTCATCGCCTTTCTACCATTCGCAACGCCGATAAGATTTTTGTGCTAGAGCATGGTCAGCTAAAAGAAGAAGGCAAACACGATGAGTTGATTGCTCAAGAGGGAATCTACGCCCTACTTTGGGGTGTTCAGACAGGCGCACAAAAAGAATAGAAGATGTGCATTGCATCCGCTTTTAGATGCGTTGCACGTCTTTGCACTTATTCATCACAAAAATTCCGTGAGAATCTGCCTAATCTGCAAAAATTGTGTTTTATTCACGTCTCATTATGTTAGAATCACCGCATGAAAATCACCCTCAAATTAATTGCCCCCTATAGAAAATTATTACCCCCCAATACAAAAGGCAATAAAATAGAGATAGTCGTTAAAAAAGAGACCACAATCTCAGACTTGATGGCGCGATTTGGTGTCCCGCAAGATAAAACTTCTGTAATTCTGTTGAATGGATTGACTGTCCCGCTCTCCACAAAAATAAGTGAAGGCGATGTCGTGACTGCATTCTCAGCACTTGCTGGAGGCTAAAAAGAATAACCGCCAAGACATGAAGAAATACCAAGTTTTTTAATTTTTCTTTTCTTGGTTTTCTCTGCGTCTTGGCGGTTCAAAAAAGGAGAATATAAAATGTACGGATGGCATGGAAAGATATTAAGAGTTGATTTAACCAATTCAAAAACTTCAATCGAAGATGTAGACCCTAAAATCGCCAAAGATTATCTTGGCGGGCGGGGATGGGCAATTCGGTATTTGACGGATGAAGTTGACCCGTTGGTTGAACCCCTAGACCCTGAAAACAAGCTTATTTTTGCTACAGGTCCCCTTACAGCGACCACAGCCCCAACGGGCAATCGCTATATGGTGGTCACTAAATCCCCGTTAACGGGCGCGCTGGCGCACTCGAACTCTGGTGGCGACTTCCCCACTTGGTTGAAACGCACGGGATTTGACCTTGTTATCTTTGAAGGTAAGGCAGAAAAACCAGTTTATCTTTGGGTTAATGAAGACGAAGTAGAAATCCGCTCGGCAGAGCATTTGTGGGGGCAAGATGTGCCGGGCACAACAGATGCCCTCTTGGCGGCAACCAACCCTAAGGCAAAGGTCGCCTGCATTGGTCCCGCAGGAGAAAACCTGGTATTGATGGCGGCAATTATGAACGATAAAGACCGCGCCGCGGCGAGATCCGGTGTCGGGGCTGTCATGGGTAGTAAAAATCTGAAGGGCGTAGTCGCGTTCGGGAAGAAAAATCCCCCCTTCGCCGATGATGAGGCAATGCGCTCCTTGAGCAAAAAAATCTACAAAGAAGTGGGCGTAGATATGAAAGCTGGCTCCACGTTGCGTGAACACGGTACGGCGTATGTTCCCCAAGTAACCAACGCACTCGGCATTTTGCCGACCAGAAACTGGCAAGAAGGCACTTTTGAAGGTGTAGATACGATTGACGGACCCACATTAACCGAAAAATACCTCATCAAACCAAAACCCTGCTATCGTTGTCCAATTGCTTGTGGACGGCTCACCGAAGTGCCTAGCGGTAAATATGCGGGCAAGGGAGAAGGTCCTGAGTATGAGACCATCTCTTCCTTTGGCTCAGGGTGTGGCGTAGATAATCTTGCCGCTGTCACCAAAGCAAATTATTGGTGCAACGAGTTAGGCTTAGATACCATTTCAACGGGCATGACTATTGCAGTTGCGATGGAAATGTACGAAAAAGGCTATCTAGCAGAAGATGAAATTGGGCAACCGCTCCGTTTCGGCGATGCAGATGCGATGATAGATATGGTACAAAAAATGGCGTACCGTGATGGCTTTGGCAACGAACTCGCAGAGGGCAGTTACCGTTTTGCGGATAAATATGGACACCCCGAGTTGGCAGTAACGACCCGTAAACAAGAATTCCCCGGCTACGATCCGCGTGGCGCACAGGGCATGGGCTTGCTCTATGCCACATCTAACAAAGGTGCATCCCACATGGAAGGTGATGTTGCCTACGAAGAAGTTTTCGGCACGCCTGTCAAAGAAGACCCGCATAGCGTAAAAGGTAAAGCGGAGTTGGTAGCATGGTATCAAGATGCCTTCTCGCTTATTGATTCATCTGGTTTATGTGTGTTCTTGGCGTTGCGCTATGTTTTCAACAAAGACCGCCTGATTTTGCCCACCATTCTTTCTGAGTTAATGACTTATGCCACTGGCGTAGATTATGACCCCTACGATATTATGAACGCCGCCGACCGTGTTTACACATTAGAGCGCACCTTCTTAATCAAAGCCGGCTCCACCGAAGATACCCTTCCGCCCCGCATGTTGAACGAGCCGCTCCCCGACGGACCCGCTAAAGGGCAGGTCAATCGCCTAGACGAAATGCTCCCCGATTATTATAAAGTTCGCGGCTGGGATGAGAACGGCGTTCCGACTGAGGAGAAGAAAGCAGAGCTGGGTATCTAAACATTAGATTTGTGGGATGCGTCCGCGATTTTAACTTGAGTGCCCGCCCCAAACATCTACGCGGCGTAAACGGGCTTGCCCCCAATGCTGTAGAAACTTGGTTTTTTAATCGAAAAAGAAGGAAAGGGCGAGTTTCTTAACTGCTATCAAAAATCCCCCCAATAAAAAAGAGTCGGATGATACAATTCACCCGACTCTTTTCTATATCAATGATAAAATACTCCGCTTCACAGTAGATCAGTAAACTAGTAAATCAACAGACCAGTAAGACAGTAGACCACGAGATAATCCCATGTTCATAGATCAAGCAGAAATTTTTGTAAGTTCAGGCAAAGGCGGTAATGGCATTGTCCACTTTCGCCGTGAAAAATATGTTCCACGGGGCGGACCCGATGGCGGTGATGGTGGTAAAGGTGGCGATGTTATTTTTTGCGTCACATCCCACATCAACACCCTCGCCAACTTCCGTCACAAACGCCGCTATGTTGCCGATGATGGCAAACGTGGTGGGCGTAACAATCGTTATGGTAAATCAGGTGAAGACCTCATCATCAATGTCCCCGCAGGGACCTTGATTTATGATGAAGATATTGATGAACTTCTCGGTGATCTCACCGAAGAAGGGCAAGAACTAGTTATCTGTGAAGGTGGGCGGGGAGGGCGTGGTAACACGCATTTTAAAAATTCTCGTCATCAAACGCCGCGTACCGCAGAAAAAGGTGCGCCACCCATAGAAAAAAATATTCGAATGGAGTTGAAGTTAATAGCCGATATCGGCTTGGTCGGTGTCCCCAACGCGGGGAAGTCAACACTTCTCACCTCCCTAACCAATGCGCGTCCTAAAATTGGTGCTTATCCTTTTACGACCCTTATTCCCAATTTAGGGGTTGCCAAATTCGGTGAATTTGAAAGTGTTGTCCTTGCCGATATTCCCGGATTAATTGAAGGCGCATCTGAAGGCGTGGGTTTAGGACACGAGTTTTTACGCCATGTTCAACGGACTCGTATCTTAATTCACTTGTTAGATGGTATGAGCGAAGACCCTATTGCCGATTTTAGCCAAATCAATACCGAGCTATCTCTCTTTGACCCTCAACTTGGCGAAAAACCGCAAATTATTGCTTATAATAAAATGGACCAACCCGCAGTTGCCGAACGCTGGGAAGAAATCAAAGCTGAGATGGAAGAACGCGGGTATGAAATTATGGCAATTTCAGCAATGGCGCGCACCGATATTCATGAGTTATTGATGAAGGCGGTAGAAAAACTCTCTCAAATGCCTACGCTTGAAGAAGAAGCCCCTATGCCGCTGTATAGCGCAGAAACTGACCCGAATGAGTTTGAAATCACCCGTATCAACGATGGCGATTGGCAAGTCAGCGGGGAGTCGATTGAGCGTGCGGCTAAAATGACTTATTGGGAGCATTCTGGATCAATTCGCCGTTTCCAGAAGATTATGCAAGCCCTTAAGATTGATGTCGCTCTCCGTGAGAAGGGAATTATTGAAGGCGATACTGTTTTCATTGGTGAATATGAGTTGGAGTGGAGTGAGTAGTAAGTTGGAAGGTTAGAAAGTTTGAAAGTGTAAAGGTTAAAAGTAAAAAAACACGAGAACAAAGCTCTCGTGTTTTTTCTTTGGGTTTCTCTTTCTACGTTTTGCATTTGATGCCGTGCGATGCTTATTAACATAGAAATGAAAAATAATCGCTTCTGCATGGACGTAAACGTCCATGCTCAAGGCTGAAGCCTGCTAAAGCAGACTCTTTTTAGCCGACTTTAGTCGGGTTTAGCCTATTAGCACGGGCGTTAACGCCCGTGCGGCGTTAGATTTATCCTAAAAACAAGAACAACCACAAATTCTGTTAGAACTAGAAAAATAAAGGGCACTCAAGCCCAAATTACGCGCGTAGCACTATTCCCCAATCAACGATTCGGGGCGCAGAATCTCATTCAATTCTTCTTTATCTAATAATCCTTTTTCTAGCACAATCTCAACCACACCGCGCCCACTTTTATGCGCCTCTGCCGCAACTGCGCTGGCGTTCTCGTATCCGATATGCGGATTTAATGCGGTGACGATGCCAATTGATTTATCTATCATTTCTCGTAAATCGTCGCGATTGGCGGTGATGCCTACCACGCATCGCTCAGAAAGGGTGAGACAGCCACGGGTTAAAAAGGTGAGGCTGTTGAAAAGGTTGCGGGTGATAATCGGCTCAAAGGCGTTGAGTTGAAGTTGCCCCGCCTCTGCCGCAAATGAGATGGTGATGTCGTTTCCGATGACTTCAAAGGCAATTTGGTTGACTACTTCAGGAATAACTGGATTGACCTTGCCAGGCATGATGCTAGAGCCTGCCTGCACCGGCGGAAGATTGATTTCGTTAAAGCCTACACGGGGACCTGATGAGAGTAGGCGTAAATCGTTGCACGTTTTCGATAGCTTGACTGCAACACGTTTGAGAACACCTGAAAGCTGAACGAACGCGCCTGCATCTTGAGTGGCTTCGACCAAATTTCCCGCGGTGATAAGCGGAATATTGGTGGTTTCTGCGAGAAAATCGCAAGCTACCTTCGCATAGCCTTTGGGGGCATTGATACCTGTGCCAATTGCCGTTGCGCCGAGATTGATTTCTTTAATTAACAGCGATGCTTCTCGTAGACGGTCGCGGTCTTCTGAGAGCATGATGGCGAAGGCTCTAAACTCTTGCCCTAGCGTCATCGGTACAGCGTCTTGGAGTTGGGTTCGCCCCATTTTAAGAATATCGCAGAATTCATCGGCTTTTTGCTCAAAGGATTTTTGCAAAACGCCCATTGCGTCAATTAGATTATCAATTTTAGACTGTAAGGCAACTTTAATGGCGGTGGGGTAGACATCGTTGGTGCTTTGACTCATATTAACGTGTTCTAGGGGGTGCAATTTAGCATAATTGCCGCGCTCTTCCCCAAGATATTCAAGGGCGCGATTGGCGATCACTTCGTTGGCATTCATGTTGGTTGAGGTGCCTGCTCCACCCTGAATAATATCTACCACAAAACAATCGTGCAGTTCACCTTTCAGAATATCATCACAGGCACGGATGATAGCATCTTTTTTTAGATCATCGAGCAAATCAAATTGGTGGTTTGCTAATGCAGAGGCTTTTTTCACAGAAGCGAGTGCATTTATAAGTTCTGGGTAGGCACTAATTGCTGTCCCAGAAATGGGGAAATTCTCAACGGCACGCAGGGAGTGGATCCCGTAGTAGGCATCGGCAGGGACTTCTTTATAGCCAAGTAAATCGTGTTCTGTACGAGTTTTTGTCATTGTTTTTTCCTTAAACGATAATTTTAAAAATCCTACTGTGTATTGCTGATTTCGTAAAGGCTTTCTTAAAAGAAAAGAAGAGATATTTTTACTTCAAAGCATCTCTTCTTTATAGTAGTTCGAATTAGAATTTTTGGATTTAAGGCTTCCAATAAATATTTTCCGTGGTAAATTAATAGCAATTACTTGAGAAGATGCAATCAAGTTGCCTGAATCTTCTCCGTAAATAGGTCTTAGTTTTTCTCGTATTTCTTCTGAAGGTTGAGACTATTTAATGCCCATTCTAGCCGGTTTAATCGCTAGTTCATAGTCGTATTTGTGCGTCTTCTGTTTGCAAACTTTTTAACCATTTCTCTTCCATTATGTTCTCTATTATATTATTGTAGGTATTAAAGATGAGAAAGTAATAGCATAAGGTGCTAAATAAGCTATAAGCCCCCTTGCAAACAGGGTGTACGCACTAGAATCTCTGTTTCGTGCGGGCTAAAGCCGCTTTCTCAGTATATGAAAGCCCTTCGAGCAAGAAAAGAGTCGGATTTATCCGACTTCCATAGGCTGAGGCAGGACTTTAGTCCACACCGCTGGATATTTTCTACGAAAAAGACCCTTTTGAAGAAAAATTCTTAGAAAAATATACGGATTTCTCAAAAAATGCAGGTGAATTCGTCTTGATTTTAGTGCGTTTGCCCTGCCCCCACATTTGTTATGAAATTCCTAGCTATTGCGGAGCAATTACCCTGATAAGGCAGAGAGTGTTCAGGTTTTACTTTTTCTCCATTATGTTTTCGTCACATAACCCTCAAAATCCCATGATAAACTTTCCCTTATGACTATAGACAAAACTCCTCCTAAAAAGAAGAACTTTTGGCAGAAACTCACCTTGCCACATTCAAGCATTAAGACTTCTCCAGAACGCCGCTTTGCTACTGTTTTAGCAACGCTATTGCTTGTTCTAGTTCCTTTATATTTTTTGCCCGAAGGAATTCGTGCAATTATAGAAAAACAAACTTTAATAGATATTCTCTACTTTGGAAGCGGTGTTGTTATTCTAAGCGTGGCTTATCTCTTTGCACGAAGCCCATATCCACGTTGGGGTGCACGTATAACGATGCTCTACTTTACGCTGATTCCTTTTGCAGCATTAGTGACGCAAGCAGAACGTTACGCTGGAGAAAACGCAAAAAATTCGCTAATCTGGACAGTGCCAATCATGCTGATGGCGTTGGTTATGTTTCGTCCAGACCAGATTAAATATGTTGTAGCCTTTAATATCAGTATTTATTTGCTTATCCCTGCCTTGTGGGATGGCTTGGCTTATGAACATGTTTTGTCTACGTTATGGTTAGTCATTGCTACAGGCGGGTTGATGATGGTCTCTGCCTATGTACAAAATCGTTATTTAAATAATTTGGCACGAGAAGTTGAGCAGAGCAAAATTAATGAAAGACGTTTTCGAGAAATTTTTCTTGGCTCGCCTGTAGCCCTTTGGGAAGCTGATTTCTCTGAAATTAAAACACGTCTTGATTATTTAGCAAAAGAAAATGGTGATATTAAATCCTATATCCTTCAAAACCCAGCCAGCATGGAAGGTGCCGCCAGAACTATTCACTTTTTAGATGCAAATCTAGAGGCTGTAAAGCTCTATGAGGCTCAAAATGTTGAAACCCTGTTACAAAGCCTGCATAAGGTCGTTATTCCTCAAGCAATGCTTGCCTTGCGTGATGGCGTTATCGCACTATGGCAAGAAAAAAGCAACGCCCCTATAGAAACCATTCATAAAACACTTAAAGAAAAAGACATAAACGTAGTGATTAGGTTTTCAGTTCGAAATGGTTACGAAGATACATGGGAGTATGTCAACATCTCTATTGATGATGTGACGGAAGCAAGAGCCGCTGAAGCGAGCGTGCGTCAACTTGCCTCCGCTGTGGAGGCATCGGGGAGCAGTATTGTTATTACCAATATGAACGGAGCCATCGAATACGCCAATCCCGCTTTTTCACAGGTGACAGGCTACACCAGAGAAGAAGCAATGGGAGAAAATCCACGTGTGCTGAAATCAGGGCAACATCCCGCTGAGTTTTACCAGGAAATGTGGGATGCTCTAGTCAAGGGTGATACTTGGAGCGGGGAGATTATTAACAAAAAGAAAAATGGCGATCTGTATTGGGAACGCGCCAGCATCTCCCCTGTTAAAAATGATACGGGAGAAGTAGTAAGCTACGTTGCCGTTAAAGATGATATTACTCAGGCAAAAGAAGCCGAGGCTGAAATTCAACGACAGAGTGAGTTTTTTCAGAACGTCATTGACGGCATTGATAGCCCTTTTTATGTGCTTAATGTAGATGATTATTCTATTGCTTTGGCAAATGAAAAAGCACGAGCTTTGGGGGCAGCCAGAGGAAATGTATGCTATAAACTCACCCATAAACGTGATACTCCTTGTGATAGTAAAGAACATCCTTGCCCGCTTAAGCAGGTTCTTCAACACAAAGAAGCTTTTTCTGTAGAGCATATTCATTATCGTTCTGACGGTACACCGTATTATGTAGAGGTGCATGGCTATCCTATTTTTGATAAAAATGGGGATGTTATACAAATGATTGAGTACTCAATTGACATCACAGAGCGCAAAAAAGCTGAAGAAGAGTTACGCAAACTTTCAAGTGCCGCTGAGCAAACTGACAGCGGAATTGTGATTACAAATATGGAGGGGATAATTGAATTTGCTAACCCTGCCGCATTGAAAATTACGGGGTATTCAGCAAAAGAATTTGTTGGTGGCACGCCTAATCTGTTGAAGTCGGGGGAGCATGATTCTGACTTCTATCAGGAACTTTGGGGAACAATCCAAAAAGGTGAGGTTTGGCGTGGAGAGTTGATTAATCGGCGTAAAGATGGCTCTCTTTACTGGGAATCGCAAACAATTTCTCCTGTTAAAAACAATCAAGGGGAAATAACGCACTATGTTGCTGTAAAAGAAGATATAAGCAAAGTTAAAGCGGCTGAAAAAGAAATTCGTACCCTTTCTAGTGCCACAGAGCAAACTGCCAGCGGTATTGTTATTACGAATGAAAAAGGATATATAGAATTTATAAATCCCGCTTTTAGTGCAATAAGTGGCTATGAATTAGAAGATGTACTGGGTAAAACACTGGATATACAACGTTCAGATGAACACGATGAATCGTTTTATGCTCAATTAGATGCAACCTTAGCTCGTGGTGAAATTTGGAAAGGTGAAATTATCAACAAGCGTAAAAACGGCTCTCTATATTGGGAGGCACAAGTTATTTCTCCTATAACAGATGATGATGGGAATATAATTCATCATGTTTTAGTGAAAGAGGATATAACTCGCCGTAAGGAGCTTGAGCAATCTTTGGTATTGGCACATGAAGAAGTTCTTAGAGCTAGTGATATGAAAACCCAGCTCCTTGCGAATGTAAGTCATGATATGCGCACTCCCTTAGGGGCAATTCTTGGGTACACAGAGATGTTAGATGCCGATGTTTTTGGCAAGTTAAATGATGAGCAAGCTGAAGCCACGCGCGCTATCGCCGCCAGTTCCCAGAGATTGCTTAATTTTGTTAGTGATTTGCTTAATCAGGCACAAATCGAAACGGGAGAAATAGTCATCAATGAAAGTTTATTTGAACCACAACGGTTGCTAGATGGTCTAGGTGGTGAAATTTCTCTTGCCAAAACACAGGGATTAATTATAAATACATTAGTTGGTGATAATTTGCCTAAGGAAATCACAGGTGATATTTACTGGTTAGGGCAAATTATTCACAACTTACTTTCAAACGCGATAAAATTTACGCATCGTGGCGGGAAAATAAGTATTCGCCTGCTCAGAAGTGGTGAGCACGCATGGAAATTAGAAGTCGAGGATAATGGGAAGGGTATTCCTCAAGAGGCGAAAGCATATATTTTTGAATCTTTTAGGCAGGTAGATGGCTCAATTACTCGTGAAGCACATACTGGGTCTGGTTTGGGCTTGTCTATTGTGAATCATTTGGTAAGATTGATGCGTGGTGAAATTAGATTAGAAAGTAAACTTGGCAAGGGAAGCAAGTTTATTGTCCTTTTGCCGCTCAAAGAAAATGACTTGGATTCAAGTGAGGAATAAATTGTATGGAAGAAAATCCCCTAGCGTTGGTTATTGAAGACGATCCAGAACAACAGAAGATTTTTACCAAAGCCATAGAGATGGCAGGATATTCGGTTGAGACAATTGGTGATGGGCAAGAAGCCTCCGACCGTTTAAAGGAAGTTCTTCCTGTGCTAATTATTTTAGATTTACATTTACCAAAAATTTCTGGTGATGAGTTATTGAGACAAATTCGTGCAGATGATAGGCTTGCCTCTGTTCGTGTCATGTTAGCAACCGCCGATCCGCTTCTTGCAGAAACATTACACGATTCTAGTGATTTGGTTCTTCTTAAACCGGTCAGCTTTATTCAGCTCCGTGACCTTGCCATGCGTTTGCATGCGTAAGTGCCAAACTTAGAAGAAGGCTAATAAAAAAAAACCTGTGAGGATTTTCTCACAGGGTTTTTTATTTTTAATCGCTTTGAGGTCTTCACAGTGGATGTGGGGAGATTATTCAAGTATTTGTATAAACCTCAAAAGCTTAATTGATTCGCTCTAGCACTAGGCGCGCAATGCGCATTCCATCCATTTCCTTCACAAGGAGACGAACCTTCTCGTGTTCAACAATATCTCCCTTTTCGGGAATACGATCGAGCTTTCCCATAACAAATCCAGCAATCGTATCGTAATTTGGATCTTTTAACATAAATCCAAATTTTTTGTTGATCTCTTCAATCGAAACTAAGCCGCCGATTATCACCGTGCCATCGGAATGTTGCTGGATTTCTGGCTGAGTATTATCAAAGGGGTCGCTGACTTCACCGACAATCTCCTCTAGCAAATCTTCAAGAGTAACCAACCCTGCTGTGCCGCTGAATTCATCCATTACAATGGCAATATGTCTGCGTTGAACGCGAAATTGATTTAAAACGGACTTTACGGGGACAGATTCTGGTACAAAATAGGCTTCTCGAAGTAACTCTCGTACTTTGTAATCTTTGCGCCTCGCATCATGCGCGGCACGTAGTAAATCTTTGATATGAACAATGCCGATGATGTTGTCTAAATCGTCATCATAAACGGGGAATTTAGTGTATTGTGAGTGGATTGCAATATTGATAGCCTCTTCCAAATGAATATCTGCTTCAAAAGCAACAATTTCAGTTCGTGGAATCATCACGCGGCGCACAAGCAACTCACCAAAGTCAAAAATCGCGTGCAACATCTCTTGCTCTTCTGTCTCCATCACACCCTCCTCTGCGCTGGCCGTCACAATCATTTTTAATTCCTCTACAGAGTGGGCTAATTGATGTGCATCTGCAGGGTTAACGCCTATCATTTTGAGTAAGGCATTTCCTGTTCCATTCAAAATCCAAATAAAGGGCTTGAAGAGCGTTTCAGTCCATAAGGTCGGGCGCGCCACCCAAAGCGATGTTGCTTCTGGATTTTGCAAAGCGATGGATTTTGGCATAAGTTCACCCACAATAACGTGTAAAAACGTGATGATGGTGAAAGCCACCCCAACAGAAATACTATGGGATGCGCCTTCTTGAAGCTTGATAGGAAGCAATTCGATTAACGGCTCTAGTAAATGAGACAGCGCAGGCTCGCCAATCCAACCTAACCCGAGGCTTGCCAGCGTTATCCCAAGCTGTGTTGCGGCAATAACCTGATCGGGATGCTCCAACGCCTTTGCCGCCCATTTTGCCGCTGAATTCCCTTTCGCTACAAGTTCGGCAATACGCGTTCCGCGCACGCTGACCAAAGCAAATTCTGCTGCCACAAAAAAACCGTTCATCAAAACCAAAAAGATGACAGCGACTAATCTAAGTAAATTTTCACCAATTGCAGAGTCCATAATCCTTGTTCCATTATTTTAAGATATGACATGCTAGATTTTAGCATTAAGAAATGGAGTGTGAATTTTACCCTAAGAATCTAAAAGAGACGCTATCAACCGAAAGCGTCTCTTCTTATTTTCAGATTTTTGATTTACTAAGCTACTGCTTCTTAGCTCATCTTAAACATCTGCGTCAGTTTCATCGCAAGATTCAAATCACCAGCCAGTTTTAGCTTGCCCTGCATGAAAGCCGCCATACCATCCACTTCGCCAGTGAAAATGCCTACATAGTCAGCAGCATCAGCTGTCATTGTCATGGTGGGGTTATCGTGTACAGCTTCAACGGTTTGGACTTTGTCATCCTTGATTTCGGCGTACCAGTCGCTGGCTTCTTCGCCAGTAAAGTGGAATTGGATTACCGCGTCCAAGCCTGGAGCTTTGTCGGGGCGAAATGCGCCGGGCATTTTTTCCATGAGGGTTTTGATTGTAAGTGCCATTTTTTGTGTCTCCTGTTTATTATTATTTTGGTTGTAGGGGCACAGCATGCTGTGCCCCTACAACCCTACAATTAATTATTGTAAATTCTCAAATATCGCCGCCGCCCCCATGCCGCCGCCGATACACATCGTGACCATACCATATTTCGAGCCACGCCGCCCCATCTCGTAAACAAGTTGGGTTGTCAGTTTAGCACCCGTGCAACCGAGCGGATGCCCTAAAGCAATCGCACCACCATTAACGTTAACACGCTCTTGGTCAATGCCAAGTTCACGCATCACGGCTAAAGATTGGGAAGCAAAGGCTTCGTTCAATTCTATCAGGTCGACATCATCAAGTTCGAGATTTGCTAATTTTAACGCTTTTGGGATTGCCGCTGTCGGTCCCATGCCCATAATTTCGGGTGGGACGCCACCAACAGCATACGAGACGTAGCGTGCGAGGGGCTTGATGCCTAGCTCCTCAGCTTTGGTTGCCGACATAATAATCACCGCCGCCGCCCCATCTGACATTTGGGATGAGTTCCCAGCAGTAGATGTACCATTTGTCTTGAAAGGTGTTCCCAAACGGGCTAAGCCTTCTACAGTGGAGTTGCCGCGCGGACCTTCGTCTCGGCTCACTGTAAATTTGCGGGTAGCAGGTTTACCATCCGCGCCGACTTCGACTACTTCTACGTCAACGGGCACGATTTCTGCGTCAAACAATCCAGATTCAACAGCTTTTGCCGCTTTCTGATTTGATTTCACAGCGAAAGCATCTTGCTCTGCACGAGTGACATTATATTTCTTTGCCACGTTTTCAGAAGTCAAACCCATATTCGTGAAGGCTTCGGGATTTGTCTCCGCTTGCTCCAGATTGGGGGCAAATTTATAGCCCGTCATCGGTACTTGGGTCATAGACTCTGCGCCGCCAGCGATGGCAACGTCAATTTGCCCAGACATAATTCCCTGTGCCGCGTGAGCAATAGATTGCACACCTGATGAGCAGAAACGGTTAATCGTTTCTGCGGGGACAGTGTAGGGCAACCCAGCATTGAGGGCGGTAAGGCGTGCCATATTCATGCCCTGCTCGCCTTCGGGGAAGGCACAGCCGAGAATTACATCGTCAATATCGGCGGGATCAAGTTCGGGGGTACGGTTGAGCAATTCTTTGATGACAATCCCTGCCATCTCATCTGCGCGAACAGTCGCCAGACTGCCGCGTTTCGCTTTTCCTATTGGGGTACGAACAGCGGACACAATCACAGCTTCTCGCATTTCCATAATTTTCTCCTTTATTCTTTTTTTTACACGCTTTTTGAACACGGAGTATACGGATTTTACGGAGAAAAACTTTAAAGTTATAAAAAAACAAAAAGGTTTTTTCTCCGTGTTTTCCGTGAAATCCGTGTTCAAAATAAAACTTATTTTTTAACCCACGATAATGTGCCTTTACGTTCATTATCGAAAACTCTACGCTGAAATACAGCCTTGGGTCCAAAATTGAGCAATAAACCTACTTCAAACTCAGTAGCTTTCATATAGTTCCACAATTGAGCTGAATGTTGGGCAATTATTTTTTGAACGGCTTTGAGTTCTAGCAAAATCACATCATTGATAACCAAATCAGCGATATATTCGCCAACAATTTGTCTATGAAAATAGACATTAATCCGTTTCTGTTGTTCAACGCGCAAACGAAGCTCTTGTAAAAGAATGACTAAGGCATTTTCGTAGACTTTTTCTGCAAAACCATAACCGAGTTCTGTATGAACTTGGAAGAAAGCTTTCAAGATTTTATCGGTTATCTCAGAATGTTTTCCTTGAAATTTAGCCACATCATTTTCCTTTTTTTGAACACGTTCTTTTGAACACGGATTTTACGGATGACACGGAGAAAACTTTAGAGTTACGGATAGAAAAAAACCAAAAAAGCTTTTCTCCGTAAAATCTGTGTTCTCCGTGTTCAAAAAGTTTTTAATTCCGTAAGACCTTACCAGTCGTCAACAAGGCTTGCATACGCGCTAGGGTTCTTTCATCACCACAGAGTGAGAGGAAAGCCTCACGCTCAAGGTCGAGGATATATTGCTCGCTGACCCACGCAGGCTTGCTTAGGCCGCCACCGCTCAAAATATAAGAGAGCTTATTGGCAATCACATTTTCAAATTCAGTGATAAATCCACCTTCGGTGAACATATACGCACCCAATTTCAATGCGCCGAGCATATCGCGCCCTGAAGCGTAGATTTTCTCTGGAGCAGGTGGGGCATAGCCAGTATTTGCCATATGCAGAGCTTCTTTCTTCGCTTCTGCAATCAGGTGATCTTTGCTCATCACAATGCGGTCTGCCGCGCCCAAGATTCCCATTTGCTGGGCTTCACGTGCGCTGGTGGCAACCTTTGCCTGACCAATTTGCAAGAATGCTTGTTGTAAGAAAGGTAGGGCAGTTGCATCTTGTGTTTTCATAGCAGGGTTGATTACACGGCGCATAATTTCTTTTGTGCCACCGCCAGCAGGGATTACGCCTGCACCTAGCTCAACCAAACCGATATAAAGTTCGCCAGCCGCAACAACGCGTGAACCGTGCATGGTGATTTCGCATCCGCCACCGAGAGCCATGCCAGCGGGGGCAATCACAACTGGTTTCGGCGAGTAGCGCATTCGCATATTTACATTTTGTAAGCCCACAATCATTTGGTCTAGTTGGTCCCACATTTTATTTTGTGCGGCAACCACGACCATAAAGAGATTTGCGCCTGCGCTGAAGTGGTCGGCTTCGTTGCCTATCACTAAAGCGTCAAAATCGCTCTCTGTGCGGTCTAGGGCTTCGTTCATAATCTCGACAATATCGGCATCAATCGCGTTCATTTTGGTATGGAATTCAACACATGCCACGCCATCGCCGAGGTCGTGGAGGGTGGCTCCAGCATTTTTCGTCACGACTTTTTGCTCATTGAGGGCAATCAAGTTCAAATCACGTTCGATGCGGATGTAGTCGCCTTTGGAGATGTCGTAAACGCCCACGATTTTTCCATCTTCATATTGATAGAAGGAGTCACGTCCTTGTTTCAACATGGTCAGTACCCAATCGGCGGGTGCGAAGCCCGCGGCAGTCATCTGCTCAACAAGCGACTCGACCCCGAGCATATCCCATATCTCGAAGGGACCTTTTTTATGACCGAAACCCCAGCGCATGGCATCGTCTATGGGCTTCATCGTGTCGGAAACTTCGGGAATGAGGACAGAGGCGTATTGAGAACCCTGATAAAGGAGTGCCTGCACAAGTTTGGCAACTTTATCATCACCCGCGAGCATTGCCTCGAGGCTACCCTTGAGACCTTTACCTTTCTTCGCCGCACCAACGGAATCGAATTTAGGTTTCTTCGCTTCAACATATTCCATTGTTTCAAAATCAAGGTGAAGGAAGGTTTTCTTGCCATCGGCATCTTTTTTGACGTTGTAGAAACCGCCGCGTGTTTTATTGCCGAGCCAATTGCGCTTGACCATCTCGCTGATAAGCGCATTGGGCGCTTCGGCTTCGAGGTAAGGGAGAGCGTGCTCATCGTATTGAATGAGGGGGGCAAGATTTGTGCCAACGTGTTGCCAAACATCAATGCCAACGAGGTCAATCAGGCGGAAAAGCCCAGTTTTGGGGCGACCCATAATTTGCCCAGCTACCATATCGACTTCTTCGATGCTGAGGTCGTTTTTGAGAATATAATCGAGGGCAAATGCGCCCGTGCCAAAAGCGAGGCGATTGCCGATGAAATTGGGGGTATCTTTGCAAAGTACGATGCCCTTGCCAAGACGATATGAGCCAAAATGCTTCACAAAATCGACCACTGCGGGGAGGGTGTCATCGGTGGGAATAACTTCGAGCAATTTTAGATAGCGGGGTGGGTTGAAGAAGTGCATCCCAAGAAAGTGTTCTTTGAAGCCATCAGAAAGGCCACCAGCAATATCTTTTACAGGGATACCAGAAGTGTTGGTTGCTACGATACAAGTCTCTTTGCGGACGGCATCAATGCGCGTCATTAAATCTTGCTTGATTTCAAGGTTTTCGATGATGGCTTCTACAATAATATCGGCTTCGGCGATGACATCAAAATCATCTTCGAGATTGCCGACTGTGACCAATTCGTGCTGGTCGCTGGAGAAGAAAGATGCTGGGCGAGATTTTTTCGCCGCAGTTAGTCCATCGTTTACAATGCGATAGCGGACGGCTTTATCTTCTCTTGTCAAACCCTTTTTCTCTTCTTTTTCAGTTAATTTGAAAGGCACGATATCCAATAAGGTGGTTGGGATACCAGCGTTTCCAAAATGTGCCGCCAATGCCGCGCCCATTGTTCCTGCACCGACTACGACAGCTTTGTTTACTTGGTATTTCATATTTGTCTCCTATTTCTGAACCGCGAAGAACGCCAAGTGCGCCAAGATTCTTTTAAAAACGCCAAGTTTTTAAAAGAATCTTGGCGACTTTAATTTAAACTCTGCGCTCTCTGCGTCTTGGCGGTTAAACATCAGCGTAATTGACTACCGCGATAACCCAACAAGTTACGCGCTACAACGAGCCTATTAATTTGCCCGGTGCCTTCATAGATGTCGGTAATTTTTGCATCACGGAACCATTTTTCTAGCAGGAACTCGCGGGAGTATCCGATGGGTCCTAAAATCTCAATGGCTTTTTGAGTCACTTTGGGTCCTACATCGCCAGCTTTGACTTTACTCATTGAAGCTTCTAAAGCATTCGATTTTTGATTGTCAGCCATCCAGACGGCTTTGAGAGTTACGAGCCAAGCGGAGCGTACCATCACTTCCATATCAATTACGTCACGTTCGATGGAGGTAAGCGTATTGCGGGGTTTTCCATAGCGAATTTCTACGCCTTCTTCAGCGAGTTTTTCTTGGACGAATTCTAAAGCGGCGCGAGCTACACCAATGCCCATCGCGGCAACGAGTGGACGAGTGGCATCGAAGGTCGCCATCGCGCCCTTGAAGCCTTTGGTTGTTTTTTCTACGGTGGGTTTGCCCAAGATATTCTCAAAAGGTACACGAGCATCTTGTAAAACAATAGTCACAGTATCCGAAGCACGAATACCGAGTTTATGCTCCATTTTCATTACTTTCACGCCGGGCGTGCCCGCTTCAACAACAAAAGAGCGCATTCCAGCGCGTCCTGCTTCTGGATCAATAGTTGCCCAAACAACAATAAAGCCCTGCCCTGCTTCTTCGTATTCAGTTAAGGCTTTGTCACCAGCAGTAACAAAAATTTTCTCGCCGTTCAATACCCATTCTTGGGTTTCTTCATCTAAAACAGCATTCGCACGGATTTTAGATGTATCAGAGCCAGCATCTGCTTCGGTCATACACATTGCCGCGAAAGTTGGTTTTTCGCCCATGAAACGAGCCAAGAATTTCTTCTTTTGCTCTGTAGTGCCTGCCGATTGAACTGCCGCGGCACCAAGTCCGCCACCGGGGGTGATGAGATACATCCCTGTATCACCCCACGAAAGGACTTCGAGCATGTGCGCCAACATTTGGTATCCAATTGGCGGACGTTTGGGTTTGTTGGGGTCTTCTTTTTTCTTGTCTTTGGGGGCTAAAGAGCCAGCACCAGAGGCTTTCATAGCTTGGTGCATAAATTTGATGTAATCCCATGGGATTTCATGCTCGTTCTCATCGAAATAGCGTGAATGTGGGCGCATCATATTATCGGCAACGGTTTTCAATACATATTGTTGTTGCGTGATGGGTTTCGGGGTTTCAAATTCTATAGTCATATTTACTCCTTCTTATAAGCAGAACCGCCAAGGCGCAGAGTGCGCCAAGTTTTTTGTATTTAAACCTTGCTTTTCTTGGCGTTCTTGGCGGTTCAAACTATCGCTAAACCAGTAAAGGTCGCGAAGCCGCGTCCATTACGCATCCAACGCTCAACGGGATGTTCACGAATATAGCCATGGCCACCTAAAATCTGTACGCCGCGATCGGTGACCATCATCACCATATCGATTGCGCCAGTTGCCGCGAGATAAGCTGATTTATAAGCGTCTTCTTTATCAGTATCTAATTTCCACGCCGCTTCCCACGTCAACATACGGGAAGATTCGATTTCCATCGCCATTTCTGCCATCATAAAAGCCATAGCTTGTTTTTGGGCTACTTTTACGCCAAAAACTTCACGTTCTTTGGCATAATTGATTGCATAATCAAGAGAAGCCTTCGCTACGCCAATCGCCAACGCCGCCAAACCAACATGGCTTGCGGCTAAAACGGCTCGAAAATCACCCTCAAGGCGATTTTCAGCAGGCACACGTACGCTATCGAATACCACGTCATATTGGGGTAAAGCGTGCATACTCATTAGCTTATTTTCTTCGCCAACGGTCAAGCCTTCAGCGTCAGCAGGGACGATAAAGCCTTGCGTAATGCCTTCTACATTGGCGTAAACGATCATCATTTCGGCATCTTTGGCGTAGGGTACATAAGTCTTCTTGCCAGAAATGACAAAATCATCGCCATCGGCAACCGCGGTGGTTTTCAAATCGGTGGGGTCAAAATTGAAAGTCGGCTCAATCAATGCGGCGGTATAGGCTTTCCATTCCATCTCAATTACGGGTGGAATAAATTTCTCTTTTTGCTCTTCGGAGCCTGCCAGCAAAATTGGCAAGACGAAAAGATTGGGGGTCATCACAGCCAGCGCACCAGGCAAATCGCCATAAGCCAATTCTTCAGCCGCCAACGCGCCTGTCACACTAGAGTATTCGCCAAATCCACCATAGGCTTCGGGAACAGATGCTTGCAAAACCCCCATTTCCCAGCCTTTTTCAACAAGACCTTCAGGAAACTTCGCGTGCTCCTCAGCTTCTTCTGCCGCTTCACGTAAATCATTTTCCGCGTAGCGGCTCACTGCATCAATTAGCATTTTTTGTTCTTCGTTCGGTTCAAAAGAATACATAGCTCCTCCTTCGTGATGCGACATTTATGTCGCTCTTTTCAAAAGGTAAGATAAATCTTACCTTACGGTTTTAGCAGCAAATTCTCACTTGCTCTGCCACCGAGTCATTAATACGTTCATAAAGCAAAGGCACGCCGCCTTGCTCAATTTCTTCTATATTAGATATCCCCAACAGCCCCCGCTGGTAAAGATATTCCACATGCGCCCCTGCTTCTTCTACCGATAATAGGATGTCGTACCCTTCCACCTTCCCAAATAATTGGGATGAGACTTCTGCAATCGTGCGCGGTGTAGACAGGATTTGCAGGGTTCGCTCCAGACGTTGGGCGTGAATCTGTTTAATTTGCTTAATCCTGTCGTGAACATCTTCTATCGCCTCGTTATGACCAGAGAGCGTTAAAGTGACATTATCGCCAGCCCAAGCATCGAGTTTGTCTAATGAATCAAGATAATGACCTAGCCCCATATTCATCGTCAATTTTTCGGGCCACTGATGTGGAGAGATGCCATTTAGCACGTGGTCACCGCAAAAGAGATAATCATCTAGCCGAATGATAACGTGACCTGCGCTATGACCGGGAACATGGAGAAATTCAAACCTTTCTTCTAATTTCATCCCGTTCGCGCTAAAAGTGAAATCAACAGGAACAGAAGAAAATAAGGCTTTGTTGATCTCATAAACGCGTATGATTTCTTCGCGTTTTTCATCGCCTACGCCCGCTTCGATAAGAAATTCTCGTAAACGGCGAACAGAGACGAGAATGCGCTCTTCGTAGTTGGTCAGATTGCGTAAATCTAGTTCGTGGATGCCGACTTTTGCGTCTGTGTTTTTTGTGAGGTAGGCTAATCCGCCGATATGGTCGATATGCCCGTGGGTGATGAGGATGTAGTCTAACGCGTCCACATGGGCACCCAGCCCAAAACGCGTTCGTACCTGTTCAAATCCCGCCATAAGTTGTTCGTTACAATCGCCAAATCCTGAACCTGTGTCAATCAAGACAATTAAATCATTCACAAAAACGAGATAAGCATACGCCCAAAATCCTGGAAACGCTTGCATAGGGATTCGGAAAATTCGCGCCCCTTTTCGGGTAGTAAATTCGGCAAAAGTATGCGGAGATTTGGTGGTGGGGATAGATTTCATCTACTTTCCCTTCAATCCGTTCAAGAAAAGGGATGCTGTTTGGTCGGCGATGTCATTGACAGAGAGCGTGCCTTTGGGGTTGTACCAAGTGATTATCCAGTTCATTGCACCGAGTAAGTTTCGGGAGGCAAGGTCTGTATCTACGCAACAAAAAACGCCCGTTTGCATCCCTTCTTCGATGGCTTCGCGCCAAAGGGCTTCAAAGCGATCTCGGTTGGGGACGTGGCGGGTGTGGCGTTCGGGGTCAAGGGAGCGATGCTCCATGAGGAGTACAGAAGATAAATCAACGTGGTTAATGAGGGCGTTGAGGTAGGCATATATCATTTGGCGCAGTTTTGTGTTGGTCGGCAGATTTTCGTCTTGTGCTATACCAATAATTTCGCCTGTTAGCAGTTCTAGGGCTTGGTCTAAAAGCTCTAAGAGAATATCTTGTTTGCTAGAAACATGGTGATAGAGACTGGCTTTTTGCAAGTTAACAGCCTCTGCAATATCGTTCATAGAGGTAGCATGATAGCCTTTTATACGAAAAATTTCAGCAGCGGCATTGAGTATTTCTTTTTTTGTCATCATGGGGTACAGTCTCCAAAACCTACCGACCGTTCGGTAGACAAAGGATACCAGAATCAGAATTCGTAGTCAAGAAGCAAAGAAGAATCTAAATTATTATGCTATAATACGCGCATGACTGAAGAAAGAATGGAAACTCCTGTAGAAAGCGAAGCTATTAAAAATAATGCTGATGAAGCGCAACAGCGCAAGATAATGATTATTGCAATTATTTTCTTTCTCATCATTTTATGTGGCATCATTATTGCTGTGGTCGGCTTGCTTCAACCCAATACCCCCACAGATAAGATTCGAGATATTTTTATTATCTTTATGGCATTTGAATCTCTTGTGATTGGTGTAGCTCTCGTCATTTTGATTATACAAACATCCACGCTTATTAACTTGCTTCAAAACGAAATCAAGCCAATTTTGGATGCAACGAACGAGACTGTACATACTTTGCGTGGAACATCAGCTTTTCTTAGCGAAAGCGTAGCAGAGCCTGTTATAAAATTAAATGCCAACTTAGCAGGATTATTGCAGGTACTCAAAGTTTTTGGTATTAAAGGTAATAAGAAATAAAACGTATTTAAAAAGAAGCTATATTATTCAAAAGGAGAATATTATGTCTGAACGTGATGAATTTGGTGCATTTCTAGTTGGTTTTATAGTCGGTGGCCTCACTGGCGCAATCTCGGCATTGCTCTTTGCCCCACAATCTGGTGAAGAAACCCGTACTTTACTCGCAGAACGCGGTATTGAGTTGAAAGACCAAGCCACTCAAACTGGTGAAGAAGCTCTTGCTCGAGCCGAAGCCGCCGCAGAAGAAGCAAAAACTCGTGTAGCTGAATTACAACAGAAACTACGTAAAGCTGAAGTTGAAAATGGAGTTCTCGAAGACACTTTAGAAGATGCAGAAGAAAAAGCTGAAGTTCTCGATGAGGAAGCAGAAGCCTAAGGACGCATTCAAAACTATTTTCTCGTTCACCTTTTTATTTTTAAGTAAAAAGGGCATTGTTTTCGGGAAGTGATAAATGAATGTTTACTCAGCGATCTGATTTGTTCACAGAAAAAGGGTTTGACTTTTAGTCAAACCCTTTTTTTATAGCCTTTACTAGGGAGTAAAAAATGCTCAACGACAAATTACGTGATCCTATTAGCGGGCTTAGCCATCTCGGTGCCGCGATTCTCTCATTTTTTGGTTTAATTGCTTTAATATCTATTAGCTGGGGAGATACTGCCAAACTAATTTCATCCACTATTTACGGGATCACCTTAATCGCCATGTTTACTGCCAGCGCAGTCTATCACATGACAATTTCATCCCCTAAAGTGATTGAGATTTTACGAAAAATAGACCATGCGGCAATTTATTTGCTCATTGCGGGCACCTATACGCCCTTTTGTGTTAATGCCTTTAGCGGATTTTGGCAATGGGGGCTACTTTCGATTATCTGGAGCTTGGCTCTTATTGGGGTGGGGATTAAGGTTTTCATCGTCCGCGTGCCGCGTTGGGTTAATGCAGGTGTTTATTTAATTATGGGGTGGCTAATTGTAGCGGCGGCTGGTGAAATGGCAAATACACTTTCTGCTGGTGTGATAATGTGGTTAGTTATCGGCGGCATTATTTATACATTAGGTGCGGTCGTATATATCACAAAAAAAATGGATTTTAAGCCAGGCGTTTTTGGTTTTCATGAAGTTTGGCATATTTTTGTCATTCTTGCCGCGGCGGCACATTATATTTCTATCTTGATATTTATACGTGCATAAAACGGGATTATGTGATCGAGCATATTATTTAAGATGGATGAAAAACCCCGTAACGCACATATCCCAAAGAGGCGTGCTGATTACCAACATCTCTTTACCCTAAACGCTGTGCTAAAAAAGGTGAAATACTTCCTGCCCAAATTTAAATAAAATGTCCACAGTTGGATGAGGGGGGCATCCAACTGCGGACACCCCTATTTTGACACAATTCTTCTTTTTTTGCAAGTACTAATTTGGAAAAAACAAAAAACTTATTATGACCTCTACCATCAAAGCAATCGTATTCGATTTTGGCGGCGTTCTCTTAGATTGGAACCCGCATAATTTATATCAATCCTATTTTCCTAACCAGCCGCAAGCCATAGATGAATTTCTCGAAGAAATTGATTTCTACGCGTGGAATGCAAAGCAAGACCAAGGGCGTTCTTTTGCTGAAGGAGTTGCAGAACTTTCAGCAAAATTTCCCCACCGTGCAGAGCTTATACAAGCCTATGCTGATAAATGGGAAAAATCTATCGCGGGAGAAATTGCAGGAACGGTAAAAATCCTCTACGAGTTGAAGGCGATGGGGTATCCGCTTTACGGATTGAGCAATTGGTCGTTAGAAACCTATGCCGTCATCAAAGATTATCCCTTTATAAAAGAATTTGATGAAGTTATTTTGTCGGGGAAAGTTGGCTTAATCAAGCCAGACCCCGCAATTTATCATTTGCTCTTGAGCAAGATTGCATACAGCGCAGATGAGTGTATTTTTATTGATGACTCTTTAGTGAATGTTGAGGCGGCGAGGGATTTAGGGATGAGGGCGATTCACTTTAAATCACCTGAGGAGTTGGAGAGAACACTAAAAGAACATGAAGTGTTTTAGCAAAAAAGAACAAGTGTTTTCAAAGCACTTGTTGCCTTTACTTATTTTTATGACTTGTTTTGCTGTAATCTGCGAAGAAAAACATATAAAAATATCTGAAATTTCGAAGTATAATTTACGTATTCAACTTACCCAAACTTACTAGAGGGCATTCATCATGACCACACCACAGAAAGGACGTATTTTCATTAGCTATCGAAGGGCAGACACTAGCTTTGCGGCTGGGCGTATCTATGATCGCCTTATTGCACGTTTTGGTGACGAAGCGGTATTTATGGATGTTGATACAATCGATGCGGGAGTAGATTTCGTAAAGGTTTTAGAAGAATCTGTACAGTCTTGTGATGTGCTTGTAGCATTAATTGGCAAACAATGGCTTATAGCTAAAGATACTGATGGAGGGCGACGCTTAGATAATTCAAAAGATTTTGTACGAATTGAGATTGTCGCAGCACTTAACCGTAATATTCGTGTTATCCCTGTACTTGTTAATGGGGTGAAAATGCCAAGTTCTACCGAATTACCAGAGAATTTGAAGATTTTATCGCGACGCAATGCTGTGCAAGTTAAGCATGACACTTTTAATTCAGATGCACGTCGCTTAATTTCTGCTTTGGAGAACGCATTAGAGGCAGCTGAGAACTCGAACATACTCCAATCTCAAGAGATAAAAAAAGCACTAAAACATAAAAAAATGAAAGGTATTACACAACTCTTTCATGGCAAAGCCGTACTCATTAGCTTGGGTATCATTGTTTTTGCTTGTCTTATTTTCGGTGCAAGATACATATTTCCGAATACTCCCACTTCTGATTTTTCTACACCTACCCACGAAACAATTGAAACATCCATAACTCTTGCCCCAGAAAGTGAAAACTTAACAAAAACACCTGAAGAAGTTCCTGTTACACCAGCAACTGATATCCCCGATACAGAAGATAATATGATGACTTCATCCATAGATGGCATGATCCTAAACTACATCCCTGCAGGAGAGTTTAAGATGGGAAGTCAGAATGGACCAGATGATGAGTTTCCTGCTCACTCTGTATATTTAGATTCCTATTGGATAGATCAAACTGAAGTAACTAACGCCAAGTATGCCCTATGCGTAGAGGCAGGCAAGTGTGATTCCCCAAAGTTCACAAAATCCTATTTACATGAAAATTATTATGGCAATGTTGATTTTAGTAATTACCCCGTAATCTATGTTTCTTGGGATGATGCAAATAATTACTGCTCGTGGGCTGGCCGCCGACTACCAACCGAAGCCGAGTGGGAAAAAGCGGCACGCGGTGGATTGGAAGAGAAAAAGTATCCTTGGGGTAATAACGATCCGATTTGCAAAGAGAGAAGAAATTACGGTGCAAAATACGATGATAACGCACAGTGCAATCATACTGGCACAGAGCGAATAGAAACTTATCCCCCAAATAGTTATGGGCTCTATGATATGTCTGGCAATGTTTGGGAATGGGTCGCAGATTGGTACGATGAAAATTATTATGCAAATGCACCAAAAGAAAACCCACAAGGACCTAAAATAGGTGATTTTAGAGTGATGCGTGGTGGTGCATGGAGTAGTGACAAGTACGATCTTCGCTCTGCTAGTCGCTATCGAGACTATCTTACAACTAGCCATAGCTATATAGGCTTCCGTTGTTCCCGTTCACCTTAGTTCGAAAAACTGATAATGGGTCTTAACCCAAAAAACCTGACAGGTCTTAAATACCTGCCAAGTTTTTTCTTTTATTGAACACTGCCCCCTGAATACTGCAAACATCTACCCTAACTTCGCCTTCATCGCTTCATTCAATGCGGGGACAATTTCATGTAAATCGCCAACTACACCGTAGCGGGCTTTTTTGAAGATGGGGGCATCGGGGTCTTTGTTGATGGCTACAATCACTTTAGAGTTTCTCATGCCAGCCAAATGTTGAATTGCGCCAGAGATACCATTGGCGATATATAAATCGGGGCTAACGACTTTACCCGTTTGCCCAACCTGATTGGCGTAGGGGACGTAATTTGCATCCACTGCGGCACGGGAGGCACCGACTGCGGCACCAAGGGTTTTTGCCAAATCACCGATGAGGGCAAAGCCTTGTTGGGCACGCCAAATTTCGGCTTCGTCATCGCCTAAACCAGCGGGAGGCTCTAGGTTAGGATTGTTGGAAGTCCCACGTCCGCCAGAGACAATAACACCAGCATCGGTAAGGCTCACACCGCCACCACTTTCTGCATAACCCGTCACAGTCGATTTTTCTTCACCGACAGTGACATCTACTTTGGTGGGGGTGCCAGTTTTGGCAGAATTAAATTCGGGTGCGCTATAAGCGCGTCCACGTAAGGTAATAATTTGGGGAGTAGAAACACAGGCTGTTTTTTCTAATAATTTGCCTGCATAAACGGGACGGGTGGCAACTACTTTTTCGTCTTCGAGTGCTAAGGCAACGACATCTACGAGAACGCCGCTATTCAAATCTATGGCGGTCATACCCGCAAGTTCACGCCCGCGAGATGTTGTGGGGAAGAGTAGCAAGCCCAAATCCACGTCCGCGGCGAGCGCGGATAGAGCAGTAGCATAGTTTTCTACGCGGAAATCTTCGAGGGCAGAATCATCGCCCAGAAGGACTTCGTCTGCGCCATATCCAAACGCTGTGTTTGCCAGTTCTTCTACATTTGCGCCAAGCACAACTGCGGTAACTTCGCTACCAAGTGTTTTTGCCGCACTGATGGCTTCCCAAGATGCAGGGAGGGCTTTACCTTTGAAGTGGTCAATATATACCCAAGTTTTCATAAGATTTTCTCCTCCATGATTTTGGTTGCGAGGTTTTCAGCTATTTCTGTGGCGCTACCACCTTCGATCATTTCAATACTAACTTCACGGGTGGGGGGATTTTCGATAGCTAGCCATTCAACTGCCAATGCTGGGGCTTCAATGCCGAGTTCTGCTAAATCCCATTCGGGGACAGTAGCACGGGAGGCTTTGCGGATGCCCATAAAAGATGGATAGCGTGGCTCGCCGTAATCTTTGACTAGGCTAAAAACTGCGGGAAGGTCGGCTGTTACAGTTTGCTTGCCCTCTTCGATAATGCGGTCTACGGTGACGCTGTTGCCATCTACTTCAACAGAGGCGGCAAGCGTTAATGCAGACCAACCGAGAACGCGCGCGGTTTGGGCTGGCGTGATGCCTGCGTCACCATCGATGGCTTGTTTACCAAAAAACGCCATGCTCACATCGCCCACTTTTGCAATTGCGGCGGCGAGAACTTTGGCTGTTCCTTGTGTATCGATATTGGTAAGGGCATCGTCAGAAACTAAAATGGCTTCTTTGCATCCCATTGCAAGGGCGTGTTTTAGTGCGGTTTTATCGCCGCCCATGCTAATGGCTGTTACATCACCACCCATATTGAGGGCGGCTTCTACCGCGTATTCATCCCAGGGGTTGATGACCATCGGTGCATCGCCCCAGTTGGCTTGTCCGTCTTCTGCAACTAGCGTTGCGGCAGAATCAGGAACTTCTTTAATACAGACTACGATTTTCAAGGTGTTCCTCCTTTGGATTTGGAAGTTTAAGGTTTGAAAGTTTAAGGTTGGCAATCTAGCAGAAATTAGAGACCTTCAACCTTAAGTTTCATTATATCTTAAAAAACGAAAACTACCAACCGTTCGGTAGGTTTTTTGTGGGAGCGGGATAGGGACGTGCTTCGACAAGCTCAGCATACGTGCTTCGACAAGCTCAGCATACGTGCTTTTGGTTTGCTTGCCTTCGTTTAGCTTTGTATGAGGTGTAGTCATTTTTCTGCCGAGGCAGGAGGTAAAATCTTTTGACTTTATTCCTATAGCTCAATATCGGGTTGAGGTATTGATTGTAAATTGGCATTTGGTTAGAAGAACCCGTTCCCTTGAAGGGAACGGGTTCTTCTGACTGAAATTTTGTTTCTGATAAAGTCTAATGTTGATAAAGGGCAAGCAAGTTGAGGTTGCGCGCGTTTCGGCGCGAAGCAATCGTCCTATAAAGATTACATCGTCACATATTCCTAATGATTAATGTCAAAGTCTTTGGGAAATTTGCCACTAGCGAAGTTTTCTGCTAAGCGATAATATCAGTATATTATGGGTAGCATATTTAAAGAATTCCCCCTCTTCAACGATTTGAGTGAAGATATACTTGAAATAATTAAGCCTTTATTTGAGCTATGCACTTGCCATGAGGGCGTTATTTTTAAGCAAGGTGATCCTGCTATTTATCTTTATCTTGTTCATAAAGGGTATGTAGATATTCTTTATAAGCCTTATGACGCGCCAGAAATTGCTATTACAAGTGTGAGGGCGGGCGGAATTTTTGGATGGTCTGCTATTGCCGGGAATAGGCTTTATACTTCAGGAGCGGCTTGCAAGGCTGAGTGTGAGGCTGTTCGTATTCAGGGCGATGATTTAAGGGAACTTTGTGTTCAACATCCACAAGCCGGAGAGATTTTGCTAGATAGGTTGGCTGAGTCTGTATCTTCTCGATGGAAGAATGCTCATTCGCAGGTGCGTGATATTTTAGAGCAAGGGGTGTTGGCTCATTTGCCACAGGCATAAGGGCTGAAAACTAAATAATTGAGAGTAGATAGATTTTCATTTAAGGAACATAACTATGACTTCAGAACATAATCATCCCGTTCATTCAAAAGAAGAACGAATTAAGGCGTTGCTTGAGCAAGTTAGCGCATATATTGAGCAATATCATGGTGGGTCGGTTGAGTTTATTTCCTTAGAAGGAGATATTCTTAAGGTGCGTGTTGGGGGGGCTTGTTTGGGGTGCCCTCTTTTGCCTTCTACTTTACAAGGTTGGGTGGCGGGGACTATTCATCAGTTTTTCCCTGAGATTGAGGTTGTTGATGTTGATTAGTGGGGTTCAGTAGATTAGTAAACCAGTAAATCTGGAATTAGGAAATGAAAAGAGACGCTTTCAGTTGAGAGCGTCTCTTTTTTCTTAATTTTCAATCTTGCGCTGAAAAATACTGTATAATCTAATTATGGTTACTCCAGCAGTCTATCAAGTTCCGGCAATTTCTGTGCGGACACATATACCTCAAAAAACAATTCGTGCTTTAGCGAAGCATATTGCTACGCGATTTAATCCTGATGAGATTATTCTCTTTGGCTCGCACGCTTATGGAAACCCCTCTGCATGGAGCGATGTTGACTTTTTAGTTGTGATGGACGCGCCAAAAGGGGAATTAGAAACCGCTATTGAAATTTCAAAATCGCTCCCAGAGCTTCGATTTGGTGTAGATATTATTGTTCGTTCTAAGGAAACGCTTGAAAAGCGAAAAAAACTTGGTGATTGGTTTTTGATTGACATAAGCGAAAAAGGGAAAGTTCTTTATGAACGAGTTGACTAAAGAATGGGTAGAGAAAGTAGAAAAACAGTTGATTAGGGATCAGTAAATTAGGAATCAGGGGCAGGAATTAGGAAAAGAAAAAAGAGACGCTTTCAGTTGAAAGTGTCTCTTTTTCTTTTTTAGTTTTAACTTGGAAGGTTGTTGAATTACTTGCTAAAAATCTCTCCTCTAAACGACTCTCCCTCCGTTGGCACCTTCACATTAAAAATATCCGCAATGGTTGCCGCAAGGTCGGCGAAAGTGGAGCGCACGCCAAGATTGACCGCCTGTACAGCAGAACCCGCAACCAAAATCGGTACATACTCTCGCGTATGATCGGTGCCAGGATAAGTGGGGTCGTTGCCGTGGTCGGCGGTGAGAACGAGAATATCATTGTCAGCGAGAGCGTCCATAATTTCGGGCAGGTATTGGTCAAATTCACTTAACGCATCTGCATAGCCTTGGGGGTTATTGCGATGACCGAATTTTGCATCAAAATCAACTAGGTTGGTGAAAATTAAGCCTTTGTCAGTATGCGTGCGGATGGCTTCAATTGTTTTCTCAATCCCGTCTTTATTGCTCTTTGTCGATACGGCTTCTGTGATGCCGTGCCCCACATAAATATCGTTAATTTTCCCTATAGCGAAAACCATCAACTCTGCATCTTTTAGGTTGTCCAGTACAGTCTCTTCTGGGGGAACGACCGAATAATCGTGCCTGTTGGCGGTGCGGGTGAAGTTCCCTGGTTCGCCGATGAAGGGGCGGGCGATTACGCGGCTCACTTCATGTTCACCGCGCAAAATTTCACGGGCAATTTTGCAGTATTTGTACAAATCTTCAATGGGGATAATTTCTTCATGCGCCGCAATCTGAAATACGCTATCGCCAGATGTGTAAACAATCAGTTTGCCTGTCTCAAGATGCTCCGCCCCTAATTTATCAAGGATAACGGTGCCAGAGGAGGGATAATTGCCGAGGAAGCCGCGCCCAGTTTGGGTCACGAATGCATCCATCACTTCAGGTGGGAAGCCATCTGGGTACATAGGAAATGGCTGGGTGATGTGAATCCCGGCTAACTCCCAGTGTCCCGCAGTGGTATCTTTGCCTGCCGAGACTTCATCCATTTTTCCGAAAGCCGCGGTGGGGGTTATTTGGGGTTTCACGCCTTCTAAAATGGCGATATTGCCCAATCCCATCGCTTCCATATTGGGCACTTTTAGCCCGCCCACAGCTTGGGCGATATTTCCCAAAGTGTGGCTACCTACATCGCCAAAATCAGCCGCATCAGGTGTTGCGCCTATGCCGGCACTGTCTAAGATGATGATAATTATTCGATTGATGTCCATTTTTTTATGATTCCTTGTTGTTATTTAGGGGGTGCTTTACTCACAGAGTCGTAAAGACGCAAAGTTTTAAGTTTTTCTTAGTTTCTTTGCGTCTTTGCGTGAGAAAAGGATCAGAGTATTAGGTAATCTAATACTTGTAAAAGCCTCTGCCCGCTTTTCTGCCCAAATAGCCTGCATCGACCATTTTGCGCAATAAATAAGCGGGGCGATATTTATCTTCGCCGAGATCGCGTTGCAAAACTTCCATTACGAAGAGAACTACGTCTAAGCCGATTAAATCTGCCAGAAAAAGCGGACCCATGGGGTGATTCATGCCGAGTTTCATCACTTGGTCAATGGCTTCGGGGGTGCCTACGTCTTCCTGTAAGGCAAAAACGGCTTCGTTAATCATTGGGCATAAAAGACGATTAGAGATAAAGCCTGGTGAATCATTGGCTTCAACGGGTGTTTTTCCCATCACTTCACAAACAGTTACGATTTCTTCGGTGACTTCATCGGTCGTGGCAATGCCACGAATGACTTCGACCAATTTCATCAAGGGTACGGGATTCATGAAGTGCATCCCGATCACTTTTTCGGGGCGGGCAGTGACTGCCGCAATTTTTGTGATGCTAATGGATGAGGTATTGGTTGCCAAAATCGCGCCTTCGCGTGCTTTTTCATCCATTTCTTTAAAAATTTTGAATTTTAATTCGGGGTTTTCTGTTGCCGCTTCTATCACTAAATCGGATTCGGCGATGGTATCCATATTTTCTACAAATTTAATTGCGTCAGCGGCGGATTTTTGCGCCTCGCTAATGCGCCCTTTTGAGAGTAATTTCGTAGTAGATTTTCCAATTACCGCCTCTGCTTTTTCAAGTGCGCCAGGGTCAACGTCCATGCAGGTAACTTTGTAGCCAGAAACCGCGGCAGTTTGGGCAATTCCGTTTCCCATTGTGCCAGCCCCAACAATAAAGATATTTTTGATAGTCATAATTCTCCTTTTACTTTTCAACTTTCTAATTCAATCGCCATCGCAACAGCTTCACCGCCACCCAAGCAGAGTGCCGCCAAACCGCGTTTTAGACCGCGATCTTTGAGCGCGTAAATTAAGGTAGCAATCACGCGTGCCCCAGACATTCCAATCGGATGCCCCAAGGCAATCCCGCCGCCGTTTACGTTCACTTTATCCCAATCCCAACCTTGCTCGGCGAGTTCTTTCCCATTTGCCAAACATTGCGCTGAAAAGGCTTCATTTAGTTCGATTAAGTCAACATCATGAAAAGTCCAGCCTGCTTTGGATAGGATTTTAGGCATCGCTTTAGCTGGTGCGGCGAATAGATATTTCGGCTCCACCGCGGCATGACCGTAAGCAACCACGCGTGCCAGGGGCTTGAGTGCATTTTCTTCAGCATATTCTCGGCTGGACACAACCACTGCCGCCGCGCCATCGTTTAATGTAGAGGCGTTCCCTGCGGTTGTCTTGCCGTCTTTATTGAAAACAGGGCGCAAGTTTGCCAATCCCTCTGCCGTTGTGCCTGCACGGGGACCTTCATCTGTATCGAAAATAGTCACTTTTCCTTTTCTGCCCGGCACTTCAACCGGGATAATCTCATCTTTAAATTTGCCCGCTTCTATCGCGGCAATTGCTTTTTCTTGGCTCTTTGCTGAGAACTCATCCATTTCTTCGCGAGAAATATCATATTCATCGGCAATGAAATCTGCCGCCTTGCCCATGGGCCAATCTTCAAAGGGATCCCAAAGACCATCGTGAAGCAAGGAGTCTTTTAAGTTGGCGTGCCCGTAGCGTAGTTCTCCCGTTCTGCCCCCTACCAAAAAAGGTGCGCGTGTCATAGACTCCATCCCGCCGCCGACATATAGCTCACCATCGCCAGCCTTGATGCCCTGCACGCCAAACATAATCGCTTTTAAGCCAGAGCCACAAACTTTATTCACGGTGGTTGCCCCAACGGTATTTGGCAAACCTGCAAAAATACTCGCTTGCCGCGCGGGGGCTTGTCCTGTGCCCGCGGGCACAACATTGCCCATAAAAACTTCTTCTATATCGGCTAAATCAGGGATACCAGCGCGTTCAACAGCGGCTTTTATCGCGATTGCGCCGAGTTTGGGGGCATCTATCCCTTTTAATGCACCTTGAAAACGCGCAATTGGTGTACGGACAGCACTTAAGATTACAACTTCTTGTTTTTTACTCATTTGGGGTCTCCTTATGACAATTCTAAATAATAGTTTAAGAGATTTTTGGGGGAAGTGCAAATACCAATAACCCTTTTTCTAAATCAAAAAGTCATGTTTGGGGGAATGTGGGGGAGCAATCGGGTTTTCTTCAAAGGAAAAGTTTATTAAGAGCAGGCAAGCCTAAAACATGTACTGAGCCGTATAGCCGCTCCACGCATCCCAAGAAGTTGTTTGCGCATAGTCACTATTGTGCCGAAGCGTTGTCCTAGAGGAAAAGTCCCCTTATCCCGTACTTGGTAATGTGAAATAAAAGGTACTGCCAGCCTTAACTTTACTTTTTACGCCTACTTCTCCACCCAGCTTCTCAACAATGCGATGTGTGATAGACAGCCCTAGCCCGTGCCCCTGAATTTCAGCAGGGTTAAAACGGGTAAATTGCCTGAACGCTCGTTCTTGTTGTCTAGGTGTCATGCCGCGGCCATAATCTTTTACCCAAAAGCGAACTTTTCCGTTTTCTTCTTTTTCTGTACCTACTTCAATTTTAGGCTTTTCTCCACCATATTTGATGGCGTTGCTTAGGTAATTGTCCCAAACTTTTTCGATCCACGGGGCGTAGCCATTAACGGGAAACCAGATTTCTGGGGTGGTAATTTCTGCTTGTTTTTCAAAAATAAGGCTACTTAGGTTTTCTAGGCTCTCGGCTACGATTTTATTCATATCTAGGCGTTCAATTTTTATCTCATCTATCTCGCGCAGTTTTGCCATGAGGAGCATTTCTTGAACGATGGTATTCATTTTTAGACTGGTTTTTGTGATTTCTTTACCCACTTGTTGAACGCGTTCATTATTTTCATAAATCTCTGCTTTGTCGAGTAGGTGACTATAGCCCACAATAACGCCTAGTGGCGTTTTTAGCTCATGGGCAATGGTTTGTGCAAAGGCATCTAGTTCTGAGTTTTGATTTGTGATGGTGGTGTTTATTTTTTCTAATTCTTTGCTTACTTTTTGAAGTTCTTTGTTTTTATTATTGAGTTCGTCTTGGTGTTTTTGATTTGAATTTGTAATAAAATACCCCAGTAAAAAAGTGATAGGCAATGTAATAGCCGCTGTTGTTTTTGTGATTATTCCAGTAAAAAACCATTCTAATGCCAGCGCAATACCAAGCGCCAGTGGCATTATAGCAAGTGAAATTTTTAGTGGGGAATAATGTTTTGAGGTCATGGGTGCTTTTTCTGGCGAGTTTAAGTTTTATAGATATTACCATCATAAATGGTTTTCATAGCCATGAAATCACAAAATGCTTGCGGTTTTTTTATTAGGGCTGGGCAAATTTCATTCTCCATTCTCCCTCAGCACGTTTTTCTACCAAAGAATTGGGCGGGATTAAGTGAATCCACGTTTTTCCGGGGTGTAGGGCTATTGGCTCTCCCTTTGCGTCTACAAAATGGATAGGGCGTAGTTTTCCGTTTTCTTTTTCCCACGCTCTATTGCCCGTAGACCAGCGAATTCTCTGCATTTCCCCATCTCTAAACAGGTAGGCAAAGCCCGCTCTGCCTGGGCGAAGGTCAATATCTAATTGGTTGGGTCTAAAAATATCGTGCGTGGCTTCTAGCAAAACCACATTTTCAAAAGCTTGTTGTCTGCCCGTCAACCTGTCGGTGGCGGGGTGTAAAGCTCCTTTTCCATCGGCATTGTCTGTGTAGCGCAAATAGGATTGTGAAATCGGGTCGTATTTCCAAGCAGATTGGATGAATTCATGATAGACGATGTGGATAAAGTGCGCCGCTTCGCGCGTGTTTTGGGCTTGGGCGCTGTTAAAAAAGTGTCCGCTATAGTTGGGCATTGTGCCATTTTCTGCGGCAAGCTGATACATCTCATCTACTGTCAGGAGTGCGCTGTTTTCTGTAGTTTGGTCTACGCCGTATATGATTTTGCAAGGGTTAAGTTGGGCTAAAATATCGGGTGCCGCACTGGCAAAAATGAGACAACTTTGCGGGAACATCTTATTGATATGGTCATAGGTCAATCTCCCTGAGCGGATGGGACCCACATACGCGCCTTCGGGGATGTAGGTGGCAGTAATGGGCGGGGTTGGGGTCATGTCTACTGCTTGGGGGAGGAGTAGCAAGCCTAAATCCACGCGTGTTTCGGTGGTTGAAATGTCAAGAATACGCGTTTGTGCAGAGTCTATATCTACATCACTATCCAATTCTTCATATCCTATATTTTGAAGTGTGATTTCATAATAATTGGGGATATCGAATGCTACGAAATAATCTGCGGCGGGGTCTGGGAGATTGAAGGCGTAATAGCCATTTGAGTTGGTGCTACTGCTGAGAATTTTCTGGTTATTTTGATAAAGGTAAACGCAGGTGCCGCCAATGCCCGCCTCCCAGTCATTTTGGATGCCATTTTTATCTTCATCTAGCCATGTGCGCCCACCGAGCCAGTTTTCTGCGGGGGTGAAAGACTCTGTATTGACCGTGCAATTGCCTTCTATATTAGGGATTTCACGTGGATATTCTCCATAAAAAATGCCCAAAAAGCGAGTGGCGGCACTGCCTATATAGTATTCAAAAATCCATGAAGCAAAACTAACGCCCGCCTGCGGACGTGCCGTTTCGGGGATATTGCTAATCGAAACCAGCACCGCAGGGAGTTCGAGCAGGCTTGGGTCGGAGACTTCCTCTCCCGTGAGTGGATTATAGTTGGCGGGGAAATCTTCGAGTTCTATGCCGTAAGTTTGCTGTTTAAGGTGAGGCTGGGGCGTGGGGGTGTGGGTAGCAGTGGGTGTTATTGTGGCTGTTGCTGTATAGTTTTTTGTGGGAGAAATCGTTTTTGTGGGAGCAGATGTACTTTCAATTTCTGACGTATTTGCACAAGCGGAGAGAAGGATGAATATGAGGGTGAAAAGGATTTTCTTTCTAAACATAAAATCTTTCTCCGTCTTTGTAGCGCAAGATTTATCTTGCTTTTTTGCATTAATGTGGTGTCCCGGCCGTAAAAAGCGGAAAATGGTTTATGCTGAAAAGGTTTTGTTTCGCCAACATATAATGCTACTAGACAGCAGGGCGGTGGCGATGCTTAAATCGAATATCGCTACAATGAGCAAAAAGACAAAGTTTCCGTGCGCCATCTGTGACATGGTGGCACCAAAAATCATCACAATGATTAAAAAGAGAAGAAATTTTGGGCGATAAAATTGCCAAAGTTTGGGCGTTTTTAATGCGTTAATGCGTGCGATATTCTTTTTACAGCTTTTATTAAAGAGATATTTGGTTTTTATCCCACCAATAAATAGACCAAGAGCAATAGCTAAGAAAACCCAGAATGAGGGATTAAGTGCATAAGCTTCGGTAAACAAAGCACCGCTTTTGCGAATAAGTATAGCTACACCGATAAGCCAGATGGTCATGGCCAAAATTTTGAGCGTGCGTTGTGAGGCGTTAAATAGTTTCATAGGTTAAGGACTTAGGGTGAAATAGGTTATTTATTAATGAGGCGAAATTTGAGTGAAGTATGTTTCAAATGTATAGGTTATTTAATGTTCATTCCTAATTTTAGCAGAATTAGCTTAAATTGTCTTGAGAAAAGTGGTTTTGTTTTTAGGCACTTTCAGGTTTTGTAGGGTGGCTTTCCTGAAAATTGGAAATTATCCACATTTTTTCTTTTTTTTGCTTTTTTCCTAATTCTAACGGAATTTAGGGTTGTTTTTGTTTTTAGGATAAATCCAATGCCGCACGGGTGTTAACGCCCGTGCTAATGGGCTAGACCCGACTAAAGTCGGCTGAGAAGAGTCTGCTTCAGCCTTGAGCATGGACGTTTACGTCCATGTGGGAGTGATTGTCTAGTTTATTTATGCTCAAACCACTTCAAGGATGAAATTTTTGTGCTATCCCAAAATCCCAAAGTATCTCTTTTTATTTCAGTTGACCAAGCTCCCAAATAAGAGTATTGTATATAGCATGTCTCTCTTTCAAAAAACCAACTTCGATTGGCGTATAGCCACCCTCACCATTGTCAGCACCACTTTACTGATTTTAGATCATTACCGTAGCTTTACTGCCTCTAAACTGCTCGACCGTACAATTCTCTATCTTATCATTCCCTTTTTTATCATCATTTTTATATTTCGAGAAAGCCCTGATGCGTACGGTTTCCAATTGGGAGATTGGCGCGCGGGGCTAACGCTTACCGTATTTGCTATTTTGCTGATGACGCCCATTCTTTGGTGGCTAGTTGGTGCCGATTTTGGGATGCAAGCCTATTATGAAAATCGCGTTTCAGGTCTTCCATGGAATACTTTTTTTGATCTTCTCGGCTGGGAATTTTTCTTCCGCGGTTTTCTGCTTTTTGGCTATGCTCGCAAGTTTGGCGATGACGCGCTCTGGCTTCAGGCTGTTCCTTTCGCATTAGCACATATTGGCAAACCAGAAATAGAAACGCTCACTACTATTTTTGGCGGCTTTGCTTTTGGTTGGATTGCTTGGCGGAGCAAATCTTTCATCTACCCCTTTCTTATTCATTGGTATATTGGCTCCCTTACGATTTTGCTCTCAGCCAAAATTATTGGATGAATGACCATTTTCCTAGCTTTCTGTTTCACCGATTTACTAAATACTGCTGTCAACGTTAAGTTAAAATGTCCGCTACTTGCTTCAAGTAGAAATGTCCGCTTTAAGGAGAAGAAAACCCTCTCC